>NZ_LWLG01000001.1 GCF_001652585.1 Thermosulfurimonas dismutans
ATGCGTTTCCCGGTTCGTCTCCTACTTATGGCCCCTGGGCCCCTTAAATTCCCTTTCGTATCTCAGGGTATAGACTTTTACCGAGTCCGTGTCAAACCTTTCCTACAATTCGAGACCCTCTTTCCCAAAGTAAAGGCCACCGGTTCTCCGGAAGCTCGAAAACAAAAAGAAGCCGAGACCTTGATGAAGCATATTCCCTCCGGGAGCTACGTCATAACCCTCGATGAAAAGGGCCAGATCTTGAACTCTCCTCAGCTTTCTGAATTTTTAGGGCAACTATTTACACAAAGGAGAGAAATCGTAGTCGTTGCCGGAGGCCCGGATGGTCTGGCCGATAAAATTCTCAGGGGAGCCGACTTCCGACTCTCCCTCTCCGCCCTCACCCTCAATCACGAGATAGCCCTGTTAGTCTTCTGCGAGGCCCTCTACCGCAGCCTCACTATTCTCTCTGGCAGTCCCTATCACCGACCTTAAAAAGGATTGCAGAAAGCTCCAATTGAGGCTAAGAAAGAAATAGAGTCTGTTTTTGCGGGAGGTAAATATGCTAAAAAAGACCCTTGGAAGTGTCCTTTTAGGTCTCGTCCTTATACTTTCTGGTTGTGCCGCTCAGAGTCAGGGGTCCGGGGGCAAAGTTTCGTCACTCCCTAAGCCCCGTCCCATTTTAAAACATACTGATTTTCCAAATCTGGTCCTCCCAAGCGGCCTGGAAATCGTAAAAGAGAAGACCCTAGTGGTCAAAACCGCTACCTTTGTGGGTGGGGTCATCACGCTCAGAGGACGGGTAACCCAAGAGTCCGTGGTAACCTTTTTTGAAAAGCAGCTCATAGCCCGAGGTTGGGAGGAAGTCGGAAGCATCCGGTATAAAAACACCCTTCTAGCCTTTCGCAGACCTAACGGAAGTTGTTTCGTCTACATTCGAGAAACCGGGCTGGGTAACACCGAGGTCAAGATCTGGGCTAGTGAGGTCCTGTCTCCCACGTCTTCTCCAGAAACGGTCTATCCCTAATGTTTTCTGGACGCAGGGTACTCCTCGGGGTTTGTGGGGGTATCGCGGCCTATAAGGCCGCGGAGCTGGCAAGACTCTTTAAGAAAAAAGGCGCTCAGGTCAAAACCGTACTTACCACTGGAGCCGAGGCCTTTGTAACGCCCTTGCTTTTTGAAGCCCTGACTCGGGACCGGACCTTCACCCAAGCCGATTTTCTATCCCCTCAAGGGGGGTTCATCCCTCATACGGATCTCGCTACCTGGGCGGAAGTCATCGTAGTAGCTCCAGCCACAGCTTCCTTCCTCTCCAAGCTCTCGCGGGGGGAACCATCCGATCTCCTTACGGCCATCATCATGGCCTCCCAGGCTCCCGTGCTCCTGGCCCCAGCCATGAACACCAACATGTGGCTCCACCCGGCCACGCAGGAAAACGTAAGGCGCCTACGTGAGTTCGGTTACCGAATAGTGGCCCCCGAAACCGGTGAGCTGGCCTGCGGTCTACAAGGACCGGGGAGATTACCTTCTCCAGAAGAATTACTGTTGGAAGTGGGTTATCTTCTTTGTGAAAAACCCCTTGCCGACCGAAAGGTACTCATCACCGGAGGGCCTACCCGAGAGTACATGGATGCCGTACGCTTTATCTCTAACCCCTCCTCTGGTCGAATGAGCGTGGCCTTAGCCCAGACCGCCTATCTTCTAGGAGCCGAAGTTCACCTTGTTCATGGACCGCTGGCAGTACGCCCACCAAAGCCCGTAAAGACCTATCCGATAGTCTCCGCGGAGGAGATGCTCGCGGCGGCTGAAAGGATCTTCCCAGAGGTAGATCTAGCCATCTTTTGCGCAGCGGTCTGTGACTTTAAACCGGAAAAGTCCTTGCCTGGAAAGGTCAAAAAAGAGACCTTCCCGCAAGAGATAAAGTTGGTCCCTACCCCGGACATAGCCACCATTCTTTCGGCCCAAAAGAGATCCGGTCAGATCACGGTTGGTTTTGCCCTAGAGGAAAGGGAGAGACTCATGGAGTCCGCCCGCAGGAAGCTCGAGACCAAAAATCTGGACTTTCTCATAGCCAACGACCTTTCGGCCTTCGAGGCCGAAGAATCGGAAATCTTTCTCTTCTCTAGAGAGCGAAAGGAGCCCCTTGTCTTTAAGGCCTCCAAAGAAACTCTCGCCCTAAAGATCTTTGCAGAGGTCTGTGGTGTACGAGATCAGACTAAATAAAATCAAGCAATGGCTCAAGCGTCACAAATTCGATGGCATACTCATATCCTCTCCTGAAAACCGTCGTTATCTTTCCGGTTATACGCCTCAAGATGTAAGCATTACGGAATCCGCGGGCTTTTTACTTATCACCACTTCCGAGGCCTTTATCCTCACCGACCCGAGGTACCAGGAAGAGGCCCAAAATCTTTCCCTCTTTGAACCGGTGATCTACCGAAAGGGACTGGCCAGAGCCCTTTCCAGTCTAGCCGAAAGATTGAAAATTAAAGGCCTACTTTATGAAGAAAACTACCTTTCTTGCGGAAGACTCAAGGCTCTGAAGAAGGTTTTGCCCAAGGTAGAGTTTTCTGGAGTCTCGGGAGTAATTGAGAAATGGCGCGAGGTCAAAGATCAGGAAGAAATGAGACTCCTAGAAAAAGCGCGAGAGTTAGCCCTTGAGATCTTTCGTATCCTTTCTAAGGAAATTCAACCGGGGCGGACGGAAAAGGAAATTGCTTGGCGTATCACGGAACTCTCTCATCGCTTGGGAGAAGGGCCGTCCTTTCCTCCCATTGTGGCCAGCGGACCAAACGCCGCCCGCCCCCATGCGGAACCGGAAGACAAGCCCTTACGCTCTGGGGAGGTAGTGATCGTAGACTTGGGAGTGAAGTATCGTGGCTATTGTTCAGACCTTACCCGGACCTTTTTCCTAGGCCGAGTACCAGAGAGGCTTCGGGAGGCCCATCATCTAGTAAAGGAGGCCCAGAGACTGGCTCAGCCCCACATGAAACCCGGTCTCAAAATAAGGGAGGCCGATCGCAAGGTAAGGGCCTTTTTCCAAAAAGCCGGCGTTCTCCAAAACTACCTCCACTCCTTAGGACACGGCTTAGGACTGGCAGTCCACGAAGCCCCGGCAGTCTCCTTCCGCAGCCGCCGAAAATTCAAGGTCGGACAGGTGGTCACCCTTGAGCCCGGGCTGTATTTTCCCGGACTCGGGGGGGTGCGGGAGGAGGAAATGGTCTTCATCCGTTGAGGTTTCTCACCACTTCTACCGGGGGTTTGATATCCAAACCCAAACAGGCCGCGAACTCCTCGAAGGACTCAAGAACCTCTTCCGCAATGGCGGCCACCTCCTCGAGAGAAAGACCTAGCAAGGGAGCGTTTTCCATTATAGGCTTCACGTTTTCTGGACGCGATACTGAAGGCAAAAGCGAAGCCAGAGCCACAACTCCCACTGGGCTTTTGAGAAAACCTACCTCGGAGATCTCCACCAAAGGTTTTACGTGCAGACCTACGCAGCAGACCAGAACATCAGGTAACTTCCAATTCTTTAACACCCAGGCCCCGGCCTGTGCGTGATTCCAGGAAAGTACTTCTTTTTCGACCTCGTGGAGGGCCAGACTGCGATCCGACTGCCACCTCTCGTAAACCTTGCGATAGCCTTCGTACCAGTTGGTAAGGAGAACCGGCAGGGCCACATCCTCAAGTAGGGCCCCGGCAAAGGCTTCCTCGGCCTCAAGCGATAGTCTTTGAGCTACCTCACGGGCGAAAAGGGCCCGGAAGAGGGAATCTTCCCAGAAGATCTTCAGATCAAAGCCCTCCACTTCGGGGTCCTCTAAGGCCCGAACCACCCCGTAAGAAAGGACCAGCGTCTCGATTTCCTTGAGTCCCAGCAGGGATGCGGCTTCACTTATACGACTAATCTTACGCTGCAAGCCGTAATAAGCCGAATTTGCTAGCTTTAGGACCTGACTCGAAAGAGCCGGATCCTTTTCGATCAGAGGGGCTATCTCTATAGGGGAGACTTCCGGATCGGAGAGTTTCTCAAGGATGCGCGTGATAATTTGGGGCAAAGGAGGCGGAGAAAAGTCTTTAAAAATCTTCTCAAAATCTCCGGTAAGGAGGACAGCATACTGCTGCACTTTCTTAAACCAACCGAGCATTCTTCCCCTCTAATAGAGCTTTTGCTAAGATAATTGCTAAGATAATAGCAAATTTCCTAAATTCTGCACCAGCAAAATGCGAGATTTTCTTTGGGAAATAAGCAAGATCTTCCGACTACGTTTCTTTTATTTGGTTACCAGAGGACATATCAAACGACTCACAGCCATTTACGTCCTGATCACCAGTTTTCTGAGCCTAATGATTCTGGGAGGCATAGCCTTCTTTTTATCCTGGCCTTTGATCTTTCCTTCCCTAGGACCAACTGCTTTTTTGATCTTCTATGCCCCGGCCCGGGCCATGTCCTGGCCCAGGAATTGCCTCCTAGGGCATCTTACGGGTATGCTCTGTGGTTTTTTGATCTACTTTATTTTCTACTGTTTTTCTCCAGAAGAAGCCGTGCAATCGGAGTTCGGTTTAACCAAAACCCTCTTTGTGAGCGGAGCCGTCGGGATAACCGCCCTCGCCATGGTGCTTGCCGACATCCTACATCCCCCAGCGGCTTCCACGGCCATGCTCTCGGCTGGAGGTTATTTCAAGGATCCCATCGAAGTCCTCGGCTTCGTTCTGGCTTTAGTCTTCATCGTTATGGAAGGTATAGTAATACATCGGCTTTCTGGAATCATTTATCCTCTTTGGAAGGGAGAAAAGTCAGAGGAACAACCTTTTATCCGCACCAAAATAGGCGAGGTGGGCGAGGCCCCGCCTTCAGATGATCCTTATACCAACCTCGCCCACCGACTGGTCAACAGACGGGAATAATAGAACTACTTCATCTCTTCAAAATCGGCATCGATAATGTCGTCGCCTTCCTTCTTTTCAGACCCGCTTCCAGCAGCACCGGTCCCACCTGAGGCCTGAGCCCCTCCGGTGCCCTGAGCCCCAGCCTGTTTGTAAACCATCTCCGCCAGCCGATAGGAGACCCGGGTGAGTTCGTCGCTGGCCCGTCTTATAGCCTCCACGTCCGTACCCTCTAAGGCCTTGCGAAGCTCGGAAATCTTCTCTTCCACCTCCTTCCGCAGATCTTCGGGGACCTTGTCGCCCAAGTCCTTCAGAGATTTCTCGGTAGAGTAGATCAAGCTGTCGGCCTGATTGCGCACCTCGGCGAGTTCCTTCCGCTTCCGATCCTCTTCGGCGTGAGCTTCGGCCTCCTTGATCATGCGCTGGATCTCTTCTTCGCTGAGACCAGAAGAGGGCTTGACTACCACGGATTGTTCTTTTCCGGTTCCCAGATCCTTGGCAGTCACATGGAGGATACCGTCGGCATCAATGTCGAAGGTAACTTCGATTTGGGGCACACCGCGCGGAGCCGGAGGAATACCTACCAGCTCAAAACGGGCGATACTTTTGTTGTCCGCCGCCATGGGACGTTCACCCTGAAGGACGTGAATGGTCACCGAGGTCTGGTTGTCGGCCGCGGTGGTAAAGATCTGACTCTTGCGAGTAGGAATGGTCGTACCGCGGGGAATGATCACCGTAAAGACCCCACCCAAGGTCTCGATCCCGAGAGAAAGCGGGGTCACGTCAAGCAGCAGGATATCTTTGACCTCACCCTTGAGCACGCCAGCCTGAATGGCCGCCCCCATAGCCACAACTTCATCCGGGTTTACCCCCTTCACCGGATCCTTTCCAAAGATCTCCTTGACCTTCTCCTGAACCTTGGGCATCCTGGTCATCCCGCCCACCAGGATGACCTCGTCTATCTCCTGAGGGGTGATACCCGCGTCTTTCATGGCGATGCGACAAGGTTCCTCCAGACGATTGATGAGATCCTCCACCAAGGCTTCAAGCTTAGCCCGGGTAAGCTTCATTACTAAGTGTTTAGGCCCGGAAGCGTCAGCGGTAATAAAGGGGAGGTTAATCTCAGTCTCCGTCACAGTGGACAGTTCAATTTTAGCCTTCTCTGCGGCCTCTTTAAGACGCTGAAGGGCCATCCGATCCTCACGTAGGTCTATGCCATGCTCCTTCTTGAACTCCTCGGCGATGTAGTCCACTATCCGCATATCAAAGTCTTCTCCACCAAGGAAGGTGTCACCAGAAGTGGCCTTGACCTCGAAAACACCTTCGCCGATTTCAAGGATAGAGATATCAAAAGTTCCGCCTCCCAGGTCGAAGACCGCCACTGTACCCTCTTTCTTTTTGTCCAGCCCGTAAGCCAGACAAGCCGCCGTAGGCTCGTTTATGATCCGAAGCACGTTGAGACCGGCGATGCGACCGGCGTCCTTAGTGGCCTGACGTTGGGTATCGTCAAAATAAGCGGGCACCGTAATGACCACATCCTTGACGGGCTGTCCCAGATATTCTTCGAGGTCCTCCTTGATCTTCCGCAGGATCATGGCCGAGACTTCCGGCGGACTATAACGCTTGCCGCGGATCTCCACATGGGCGTCCCCGTTAGGGGCCTTCACGATCTTGTAGGGAACCTTTTTCATCCACTCCTGCACCACGGAATCCTCGTATTTGCGCCCCATAAGGCGCTTGATACCGAAGATGGTGTTTTCGGCATTGGTGATGGCCTGTCTTTTGGCCACCATACCCACCAAAATCTCTCCGTTCTCCTGAAAGGCCACCACCGAAGGGGTTACCCGGCTGCCTTCCCGGTTGGGAATAACCTCAGGTTCACCACCTTTGAGGATGGCTACACAGGAATTGGTAGTTCCAAGGTCGATCCCCACTATAGGACCGGTAGCTTTTTCCTTCTCTGCCATCTTCCTTTACCTCCTCCTGGATTTATTCTTTACCTTCGTCCTGTTTCTTGTTTTTGGCCACCGCCACCAAGGCCGGCCTTATAATCCGGTCGTGGAGGCGGTAGCCCTTCTGATAAACCCTCACCACAGTACCTTCTGGATGTTCTTCCGTCTCTTCCACGTGCAAGGCCTCATGGTGATGAGGGTTAAAAGGCTCTCCAAGAGCGGTCTCAAATTGCGAGAGGCCAAACTTTTCCATGGCATTGAGGAGTCCCTTCAAAGTCAGGGCCACGCCTTCAATGAGGCCCTTAGGATCCTGCGACTTCTCGGCGGCCTCAAGGGCTCGTTCGAGGTTGTCTATTGAGGGCAAAAGCTCTTTGAAGAGCTGTTCCAAGGCATATTTTGAAAACTCTTCTTTTTCCCGCTTAAAAGACTTCTTGAGATTCTCCACCTCGGCCGCATAACGCAGAGCCCTTTCCTGCCAAAGTTTACATTCTTCTTTGAGTTGTTGATATTCTTCTTCAGTAATGGTTACCCTTTTAGGTTCTTCTTTTGCCCTTTCTCCTTCTTGCGCTTCAAGATTTTCCTGAGATTTCTCAGGCTCCTTTTCTTCAGAAAGCTCACGCACCTCTACCATTTAAGCCTCTCCTTTTGCCAGAATTAATCTTTCCTCGCCAAGAATTTAAGTCCGGGGGGAAAGCTTGTCCAGGGTCCGGGAAAGATGTTGGGTGGTATACTCTACCAGGGGAATGAGACGGGCATAGGCCATTCGCATTGGACCTATAATAGCCACCCCACCCACGGGAGTATCTCGCCAACTGTAAGAAGCCACGATGGCCCCACATTGTTTGAAGGGACATTGAGGGCTGGGCGCACCGATCAGAACCTGCGGGGTTCGGGCCTCAAGACAACGATCTATCAATTGGAGAAGAAGACTCTTTTCCTCGAAGGTTTTAAGTATCTCCTTAAGTCTTTCCAAATCTTGAAATTCTGGAAGATCAAGAAGTCTGTTAATACCCTCTACAAAGGGCTCCTCCGGACTTTCGCAGAGGGCCAGCAGGAGATCCTCAAGAAGGGCCTTTTCATTTTGTAGTTCGGAAAACAAGACCTCCCTTACTTCCTTCAAGGTAAGCCCAGGAAGCCTATCGTTCAGCAGGGCCGAAAGCCTTTCCAGTGTTTCTATCGAAAAATCCCGAAGAGTCTTTATGAGGCGATGAATGACCATTCCCGAAGCACTGACCGCCACCGTGAGGATCAGGCGCTCCGAAAGACGTACGAAATCGATCTTTATAAGCTTTTCATACTCCAGTTTGGGAGCAGTAACGATAACTGGAAACCCAGAAAGGTCAGACAATAGATGACTGACGCTTTTGAGCAAGGTCTCCCAGCTTTCAGCAATCTCTTCTTGGGAGAGATTCCTCTCAATGGTCTCAAGGGTCTCTTCCGGCAAAGGTTCTGGATCCAAAAGGTGCTCCACATAATAACGAAAGCCTTCCTCTGTAGGGATACGACCAGCGGAGGTATGAGGTTGACTAAGAAGCCCAAGTTCTTCGAGATCTGCCATCACGTTACGTATGGTGGCTGGCGAAAGAGGGGGAAGAAACTTTTTGGCCACTGTCCGTGAGCCTACCGGAGCCGCAGTCTCAATATACTTCTCCGTAACCAGGGCCAGAACTCGCTCATGCCGCTCCGAAAGGCTATAAGCCTCCTTCATGGTATATAAAAGTAGCTTCCTGCCAGGTTTCCTGTCAAGCGTCGCCATCAGTTCCTAGGACTCTGGTAGCCGGGCCAAAAGACCTTATAATTATGTGTTGAAAAATTTCTGAAAGAAGGGAGGTGTTCTCTCCTATGTTGAACAACACCTTGCGAACCTTTGTTTTACTAGCGGCGTTAACCGTTCTTTTCATCATCGTAGGCGACCTTATAGGAGGGAAATCCGGAGCTACTTTGGCCTTGGTGATAGCCCTTTTTATGAACCTCTCGGCCTATTGGTTTTCGGACAAGCTGGCCTTGGCCATGAGTGGGGCTCGTCCGGTCTCGGAACACGAAGACCCGGAGCTCCACGCCCTGGTGGCAAAGCTCGCCCGCAAGGCCGGCCTACCCAAACCCCGCGTCTATATCATTCCCGCGGAAACCCCCAACGCCTTTGCCACCGGGCGTAATCCCCAGAATGCCGCCGTAGCGGTTACGGCTGGTATCCGGAGGCTCCTGACCAGAGAGGAGCTTGAGGGCGTTCTGGCGCATGAGCTGGCCCACATTAAAAACCGGGACATTTTGATCTCTTCCATCGCGGCGGTAATTGCAGGGGCCATCTCTTATTTGGCCTATATGGGACAGTGGACCCTATTTTTCGGGGGTCTCGGAGAAGATGATGAAGATCGTAGCCATCCCTTGGGCTTGCTGGCGGCCCTAGTAGCCATTATTTTAGCCCCTATCGCGGCCTCTCTTATTCAGCTTGCCATCAGTCGCAGCCGAGAATATCTCGCAGATGCCACCGGGGCCCGGATTTGCCGATGCCCGCTTTCTCTTGCTCGGGCTCTTGAAAAACTCGAGGCCTGGAACCGACAGCTCCCCCTTAACGTTAATCCCGCTCAAGCCCAAATGTTCATCGTCAATCCGCTTTCCGGTGAAACCCTCATGAGATTGTTTTCCACTCACCCCCCTATCGAAGATCGTATTGCCAAATTAATCGAAATGGCTGAAAGGGAAAGATTTTGAGCCGTTTAAAACTACTACTTCTAGTTCTGGGGCTCTTTTTAATCACTTCCTGCGCCGTCCAAACCGGCCCTCCGGTAAGTCCGGAGGAGATCCGTCGATCTCAGGCCGAAATCTGGGAAATTAAACTTCAGGAATATTTCACCTGTGAGGAACGTGTAGGCCGACTCCTAATCCGTATCCTCCCACAAACCGAGCAGGAAAAACCTTATCCCTGGTTCCTAGTAAAGGGGGTAGACCTCGCGAGGACGCCGGAAGAAGTAGATCAGGCCCTTTCGGAAATCTTCAACGAAAACCTTCCGGAAAAAGGAATCCTGGTAACCTTTGTACACCCCTATTACCAGAACCAAGGTCTTCAACGAGGGATGCTTATCCGCAAGCTACTCTCCCAGGAAATAAGTCTAGAGCATCCCATAAAACTAGAGCTTACCACAGGGCAAAGATTGAATTTAAAATCCCTGGTCATCCAGACCCGGCCCGTAGACTTCCGCATTGTGGACAGCCCTCAGCCCAACGCTTGGGTTACACCCGACTACCGCCTGCACGTCACCACGGCCCTATGTCGGGTACTTACGAACGACAACGAACTGGCGGCGGTGGTAGGCCACGAGCTGGCGCATCTCAAACGAGGGCACCTTAAAAAGCAGATGGCCCTTATGACCTTGAGGGATCTATTGGGAATAGGTATTTATGCCCTCGCCGGTCAGACTGCAAGAGATGTCTATCAGTTAGGCACCAACTTCGCCCTTCTCAAATTTTCTCGGGATCAGGAAAGGGAAGCCGACTTCTATGGCCTTTGGTATATCTATCGGGCAGGTTTCAATCTCGAACAAGCGGCCCAGGTCTGGATTCATTTGGCCGCTGTCCTCCCCCCTGGACCGCCGAACATACTTTCCACCCATCCCTCAAGCGCAGAACGCCTGGCCCGTATCCGAAAGATCGTAAAAGCCATCCAAGCCGGCCAAAGCTTTGAAGCCATAAAGGATAAAATCCAGTGAAAAAAAACAAAAGTTCTTTTTTAGTAAAAACTATTTTATTCTTTAGGCCTTACTGGTATTACGTATTGCTTTCCCTTATCTTTGCCTTTTTGGCCTCTCTCACTTCGGGAGGCATTGCTTGGATGGTAAAACCTGTCATGGATCAAGTCTTCATCCAGAAAAACTATCTATATTTAAAACTGTTACCCGTGGGGGTGTTCTTCTTTTTCTCGTTGCGAGGGGTAGCTTCTTTACTTCAGGCCTATTTCATGCGGACGGCTTCTTTGAAAATGGTAAATGATATGAGAGTAAACCTCTATCGTAAGATCCTTCATCTTCCTCTGGCGTTGGTAAGCCGCGAAGGCACAGGTCAACACCTCTCCAGGGTCTTAAATGACACTCTGGTGTTGGAACCCATTTTAAGTAACGTCTTAACGGTTTTTTTGCTCGAAGGATTCAGCATAATCATCCTCATAGGGGTAGCCTTTTCCCGCAGTATTAAGCTCACCGTTTTTTCGTTAATTTTAATGCCTTTTATTGCTTACGGAGCTCGCAAACTGGGAAGTCGCGTTCGTAGTGCCCGTAAAAAAGCCCAGAGAACTATAGGAGAGCTCTCGCATCGATTAACCGAAACTTTTACCGGCATTCGAGAAGTAAAAATATTTGGCCGCGAAACCGGAGTCCTTCGATTATTCCGAAGAGAAATTGACCGGTATGCCCGTTTTTTACTCAAAATCACCAAGTACCGAGAAGGTTCAAAGAGCTTGGTGGACCTTATGACGGGGCTTGGAGGGGCGATGATTATTGCCTACGGGGGCTCCCTTATCATGAAAGGTGAACTTACACCGGGGGCCTTCTTTTCGGTATTGACTGCCATTCTCATGCTCTTCACCCCGATACGCAAAATGGCCCGGGCTTACACCGGACTCTCAGATGCTCAAGCCGCCTGGGAAAGAATTGAAGAGATACTTACCCTCCCCGAAGAAAAAGGAGGAACACTTAAAGCCCATCCTCCTAAAAGGCATATCTTTCTCGAAAGCGTCTCTTTTCGTTACCCTGAAGCCGAAAGTTTGGCCCTCAAAGATATCTCCCTTGAGATTCCAGTAGGACGGGTCACGGCCCTAGTAGGACCAAGCGGAGCGGGAAAATCCACCTTGGCCGCTCTTATCCCCCGCTTTTATGATCCCACTGAAGGTCGCGTCCTACTTGACGGAACGGACTTGAGAGAATTCGATCTCGAATCCCTGAGGGCCCTCATCGGTATCGTTTCCCAAGAGATAGTCATCTTTAACGCCACTGTGGCCGAAAATATCGCCTTCGGCGATCCGGAAGCCTCACCAGAAGCTATCCAAGAAGCTGCCAGGCTCGCCAATGCCCACGAATTCATAGAAAAACTGCCTCAGGGCTATCACACCCTCCTTGGCGAAGGCGGCGTTTCCCTCTCTGGAGGCCAGAAACAACGTTTGGCTATCGCCCGGGCTATTCTGCGTAACCCTCCTATCCTGATCCTGGACGAAGCCACCAGCCATCTGGACCCCCTTTCCGAAAAACTGATCCAAGATGCCCTTTACCGCCTGATGCAAGGGAGAACCACCATTGTCATCGCCCACAGGTTATCCACCATAAAGGGGGCCCATAAGATCGTAGTACTAGACAAAGGCCAGATCGTAGCCGAAGGGCCGCACGATAAACTCATTGAAGAATGCAAGCTCTACCGAGAGCTTTATAGCGTATTTGAGGGGCGGCCTTGAACTCTTAGGACCTGGTAACGCCACACGGAAAGCAAAAAAAGGACCGCGGTCTCGGCACGCAGGATGTAAGGTCCGAGATCTAAAGCCTCAAAATCAAATTTCTCAAATAGCCTCACCTCTTCTTCAGAAAATCCACCTTCCGGCCCCACGGCCAGTGCAAGTCTTTCCGGAAAAATCTCAAAAGATTCGAAAACCTCAGCTAAAGGTATTCCCCCTCTCTCATAAGCAAAATATCGGTAAGAGGCCTCTAATCGAACAAGGCTTTCCTGAAGTTTCCGTGGCGCTTCGATTTCCGGAAGCCATAGACGTCCGCTTTGTTTGAGGGCCTGGATGGCTCGCTTTTGAAGACGTGTTTTTATTTTTTCAACGGGCTTGACCACCGTATAGCGGCTTAAAACGGGTATAATCCTAGTGGCTGCAAGTTCGGTAGCCTTTTCCACCAAGAACTCCGAGCGACCTCCCTTAAGAAGGGGCATCAGGAGCTCAAGGCGAAAATCTGGCTTTGGTTCCGCACGATGAAGATTCTCCGGGAACACCCAAACCTGTGTTTTTGCAACCTCCAGCACCCTGGCCTCCCATTCCTGGCCCTGACCGTTCAAAAGGAAGATCCTTTTTTCGGGCCCTAGGCGTAGTACATCCCGCAAATGGTGGCCTTCTTCGGAAGAAAGAAGACAAGGCTCGCCTGGCACAATTTCAGGTGCAAAGAACCTGGGGAGGCTCATACCCGGAGATTGACCTTCTCAAGCCCCTCTTTCAAGGCCGGGAATCCTTTAGCCTCAGCCACCAGGCGAAAGATCCTTTCTTTCTGACGAACCCTCACCCCGGAAAGGAGGGTCACCGGTGTGAACCTGAAAACTTCCGGAGCAAGCGGGGTACTGGCCCCAAGAAGCACGACCTCCCGGGCCCTTTTGATTTGACCCAAAATATCCTCTAAAGTACGGTTAATGAGGGTTACAGAGGTAATAAAAACCAAACTTGCCCGTGGTAGATATTCCGGCATTTCGGCCTCAGAAAGCAGTCCCGGCCCATGTCGTTCGCCCTTCTCAAATATCCATAGCGCCTTTACTCGCCCCGAAAGTTTCCGGGCCAAGGGCTCAAAGTAGCCTACCATGGCTACTTCGTCCTCGGGCTTAGGAGAAATCACCGAAAGGGTGTCCCCATAGAGAAAGGAAAGCTCGCGATTATTGAGAAGGGCATTGACCGTAGCCAAAGCAATAGTGGTCTCTAAGGAATGAGAAGAAAGAAGCCCCCTCAAGACCAAATCTGCCGGTTTTCCCCAAAAGGTAAGTTCCTTCGGGAGGATTTCACAGCAACCGGACTCAAAAAGGGTATAAGCCAGACCGACTTGACCTCCGGAGATCTCCACCGCAGTATAACCGAGACCGATGCAAAGCCTCTCAATAACCTTGCCCCTTGCAAGCGGCAGGGTCACCTCTAGTAGACGGTCATAAAGGGTCATTTCTTGAAAACGCTTTCTATAACCTTGTCGGCGAGCTCAAGAAACGCTTTTGCGGCTTCGGTCTCGGAATGGAGCACCACCGGCTCCTTTAAACGATTGACCTCCGGGGCAAGAGGAATGCGTATCAGAAGTGGCACTCGCAGTTCCCTTGATAGTCTCTCGCCTCCCCCCTCACCAAAAACCGAAACCTCCCGTCCCTCAAGCCGCAGGTAGGCCATGTTCTCCACCAAGCCCAGTACCGGCACCTTCAGGTCCTCAAACATCTTGGCACAACGTCTCACGTCCGCCACCGAGAGCTCCTGAGGCGTGGTGACCATGATTACCCCTTTGGGCTGATAAGTCTGACACACCGAAAGGGGGGCGTCTCCGGTGCCCGGGGGAAGGTCCACCAGCAGGAAATCAAGCGGCCCCCATTCCACCACCTCTGCGAGTTCGCGTAAGGCCTTTCCTACCAGCGGCCCTCGCCAGACAAAGGGCTGGCCCGGAGGAGCCAGAAAGGCGAAACTCATTACCTTGACCCCATGCCGCACAAGAGGCTGAATCTTCCCAGCCACGACCTCCGGGCGTTCTGCCTCATCAAATCCCATGAGAAGAGGAACGTTAGGACCGTAAAGATCGGCATCCATGATCCCGGTCTTAAACCCCTTGAGGTTCAGGGCCACCGCCAGGTTCACGCTCACGGTACTCTTGCCCACCCCGCCCTTGCCGCTGGCTACCGCCAGCACAAACCGCACGTCCCGGATACCAAGATGTTCCTTCTTGGGCTTGGCTCCGAAGATCCGGGCCCGTTCCTCCGGTGTCATGACCGAAAGTTCGACCTCTACTTCTGAAACCTCCGGAAGCGTGGAGACCGCCCTCTTCACCTCGTCGGCGATCTGTTTTTTAAGAGGACAACCTCCGGTGGTAAGGGCCACCTCTACCTTGACCAGCTCGCCTTCGACCTTTACCTCCCGGATCATCCCCAAGGAGACCAGATCCCGATTGAGTTCGGGATCCTTTACCGTCCGGAGGATTTCTAAGACTTTCTCTTTGGTGACCGCCATCTTTAGACCTCTTTCAGACCCAGGACGTCATGCATATCATAGACTCCGGGGGCCTTGTCCGCTACCCAGATGGCAGCCCTCACAGCTCCTCGGGCGAAGGTGTCGCGGCTGGCGGCCCGGTGGGTAAGCTCAATTCTTTCCCCCGGCCCGGCAAAAAGTACGGTGTGCTCCCCTACAATCTCTCCGGCCCGGATGGTCTGGATGCCGATCTCTTTCTTAGGACGTTCACCAATGATCCCCTCCCGGCAGAAACGGAAAGTAGAGTCGTCCCAGCCCAGAGTCTTAGCGATGACATTGGCCAAAGCGATGGCCGTACCGCTGGGAGCATCCTTCTTCATGCGATGGTGGGCCTCTACGATCTCGATATCAAAATCCTCTCCGAGAATGCGGGTGGCGACCTCTACCAGTTTGTAAAGCAGATTGATACCGAGGCTCATATTGTAGGCCTGCACCAAGGGGAAGTTTTTCCGGGCCAACTCATGAACCTCGGAAAGCTCCTCCTTGGCAAAACCCGTGGTCCCGATCACCATGGCCTTGCCGTAACGGGCATTTATACGCGCGTGCTCCAGAGAAGCGGTGTGAAAGGTGAAGTCGATGATTACGTCGCCCTTTTCGATCACCTTTTCCAGCCCGTCCTCCACCACCACGCCGGTCTTTTCGGAAAGTCCAAGGATTTCGGCCACATCTTTGCCCACCGCTGGACTCTTGGGATGCTCGAAGGCCCCTACCAACTCAATACCTTCGGTCTTTAAAATATTGCGTATGATGGTGGTCCCCATGCGTCCGGCTGCACCGGCCACAATGGCTCTTACCATGGCATACCTCCTCCCTGTGGTATATTTCCGGGATAGCCTCCGCCGTAAGAGGACATCTTCTTGAACCCCGCAGGCACGGAAAAATAACTCCGCGGGAGTTCCTTCTTTTCCACTTTGGTGACTTCCTGAACGCGTTGACCTTGGTAATAGATCTCTTTTAAAGGATACCCCAGTTCCTGCTCCTTGGTCAGCCAGCTCATAGACTCGGCCCCTTGCGGACTGAATCCCCCCTGCCATTCCGATGGGACCATGGCCTTGACCATTTCAGCAAACTTCTTGAGATCACAACTTTTGGCCATATCCTGGGCCAGTTTTTTGGAAACCCAGATTTCTCGCACAGGTCTTCCGTTCTCAAAAACGATGACCTGCTCAGCCAAATAACCTGCAATAGTCTGTTTCTGGCCCGTCTTCTTGTAAGTAACCTGGGGCCTGGCCGGCTCGGCCTCCGTGGCCGCCTGGCCACCACCGAAAAATTTTCCAAAACGTTTGGCAAAGGCTCCCATAGATTGCTGCATTTGTCTTAGACGTTCCCGGCTCTCGGCGGCTGTGGTCTCGTAATAGGTCTTTTCTGTCACCATAACGGTGTAGCTCACCTGCCGATTGGCATCCATGATGACGTAATAACGATCAGTTCCAGTCCGAGACCAACCATCCTGACAAACCCAATAATATGTATCCCCATCAGAGGTCCGACCCTGGATGACCATCCCGGCCATACCCGAAGCCGAAAAAACCATCAAAGCCCAAAATAAAATCACAATCCGTTTCATATTCCCCTCTTAATTGAGTGTCCCCCTTAGGGCTCTCAAACCAGGTTGTATTCCGCAAGCACCCCTTTGAGTTTTTCCACGTTGGCCTCGCTCATGGGAGCCAGAGGCAACCTCACTTCCGGGCTCTCTATCTTGCCCATAAGCCAGAGGGCGGTCTTGGCCGGTACGGGATTGGTCTCGATAAACATGGCCTTGAAAAGCGGATAAAGTTTGAAGTGCAGTTTCCGAGCCTTATCCCAGTTCCCTTTGAGACAAGCCTCCATGAGCTGGGCCATCTCCTTGGGCACCACATTGGCCGCTACCGAGATCACTCCATGTCCCCCGAGGGCCATGAGGCTGAAGGCCGTAAAGTCGTCCCCAGAAAAGACCCGGAAACGATTACCACAGAGGCGGAAGATCTCCGTGGCCTGTTTCATGCACCCTGTGGCCTCCTTGATCCCGATGATGTTTTTGATCTTGGAGAGTCGCGCCACAGTCTCCGGAGCCAAGCTCACGGAGGTTCGTCCCGGGACATTGTAAAGAATAATAGGAATTTTCACGGCCTTGGCCACGGCCTCATAGTGACGATAGAGGCCTTCCTGCGTGGGTTTATTATAGTATGGCGTTACCATAAGGACTGCATCCGCCCCCATCTCCTTGGCCATTTTAGTGAGCTCTATGGAGACCTCGGTGTTGTTGGTACCCGTTCCGGCTATGACCGGCACCTTACCTTTGGCCTCCTCAAGGGCGATCTCAAAAAGACGAGCCTTTTCCTCCTTGCTAAGGGTGGCGGACTCTCCCGTGGTACCCACCACCACCAACCCGTGGGTCTTTTCCTTAAGATGCCATTTTACAAGGGCCCGGAAACCGTCCTCGTCCACCTTGCCGTCCTTAAAGGGGGTGATGATAGCCACCAAGGAACCCTTGATATCCTGGGCATCAAAACCTTTAGTCTTAGTGGTTTTGCACCTTTTCGTTCCACACGGCATTGGAAAACCTCCTTTTTCACGGAAGTTTTAAGTTCTTAAATAACTTAAAATTTTTGAAAAAACTAGTCCAAAAGGGCCTCAGGATAAAGGTAGCCCCTGTAGATTTTCCGGGCCTCGCCTTCCAGGGAGACCCGCTCCCCCTCAAGATGGATTATGAGAACCTCTCCGCCCCGAGTCTTTACCGGCACCGGAGATCGAACCAATCCCAAACGTTCCGCAATCAAAGCGGCAGCCGAAGCCCCGGTACCACAGGCTAGGGTTTCATCCTCTACTCCTCGTTCGTAGGTCCGAATGGAAAGTCTTCCCTCCGGCTCGACCTTTACAAAGTTCACATTGGTCCCCGCGGGCAAAAACATTTCATGGTAACGAATTTTCCGCCCCAATTCTCTCACCGGGACACCTTCCAGGTCTTCTACCAAGATGACCGTATGTGGAACCCCGGTATTTACAAAATGGGCCTCCAGGCTCTTCTCCTCAAGGGGAAGCTCCAAACCAAGTTTCAAATCTTTAGGGGTGGTGAGCTCCACTTTGACCCGAGAGCCAGAAACCTCGGCCCGGATCTCACCGGCCAGGGTCTCAAAGACCAGAGGGCTCTTCGCCAGGCCTTCTTCTACTGCAAACCGGGCCGCACACCGCCCACCATTGCCACACATTTCGGCCTCGGAACCATCGGCGTTGTAAAAACGCCAGGCAAAGGCGTTACCAACCTTTTTGGGGGGTTCAATTAGAATCAGACCGTCGGCCCCCACCGAAAGCCGCCGCCGACAGAGCTTCCAGGCCAGCTCAGGGCCTTCATGAGCCGCTATCCGGCCTGCGAAATTGTTTATCAGGATGAAATCATTTCCCGAGGCCTGCATCTTGAGGAAGTATAAAACCTCCTCTCTCATAACTTCTCCAATACTTCCATAATCTTTTCAACCGGAGGATTCTCGTAAAAGGCGAACTCCCCAATCCGTTTGAGGAGCACCATTGTCAGGCGACCGTGCCAGACCTTTTTGTCGGAAGCAAGAAACCGAAGGAGCTTTTCGGCAGAGACCTCCTTCGGAAAACGCACCGGAAGACCAAGCCTTTCAAGCAAAGCCTCTATTCTTTCGGCTACCGGTTCTTCGGCCACGCCTAGGGCCTCGGAGAGTCTGGCCGCGGCCACCATGCCCACGGAAACGGCCTCTCCGTGCAGAATCTCATAGTCCAGCGCCGCCTCCAGGGCGTGCCCCAGGGTATGTCCAAAATTGAGCACCCGACGCAGACCCGCTTCCCGCTCGTCCTGTGAGACCACCTCGGCCTTGATACGGCAACTCTCACAAATGATATGTTCCAGGGTGTCGGGATCGTAAAGGAAAAGGAGCTGGCTTCGGTTTTCCAAAAACTCAAAGAGCCTGCGATCCCAGATACAGCCGTATTTAACCACCTCGGCCAGACCGTTTCGGAACTGTTCCCAGGGCAAACTGGCAAGAACGCCGTAATCAATATAAACCCGTTTGGGCTGGTAAAAGGTCCCGAGAAGGTTCTTCCCCTCAGGAAGATCCACCCCGGTCTTTCCGCCCACGGAACTGTCTACCTGGGCAAGGAGAGTGGTGGGCACCTGGATATAGGGCACCCCTCGCATGTAAATGGAAGCCAAGAACCCGGCCATATCCCCCACCACACCGCCACCCACCCCAAGCACCACACACTTACGGTCAAAACCGGCCCTTACCATGGAACGTGCAAGCTCCACCACCGTTTCCATCCGCTTGGAGGCCTCCCCGGCCGGAAAAGAGAAGACTTTCGTCTCGAAACCGGCTTCCTCTAAAATCCGGGCCAGGTCCTCGGTTATAAGTTCTTTTACGGTCTCATCCGTGATAAGGGCGAGTTTCCTAGTATTTATAACCCTAGGGAGATCTTCTGGGAGTTCGGTGAGAAGACCGCCTTCGATAAGGATCTCATAGGGCTCCGCGGTTTCAACCCGGAGAGTTTTCATCTTCTTTCAGCCGCCGAAACCAGGTTCTGCAGGAAGTTTTTTATGGTCCGTGGGGACTTCCGGCCCTCCTTCTCAACTATCTTTACCAGGGCGCTACCCACCACGATGGCCTCCGCGTGCGGGGCCAGCATCCGCACCTGTTCCGGTTTAGCGATCCCAAAGCCCACTGCCACCGGTACCGGCGAAACTTCTCTTGCCAGATCTAGCCTCAGGACCAGGTCCTCGGGAAGGCGATCCCGCGCTCCAGTGATCCCGGCTACCGAAACATAATAAAGAAACCCGGTTGAAGCCTCAGCAATCCTCCGAAGTCTCTCAGGAGGAGTGGTGGGTGCTGCGAGCATTATGCTGGCAAGGCCCCGTCTTTTGCTCTCCCTGAGCCAAGGACGGGCCTCCTCAAGCGGAAGATCCGGAATAATAGCCCCACAAAGTCCGGCAGCTTGGGCTTCCTCAACAAATCTTTTAAGGCCGTAACGGTAAAAGGGATTGTAATAGCCCATAATCACAATGGGCAGGGGGTAACCCTCATCGTAGAGGCTGGCCACAAATTCAAGATAGGCCTCAAGACTCGGCTGGTGGCGAAGAGCCCGTTGGGTGGCGGCCTGGATGGTAGGCCCATCGGCCAGAGGATCGGAAAAGGGAAAACCGAGTTCTACCACGCTAGCCCCAGCCTCGGCCAACGCCCACAAAAGGCCTCGGGTGGTTTCAATATCCGGATCCCAGGCACAGATATAGGGTATCAGAGCCGCCCGCCCCTCTTGGTTGGCCGTCTCAATGGCTTTCCTTACCTTTTGCGCCCCGGAAGTCTTATTCATTTCTCGGATCGGCTATCGAGATATTCCTTGACCGCGGCCACGTCCTTGTCCCCACGGCCGGAAAGGTTCACTACTACGATACTCCCTTTTGGAAGCCTATCAGCGATTTTCACAATATAGGCCACGGCATGAGCGCTCTCGAGGGCCGGGATGATGCCCTCGGTCTCCGAAAGGAGCCGGAAGGCTGAAAGGGCTTCCTCATCATCCACCGCTACATAATCCGCACGGCCAACCTCCTTGAGGAAGGCGTGCTCCGGCCCCACCCCAGGATAATCCAAGCCCGGGGCTATGGAATGCGCCCCCTTGATTTGGCCCACCTTATCCTGAAGGAGATAGGTCATCATGCCGTGAAGCACTCCGGGCTCTCCCACCGAGAGAGTGGCAGAATGTTTATCCGAATCAAGACCCTCTCCTGCGGCCTCCACACCCACCAGTTTCACTACTTGATCCCGCACAAAGGGATAAAACATACCCATGGCGTTAGAGCCCCCGCCCACACAGGCAATCACCATGTCGGGTAGCCGTCCTTCAAGTTTGAGGATCTGGCGCCGCGTCTCCCGTCCGATGACGCTTTGAAAATCCCGGACCATCATGGGGTAAGGATGCGGACCCACCACGGAACCGATGACGTAAAAAGTGGTCTCCACGTTGGTTACCCAGTCCCGGATGGCCTCGTTGATGGCATCCTTGAGGGTCTGGGTTCCGGAATACACCGGAACCACTTTGGCTCCTAAAAGTTCCATACGGAAGACGTTCATGGCCTGGCGCACGGTGTCCTTAGCCCCCATATAAACCACACACTCCAATCCTAAGAGGGCTGCGGCCGTGGCCGTGGCCACCCCGTGCTGACCGGCACCGGTCTCGGCGATAATACGGCGTTTGCCCATGCGTTTGGCGAGGAGTACCTGCCCTAAAGTGTTGTTTATCTTGTGGGCTCCGGTATGGAGGAGATCCTCGCGTTTGAGATAAATCTTGAGATGCCCGCCCAGGGCCTCAGAAAGTCTCTTAGCAGGATAAAGTGGCGTAGGCCGTCCGGCGTATTCCCGGAGATACCAGTTGAGCTCCTTACGGAAGGCAGAATCCCTCTTCAACCTGCGATAGGCCTCCTCAAGCTCGTGGAGAGCCGGCATGAGGGTCTCGGGGACGAAACGTCCACCGAAAGGCCCAAAATGTCCGCTGCGGTTCGGTAGCATGAGAAAACTTCTACCTTCTTTCTCGGGTTTTGGCAACCTGAATCACGCTAGAAGAACAGCCACTATCCCGGTAAGAAAGATGCCATCAAAGGTACCAGCGCCTCCGATGGAAACTACCGGGGCCCTTATCTTAGTGATGTCTTTCAAATGCAGCAAATCCGCCCCTATAAGGGTTCCCAGCGTTCCGGAAATATAGGCTACCGCCGGTGATTTTTCAGGTGCGAAAAGAAGGGCAAAAAAAGCGGCTACCAGTGGTGGAATGAGAAGTGGAATGGCTATCCCTACCCCCGGCACCGGACGGGCTAGGCGATAACACACAAAGGCCACCAGCCCTATTCCGAAGATCGGTGTAACCAAGAAACCTTGCTTAAACCAAAGATATAGTGAGATGAGGACCGGAAGGAGTCCACCACCAAGGTTCAAGGCCACTACGGTATAAGAGGCCCCTGCCAAGGGAGGCACCCGGTAGGGAATACCAAAAAATCTCACAATCTCTTCTTCCAGGGGATGCACCTGCCGACGGATGCGGGCCAAAGGTATATTGATATGACTGCCGATAAGAGAGGCCAGCAAGAACAAAAAGATCTGGTTTGGGGTAAGCCCAATCTTTCCAGCCGCTATAGTGATAAGTCCAATGTGGACAAGAAGAAAAATTAAAAAGAGCAACACCAATAAGGCCAAAACAAAAAGAAAGGTAAAGGGGCTGAAAAACAACATCAAAGCTCCTCCACTTCAAAGCCCTCTTCAGAAAGGTTCCGGAGCCACAGCTGTCCATCGGTCACCCTTTCAAAGAGATCCGGGGGCCGGTTCTCCGGAATTCCGAATGCCTTGAGCGATTTTCGACAAATGTAAGCCCTTCCTCCATCCAGCACGAACTGATGAAAATAGGGAAATAGAGTTGGTTCGCATCGGAGACAACGGGTAACCCCGGCCCCTTTTACGAGAAGCTTGTAAGAAGACTTGTCTTTAGGGAGAACCTGGACGATCTCTCTGAAACTCTCCCAGGACTCGGGTCGGGAAAGGACAAAGATCTTCACTTTTGATCCCTCATCCGGGAAACCACCTCCTCAGGCGCAAGTTCTTCCCGCTGACCGGTAGCCCTCTCCTTGAGCTCCACCTTCCCGGTCTCAAGAAACTTCTTACCCACAATCACTTGGTAAGGGATACCGATAAGATCGGCGTCCTTGAACTTGACTCCGGGCCTCTCGTCCCGGTCATCCCATAGGGTATCCACCCCCTCCGCCGAAAGTCTACGGTAAATGTTCTCCGAAGTCTCCATGAGCTGGGACTCGGGCCCCAGAGTAAGGACGATGGCCTTAAAAGGGGCAATCTCTTCAGGGAAGATGATCCCGTTCTGGTCGTGGTTCTGCTCGATGGCCGCGGCCACCGTCCGACCGACCCCGATTCCGTAGCAGCCCATCACAAAGGGACGTTCCTTCCCCTCTCGGTCCAGAAAGGTGGCCCGCATGGCGGCACTGTATTTGGTCCCGAGCTTAAAGATATGGCCGACCTCAATGCCCCGGGTAAGGGTAAGGGGCCGTCCGCAGCGGGGACAGGGGTCCCCTTCGACCACTTCCCTCAAATCGTAAAACTCTGGTTCGGGGAAATCCCGACCGTAGTTGACATTGACATAATGGGCGTCGGCCTCGTTGGCCCCGGTGACAAAGTTCTTAAGCCCGCGCACAGAAAAATCCGCGAGCAGCCTTCTCACTTTAAGGCCCACCGGCCCGGCAAAACCCACCGGGGCTCCGGAGACCCGCTCCACCGTCTCCGCATCCGCCATTTCAAGGCTATCCACTCCAAGCAGATTTTTGAGCTTGACCTCGTTCAGCTCGTAGTCTCCCCGAATAAGAACCGCCACCACTTCCCCGTCGGCCACGTAAAGGAGCGTCTTCACCAGCCTTGCGGGGGAAACCCCAAGAAACTCAGCAACCTCTTCCACCGTGCGCACGGCGGGGGTAGAGACTTTTTCTAGAGGCCTTTCCGGCTCCTCCTCATACCGGTAGGCGGTTTTGACTTCGGCGAGCTCTACATTGGCCGCGTATCCACAGGCCTCACAGATGGCCAGCGTATCCTCCCCGGTCTCGGCGAGTACCATAAACTCGTGAGATTCGTTTCCGCCGATAGCACCGGTATCGGCCAGTACGGCCCGAAACCGAAGCCCACAACGGGAAAAGATACGATTGTAGGCCTCATACACCCTTTCGTAGGTGCGATTCAAGCCTTTCTCGTCAGCGTCAAAACTGTAGGCGTCCTTCATGATGAACTCTCGGGCCCGCATGATCCCAAAACGAGGCCGAATCTCGTCCCGAAACTTGGTAGCGATCTGGTAAAGGATCAAGGGGAGATCCCGATAGGAACGGACCTCCTTTCGCACGAGATCTGTGATAACCTCCTCGTGGGTAGGCCCTAGGCAGAAGTCGTGCTCCTTGCGGTCTTTGAAGCGCAAGAGTTCCTTACCATATTTCTCCCAACGCTCGGTCTCCTGCCAGAGCTCCGCCGGCTGAACCAGAGGCAGGAGCACTTCCTGAGCCCCAATCCGGTTCATCTCCTCCCGTACGATCCTTTCAACCTTGCGGAGGGCTCTAAGGCCAAAGGGAAGATAGGTATAGATCCCAGAGGCCAGCTTTCGGATCATGCCCGCCCGCAGCATAAGCTTGTGGCTTACCACCTCGGCCTCAGCCGGCTCTTGCCTCAGGGTGGGCAAAAAATATTGCGAAAGTCGCATATTACGCCTCCTTGATCTCCAAGTTAAACTAACTCCTAACCCGGAGAGGAGGGCTTGACAAGTATGATTAGGCTCGGAATCACCATGGGTTGTCCGGCAGGTATCGGGCCAGATGTCATCGTGAAGGCCGCCAAAGAACTGCGGGAATTAAGTTCGCCCGTAATTGTCTTGGGAGATCCGCAAGTACTTTATGAGAGGGCTAAAAAGATGGGTCTATCCTTTCCATTTCGCAAAGTTTCTTCTCCTTTAGAGGCCCGTGCCGGAGAAATCAGTATCCTCCCACTTTCTAATCTAGACATAGAGCCCGGAAGACCTTCTTTGGATGGTTTCCGGGCCATGGTACGTTACATCAAAGAAGGCGTAAGTCTCTGTCTTGAAGGCCAACTTTCTGGACTCGTGACCGCACCCATCTCTAAAGAGGGCCTTCAGGCCGTTGGCGAACCCTATCCCGGACATACAGAAATGCTAGCCGAACTTACCCGAACCCGAGAGTACGCCATGGCCTTTTACGGCGAGAGACTCGCCGTAGCCTTGGTTACCATCCACCTTTCTTTAAAAGCGGCCTTGACTAGTCTTTCCATCGAAAAGATTCTGCGGGTGACCCGTCTAGCTTACCATTTCCTCAAGAAAGATCTAGGTCTGGAAGAACCGAGATTGGCCCTTTCGGCTTTAAATCCTCATGCCGGGGAGGGCGGACTCTTCGGGAACGAGGAAAAGGAGATCCTTGAACCGGCGGTAGAAAGAGCTCGTAAGGAAGGCCTTCCGCTCTCCGGGCCCTATCCCGCGGACAGCCTCTTTTTCAGGGCCGCAACTGGAGAGTTCGATATGGTTATCGCCCTTTATCACGATCAAGGTCTCATTCCCTTCAAATTGCTTCACTTCCAGGACGGAGTAAACCTCACCCTAGGACTTCCCATTATTCGGACCTCCGTTGATCACGGCACAGCCTATGATATCGCGGGTACCGGAAAGGCCAGCCCCCAGAGCCTTATAGCGGCGGTCCGGCTTGCTTACCGGATGGCCAAGCACAGGCACTTACGGTCTCAAGCTCCAAGCGATCCGGAGCCCCCATACAAATAGAAAGCATAAGGGAAAGGTAATCCCTCACATGCCGGGTAATGAGGAAGTTCTGACGCACGAATTCTCGAGCCTTGTGGCCCATCTCTCGCCGTTTTTCCTCATAAAATAGTAGATAGCGAATTCTTAAGGCCGCTCCCTCAGGAGTATTCACCAGAAAACCTGTATGGTGGTTGACTACCTGTAGCCTGATCCCTCCAGTAGCCCCCCCAATCACCGGTTTGCCCTTCCACATGGCTTCGGTCACCGTAAGACCGAAACCCTCTCGCAAAGACTTCTGTAAGACGACATCTGCGGCTCGCTGAAGGGCGTTTATAGTTTGATGAGCTGTAGGAGGAAGCTTAAAGACATAGATATCTTCTTTACCTTCGGCGGCTTTAAGGACCTGTTGATAAACCCTTTCTCCCTCGGGATCGTCGGCGGCTCCTCCTCCGGCCAGAACCAACTGAAAGGAAACATATTTTCGGGCCATCTCTGCGGCCTTAATCACCCCTAACGGATCCTTAAAGGGATCAAAACGAGAAATCTGAACCACCAGAGGCTTCGAGGGATCTAGTCCAAACTGCTGATAAACCTTAAAGATCTCCTCGGCTGTCAAATCCCTGTTCTTCTCGGAAAGAGGATCAATACTAGGGGGAATGATATACTGAGGATGGGGTAGTGGTTGACTGAACTCTGGCATGGAAAAGATACTGGCATCATAGCGTACGATTACCTTTTCCAGAAAGCGCCAGACCGGATAAAAGGGTCGAGACAAATCGATATGGCAACGCCAAATCCAATAGCCTTTGCGATTAGGAAAATATTTAATGAGATAGGCTGGTTGGGGATCGTGAATGATCACAAAGTCAGCATCTCGAAGCTTCTCCTCTAATCTTTCAGCCTCTCGGCGGTTGATTTCTTCATAAAGCGCCAAGTCCTTTTCGGAAAGATCTACCCGATGTCCTTGGAGGGCATGGTGAAAGGCCTTGGTGACCTCAAAAAACTCAGGAGTTCCTTGAATAACCTCCCAGGAGGCCTCAAGCCCCAAGGCCTGCATAAGAGGAATCATACAATGCAGGATCTCAGCTACTCCTCCCCCGTAGGCCGTAGAGTTTACATGTACTACTCGGGATCCCTTAAGGCGGGCCCCGAGTTCCTTAAGCTGGGCGATGACCTCGGAACCAGCTACTTTGGCGTAACGTTCAAGAAGATCCTCGAATTTTTCGCTCATAAAACTCCCTTTTGGCTTGCATCTTGGCACAAAAAGCCCGAATATGTCGAACTAGAAAATCTCGGATTTCGTAAAGCGAGAGGAAGAAAGGATCTACACGAGCTATGAGATCCTCAAGAGGTTTGTATTCTGAGGGAAATTTACTTATCCAATCTCTGAAGTCGTCAAGACCTTGAGGATGTCGTCTGCGGGCATCAATAAAATGAAAAAAAATGGAGCCCGGGGAAAAGGATTCTAGGGCATCCGCTATCTGATAAGGCCACTCAATCCTCAAGCCGGTATCGAAGATTACCAGCTGACTCTTCACGAAATAAAAGGGATTGTCGGCCTTGCGCCAGCCGAGGTATTCATCCTCAAAGATCCTTTCTTGGATATAAACCAGCAAGGTTTCCCGTAAAACCTCTATATCCCGGTATTCGTTGGGGGCTATAAGGTTGAGTCTTTCTGCCAGGACCCGATCCCGAATTTCTTGGTGCACCCAGGCCGCAAAGTCATTGTGAAATTCGGGATGATCGAAAGAAGGCCTGAGATGCCTAGACCAGAAATGATGATAGATACAGGCTGGATCAGCCTTCTTGAGTCTTTCAGCCAATTCCGCCAGGGTGTAAGCCTTTTCCCCGGTAGAGATGGAGACCAGGGCACAATCTTTAACCACAAAAGGGTCGGGAAGGCTCAGCTTTTGGCCTTTATCATTTCTTCCAGAAATTGTCGGGCCCCCTTTACATTTTCCAATCGATAACGAGCCTTAGTTAAGCCGTAGCCGATTTTTACCGTAAAACTATCCGAAGGCAAGGCCTCAAAGAGATATTCATCTGTCCAGTCATCTCCCATAGCCAGAATAAAATCGTAAGTCCCACGTTCAAGGAAATAGCGTGCCGCTTCCCCCTTATTAATCTCTCGCGGTTTCACCTCCAGGACCTTGTTTCCCTCAAGCACCATCAAGCCTAGCGGATGCACCAGATCCAAGAGGGCCTCCTTTAGTTCATGGGCCCGCATGTCTCCAAGTTCAGATTCCGCTAGCCGGTAATGCCAAACCAAACTGTATCGTTTTTCCTCTATAAAGGAACCAGGGGTACGATCCGTGTAAAGCTCAAGGACGGGACGGACGGTTTCCTTCCAGTCCTCAGTAAAATCCCCGGTAACAAACCATTTACCATCCTCCCAGATAAAGACTCCATGTTCGGCCACCAAAGAAATAGGTAGATCTCCGAACCAATTCGAAAGGGTTTCTTGGTCCCGTCCACTGATTAAAACCACCCGGGCCACTTTTGAAAGCCCTCGCAGGAGGTCTTTCAACTCGGGATCGGGGAAGGCCTTCTCTGGTCGCCCCACAAAGGAGACCAACGTTCCATCATAATCAAGAAAAAAGATGGGATTCTCGGATCTCTTAAAGGCCGAAATCACCTTTTGCCTCTCGGATCCCGTTAAAAGGAACGATACAAAGTTTTCTTGCGTCTTCTTGACCTCGCCTAAGGCCTGCACAAACTCCTTGGCCCAGCGATGAATGTCGTAACGCCTCAACCTCTCCTTCATTCGACGATTCCTAACCAGCCGTTCGTCTCTAGGAAGGCTCAAGGCCTCTTTTAAGGCTCCCACGAGGTCTTCAAGACTGAAGGGATTCACCAAGATGGCCTCTGAGAGTTCGGCCGCGGCTCCGGCCATTTCACTCAAAATTAAAGTCCCTTTTTCTTCCGGCACAGTGGCCACATATTCTTTGGCGATAAGATTCATGCCGTCTCTCAATGGGGTAACCATGGCCACATCTGCAAGATAATAAAGGGCCGCGAGCTCTTTGAAATGGAGGACTCTAGAAAGGTACCAGATAGGCGTCCAGCCCAGGGTCCCGAAACGCCCGTTTATCCGTCCGATGAGCTCATCCACTTCGCTTTTCAATTCCTGATAGTGCTCCACCTCCGTGCGAGAGGGTACTCCCACCAGGATGAGGATAACCTTTTCCCTAAACTCCGGATAGCGCTCAAGAAAGGCTTCGAAAGCCAAAAGGCGTTGAGGAATACCTTTCGTATAATCCAAACGATCCACCGAAAGGACGATTCGGCGATCTCCTAGCTCTTTTCGGATCTTCTCAATCCGGTCCCGAACCTCCTGATCAGCCGGGGCCTCGGAAAACTTGCGATAATCGATACTTATGGGAAAGACTTCCACCTTGACGGCCCGGGTTCCGGTAACAATAAGTCCTAACTCGTGTTCATAGCCCAGAAGCCGACGAACACTACTCAAGAAATGTCGGGCATAATCAAAGGTGTGAAAACCGATAAGATCTGCTCCCAAGAGGCCTTCCAGTATTTCCCGACGCCAGGGTAGAACCCGGAAGACCTCGTAGGACGGGAAAGGAATGTGTAAAAAGAAGCCGATGGTAGCCCGGGGGAGGACCTCTCTCAAGAGTCCGGGAAGGAGCAATAACTGGTAATCATGAATCCAGATGATCGCTTCCTCATCGGCTATCGAAAGAATGGCTTCCGCATACTTTTCGTTTACCGATCGGTATCCCTCCCAGAAACGGTGATCGAAGATCGTGTACTGCAGGAAGTAGTGGAAAAGGGGCCAGAGGGTACGGTTAGAAAAACCGTAGTAAAACGTCTCCAGTTCTTCTTGGGAAAGACACACCGGAAAGCACCTAAGCTCTAATAAAGAGGCCTTAACCTCTTCTTTTTGACCGGAAAAGTCCTCCTCAGGGAGGCCGGGCCAGCCGAGCCAGAGGGCAGATTCGTTCGTCACCACCGAAGAGAGGGCCGTCGCCAACCCCCCCACACTGGGCTCGAAACGAAATTGATCTTCCACCTGCGTGATAGTTACCGGAAGCCGATTGGAGACCACAATAAATCGGCTCAATTATTCCTCCTCCCAGCCCGGAAGGAGATGAACCTCCATGAGTTGCTCCATGGTGACCGGTGCCGGAGCCCCGGTAAGCAAACACTGAGCCCTCTGTGTTTTAGGAAAGGCGATCACTTCCCGGATACTGTTTCTGCCGGCCATGAGCATCACCAAGCGATCGAAGCCAAAAGCCAGCCCCCCATGGGGCGGAGCTCCGTATTCCAGGGCCTCAAGCAGGAAGCCAAATTTCTCTTGGGCTTCTTCCTCCGAGATTTTAAGAAGTTTGAAAACCCTATCTTGAACCTCTTTGCGATGAATACGGATGCTACCCCCTCCGATTTCAATGCCGTTTAAGACCAGATCATAAGCCCGGGAGCGCACCCTCTCGGGATTTTCTTCTAGAAAAGGCATATCCTCCTCTTTGGGAGAGGTAAAAGGATGGTGCACGGCCACATACCGCCCCTCATCTTCATCCCATTCTACCAAGGGAAAATCCACAATCCAACAAAATTTGAAGTCCTTTTCCGGAATTAAATCCAGGCGCTCGGCAAGGTGTTTGCGAAGCTCAGAAAGGGCTTCGTTTACCACCGAGGGATCGTCGGCCACAAAAAAGAGAGTAGAACCAGGTTTAGGATTAAAAATCTCACGAAGTTTTTGTAAGCTCTCCTCCGAGAAAAACTTGACTATGGGGGACTGAAAGCCGTCTTCCCGCACCTTGATCCAGGCCAAGCCCTTGGCCCCGAATTCCCCCACAAAGGCCGTAAGCTCATCAAGTTCTTTTCGCGAGAAATCCGAAGGCGCACAGAGGCCCTTGATCATCCCGCCCCGTTCTAGGACTTGCGCGAAGACCTTAAAAGAGGTTCCCCGAAAAATGTCTGAAACCTCTACAAGTTCCAGACCAAAACGTAGATCCGGACGATCAGTCCCATAACGGGAAAGGGCCTCCTCATAGGTGATTCTCGGAAAGGGTCTTTTCAGTTCTACTCCCAAGGTTTCCCGAAAGATATAAACCATGAGCTCTTCCATTAGGCCCATCACGTCTTCCTCATCCACAAAGGACATCTCGAGATCAAGCTGGGTGAACTCCGGTTGGCGATCGGCCCGCAGATCCTCGTCCCGGAAACAGCGCACGATCTGATAATATCTTTCCACTCCGGCTACCATGAGGATCTGTTTAAATAGCTGAGGTGACTGAGGAAGGGCATAGAACTTACCGGGATAGAGTCGGGAGGGCACTAGATAGTCCCTAGCCCCCTCCGGAGTGCTCTTGGTAAGGAAAGGGGTCTCGATCTCGAGAAAACCCTGTTCGTTCAAGAACTGCCGAGCCAACTGGGCTACTCGATGACGAAAGATCAGGGGCTCGAGCCCTCCAGGGCGTCGAAGGTCAAGATAGCGGTACTTGAGTCTCAAGGCCTCTGAGACCGGAACCTCCTCATCCAGAGGAAAAGGTGGGGTCTTAGAGGTATTGAGGACTTCAAGTTCATGGGCCTCGACTTCGATCTCCCCGGTGGGGAGCTTAGGATTTTCCATGCCCTCCGGACGCCTTCTCACCCGACCTCTCACGGAGAGAACATATTCCGGCTTCAAACTATGAGCCAATTCATGGGCCTCTGGGGCGGTCTTGGGTTCAAAGACCACCTGGACCACTCCGGATCGATCTCTGAGATCGATAAAGATCACTCCTCCATGATCCCTGCGTCTCAAGACCCAACCAGAAAGTATCACTTCCTCGCCAAGGTGATCTGTACACAAAATACCGCAAGGATGCGTGCGTTTGAGCCCCATTTTTCACCTCCCGTAAGTTCTTGCCAAGTAAACTCCACCCCTTCCCCTTCGTCAATCATCTATCGCAGGCCTTTCCCCTTGTCAAAGTTTATTAAGAAGGGTTTATTATCTTTTATGAAAGAAAGACTTCTGGCCGGGGCGGAGGAGATAGAACGTACCCTCACCCGCCTTACCCATGAAATCATCGAAAAGAATCGAGGCTGTCAAAACCTCATTCTGGTAGGTATCCGCACCGGTGGAGTCCCCATAGCCCGGAGAATTCAAAAAAAGATTGCCGAGATCGAAGGGATAAAGCTTCCCGTAGGAACTCTTGACATCAGTCTCTACCGGGATGACTGGAGCCGGATCTCCTTCCATCCGGAAGTCAAGAGCACCGAGATTCCGGTACCCATTGATGACATGGTAGTCATTCTAGTGGACGACGTTATTTTTACCGGTAGAACGGCTCGCGCAGCCCTGGATGCCCTCATGGACTTCGGTCGACCGCGACGGGTGGAACTGGCCGTCCTGGTAGATCGAGGTCACCGAGAACTACCCATCGAACCTAACTACGTGGGCTTCCGCATTCCCACACATCCCGAAGAACATGTAAACGTGAGGTTGAAAGAGCTTGAAGGCCAAGACCTCATCGTTCTCGAAACCCCCTAGATATTTGCTACTTTTTTCACAAATAAAAGTTTCACTTGTCGACTTCCGGAAAAATGGAGTAAAATTAAAGTCTAATTCGTGAAAAGGAGAACAAGGAATGATGACCCTTAAAGAAAAGGCCGCGCATGGGGAAATTTCGGAAGAAGTGCGGTTTTGTGCCGAACGAGAGGGGGTGTCTGCCGAAAGACTTTCGGAGGGGGTGGCCTCGGGACGGGTAGTCATACCGTGGAATCGAAAAAACCGACTGGAAAAACCCTGCGCCATTGGTGAGGGCTTGAAAACCAAGATCAACGCCAATCTAGGGACCTCCAAGGATGCTCCGGATCCCGAAAAGGAGCTCGAGAAGCTTCGGGTGGCCTTAGAGGCCGGAGCGGACACCATTATGGACCTTTCCACCGGGGGTCCCATAGACGAGGTAAGAAAACTCATCCGAGAACACTGTCCGGTGCCTCTAGGGACAGTGCCCATCTATCAAGCGGCCGTGGAGGCCGTAGAGGTCAAACACAAGGCCATTGTGGAGATGACGGTGGACGAGATCTTTTCAGCCATCCTGAAACACGCTGAAGACGGCGTGGATTTCATGACCGTTCACTGCGGCATTACCCGTGAGGTCCTTACCCGGCTGGAAAACAAGGAACGGGTCCTGGGAGTGGTCTCCCGGGGCGGTTCCTTCATCATTGAATGGATGATCTATAATAACAAGGAAAATCCTCTTTACGAAAACTTCGATCGTCTGCTTGAGATCGCTCGCGAATACGAAGTGACCCTTTCCCTAGGGGATGGTATTCGACCAGGGTGTCTCGCGGACGCCACCGACGGCCCTCAGATTCAGGAACTCATCATCTTGGGGGAACTTACCCAACGGGCCTGGGAGGCTGGCGTCCAGGTGATGATCGAAGGGCCGGGGCATGTACCTCTTAACCAAATCGAGGCCAACATTAAGCTTGAAAAGCGCCTTTGTCACGGAGCCCCTTTTTATGTCTTAGGGCCCCTTCCCACGGATATTGCCCCGGGATATGACCACATCGTGGGGGCCATCGGAGGGGCCATAGCCGCAGCCGCAGGAGCCGACTTCCTCTGCTATGTTACTCCAGCCGAACACTTGCGATTGCCATCGGTAGAAGACGTCAAGGAAGGGGTAATCGCCTCGAAGATTGCGGCTCATGTAGCCGACATCGCCAAGGGAATTCCTGGGGCCTTCGAAAAGGATCTGGCCATGGCTCGAGCCCGGGCGGCCCTCGACTGGGAGGCCCAGATAAAACTATCGCTCGATCCCGAGAAGGCTAGACGTTATCGCATAGAAGGCGGAGCTTCGAAAAGTAAGGCCTGTACCATGTGTGGTGAATACTGTGCCATAAAAGTCTTTTCAAGAGCTCAAAAAATCTTAAAAGGACGCTCCTAAAAGGCCTTTTCCTGGCAAGATCTTAACAACCTTGACTTATCAGGAAAGATTGTTTTTAATTAAAATATACCGAACGGTCGGTTTAGAAAATGCGAGGCCAAGCCACCCGAAAAAAGATCCTTGAAAAAACTCTCAAGCTCTTTCAAGAAAAGGGTATTCTTGAGACTAGCATTTCGGACATCGAAAAACAGGTCGGGATAAGCAAAGGCAGCCTCTACTTCCACTTCCCTAGCAAAGAGGCCTTGGCTCTGGAAACCCTCAAAAAAGCCCGACAAGATTTCCGACTATTTCTTTCTACGGCCTTTTCTGAGGGCTTACCCCGAGAGGCCCTCAAACGGTTTCTTGAAATGGTCTACCAGAAGCTTAAGACCGAAGGCTTTCGCACAGGATGTCTTTTTGGAAACACGGCCCTTGAGATGGCCAATCGCGAGGGCCCCCTTCGGGACTTGATCGCGGAAACCTTTGAAGAATGGCAAGAGGAACTCGCCAAAGTGCTTTCAAAAGCCCAAAAGAAAGGCTGTTTGTGTGAGGAGATAAAAGCCGAAGATCTGGCCCTTTTCATCATAGCCGTCCTTGAAGGGGCCATCCTCCTTTCCAAACTCCAAAAAAGTGGCCAGCCTTTAATTCGGACCTTCGAAATTTTAGAAAAACTCATACCTTTCAAGGAGAACAAATCATGAAAAAACTTCTAGTTTGGGGGCTTCTGATGTTTGGTCTTACGGCTTGTAGTGGCAAGGGAGTTTATCTTTACGACAACAAAGACTGCCCTTACGGAGGTCCAGATCGTCCCTGGCTGATTATCGGAGCCAAGGGAGCAGGGTCTAAGGAACTAGAGAGGAAGTTATGCACGGAAGGCGAACTCAGGATCATGCTCAGAGAAGCTCGTCTACCGGCCAAGGAAAGCGAAGGCCTTTTCTCGGCCGCCTGTGGAAAGGAGGCCTCGGCCGAAAAATTCCTTGAGATCTACTACCAGCTTTCGAATGATTCCCGCGAACGCCTGAAGAAAGCCTTTGAAAGACACGGCTACAGTCTAAATGACTACGGATGCTGAAGGAGGCTTACCATGAAAAGACTTTTGGTGCTTTTAGGAGGGATCTTCATTCTGGCCCTAGCCTGTGCTCCCAAGGCCCTCTACCTTCTCGATGTCACCGAGCCTATCATCCCACCGGATTCTCCCCAGCGCCCCTGGATCATGATCGGAAGCCGTAACTGGGGGTCTAGTAAGCTCTATCGCAAGCTCTGTATTAAAGGCGAATTCAGACAAATTTTGGCCAAGACCCACCTCCCGAAAAAGGATCAAAAGACTCTTTGGGAGGCTGCCTGCGGTAAAGAGAGCTCTAGTGCAGACTTTGTGAAGGCCTATTATTCTCTGGACGAAGGACTTCGCATAAATCTCCGCGAAACCCTCGAAAACCACGGCTATATTTTGAACGAATTCCCTTGCTGAGGATAGCCCTCTGGCCCGCCGTGAGCGGGTCTCTTGAAAAATTCCAAAGGTTATTTATATTGGCCGCCCAAAGACTTCCCAAAAAAAGGAAAAATTTGTTATGGATTTGGAGTTTCTCAGGGGGGCGGCGGAAAAGGCAGCTCGAAGGGCCGGGGAATTCCTAAGAGAAAACCTTTTCCGACCCCATAGGATCTCTCACAAGGGAAAGATCGACCTAGTTACCGAAGCCGATCCCGAAGCTGAAAGGCTTATCCTTGGGGTCTTAAAGGAGGAAACCCCGGAAATTCCTGTACTCGGGGAAGAACTCTCCAAAATCGAACCTCAGGGGCTCTACTGGCTGGTAGATCCTCTGGATGGCACCACCAATTACGCCCACGGTTTCCCTTGGTTCGGGGTCTCGGTGGCCTTGATGAAAGATGATCTGCCCCTTGTCGGAGTCATTTACCATCCCATGCAGGAGGAAATGTTTTCCGCATCTAGGGGTAAAGGAGCTTTCCTAAACGGCACTCCTATTAGGGTCTCTGAAACCGAAGATCCGGAGAAAGCCCTCTTGGCTACGGGTTTCCCTTACAACATTCATGAAAAGCCGGAAAAAGTGACCTCCGCTTTCAAGGAATTCCTTACCAAAGTTCAAGGGATCCGACGGGCCGGAGCAGCTTCTCTCGATCTAGCCTATGTGGCCTGCGGTCGTTTTGATGGCTTCTGGGAAGCCCTACTCAAACCTTGGGACACCGCCGCCGGTATACTTTTAGTAGAAGAAGCCGGAGGACAAGTGACCAATTATCTAGGAGAGGCTTATACCCCCTTTCAGAAACACCTCGTAGCCACTAATGGGAAAATTCACGAATTTATGCTTAAAATAACTTTCAAGTATCTACCAGAAGAATGAAAAGTCATTTTATTTGTCCTTACTGTGGAAAAGAAATTGAAAAGTACCGTAATCCTTTCCTCACGGTAGACATTATTATTGAGACCCCAGGCGGGATTATACTCATAAAGCGCAAAAATCCTCCTTACGGCTGGGCCCTTCCCGGGGGCTTTGTGGACTACGGAGAAAGTTTGGAGGAAGCCGCCGTGAGAGAAGCCAAAGAAGAAACCGGGCTTGAGGTGGAACTTCTCTGTCAGCTCTATACCTATTCTCGCCCCGGACGAGACCCCCGGTTTCATACCATCACCACGGTATATGTAGCTCGAGCCGAAGGCCATCCTAAGGGAGGAGACGACGCCGCAGAGGCCAAGGTTTTTTCTGAGAAAGAGATCCCCTGGGGAGAATTGGCCTTTGATCATGCGGAAATCCTAAAGGATTATTTTGAGGTGAAAAATGTTAAAGAATCTCATTCAGGAACTACCCACCAAACCAAACTTCCTCGTTGTAGATGATGAAGAAGAACTGCGATATCTCTTAAAAGAGTTCCTTAAGACCTACAATCTCCAAGTAGAAGAGGCCGATTCTGGAAAGAAAGCCCTTGAGATCTTTGAAGAAAAAGGACCTTTTACCATTCTTATTACGGACATAGTAATGCCAGGGGGAGACGGGTTAACTCTTATTCGCAAAATCAAGGAGATCTCTCCTGAGACCATGATTCTTGCCATGACTGGTTATGCCCGCAATTATGGGTATGTGGACGTCGTAGCCGCCGGAGCCGATGACCTCATCCAAAAACCATTCTCACTTGAAGAATTTGAAGCCCGCCTAGCCAGAATTATAAAAGAATGGATCTTAAAGGAAAAGCTCAAGGCCCTTTCAATTCGAGACGCCTTAACAGAAATCTTCAATCGTCGACATTTCGAGGAACGCCTCCAGGAAGAAACCCATCGGGCCCTTAGGCAAGGCTATCCCCTTTGTCTTTTCATGATAGACGTAGATCACTTTAAGCTCTATAACGATACTCGGGGACACCGGGAAGGAGACATCCTTTTAAAGTCTCTCGCAGACATCCTTTGCCGCTGCACTCGAGAGAAGGTGGACCAACCATTCCGTTACGGAGGGGACGAATTCGTTGTCCTCCTCCCTCATACGGATCTTGAAGGGGCCTTAAAGGTAGCTCAGCGGATCCTCAATACTTACAGGGAACGAGGCTTTAATCCGACAACCTTATCTATAGGCATCGCCAAGCTCATTCCTCGAGAATCTGCCCGTAAGAGCGCAGACGATCTGGTTAGGCGGGCGGATGAAGCCATGTATCGGGCCAAAAATAGCGGCGGAAATCAGATTGAGATAGACCCCGAAAGCAAGAAAGTTTAAGCTAGAGCCAGTTTAAGAACATCCAGACGAGGATTGACCCTCTGTACTAGGACTTTTATCTCTTCTCCGGTCCGTATGGTTCTACCGGGTGGTAGTTGTAATTCCACGGGCAACATAAAATCCGGAAGGAGTACCCGGGCTCGTCTCTCGCCGGACTCGAGCACCAAGGCGGCAATCCTTCGTCCTTGGTAGTGATGTTTAATATACTTCAAGAGCCAGTACCGATGTGTACGAACTTTGACCTGATTGGTGGCCGCTTGTCTCTCTTCGATCTCGGGCAGGAGCTGTTCCAGCTCTTCGGTGGTGAAAGGAGTTTCTTGGCCTGAAAGATACGCTACCAGCTGGTGCTGCACTAGGAGGTCCGTAAATCGCCTTATAGGAGAGGTCACGGTAGTATAGGCCGGAAGCCCGACGCCATGATGAAACTCAGGCGTTAACCCTTGTTCCCCTCGTACAAGATAACGGAGCTGGAGGAAGGCTTTGACCAAATCCTCCTCACCAGGTTCAATGATCCTTTCAAGGGGTTCCTTCTGAAAACGATAAATAGCGGGGATGCGGTGTTCTTTCAAAAATTCGGCTGCTACGAAATTGGCGGCTATCATGAATTCGGCCACCATCAACCTTGCCGGAGTAAACTCAAGCCTTTCAAGTTCGACCTCTCCTGAACTCTTCACCTTGAGGACTATCTCCGGAAGGGTCACTGCAAGGGCTCCTCTCTGCCACCGACCTTTTTGAAATTTCTGGGCCAGCCGGAAAAGGGCCGTAAAAAAGGGGTCTCCTTCCACTAGGAAACGATCCACTTCTTCATAGGTGAGACGTCTAGCCACTTTTATCCGCGAAAGCGTAATACGAGACTCAAGGATCTCTCCTTCAGGAGAAAAGGTTATAAGAAAAGAGACCGCAGGCCGCACTTCCCCGGCCCGAAGACTTAACCTCTCTTCCGAAAGAGCCGGAGGAAGCATAGGGATGATTCTCTCAGGGAGATATAGAGTAACTATTCTCCTCAAGGCTTCCCGAAAGGCTTCGGAATCATGAGGTACCACCGAGGAGACATCCGTAATGTGTACCCCTACTAGATAACGATCACCGAGGTCTTCAAAATGCAGGGCGTCATCAAAGTCTCGAGTCTCGGCCGCATCAATCGTGAAGGTCTCAAGTGAAGTGAAATCTTCTCTTTCAACCGGTCTTTCTTCAAGTTGTTCAATCTCTTGGAGTACCTTCTCTGGAAATTCAATCGGAATCCGAAAACGTAGAAGTTCTAAATTCTCATCTTCGTGGAAGACTCCGGCCTTGACGAGCAACCGAAAGGGGGTCTCCGGTCCTGTGGCCCTAAGCCTGGAGAGCACCTCTTTGACCTCTTTAACCCGGGGGGTTTCGTTGCCGAAAAGACAAAGATCCTTCAGCGCAGAAAGAAAGTGTTCCCGGATCTCTTCCGGAATATCCTCGGTCTTTTCTCCTTGCATGAGTTTAGAAATAAAAATCTCGCCTTGAGAAAGGCGCCTTAACCTCTCCTCCTCCCGCTGCTTGGCCAGCCGAAGCTTTTCCACCTCCTCTCGGCTGTGGACGACAATCCGATCTTCTCGCAGACGAAAATAGAGACGGTCCTCAAGCACGGCCCTTATCAGGGCCGCAGCCTCATCATCCGCTGCCGAACTTCCGAAGTAGATCTCCGAGAGTTCGTAGGGGTCAAAACTCTCGGCCTCGTCCACCACCAGTTCCCATAGTTCGGGAAGATCGACCTCACCCTTTAAGGCCTCGCGCCGGGCCTCTTTTTCGGAAAGAAGCTCAAGCATTTCGTTTCGAGAAAGCCCACGGTAAACCTTACGTGAAATAAGTAAGGTCTGACCAGAGGATACGGTGGTCTCCTTACCGGTGGGTATAATAACTCTTAGACGCTTACCCTTAGTCCCCAGAACGTAAGCCGTATAAGGGCGCCGGTGCTCCACGATTTCGGCCAGACGCCCCGAAACCTCATTTTCCTTCTCCATGGTCTCTTATCCGCGGGCGATTCTCAGGGCTTCACGCAAATCAAGGGTCCCTTCGTACAGGGCTCGGCCCACGATGACCCCAAAAAGTCCCATTTCTTCAAGGGGCTTGAGCCTCCGGATGTCCTCGATAGTAGCGACCCCACCGGCCAATACCACCGGGAGACTAACTACCGAAAGGAGTTTTTCGAGTCTTTCTGTGTACACTCCTTCCTGGGTGCCATCGCGTTCGATCTCGGTAAAGATCAAGCCTGCCACCCCACTGTCCTCGAGCTTTTGGGCCAGTTCGAGATAGTGTAGATCTTCGGCCTCGGTCCATCCGGAAACCGCCACCCTTTCTCCCCGCACGTCCAGGCTCACCAGGATCCCCCCCGGAAAGCGGCTTGCGGCCTCACGGACGAGCTCCGGATTCCGGCAGGCGACGGTACCTAGGATCACCTGATGGACTCCGCAGGAAAGGTATCGCTCGATGGTCTCCAAATCCCGGATACCTCCTCCGACCTCCACCGGAATATTTACAGCCTTAGCTATCTCGACTACTAGATCGAAGTGGACGGCTCGTCCTTCCTTAGCTCCAGAAAGATCCACCACATGGAGTTTTTCCGCACCTTCAGCCACAAAACGGCGGGCCTGACTAACAGGGTCATCGCCATAGATCGTAACTCGGCCGTAATCTCCTTGATAGAGCCGCACGCATTTACCATCTTTGAGATCAATGGCCGGAATAACAAGCATCATTCACCCTCCGGATAGGGAAAATCGGAAAGAACCCTCTCAAGTCCTTTTTCGGCCAGTTGCTGAGCCGTAAGCCACCTCACTCCACCGTAAAGCCTGATTTTAAAAAGATTCTCACTCAAAGGCTTCTGGGTCTCATCGAACCAGCCCTTCCAAAGGATACGCCCATCGCTACTTCTAAAAAGCACCAAGGCAAAAGCCACGGAAGCGGGCTCCTTGACTGCATAGCCTCGCCCTTCCCTCTCTCGGAAACGAAATACCTTCCCATATAGAATAGCCTCCGTCCCCAGGGCCTGGCCCAGGGCTTTCACGATCTCGGTTCGAGAAGGTGCGACAGCCTCGGCCAAGACTTCTCCCCAAAGGGCCTCGAATTCATCCCGAGAGACAAAGCGAAAACCGGGTTTTCCGGCGAGTTTTTCCCGCAGGAGGGTGTCCATCCATTCCGAGGCTCCGGGAACGATCTCTCCCTTGATAATCGATTGGACTGGACAGGTGAAATAACCGGTTTCACCTCCAGGACAGGCGGCCTCAAAGGGAAGAACCGCTATGGTCTTGGGACGAGGATAAACCTCGGAGTTACGAGGAGCATGAGTGCAGGCCAGCGGCAGCCATACTAGAAAAGTCAACAGCCAAAACTTTTTCCGCATTTCTGTCCTCCCTAAAGGAGCCCCTTAGTAGAACGGGGGCCACCTTCTGCCGTCCTAAGGGCCCTTCTCAAGGCGTAAGCCAAGGCCTTGAACACGGCTTCGGCCATATGATGAGCATTTTCGCCATAAAGCAGCCTGACATGCAATGTAAATCGGCCGTTCATGGCCAAGGCTTTGAGGAACTCTGGGATCAACTCCAAATCAAAGTCCCCTACCCGTTCCCGCGGAAAGGTTCCCTCGAATCGGAAATAAGGCCGCACCGCAAGATCTAGTGCTACCTGAGCCAAGGCCTCTTCCATAGGAATGGTGGCCTCACCGTAACGGGCAAGGCCCTCGCGCTTCCCCAAGGCCTCGGAAAAGGCCTCCCCCAGTACAATACCCACATCCTCCACCGTGTGGTGGGCATCCACGTGAAGGTCGCCACTGGCCTGAATCTCAAGACCAAAGCCGGCATGATAGGCCAAAAGTTCAAGCATATGATCCAGAAAGCCCACTCCGGTTCCGATCTCGATCGGCCCTCCCGAAAGATCCAGCTTGAGCTTGATCTCCGTCTCCCGAGTCTTTCTAAATTTTTCCACTTTCGACATAAGGGCCTCCAGCGAGCCGATTCTTCCTCAAGCTTAAAGGTTTATAAAAAATTTTGCAATCACACTCCCAAGGATTGACAGAAAAATCTTTCCGAATTATCCCTTAATACAAGCCGAGGTGGCGGAATTGGTAGACGCGCTGGATTCAGGATCCAGTGGGGATACCCCCGTGCGGGTTCGAGTCCCGCCCTCGGCACCATCTTTCCCTTGATTATCAAGGCTTTCAGAAACCACTCATCCCTCCGGGGGACAGTCTGGGGACAAATGGCGGGAAACCTTTGATACGCAAGGGATAGAGACCTGAGACTCTTTCTCAATAAGAGGGGTTTTAGGAATTTGACTTCCGATTTTGGCTGATTATTCCCGATTAGAGGAAGCTTTCTTTTCCCGTTTCTCGAGCCAGTCCCCAAGAGAAACTAGCTTGCGGGACCGGTCTTCGACTTCGGCCAGGGTTATGAGTTTCGGATTAAGGCGGGCATACTTCCGGGTGGTTCTCACGTCCGAATGCCCCATGTAAGCCCCGATCTCCTCATAGGAAAGTCCCTGTTTGAGCAGCTGATAGGCGAAAGAGTGCCTCACGCCCTCATAAAGACTAACTCCTTCAAGACCTATCTCCGCGCAAGCCTTCCTCCAGAGCTTTGAAAGCAGGGTCTCCCCGTAGTGGTCCGCCCTCGAATGCGAGAACACAAAAAGGGACCTTTTGCGCCGGGCAAGCTCTCTCAGGATCTCCTCTATCCCGGAGTGCATAGGCAAAACCTTCCATTTTCCCTCTTTGGGAAGCTCCACGAGCTTCCGGTAGCTAAAGGTCCGTTTGATGAGTATCTCTTTGGAGGAAAAGTTAACGCAATCCCACATCAAGGCCCTTGCCTCACCGGGACGACAACCGTAGGTCATCATGAACTGAAAGATGGGGCGGTGTTCTACCGGAATGCGCTTCAAGATCTCAAGCTGAACCTCAAGATCCAAGCCCGCCGGTATGCGTTCGGGGAGCTTTATCTCCGGAAACTGCGGCACCTTTTCCAAATCTTCCCGCCGGTGGGCGTAGTTCAGAAGCGCCTTTAACTCGGCCACGATGTTGTAAATCGTCTTGGGAGCTTTCCCTCTTTTCCGCAGATGATCCACGAATTCCTCGATGTGTTTCTTCCGAATGTCTCGAATGTCGTTTATCCCCAAAGACATGAAAAACCCCAAAACATGGGTCCTCAGGATTCTCTTGCGATCTTTCAAGGCACTGGGTTTAAGACCTTTTCTTTCGGAGTGCTCTATAAACCTTTCAATGTAGGTCGGGAGCAAAAATTCCTTCTGGTCCCGAAGGACATACCTTGAGGGATCAAAGGTGCGGTTTTCTATCTCAAAGGCGATGACCTGCTGGAGCTGTTTGGCCTGCTCGAAGCTACTCAAAGGGTTTCCCTGTTTGTCGGAATAGAGCCGGATGCGTCTTCCCTGCCAGGAAAGGTCTATGAAGTAGCGTCTCGGTGTGGTGAAGCACTTGGGGCAGATGAGACCCACCGGGGTTTCCTGAAAGTTCCTTTTGCACCGGGGGCACTTCTCTTTGGTACGAATGTGCACTCGGCCCCTCCGCAGCTCCCCGGACTCGAGGAACTTTTCCAGGATGATCAACCACGCGGCCCTTCTTCTGTCAAGAAGTTCCCCGCCCCCGATCAATCTCCGCCCCCAAATTTCCATTTCTTTCTTTTTTTGTGGCCATACGGCGTATGCTGGCTCTTTTTCAATTTTTTTGATCTTTCCTTTTTTCGGAGAAAAAACTTTAGGGGGAGGGGGAGATCTTCCTGGTCTGGAGGAACAGCCTAACCAAATTTTTTCTCGCCTCTTCTTTTCTTTAAAAGGACCAAAAGCACCTAAGCAGAGGTTCTTATCGTGAGAGGAGGCTTGAAGCCTTTTCTTAGGTGGGTGGGAGGCAAGAGGTGGCTTACCGCAAGGTATGGGGACATATTTCCCAGGGAGTTCAACCGCTACATCGAGCCCTTTCTCGGCTCCGGAGCGGTCTTCTTCTATCTTCTTCCCGAAAAGGCCATTCTCGGAGACATAAACGAAGATCTGATCCTTACCTATGAGGCGCTGCGGGAAGACTGGCGCCGTGTCTACGACCTTCTCAAGGTCCACCACGGAAGGCACTCGAGGGATTATTACATTCGGATTAGGAGAGAGCGGCCTGAAGGGCTCTTCGAACGGGCCGCATGGTTTCTTTACTTGAACAGTGCCTGTTTCAACGGGCTTTGTCGGTACAACCTGCGGGGCGAGTTCAACGCCCCCATCGGAAAGGAGATCAAACCTCTTCCGCCCCCGGAATTCTGGGAGGAGGTTTCCCGGGCCCTTCAAGCTGCGGATCTCCGCGTGAGCGATTTCGAGGCCTTGGTAGATCTAGCAGGTGAGGGTGACTTTCTCTTTATAGATCCTCCGTATGCGCTTCCCGAAAAAGGAGGGTTCAAGGACTATGTGCTCAAGGCCTTCGGCTGGGAGGATCAGGAGAGGCTCCTCAAGGCTCTATCGCGGGCGCTTGAGCGGGGAGCCGTGATCCTGGGAACGAATGTTTTTCACGAGGGGCTTGTTGAGATGTACCGGGAGGTTTTCGGGGAAAACCTGGCCCTAGTGGAGAGGGTAAGCTCTCTGGCTGCTAAAAGGGAAGGGCGAGGGAGGTATCGGGAGTTCATCTTCTGGGGGAACCTTGAGATCCCGGCTGAGCTGAGGCCCGGGGTACCTCTTGAGGATCTTCCTCGGAATTGCGTTTCGCTTTCGATCTCGGAGGGCGATTTTTCGAAGGACGGTCTTCAAAACACTTTTTCTGGGGCAGGGATAGGTTGGATGGCGACGGAGGTTGCTGTCTGGTGGCGGCCGTATGTCTCCGAAGTACGCCACCCTGCCGAAGGGTTGGTAGCCGTAATCGAACCCGTTTTTAAAAAATGGCTTCGAGTGAGGGACGGTCCTTTCGTAGAGGATCAAGGCTTTACCTGAGAAATGGCCCGACTCGGGAGCCTTCAAGTTGCAGTAATGTAGGCCTCTTTTTCTCAAAGGCCAGCCGAAAGAGGGATATTGCGAGAAAAATCGCCTGCCAGAGGCCTCTCTGGATCGGACCCTTTTCTTCTGCGGACTCCCTCAGCCCCTTCCCTACAGGGAAAGTGATCGAAAATGACGACCTCGGAAATAACGACCGTTCTACGAATTTTTGGCATGCTGAATTTTTTCGAAAATCGTTTTGCAGCTTGAGAAGGCGGCATTTTTCGACAACCGTTGGGCAATTTGGGATTTAGCCCCGCCGAAAACCTGCTGGCCACATCAGCAAAGGGAGAGCTTAGATTCGAGGTGGCAAAAGATCTCCTCTTTGGTGGGAAGGACCGGCTCCGCAAGGAAGAAAGATACTAATCATTACTGGATCTATATATTCTTCCCCGAGACCCCCCCTTTGAGGCCCTTCTGAGAGCTTCCCGCGTTCCGCCGGAAAGATCTTTTCCTCGGATCTTTCTTTAGGTGAGGACGCCGAAGGGGAGGACGAAAGAAAATGGATCTGGATCTGGATCTCGTGGCGATCTTGGTTGCGCTGGTTTCCCTGGCTCTCCTCCTTGTGCGTGGTTTCCGGGGATTCGGGCCCGCGGCATCCGCTCCCTCGGGGGTGCTCTTTTTCTTCTTTTTAGACAGGGGTGAAAACTCAAAAAGGAGGAGGAGGACCATGAGGAAGTGTCATTGCACGAAGCAAAAACTTATGAAGCTAAAGGAAGAGCTTCTTGCCAAACATCTCTACGGTCTCAAAGAGGAGCTTTTGGAGGAGCTAGAGAAAGGGTGCTTCAAAGGGGATGACGAAGTGGTGGAAAGAGCAAAATCCTTGGTGGCTAGTCTTGACGAATTTCGGCTTTTCTACCCCCAGCTTCAGCACCCGATCTTAGAAAACCTCTCCGATAAAAAGGTCTTTGAGCTTTTCGAGCACATGAAAAGGGAGCTTCCTTTAAGGGAAGAGGTGGTTAAGAGGATTTTGGTGCAGTTTCTTTTAAAGTTTTTGATGGGTTCTCGGTGTGCGCGGGCGCCTTTCCTGGTGGGACCTCCGGGGACGGGAAAGAGCCAGGCGGTCGAGGCGCTTCGGTATGCGCTTGATAGGATTGGAGTTTCGGCAAGCGTCATAAGGGTGGTCTGCACCTCGGGAAAGCTACCCGAGGAACAGATGGACATGAAACTTTTCGGGACCGAGGTTCACTATTCCAACGCCCATCCTTCGGAGATCTTGAAGCTTGTAGCGCAGAAGAAACACCGGGTGGTGATCGTCTTTCTGGATGAAGTGGACAAGGCCGGGGTAGAGATCGTGCCCATCCTGGTGAAACTGCTTGATCCAGCCCAACCTTTGGAGGACAACTTTGTTTCCGGGATGTTTCCTGGTCGCAGGCATGATATGAGGTACAAGGTTTTTGTGATGCTTGCGGGGAATAGGACCGGGGAGTTCGAAGGGCTACCGGAGCTTTGCGATCGGGTGGAGTTCATCGAGTTTCCGCCTTACAGCTCGGAGGAGAAGGTGAAGGTTCTCCTGAACCTTTCTTACAGGCACCTTTCGAATGTCTTGAAGAGGTATTCTGCTGAGACTGTCCGCAAGGTGGCCCGAAAGGTTTTGGCGGCGCATAAAAGTCTCGAAGTGACTTTTCGGTATCTGGTAAACCGGGTGGAGGTGGAGCTTCTTGAGAGACGGTATCGATTCTTGAGGGTCGGTGGTAAGAAGGTCCAGAGGCCCGCAGATAGGACCAGGATCGGGTTTTGCGTCTTCTAGAAGCAGGGAGACCGCTAAATGGACGGCCCCGGGGAGGGCCCGGTTAATCCGCCTTCCTTGGGGTTCCAAAGGTAAAGTGTGCTCTTTGATTGTCTGTTTTACGTTCGGATTAACAAAACAGGAGGGGATGAGAAGGGAACATAATTTTTGCTGTAAGCCGGACTGAGAGTTTTAGCTCCCTCTACTTCAACCTTCCCGTTTATCTGGTTGATCCTGATCTCATAGACCGGATCTATCCCCCGAAAGACGCAAATTTTTGGACCCAAGGTGTACCAGACATGTCCTCAGGGAAATTAGAACCGGATTTTAAAGGAAAAAATAGTGAAAAGAGAAGAAAAAAGCTAACCCAAAAAGAGCCGGATAAAAAAGAGTTAGACGACCTACTCTCCCGGAAAAGGGAGCTTGAGGAGAAGCTCCGGCGCATGCTAAATATGGAAGGAGTCCTCAGGTATGGGCTTTGCGTGCTTACAGAGTTGAGGGGAGAGATCAATCGTCGGTATTTAGGAGAGTTCGAATCCAGCGTAAGCGACCTCTTCTCCCGCATTACCCACGGAAATTACACTGGCGTAAGATTCGAGACCGAAAGCCTCTTTTTCGACGGCGACACTTTTAAAACCAGATGGCAAGCCATCCGTAAGGATGGAAGATCTTTTCCCATTAACGAGCTTTCGGACGGGACTTCTTCTCAGCTCCTTCTCTCCGCCCGATTGGCCCTGATTCGCCTCTTTTTCGACCGTAAGGCCTTTTTGCTGCTTGACGAACCCTTCGCCTATTTTGACCATGACCGCACCCAAAAGACCATGAACATATTGCATTCCCTTACCAAGGAGGGCTGGCAGGTAATCGTGATGAGTGCGAAGGGATAGAAAAAGGAGCTCGGGCGTTATGGGAACGAAAACTTTAGACGACATAAAACGCATTCTTCAAGAGCACAAATCAATATTAGCTAAAGAATTTCGGGTTAAAGAATTTAATCTTTTTAGTTCTTATGTGTGGGGAGAGGAAATCGTGGATAAGTGATATTGATATTTTAGTGGAATTTGAAAGGCTAATCGGCTTAAAGATTGTTGGCCTCAAAGATTATTTAGAACGCATTTTAGGAGTAAAGGTTGATGTAGTTTCTAAAAAGGCTGTTATCAGGAAACCCAGGTTTTCCGCCTTCACATCTTATCTCACTTTGGCTTGTCAAGAAAATTTAAGTTAGGTAGAAAAACCTTTTAAAGGAGGGAAAGAAATACTTGCAGGGTGGCTTAGGAAAAACCACGAATATCCCGAAATTGAGATGACCGAGGAGCGCGAAATCATTGGCGTCGTGAGTCAGAAGATCAAGAAGTATTGAAATTTCTATGGGACTAAACGAAGCCGATACCCGGGCTCGGCTAGTGGAACCGAAGCTAAAAGCTTCGGGTTGGACGGATCAAATTGTTACACGGGAATTCTATTATTCACGTGACCATCAATATACCCCTGGCAAAATCATTTTGGTAGGAGACCAGGTACGTCGCGGAAAGGGAAAACGGGTGGATTATCTCCTCCGTTACACTGACAGTTTCCCTATTGCGGTAGTGGAAGCCGAACCCGAGAATGAACCGCCGGAAAAGGGTCTCGAACAAGCAAAGGGATACGCGAAAGATCTGGGTTTAGCCTTTGCATACGGCACAAACGGCCATCGCATTCTCGAGTACGACTTTTTCACTCATTCCACTCGCGAAATAGATCGTTTCCCTACTCCTCAAGAATTATGGGAAAGGTGGAAACAAAATACTGGCCTTGAAGTTCCTCAACCTGGGCGCGTTGCTGAGGCTCCGGCGGTTTACGGCTTTGGAGAGCATACCACCAATCCTCTACTTTTCCCTTACTGTCCCGAATCACTGTGCGGCAAGCGTCCCCATTACTTTCAAGAACGGGCTATACGAGAGGTTATTCTTCGTCTTATGCGTGGTCAAAAGCGCGTGCTTCTTACAATGGCAACTGGTACAGGAAAGACTTTTGTCGCCTTTCAAATCGCTTGGAAACTAATCAAATCCGGTTGGTTAAAACAGCGTCATCCTGACCGTCCAGCACGAATTCTTTTTTTGGCGGATCGGGTAGTCCTCCGGAATCAAGCTTATAACGCTTTCTCTCCTTTTGCCGATGGCACCAGCGATCCCCGATACTTAATCGAAGGGCATCCTCCCAACCTAAACCGCGACCTCTATTTCGGTATTTACCAGACCCTTTGGAGTCCAGACGAGGAAGGACGACGTCTTTTTGAAAAGTTCCCTCCAGACTTTTTTGATCTGGTTATCATTGACGAATGCCATCGCTCCGGTTGGGGTACCTGGCGCGAGATCCTTGACCACTTTGGCCAGGCCATTCACTTGGGTATGACGGCCACGCCGAAACAGGACGATAATATAGACACCTATGCCTACTTCTGTGCCGAGGAGCAGGAGGTAGCCATAGATCCGGAACACCCGGAGAGAGGAAGGTGGCGCCCGCCGGCCTATCAATACAGTCTGGGACAAGGGATCGAGGACGGCTTCCTGGCCACCTATAAAGTGCACCGAGTGCGTACCACGGTGGACAAAACCGGCCTTCGGTTAGAGGATGCTCTCGAACAAGGAGCCGAAGTTTTTATCCCCGAAGATGTGGAACCCCGCGAAATCTACACCACCCCGCAGTTTGAACGGGAAATCACTCTCCCGGATCGTACCCGGGCCATGGTACAACATCTGGCTAAACTTCTCCGGCGGTTCGGCATCTGGGACAAAACTATGGTCTTCTGCGTGGACATGGATCATGCTCGTCTTGTGGCCAGGCTTCTTCAGGAAGAATTTGGTCCGGAAACAGGACTAGATAACTATGCGGTTCCCATTATTTCGGAAGAAGGGGAAGAGGCCAGACGCTGGTTAGAGGACTTCGCTCAATCCGAGAAGAAAGCCCCGGTGGTAGCTACCACCGCCGAACTGCTTTCCACCGGTGTGGATGTGCCTTCATGCAAGAACATCGTTTTCATGAAAACTATCTCTTCGCCGGTGCTCTTTAAACAGATCGTGGGCCGCGGCAGCCGCCTAGATCCTGCTACCGATAAATACTGGTTCCGTATCATTGACTTTACCGGCGCCACTCGGCTCTTCGACGAGTGGGATCGGCCGGCCGGGACGCCTCCGGAAGTTCCTCGAGGTCCCTTTACCGCAATCATCAGAGGAACAGTCTTTCATGCCCAAACTGGCGATCGCATCGTGGGTGCTTCGGTTAGTGTCCGTACCGGTCCCAATATGCAGCAGGGTCCCATCCGAACGGATGAAAATGGCGCCTTTGTCTTCGAAGGTCTTCCGGCAGGGACGGTTACCTTGATCGTTAACGCTCCGGGATTTATACGACGGGAACTGCGCGTTGAGACCTTGGCCGATGAAATCCTTACCATTGAAGTACCCTTGAAACCCGAGCGGAAAGGAAGAGGAAAAATTCGGGTCGAGGGCCTGGAAGTAGACATCGCTGATGAGGCGATTTTTATCATCGAAGCCACGGGACAGCAGCTTTCTTTGCAGGAATATCGGAATTATACAGCTAGAAAGGTTTTGCAGGCGGCCCCCACACGCCAGACTTTGCGAGAAATTTGGATAAATCGCGAAAAGCGTCGAGCTTTCCTTGAAGATCTTCGTCGCTCAAGCATTTATCCTGAAGTCCTTGCAGAGGCGCTTGGGTTTTCTGAGGTTGATACTTATGATCTCTTAGCCCATATCGCTTTCGCTTCCCCTATTCGCACCCGGAGTGAACGTGCCACGGCCTTCTGCAATCGGGAACAGGCGTTCCTTAAGCGCTATGCCGAAAAGGCGCGGCAGGTCATACTGGAACTTTTGGAGAAATACCGCGTTGGAGGTATTGACCAGCTTGAGCCGGAAATCTTCAATGTTTCTCCCTTTCGGGAATGGGGCGGGGCCTTTCGAATCAGCAAATGGTTTGGCGGCGTAGAAGGGCTGGGAGACACACTACAAGAGATGCGCGAACGTCTTTATCCTGAATCGGAGGTGAAGCCTTGAAGAGTCCGCAAACTCGCGAAACCCTGGCCAACGAGATCTGGCGAGCCTGCGATATTCTCCGCCGAGATGATAACTGCACCGGTATCATGGAATATGTGGAGCACCTGGCCTGGCTCCTCTTCCTCCGTTTTCTAGATGCTCAGGAAGAAGAATGGGAAACTCAGGCCCGCCTGTCCGGTCGTCCTTATAGGCCTATCATCGAGCCGCCTTACCGCTGGCGAGATTGGGCTACCAAAGACTGGCCTGCTGACGAGCTTCTCGCTTTTGTTCACGGGAAGTTGATTCCCTACCTACAAAATCTGGGTGGAGATACTCTGCGTGAGACCATCCGCGGTGTCTTTTCCGAGCGCAACGTTATCGTTTGCGCCTCGGGTTACAACCTTAAGGATGTGCTCGAGATTATCAATGGTATAGACTTTCACAGCCAGGACGATATCTTTATCGTTTCTCAGGTCTATGAGGAACTGCTCCGGCGCCTCGGTAATGAAAACCGGATGGCCGGCGAGTTTTATACCCCTCGTCCGGTAGTGCGCTTCATCGTGGAAGTAGTAGATCCAAAAATCGGAGAAACCGTCTATGACCCTGCCTGCGGCACCTGCGGGTTTCTGATTCAGGCCTACCTTCACATGAAAAAACAGGAGCAAACCCTTGAAGATCACCGTCTCCTGCAAGAGCAGACTTTTTACGGTCAGGAGAAAAAGCCCATTCCGGCCCTTCTGGGCCTGATGAATATGGTGCTCCACGGTGTCTCTGCACCGCGTATCTACCGTCGTAACACTCTTGAGGAAAACATCCGGCAGGTGACCGAACGTTTCGACATTATTATGACTAATCCGCCCTTCGGCGGCATTGAAGGGCGGCATATTCGACAAAACTTTCCGGTATCCTCTAGCGCTACGGAACTCCTCTTTCTTCAGCACATCATGGCGAAACTCAAGCCCCGGGACGGTGCCCGTTGTGGTATGGTAGTGCCCGAAGGGACCCTCTTCCGCAGTGGGGCCTTCGCCGAGGTCAAGCGGGATCTTCTGGAACGGTTCAACCTGCATACCATCGTAAGTCTTCCGCCCGGTACTTTTGCGCCTTATTCCGATGTGAAAACCGCCCTCATTTTCTTTGAACGCCCGGGCCCCACAAAAGAGATCTGGTATTACGAATTACCGTTACCTGAGGGACTTAAGAAGTTCAGCAAAGGAAGCCCTATACAGGACGAACACTTTAACGAAGTGCGCGGGTTATGGAAGGCTTGGGATGCCTACCGTAAAGGGCAAGGGCCTCGCGAGGCCTGTCTTTCCGAGCATTCTTGGATTGTCCCGGCAGAAGAGATCAAAGCGCGGGGTTATGACCTTTCTCCTCGCAATCCCAACCAGCGGGAAGAAAGTCAGTTACCTTCTCCATCCGAGATAACCGCAAGCCTCCTTGAAAAAGAGAAAGCTATTCTGGGTATAATTGAAGAGATTAAAGATTTATTGAATAACTCCAAATAACCAGGGGGAAAATTATGAGACGTTTTAAATTTTTAGCCGTTATCTGGAAAGAGGAAGCGGGTTACGTCTCTTATTGTCCTGAATTAGAAGTTTCTTCCTGTGGCGATTCCCCGGAAGAAGCTCTGCATAATCTTAAGGAAGCAGTGGAGTTGTATTTAGAAAATGCTAAAGAGCTTGGGATGCTTGAAGATGTGGAAAGGGTAGCTCAAACATCAGAAAAATTTACTTCTTCTCTGGAAATTGAATTACAATGAAGCTTCCTATTCTTTCTTCGTCCGAAGTCGAAAGAGTTCTGTGTCGGGCCGGCTTTGAACCTGCTCCCAAAAGAGGTAAGGGTAGTCACAAGGCTTTTATTAAACAGACAAAAGACAGAAAATTTTTAGTAATAGTTCCTCAAAAGAGAATTATTCCCAGGGGAACGCTTCTTGCAATTATTAAGCAAGCCGGTCTTACCAAAGAAGAATTTATGCGTCTTTTGAGAGAATAAATCGTGTTCGAATTATGAGATCTTTAGATTATAAAACACTCGAAGCACTCGCTGAACTCATTTGCGGAGATAACGGTCCTTGGTATAGAAAAGGTTGGGAAATACCTATCTTTTTCAGGAATGCAGGCTTATCTTGTCCTGAACATGACGGTTCTACTCGAAAATGGTGGACATTAGCAAGACTTCAAGAATACAATCAAGATCCATCTAATATAGCTAAGATTATAAAACGCCTTGCTGATCCTCGCGAATATCAAGGAAATGCTGAGGTAGTCAATGAAGTAATAAGACATTTGAATAAACTACTGGCCGTTGAGGGACTAAAAGTAAAGTTGAAGGGAATTCAACCAGTAATAGAAGAAATAACGCCTACTGTGGTGAACAAGGATATCGAAACTAGAGAAGCTTTTCCGAAGCCAGATTTTGCAAAAATCATTGAAGAACCAATTTTAATGAAAATTATAGAACAACGATGGGAAGAAGTTATTAAGTGCATAGATGGTGAAGCTTATTTAGCCGCTATTATTATGATGGGAAGTATTTTAGAAGGTGTGCTTTTAGCAATTATCCATAGGTTTCCAGAAAAAGCTAACCGGTCTCCGGCTGCTCCCAAAAATAGAGACGGCAAAGTAAAAAGATTCTGGGAATGGAATTTAAGCGAAATGATTGATGTGGCTCATCAAGTTGGATGGCTTCAAGGAGATGTTAAGAAATTCGCGCATATTCTCAGAGACTATAGAAATTTAGTTCATCCTTGGCACCAAATGAATACAAAGGAACAACCAGACGAAGACACTTGTAAAATAGCGTGGCAGGTTGTTCAAGCAGCTATTAATGATTTGATCAGATTAGTAAAATGATTAAAGGACCCTACAAGCTCCCCAAAGGCTGGCGCTGGGTGAGGTTGGGAGAGGTGTGTGAAATTTGGGACAAATATAGAATTCCGGTTAAAAAGAAAGAACGTAAGCCGGGCAACATACCATATTGTGGTGCAAACGGTATTATTGATTACGTGGAAGGATGGACTCATAAAGGAGAATTTGTGTTATTAGCCGAAGACGGAGGTTTTTATAAAGCTGGAGAAAAAAGTGCCTACATAATGAGAGGACGATTTTGGGCAAATAATCATGTGCATATTTTGAAAGGGAAAACTAGTATCTTGGAAAACTTATTTCTGATGCATTATTTAAATGCAATTGATTTAACGCCGTGGTTGACAGGAGCGACCAGGCCTAAACTAAACCAAAATTCAATGAAAAAAATTCCAATCCCCCTCCCGCCCCTTGAGGAGCAGCGGCGGATCGTGGCACGGATTGAGGAGTTGATGGCGCGGGTGCGGGAGGCCCGCCGCCTGCGGGAGGAAGCCCTAAAGGACACCGACCGCCTCTGGCAATCCACCCTCGCCGAGGTCTTCCCCCGCCCCGGCCAGGACCTCCCTTCCGGCTGGCGCTGGGTGCGGTTGGGGGAGGTGTGCGAGACTACAAGCGGGGGTACTCCTAGCAGGAAAAAACGAGAATACTTTGGAGGAAATATTCCTTGGGTAAAATCAGGAGAACTAAATGATTCCATAATTTTTGATACGGAAGAAAAAATCACAGAATTAGGTCTTCGAAATTCAAATGCCAAATTGTTTCCAAAAGGAACTTTACTCATTGCAATGTATGGAGCTACGGTTGGAAAATTAGGCATTTTAGGATGTACTGCAGCAACAAATCAAGCAATTTGTGCCTTATTTCCTGATAAATCTATCTTAGATAAAATGTTTTTATTTTATTTTTTTCTATTCAAACGCAAAGAACTTGTAGCTCAAAGTTTTGGAGGAGCTCAACCAAATATAAGTCAAACAGTAATTCGCAAAATCGAAATCCCCCTCCCCACCCTTGAAGAACAACGGCGCATTGTGGCCTACTTGGAAGCCGTCCAAGAAAAGATCAGAGCCTTTAAGGAAGTCCAAACCAAAACCGAGGCCGAACTCAAACGCTTAGAGCAATCAATTTTAGACAAAGCGTTTAGGGGTAAATTATAGTGGAAAATATTTTACTAAAATTATCCGAGCATCAAAGAATTTTATACAAAGCGTTATATGAAAAAAATGAAAAGTTGGCTAGCATATATCTTGGAGCATTACTTGTACTTCGACAAAACAATCCTGATAGAATAGCCTTAGCTGCTCATGGTTTAAGAGAGCTTATGGAAAAAATCCCTCAGTATCTTGATCTGCCTGTAAGGGTTAAGCCAAAAAACCTTCGTAGTGAGGTGCAAAATTTAAGTGAAGAATGGAAAAAAACATGCGAGCGCTCCGAGTGCTTTGAAGAGGGGAGTTGGCATGGAGAAATTGACGGTTCTCTTCGCAAGCTACTTCAAAAATTAGGAAAATTTTTTGATTGGTTTTCTGAGCATTATCCCACGAGAAGCAAACAAACTAAGAGTATGTTATCTTATCTGGATCCTTTTGTTTCAAAATTGCCAGAGCCTATAATGGAATTACGAGCGAAAGAATGGAAGGAAATACATGATTATTTTAATGATGTAAGCCATCACAGGTTTGACTCCGATTTTGATACTTTTTCTAAATGGTTGGAAGCTCTAGAATACTTTTTGTTAGATCGCTTTGTCCCGAAAACTTTTGATGACCATAAGATAATTGATGACATAATTAGAGAAGGTGAAGAAAATGCCAAGGCGTGAAACAGTGAAAAAAGCATTAAAGGCAATAAAAAGAGGAGCAGATTATAAGTATTTTTTCGATCATCTCAAATCACCTGAGTGGATAAAACCCCTTTGGAAGGAAGGTTTTTTCCGGGATCCACCAAAACCAATAAAAGAAGGAGAATACATTTCTTTTCCATCTTGGCCAGAGTCTATTTATCTTGCCCGAATGGCACCACTTAATCCAAAACTGGTACTAGAAGTTATATTACAAATTCCAGATGTGGGAAATGCTCGTATTTATCAAGATTTGATTGATGCAGCACTTAAAATGCCTCCAGAACTTGCTGCATGTCTTGTGGAAAAAACTAAAAAGTGGGCAAAGTCACTATATTTATCGGTGCCAGAAAAATTAGGCCAACTTATCTCCCATCTTGCAGAAGGAGGAAAAACAGAAGAAGCTTTGGAGATTGCTGAAGTTTTGTTAGACATCATACCAGATTCCAGTTCTATAAAGGATATATTTCCGCCAGAGCCGCGGCCTCGTTTTGATATATGGTCTTATGAACAAATTTTAAAAGAAAATTATCCCCAATTGATTAAAGAATCAGGGCTACCTGCTTTCAAATTGCTTTGTGATTTATTAGAAAAAGCTGTACACCTTTCGCAAAGAGAGAAATATGAAAAGCCTGTAGACCTTTCTTATATCTGGCGACCAGCTATTGAGGATCATCTGCAAAATACAAGGGAAGACGTCAAAAATGTTCTAGTTAACGCTGTTAGAGATGCTGCAGATCTTTTGATAAAAGAAGGATTACTATCAATAGAAGAAACAATCCATCACCTCGAAAAATATTCCTACCCAATCTTTAAGCGCATTATTCTTTACTTACTATGGCGTTTTCCAGAAAAAGCCGGCAGATTCATTCCTCAATATCTAATAAACAATACCCTCTTTAATGATCCTCATTTTAGACATGAATATAATATTTTGTTGCGAAAGTACTTTAAGAACTTAGATAATAGAGAAAAAAAGCAAATTATTAGATGGCTAGAACAAGGACCTGATCCTGAACTTTTAAAAGATAAAAGCCCTGGAGAAAAAGAACAACTAAGGAAGCTTTGGTTACGAAACCAACTTGCCCGATTTAACTTGGAAGATTTGCCCCGGGAATGGCAGAAAGTTTACAAAGAACTGGTTGAAAAATTTGGTGAACCGGAGCACCCAGACTTTGTATTTACTACCAGTACATGGATCGGTCCAACGAGTCCCTTAACAAAAGAGGCTATTCTTCAAAAAAGCATAGATGAATTGATTGAATTTCTTAAATCCTGGTCTCCTCCAGAAATTCCTTTTGGAGAACCTTCTCCAGAAGGATTGGGTCGGGAATTGGCAAGTGCAGTGGCTGAACAACCAGAGAGATTTGCCATCGAGGCTAAAAAATTTAAGGGAACGGGTCCCACCTATGTTAGGCATTTAATCTCAGGGTTTACAGAAGCCTTAAAAGAGGGAAAGTCTTTTCCGTGGGAACAGATTTTAAACCTCTGTGAATGGGCAATTAGTCAACCAAGAGAGATTTCAAAAAAAAGAAAAATTCCTTTTGGCTTTGATCCTGACTGGGGTTGGACTCGAAAAGAAATAGCTTCTCTATTAGAAACAGGTCTTGAAAAGTATGCCTTCCCGTTCAAATTAAGGGAACGTATATGGAAAATTCTCGAACCTCTCACCGAAGATCCGGAGCCGACAAGGGAGGAAGAAGAAAAAAGATTTGATTTGCATGAGTTGGAATGGCCGACCCTGGCAATAAACAGTGTCCGAGGTCGAGCATTCCACGCGATAATAAAATATGCCATCTGGGTTCGTCAGAATTTAAAGAAACAAAAAGTGAAGTACCAAGGCTTTTCTTCTATTCCAGAGGTTAAAGAAGTTTTAGAAAAGCACCTGGACCCTTCTCATGATCCATCGCTTGCTATCCGCTCTATTTACGGTCAATGGCTTCCCTGGCTTATACACTTAGACTCCGATTGGATTAAAGAAAACCTTTCAAAAATTTTTCCCGAAGATAATCCCAAGTTACGGAAGGTTGCCTGGGAAAGTTATCTCGTATTCAATAGAGCTTCCAAATATCTCGTATTCAATAAAGCTTCCAAAGAAGTTTATGAACTCTTAAAAGATCAATATGCTCAAGCCGTAAATACACTCTCTCTTGATCTCAAGGATAAAGATTTGAAAGAAACTCAAAAAAGCTTAGCTAATCACCTAATGATTTTTTATGCTTTGGGTTCTATAGAGTGGGATGATCCTATTTTCCAAAGTTTTTGGGAAAATGCTGGCCCCCTCAGAAAGGAGGCTTTGGAGTTTATTGGAAGACTTCTTTATCAAAGTAAAATTTCTCAAGAATTTATAAAACGTTTTCAAAAGTTGTGGGAAAGCTATTGGTATAAGTTTCAAGATTCTTTCCATAAATCTCCTGATAAATACAAACCAGAACTTGCCACTTTTGGCTGGTGGTTCATATCAGAAAAGTTTGACGTTAGTTGGGCGATTAATCGGCTCCTTGAGGTTCTCCAGCTAACCCGCAAAATAGAGCCTGCACGCATGGTGCTACAACATCTTACAAAAATTTCCGAAAAATATCTCCGAGAAGCCATTAAGAGCTTAAAGCTAATTGCGGAGGGAGACCAGGAAGGATGGGTAATTTATACGGGGCGTAAATATATTCGCGAGATTCTTGAAAAGGCTATGCGCGATTCCAAAGCTAGAAGCGATGCTGAGCCGTTTGTACATTATTTGGGAAGCCGTGGATTTTTTGAGTTCCGAGACTTATTAAGGAAGAACTAACTATTTTCTTAGTTCTTCGAGCTTTTCGTTAGAATTTGCTTAATGAAACTCTAATAAGGGATGTGGTTGCTCTTTTTGCATGGTGCATTATCTTTAAATCAGTAAAGAAAATTCTTTACTGGAGTTTTTCTATGGGGCGCGCCACAAAAGTTGTAAATTTTTCTCTGCCACTGGATCTCTATAAAAAGACGGAAAATCTGGCTCGCCGCAGGAAAGTCCCTAAAAGTCAAATTTTGAAAGAGGCTCTTGAGGCTTATGTGGCTTCAGAGGAAAGGTGGGAAAAGCTTCGTGCCTGGGGAGTTGCAACGGCGGAGGCTCTGGGTTTAAAGAGTGAAGAGGATATAGAGAGACTCCTCCACGAATATCGCAAAGAGCTTTGATTAGAGCGGTATTCGACACCAATGTGTATCTTTCAGCCATCCTTTTTGGTGGCGTATGCGCCGAGCTAAGAGATTTTGCTAGGAAAGGAAAAATTGAAGTATTCGTTTGCGAGGCTATTCTTGCCGAGGTGGCCGGGGTCCTCAGGAAGAAATTCGGATGGAGTCATTATCAGATCAGCCTTCTTCTCGCGGAAATCAGAAGTTTCACCACGGTAATCTTTCCTCTTAAGAGAGTGGAAGTCATCAAAGAAGATCCCGCGGACAATAGAGTGCTTGAGTGTGCGCTTGAGGCCGGAGCTGATTATCTGGTTTCAGGAGACAAAAAGCATCTTTTGCCTCTCAAGGAATTTCAGGGCGTACGGATTCTGAGCCCTAGAGAATTCCTAAAGTTATTGATCCAACAAGAACTATAGGATGGTCTTTGTCTGACCTACTCCCCGCTTTTCTAACCACTTGACAACTACTACCGTCGCTTTCTCGGGCTTTCTGCCACCGCCTCCTTCCCACTACTTCACCATCTTCCGCTTCTGGACATCCTGGGGACACTCTGGGGACAGTCAGGAACTTGACAAAGCTCCCGATTTCGCCTACTTTCTCATCAAAAGAGGGCGGTTAGCGCGGGTTCGAGTCCCGCCCTCGGCACCAGGTCTTATCGGTCGGAGAGATTCATGGAGAGCGGGGCAGGAGAGGCACGAACTCTATCCGTTCCCCTCAATGGGCGAGCTTTTACTCAGCTCCCCCTACATCCCCGTCTGAAGGAAAACCTGGATCGCCACGGCTTCAAAAGAAGCACTATCCTTCAAGACCTAGCTCTATCCGAAGCCCTCAAAGGCAAAGATCTTATCCTTAAAGCCCGTCGAGGAAGCGGCAAAGGTATATTCTTGATCTTGGCGGCCCTGGATCGCCTGGCTCGCACCAATGGCCACAATGAGAACAAACCCCAAATATTGGTCCTTACCCCCAGCGGAGCGAGGGCCAAGCTTCTGTCTTCCTGGGCCAGGAACCTGGCCGAAGGCCTAGACCTTGAAATAGAGGCCTTTTCCGGGGAAGGTGAGATCACGGAGGAGGAACTCCGCAAACTTGAGAAGGGGGTGGATCTCCTTTTCACCACTCTGGACGGCCTCAACCGGGCCTTGAAGTGGGGCTTGCTAAAGACCTTCGGGCTCAAAATCCTGATCGTAGATGAGCTCGAAAAAATGGTCGCTCGAAGCGTGACCTTTATCCGAAATCTCCTGTCAAAACTCCCGCCTCCCGACAGGCGTCAAACCCTGATTTTAATGGAGGAGCTCACCTATCCGGCCTTAGAACTAGCCTATGAGTTCACCAACGAACCCGAGGAAATCTATATAGAAGAAGGCCGTCGGGATTTCACCGGTATCACCCTATCCCTAATCCATGTCTCGGAAACGGAAAAGTTCTCATTACTTCTAGGTATCTTAAAGAAAAAGAACTGGCCCCGAACCCTTATTTTCACCAACGAAAAACTTTCTGCTCAAAAACTGACGGATGACTTAAAGGCCCTGGGGCTCAAGGCCGTCTTCTTGAAGGCCGAATTACCACCCCCTTTGAGGCTTAATTTCCTCAAGATCTTTGCCAGGGGAGAAGCCCAGATCATGGTAGCCACGGATGCCGGCACCCGTTTTATTCAGGATGAGAACCTAGATTTCATCATCAATTACGATCTCCCAGAACTTCCGAGCGATTTCTGTCAGCGGGCCGGACGCATCAAAAAATCAGAAGGCGAAATCATCTCCTTATGTGATGAAACCGGAGCCTTTTTTTTGGAAGCCATCGAGGAGACTATCGGCCAAAAGATGAATGTCATCTTTCCGGAGCCCGAAGAAGAATGGTTTGTCTCTCCGGTAGAGGTTAGGGAAATATTAGGGAGGACTTCCCGAAAACCTCCCCGTGCTGCTAAACCCCGGAGATCCTCTCCTCGTTCTCAGACCAAAAGTAGGATTTGACTAAGCTCCCCTTTTTGGGCTATCCTTGATCTTACAGAAATTTTAAGAAGGGGGTAGAGCCGTGGCGGAAGATCTCAAGAAGATGTATCGGACCGTTAAAGGAGACCATTTCCCCTCGGAAATACGGATCACTTTTGGAGACCAGACTTTGGTCTACCGAAAGAGGACCTGGAAAATAGAGGTTGAGCCTGGAATCATAGAAGAAAGAGGTCTTCGTTATGGTGAAAACCCGGATCAGGAAGCCGCCCTTTATGAACTGGCAAACGGCAACTTAATTCTTGGAGAGTGCGAATATATCGAGCCTGGGCTTGGACTGGTCTCAAGCTTAAGAGAAGAAGACCTGCTTCAGTTCGGGAAGCATCCCAGCAAGACCAATCTCACGGACATAGACAACGCCCTCAATATTTTGCGTTATCTCTCTAAAAAGCCCTGCTGTGTGATCGTGAAACACAACAATCCCTGTGGGGTGGCTTATGGAGAAACTATAGCCGAGGCCTTCATCAGGGCCTTTCGGGCGGATCGGATTGCGGCCTTTGGAGGAGCCATCGCCCTCAATCGGCCGGTAGACAAGGCTTGTGCAGAGGCCATCAGTGAGCAGTATTTCGAGGTGGTAGCCGCTCCGGAATACGAGGAAGGCGCGGTCGAGATCCTCAAAAAGCGCAAAAATCTCCGAATAATTCGGATAAACCGCATCGACCAGCTTGAAAAGTACTGGGGGCTGCGAGTAGTGGAGTTCAAGAGCCTCATGGATGGTGGCCTTATCGTCCAGCAGTCACAGGTCAACAAGGTAAAGGGCCCCGAGGATCTCAAACCCGCGGTGGCCGTAAAGCCTGACGGCACAGAGGTCCGGTGCCGACGGGAGCCCACTGAACGGGAGATCGAGGATATGATCTTCGGCTGGGCGGTGGAAATAGGGGTAACCTCAAACTCGGTCCTCTTTGTGAAGGATCAGTGCACCGTGGCCATCGGAACCGGCGAACAGGATCGGGTAGGGGTCACAGAGATTGCCATCTTCAAGGCCTATACCAAGTATGCAGATCTCCTTTGTTACGACCGTTACGGTATTCCTTACAAACAGCTTGAACTTGAAATTCGGCAGGGGAAGCGGCCAGAATCTCAAAAAATCGAAATAGACGAGGAGACCAAGGCCGCCCGAGCCGGGCTTCCGGGCTCGGTCATGGTCTCAGACGCCTTCTTCCCCTTCCGGGACGCAGTAGATGTGGCCATTCGGGAAGGCATTTCAGCCATCATTCAGCCCGGAGGCTCCCTCCGGGACTGGGAATCCATTGAGGCCTGCAATGAGGCCGAGCCTCCGGTGGCGATGGTCTTTACTGGGCAGAGGGTCTTCAAACACTAATGGCTTACGAGTGGCTACCTCCAACTAGAGATTATCAACCCCTTTGGCCTGGGAAGCTCGTGGAGGTGAGAAACCTCCCGAATGGCCTCACCCTCGAAATCTGGGATTATTCTCGGAAGTTAGCCGGTGATCGCTGGCTGATAGGAATGTTGGCGCAGATCGAGGTAAAAGTAGGGGCCGAACATTTTTCGGCCCCAGAAATGTTTGAAAGATTCCTCCAAGAGACCGGAGGGGTGATCTATTATCGCTATCGAAAGGAAAGGCATTTCGTAGACGAAAAGGAAAGGAATCAGGTCTTTGAAACCATAAAGGACCATTTCTTAAAAGCGGCTTTGGAATATCTCTCCCATCCTTCCTTTCGCGACAGACTTATTCAGAGCGAAATCCCCCTTTTTGAAAGAAAAGTCCGATGGGAAGAAGAGATCAGACGCAAGGATGAGGAAGCCGAAAGATTAGAGGAACTATGGAAGGACCGACCCATATAGAAGAGCTAGCCCTTAATGGCCTTACCATAAGGATCTACCTTACCTTGGAGGTCGCGCCCCCCCTTTTACTCCTCCCTTCGGGAGAAAATGACTTTGCCCTTTATGAGTCCTTGGCCAAGAAATTTTGGCTCGAAAACTTTACGGTTTTTCTGTTTCCCCCTGAAGGGGAATGGGAAGATTTGAGAATCGGCTTTGAAAAATTAAAAAACTTTTTAAAAGATCGCGGAAGACTTTTGAGCTTCTGGGTATGGGGAGAAGGTAAAGGTACTCTTTGGGCCTTAAAACTGGCTCACAACTTTTCCACCGATATTGCGGGGCTCGTACTGGACAGCTTGCGGCCTGAGGACAAGACCGAGGCCGCGGAATATTTAAAAAGCCTTCGCAAACCCCACCTGATGCTCCATCCCCAATTGGACTCTACCTTTCCCTTCACGGAGGCCGAAAGAATGTTTATCTTATCTCCAGCCCATGCGAAAAAGCTCCTTCTTATGCCGGGCATGCAGAGGGGGGAGACCATCGTGAAAGGGGGCGATCTCTACATCCAGACCATAACCGAGTTCATCAATCCTCGGGTGGGACGCTGGGCGAGGGAAAGAAAAACTCACCATTAAGGGGGTGAATCTTTATGTCCAAAAAGGGTGAAAGATGGATACGGGAGACTCAAGAATATCAGAATACGGATGATCCCTATCTTTCCGACAAGGCCCCTTCGGGGGAAGCCCTCTGTCCCAAGTGTCATGCCGTTTTCCGAGACAAACGTTGGCTAGTGGACGAGGCCTTTTATGAGGAGTTCAAGGATACCGATTTTGTCCCCAAGATCCTCTGTCCGGGATGTCGCAAGGTCAACGAACGTTATGCCATGGGTTACGTTTATCTTTCGGGGCCGTTTTTTGAAAAACATCGGGATGAAATCATGCGTCTCATCCATAACGAATATGAACGGGCCCGGGAAAACAACCCCCTAGACCAGATCATCACCATGTACGAAGAAGACGGTCGTACCATCATCGAGACCACCACTGACCATTTGGCCCAAAGATTGGGAAGGGCTGTCCACAGAGCTTACAAAGGAAACCTCTCCTTCCGCTGGTCGGATGGAGACAAACTGGTTAGAATTTACTGGGAGAGATAAAGTATGGAAGTTTCCGCCAGACGGCCTCTGAGCACAGAGGAAAAGGCCCGATTGCGGGAACTCCTCCTGCGGCGGAAAGAGGAGATCTATAGAACCGCTCCGGAATCAGAAATTCTCCAGGAAATAGAAGAGGCCTTACAGCGATTGGAGGCTGGCCATTACGGACGATGTATTGATTGCGGCCGTTGGATACGTCTCAAACGGCTGGAGACCATCCCTTGGGCCAAACGTTGTCGGGCCTGTCAGGAAAAATGGGAAATGCTTGAGGCCGTAGAATAAGAAATTAAGAAATAATGATAAAGATTACCCCTAATCGCCTGACCCTATTGAGGATTTTCCTCCTCCCCATTCCCTGTCTTCTTCTCTTCGGAGGGCCAGAATCCAAGCTTACGGCCGTAGGGCTGGGGTCTCTTCTGGGCTTTACGGATTATCTGGACGGCCGATTAGCTCGCCGGAAGGGGCATTCCCGACTGGGAGCCCTCCTTGATCCCGTAGCGGACAAAATTTTCGTGAGTGTGGTTTATCTTTTGTTGTATCGGCTGGCCTATATCCCCTTTTGGCCGGTGTTCCTGATAGTAACCCGCGAAATCCTGGTCTCGGCCCTGAGGAACATCTTCCCGGGAAAATTACAAGTTTGGTCTTTGGCGCGGATCAAAACCGCTTTCCAGATGGTCGGAGCCGGCCTAGTGATCATCGTGGGAAACTTTATGAGTTCCCCTTTGAGAGAAGGGAGCCTTCATGGAATAACCTTCCTGGTTCTGGCCCTTACCTGGCTTAGCGCCTACCCCTACATGAAGAAAGGCCTGAGGGAACTCAGGCGAAAACCTCGTCTCATATGGGCCGTTGGCTACAGGGTGGTTCCTCCTCTAAGCCTGCTTTCCCTCTTTCCTCAAAGTGGACCTTTTTGGCCTTTGATTCTGATCGGCCTGGCGGCCTGTTTCTTATTTGAGATCCTTTGGGGCTATTTTAGAAGCTTCCTTTAAGGCCTTGATGGCTTCGGAGTAAGACTCCTTCCCGAAAACTGCAGAGCCGGCTACTAAAATTTCGGCCCCGGCCGCTACCACCAGAGGCGCAGTCTGGGGATTAATACCCCCATCCACCTGAATTTTAACGGCCAGACCTCGGTCTTGAATCATGGTCTTGAGAACCTTTATCTTCTCAACCGCAAAAGAAATGAATTTCTGGCCTCCAAAGCCAGGATTAACGCTCATGACGAGGACGAAATCTAAATCTGTAAGCAACCACTCAATGGCCGAAAGGGGAGTGGCGGGATTCAAGGCCACTCCGGCCTTTTTTCCTAGTTCTTTGATGCGAGAGATTGTGCGGTGTAGATGGGGACAAGCCTCGGCGTGCACCGAGATCCAGTCGGCTCCAGCCCTGGCGAACTCATCAAGGTAGCGATCAGGATCCTCTATCATAAGGTGCACATCAAAGGGCAACTCGGTATGAGGACGTAAGGAAGCCACTACTTGAGGGCCAAAGGTCAAATTGGGCACAAAATGGCCATCCATGACATCCAAGTGCAGAAGGTCCGCTCCGGCAGCCTCTACCGTCTTGACCTCTTCTGCCAGACGGCTGAAATCCGCAGAAAGGATGGAAGGGGCAATCTCAATCTTGAGGTTTTTCATTCTTTAACCCTGGAAAGACCACCACTTTCTCGTCTTTGGACTTCTCACGTGAAGATTTAGGAGGAGACGGGGAGCCTTCCGGAGGACCTGCAGGAGGCTTGGGAAGGCGCATCTTGTACTGGCTAATTAGGGCTTCGGGGATCGAAGTGCTGTACCATACCACATTCTGCCGCTGAATCACGATGTGATCCAGCCCTAAAAATACCGGCCGCAAGCCCCCGGCATCTGCGGTTACAAGGGCTGGCCACTCAAAATCAAAAAATTCTCGTTTCTCGAGTACAAAGTTTAGACTCTCGAAGCCGTGGTGAAAACACACCAGCCCCAGAAAGAGCCCGGCCGAAGTCTGAATCAATACCGGTTCCTTGCGGGTAGCCTTTTCAAGCATACCTTTTGTATATAAAGTGAAATCCATGAGTTGTAAATTCATGAGTTGTAAATTCTTGAAAGGCCTCCTTTTGCTTCTCCTCTTCCTCTGGCCTTTCCCGGTCGAGGCCGGGAAATGGGTAAAAATAGTAAAAGTGATTGACGGCGACACCGTAATCCTTGAGGACGGCACTCACCTCCGCTACGCCGGCATAAACACCCCGGAACTTCATACCAAAAAGGGCCCTCCCGAACCTTTCGCTCGAGAAGCCTATCTCTTGAATCGTAAGTTGACCGAGGGGCAAAGACTCTATCTAGAGGAGGCCCAAAGGAAACGCGACCGTTACCGGCGACTGTTGGGCTATCTGTTTCTTCCTGATGGACGTTTGGTCTCAGAGATTCTGGTAGCCAAAGGGCTAGCCTTGGTTTGCTATTACCCCGGAAGCACCAAGTATTACCAAAAGCTCCTTCGCCTTCAGAGAGAGGCCCTGAAGAATCGAAGAGGCCTATTTTCCAGGCTCAAAAATACCGAACCCTTTTATGTCGGCAATCGGAAATCGCGTCGTTTTCATCGCCCAGGTTGTCCGCAGGCCCAAAAGATCAAAAGGAAACGCATTTTCAATTCTCTTGAAGAGGCCTTTTCCGCTGGCTATTGTCCGGCCAGGGGGTGTCGTCCCTGGCCTCCCTGATCTTGACAATTAGCCCCTTGCTTTTAGAGTTCTTAAAAGCCATGAGTGAACTACAAAAACTGCGCGAAGAAATAGACAATCTAGACGAAAAGCTTATAGAAATCCTCAAAAGACGCTTTGAGATCGTAAAGCGTATAGGCGAAATCAAACGCCGAGAGGGACGATCAAGTCTTGATCTTTCTAGGGAAAGAGAAATCTTAAGGCGTCTTCTCGAACTCAATCGAGGTTTCTTCCCTGAAGAAGCCCTAAAGGTCATTTTACTTGAAATCATAAACACCTGTCGCCAAGCCCAAGAACCCACCCGGGTGGCTTATCTGGGGCCGGAGGCCACCTTCAGCCACATGGCAGCCCTGGAATTCTTCGGTCAAACGGCGGCTTTCCTACCGGTAGAATCCGTGCTGGACGTCTTTGAAGAAGTGGAAAGTGAGCGGGCCCGTTTCGGGGTAGTTCCGGTAGAAAACTCTATTGAAGGCACCGTCTCCACCACTCTGGATGCCTTTTCGCAGTACAAAGTCAGGGTCTGTGGAGAGGTCTATATTCCCATCACGCACAATCTCCTTAACCAGACCGGTAGACGAGAGGACATCAAAAAGGTTCTATCCCATCCTCATGCCCTAGCTCAGTGTCGAAGATGGTTGCGGAAGAACCTCCCTTCGGTAGCCATTGAGGAAGTGGCTTCCACGGCCCTGGCCGCCCGCTGGGCGGCGGTGGATCCCACGGTGGCGGCCATTGCTAGTCCGCTCGCAGCCCGCACCTATCACCTACAAGTAGTAGCCAAACACATCGAGGACTACAAAGGCAACGTAACCCGTTTCTGGATCATAGGTCGGGAGTCCCCGGCCCCCACAGGGGAAGATAAGACCTCTCTCTTTTTCAGTGTCTCGGATCGACCGGGAGCCCTTTATGAGGTCCTGAAGACCTTTGCCGAACGAAAAATCAATCTCACCAAGATCGAGAGCCGTCCGGCCAAAAGCGAACCCTGGCGGTACCTCTTCTTCCTCGATTGTGAAGGTCACGTAGAGGACCCTATCCTCAAAGAGTGCCTGGAGGAAGTAAAAAGACACTGTCTGCATCTGGAATGGCTTGGGTCATACCCACGGGGGCATCTCTAAGGCGTAAGGGGAGACTTCTGCCATGTGCCCACCTCTTGGCCGCGACCTCGGCTTTGGCCGAGGAACTAGTTTTTGAGCATTACGCCCTTTCAACAAGGACGCTCAAAAAGCTCCAGTATGAAATTCGATTTTTGAAAGACACCTGGCCTTTCCCTGAGGAGGCCTTAGCGGTTCTTGTAAAGGGTCGAAACGAAGCCGACTCTCCCTCCACCAAAAGGGAGTCTTATTTTATCCTTTTCCCTTATGGCCGCCGCATACCTTTTAGTAGGGGTTTTCTTCCGGCTCTTATGCTTTATATTTTTACACACGAACTGGTACATATGGTAAGGTTCGCCCGTTATGAAGCCTCTTATTTTGCTAAAGATGAACAAAGGATGTTAGAGGAAAGAAAAGTCCATGCCAAAACCCGAGAAATATTGAAGCCCTTGGCCTTCATCCCCGGGCTTCCTGAAACCCTGGAATACTTTGATCAAAACTACCAGAGGAGGTGATAGGCCATGCCGGTCTATGAATACGAGTGCGAGGCCTGCGGTAAACACCTTGAGGTCTGGCAAAAGATTACTGATGCACCCCTTACAAAATGTGAAGCTTGTGGCGGCAAACTTCGAAAGCTTATAAGTCAGAGTTCTTTTATTCTCAAGGGCTCGGGATGGTATGTCACGGATTATGCCCGCAAGGAGCGCAAGGATTCTTCTAAGGAGACCTCCAAGGGGGGCTCGGAAAGTAAGGATAAAGCCTAAGGACAGTGTTTTATGATGAGATCATCTATCTCTTTTTGTCCCTGATCCTTTGGGGAGCTTGGCCTTCTCAGGAAAAGCTCCCCCTCTCGCAGATCTTTCCATTCTTTCTCTTTAAAGAGGCAGTTTGGTTCATCCTGGTCCAACGCCTATTTGCCACCGCCCGAGACAGTCTACAATTCACTTTAAGGCAGCGACAACTCCTAAAATGGGCTCTAGTTTTTCTTTTTCTAGACGTTGCCCTTCTCAATCTACCAGCCTATCTCCCTCAGGAATTCTGGGCCCTAGGCCTATTCTTACATTATCTCCTCATAGGCTGGTTTTTTGCCGGCCGATACGAAAGACGGGCCTACCTCCTGGAACTTCCGACCACTAAATATATCTCCTCCCAGCTCAAACTCTTCTTACCGGCCCTCCTTCCCTGGTTTTTGGCTTATTTGCTAGAAAGTAGCCTTTCCAAACTTTATATCCGTCCGCCAGAAGTACTCTTCTGGCCCTCTTTTCTTATCATCTTAGCCGTCTTTTTTCCTTATTTAGCCGTAAAATCCTGGCCCACGAAGATCTTTCCTACCTCAAGACTCAGAGATCTCATCGAGAACTATCTTCGCCGGGAGAACCTAAAACTCGGTGAAATCTACCTTTGGCTTCCTTTTGAAGGCCGACTATTGACCGCCGGTGTTATGGGATTCGTTTACCCTTTCCGGTACCTCCTCATCTCCCCAGGGCTTCTTTCGATCCTTACGGAGGAAGAAGTCCTTTCGGTGGTGGCTCATGAAGTAGGACACCTCAAAAATCGTCACCTACTTTTTCTGCTTATGTTCTTGCTCTCTTTCATCCTCATTTTATATTTCGGCCTTGAGCCTGGCTGGCTTCTATTTCTCTCCCTTTTCCCTTATCCAGAATGGTTTCTATCCCCGGATCTCAAATTCCGTCTCTGGCCAGAGATTGGTATGGTATTAATCCTAGGCCTTGCGGTAATCCTCTATTTTCGTTATCTCATGGGATATTTCATGCGCCATTTCGAAAGAGAGGCTGACCTTTACGCTCTGGAAAGCTTAGGATCGGCACAAGGGCTCATTTCCTCCCTCGAAAAGATCGCCTATATTTCAGGCCTTAAAAAGGCCCCCAGCTGGCATCACTTCAGTATCGAGGAACGGATTCAGTTCCTGAGGAAAGTTTCGGAAAGACCGGAACTGGCCCAAGCCCATCACAAAAGATTACGAAGAAGACTCCTCATTTTCCTATTTTTGACCCTCAGTTTGATTCTTTCCGGAAGTCTCGCTGACGGTAAGGCTCTCAAGACCAGGGCCTTACAGAATCTCTATCTGGGGCTCGAGAGACGGGCCGAAAAGAAGCCCGAACTTCTGCGGGGCCTGGGAGACTTTCTTTTTTCGCAGGGTTTGGAAAGGGAAGCCCTTAAGATCTACGAAAAGGCTCTTCCCCGGAGCCCCGAAGACCCGTGGCTCCTCAACAATCTGGCCTGGCTACTCCTTACGGCCAAGGACCAAACTCTAAGAGATCCGCCAAGGGCTTTGAATCTCGCTCAAAAGGCCGCAAGCCTTGAGACCTCTCCCGAGATCTTGGATACCTTGGCCGAAGCCTATCGGCAGGCTGGGAAGCTTGAAATCGCCTGTCAATACTCTAGAAAGGCCCTCACCCTGGCTCAAACGCTCAAAGGCAAAGACCTCTCCTATTACCACAGAAGAACGCGGGAGTTTTGCGAAGATGCTGAGACCTCCTTATAAAAGATACGAGACCCTTTATCTCTATGCCTTTTCGGGATGTCATCCGGACTTGAGGGCTCTTCCAGATCCCGATTTTATTGGTTGTTGGGAAGAAGACGGCCTTTCAGTACTCTTTTTCCACCGCGAAAAGGACGGATTACCGGAAAAAATCTCCCAGTTCTACGGCCTCAAGTTCGAACTTTCAGCCGCCGTGCCTTATGAGGAATGGGGGGAGGGGCGAAGACTTACACCCTTCCGGGTCGGTCCCTTATCCCTGGCTCCGGTTTGGGAAGAAGGCTCTTACGACCTCCGTTTCGACCCCGGAGTAGTCTTCGGAAGCGGAGGCCATCCCACCACTCGCCTCATGCTAGACTCCCTCTGGGAACTATGGGAGAAGGCAGGCCCTTTTACTCAGGTTCTCGATCTCGGATGCGGAAGCGGACTTCTCACCCTGTTGGCAGCTAAACTCGGAGCTATGGTTACGGCCGTGGATCGCAATCCTCTTTGTGTGGCCCTGACCAAGAAGAATCTCGAAATCAACGGCCTTTCAGCCGAGGTTTTGGAGGAGGATGTCCGAAAGGTCATCGGTCGGCCCGTAGACCTTGTGCTGGCTAACCTTTACAAAGGACTGTTGCTTGAGCTTCTAGGGCTTCCCTCCTTTCAAACCTCTCGGTACTATCTTATTTCAGGCTTTGTGATTTCCATGGAGGCCGAACTTCGGGAGGCCATTTGGGGAGCCGGCTTTGAAATCGAGGACCGAAAAGAGGAGGAGGGTTGGGTTTGTATCCTTTTAAGAAATCCGAAGACTTAATATGGTGTGTGGATATAGGGAACACCACTACGGCCTGCGGTATCTTTCGCCGGGACGGATTACTGCTCAAGACTTTCCGTTTTCGGACACGTCTGGAGATTACCCCGGAGGAACTACTAATCCTCCTTCGAAATTTTCTGGAAGTCTTCGACATTCCATTGTCTCAGATAAAAGGCATAGCCCTGGCCTCCGTGGTTCCGCCTTTAAATGAGATCTGGGAGGCGGTGGTTCGGCGGTGGCTGGTGAAGGAATGGCTCTTGGTATCGGCAGAAGTGGTCCCCATCCCGGTCAAATTGCAATATCCCCAAGAAGTAGGAGCCGACCGGATGGTAAACGCCTATGCCGGCTGGCAGAAATTCCGCCGTTCCGTAATCATCGTAGACTACGGAACGGCCACTACTTTCGACTGCGTATCGGAAAAAGGAGAGTATCTGGGAGGAGCCATTGCGCCAGGACTTGAGAGCGCGGCCGAAAGCCTTTTCACCAAAACGGCCAAGCTTCCCCGCGTAGATCTTAACTCCCCTCCGGACTCGGCCCTGGGGCGTGATACCCTATCCGCCATGAAAAGTGGCCTCCTCTACGGTTTCGCCGCCCTCACCGAGGGTCTTATCGCTAGGCTTTCCGAAGAGATGAAAACGGATCCTCTGGTATTGGCCACTGGAGGTCTAGCCGCCACTCTGGCCCCTCTTTGTCCGAAAATAGAAAGGATTGAGCCTCATCTCACCCTGGAGGGCCTTTTTTATCTCTACCGGGAACAAATCGAAAAATGAAGCTTTCTCACGGGGATAGGATAGCCCTCTTTGCCCCCGCAGGGGCCGTCTCTGAGAGGGAACTTCTGGCCGGAATCGAAATCCTTGAATCCTGGGGGCTCAGGATCCATATCCCTGAAAGGATATTTGAAACTCACCGTTACTTGGCCGGGCCGGACGAAAGCCGCGCCCGAGAGTTTCGAGAGCTTTTTCTGAGCGGGGACTTCAAGGCCCTATGGGCTGCCCGAGGGGGCTTCGGTTCTCTTAAAATTTTGCCCTATCTCAAGGAATTGGAGCTTACTCGAAGGCGCTCTTACCCGATAATCATTGGCTTTAGTGATTTATCACTCCTCCTGAACCATCTTTTTGACCGTTTTCAAATACCTTCTTGGCACGCTCCCACGGTGACTTTTCTAGCCAGACTATCCAAGGAAGCCTGCGACAAACTCAAAGCTCTCCTTTTGGGTAGGGAAAGGTTTAAAATAAACGGCTTACCTCTAATTCAAGGAGAAGCGGAGGGCTTTTTATGCGGCGGAAATCTTGCCAGTCTAGCCAGTCTCCTCGGCACCCCTTACTGGCCGGACCTTTCGGGTAAAATCCTAATCATAGAAGAAACCAACGAAAAACTTTACCGCCTAGAGCGACTCTTCACCCAACTGGCCTTGGCCGGAATTTTTGAGAAAGTTTCCGGCCTGGTTATTGGTGACCTTTGCGGCCTTCCCCCGGAAGGGTACCTGTCCATCCTAAAGGAGATACTCCCGCCCGATCTACCCACCGGCTATGCCTTCAAAATTGGGCATTTTCCAGAAAGCCGAGCTTTCCCCATAGGCCAAAGGGCCCGACTTACTATTTCTGAAGGTCGGGCCCTTTTATTCGAGATAGATAAGTAAAGGGATAACGTGGAGATCAGGATTTATTTCTTCGGTTGGACCGAGTTCCCAGTGTCTAACTTTCAAACTATCTGGCAGTAGTTTTTCAAGTTCGGCTACCACGCCCTTCAGATCTAGGGCTGGGTGTTTTTCGAACACCTTAGGAAGGCCCCAGGTAAGATTGCAAGCCAGACACTTCCCCGGCCTAGCCTTAAGTTGAAGCTCTAAGCGGATAAACTTCCGTTCCTTATCGAAGGCCCCGAGGGCCAGGGCCAGATCATAGGCCGGCTCTTCACCGAAATAGAAGGCCTCAAAAAAAGCCTCTATCCGCTCTCGAGGAAGGAGAGCCTGAATAGCCTCCGGCGAAAGCATACCGACCTCCCTTTAATTTTCCGTTTGTCCCCAACGGTAATAATCCTCTGGTACCATGCGAGCAATGGCATCTATGGCGTTATAAAGCATCACCCGAATGGCCTTCTCCATCGGGGTGTTTTTGTAAGCCCCTAAAGCACCGCCTAGAGCCACGGTCCCCAAAATGGTCCCCATGCCACCAGCTATATTCCAGGAAGTAGCCTTACCCTCAACCGAAGTGGCATTGATAACCCGACCGGTCCTCACGTCCACTAGACGGATATCGGCCGCAATATAGGCTTCTTTCTTAGAGATCTTGGCCCCACCAATAAGAGGCACATTAAAAGGTACTACTACTCCACCTCCGCCTATCCCCGAAGCCTCGGGCTCAAAGGCAGTAATAGCTCCTATAACCAAAATATCGGCCCCTTCCATCTGACCTATCTGAGGAGCCGCTCCCGGACGCATATAACCGGACTGTCCCAAATTAAGCTCCTCCTGGATGGCCTTGAGCCCCTCACCACGTTCAAGCACGATAAAGCGCCCTGTGCGAAAGAGAGCCGTAGCCAGCATGTCTGCAAGTCCTTCTCCAATGGCATCACCACACTTGGCGGCCTTACACTTAAAACTAGCCACCGCAATCCGAGCTTTAGGACCTCGATACGTAACCACCTCTTGAACGGTAGGGCCAGTACTTTCAACCCTGGTCTCCACCCCCGAGGAAACACAGGAAATCAAACTAAATAGAACAATCATACATACACTAAAAACTTTAATTAAACGCATATACCCCCCTTTTCGTTTTTTGGACTCTAATTATCACAAAATTAATGATATGACAAGCTAATAGGGCTAATAGGGATTGCAAACCTATAGCTTGTAATATACAATTCTACTTCCATTTTGGAGTTGGACAAAAAATAAAAATTAAAATCCAAAATTGGACGCTATACTCTTCGAAAAACTACTTAAACAGGAACAAAAAGCCCTTGCCTGCGCTTGGGAAGCATTTTTATCAATTCAGAAAGAAGGCAAAGTCCCTTATCCCGTTAATTATTCTCAGATTTTCACTAGAATACAAAGCCAAAAGGAATTCGCTGAACCGGAATTATTCTCCGTTTTAAAAGAAAGCAAGGTTTTTTTAGATAATCTATTAAGTGCATTGACTAATCACCAGAACGAAGACACCAAAATAAAAATTGAATTGAATTCGAAAAAAATAGATCAAATTTACCAATTAAAGCAAAAAATAGAAAAATTAGAAACGGAAATTCATTTTTTAAAAGAAGAGATATTAATAGACCCTCTCACAAAGTTCTGGAACCGACGAGGATTGCAGCGAATATTTGATTACGTAATCAAACAGCATATATACTCTGAAGACTATTCTTTTATAGTCTTCTACATCTTACTACCCAAAGAGGAAAAATTACGAATTTATGAAGACAAGATAATTTTAGCCTCAGCTAAATTCATTAAAAATTTCTTTTCTCCGCGGGATTTTCTGACTCGTCCAGGGGAGAGACTTCTTGCAGTTATTACCGTAGGCCAAGACATTCCTTCCATAGAAAGGCTCATCCAGACCCTGGCTTACAAAAAATTCCCTTGCAATCTAGGCGGCACTATCAATCATATTGAATATCGAATCGGTGGTACTAATATTTTAGGAGCAGATCATCTGAACGTGGTTTTGGAAAGGGCTATTACAGCTGCCCAGCAAAACAAATTTATTAGACTATAACCCCTAACTTGATCGGGTCTCCATTAATATCCAGTCTATAAAAGCCTCGTGCCCACCTATAACCGGAATCTCCAGAATACAGGGACAGGTATAAGAATGAATCTCGAGGATCCGGGACTTGACCTTTTCTGCAAATTCACGCCTGGTCTTGACTAAAAGGACAGCTTCTCGATCTTCTTGCACTTTCCCTTCCCACCAGTAAATTGAGCTTATCTCAGGGAAGACGTTCACGCAGGCGCAGAGTCTCTCCTCCACCAAGGTTTTCGCAATCTTCAGGGCTTCTTCCTGGCTGCCTGCCGTCACATAAAGCAGGACCACTTCGCCGCTCATTGGCCTCCCCCTTCGAGTTCCTTTTTAAATTTCAGAGCTTCTAGATACAATAAATCTTGTTGCGGCAAATTTTCCAAAAAGTTATTAAGTTGTCGCAGTAGAATTTGACGGAAGGTCTCCACCGAAAATCCCTGTTTTTCGAGAAAGTTTCTTAATCTCTGCCAATTCGTTCTCGCCCGAGATATTCCCCGATAGCAGGGCCGGCCTATGTTTTGCACTGTAAGATCCCTTTCGATGATCATGAGATAACGTTTTATCACTGCTTCCTTAAGGTGCTGGAGTTCCTCAGGGCTCAGCTTTAAGCTCGGCCCTTCTGGATTTTCCGTAAGGTAAAAGTAAGAATTCCAGAAGGCCACCTCCGGGACTTCTCCTCCCTCTCGCAAGATCAACTCGGCTTCTTCTTGGACCTCTTTCCTTATCATGCTCTTCCCGAAAGCCTTTTAAGTTCTTCAAGAGGTGGTAGATCTCTCAAGTCCTTCAAACCAAACACCTCTAAAAATTTCTCGGTAGTGCCGTAAAGAAGAGGTCTTCCTGGGACTTCCTTGCGCCCCACTACCCGAATGAGTTCCCTTTCAAGAAGGATTTTTAGGGAGGCCGAGGCATCTACCCCTCGCATCCTTTCGATTTCGGCCCGGGTTATGGGTTGATAATAAGCAATCACTGCTAAGGTCTCAAGGGCGGCCCTCGAAAGTCTTTGAGGCTTGGGTTTGAGGTAAGCCCGCACATATTCGGATACTTCCGGTACGGTTTCCATCCTGAAGCCTCCGGCTACCTCTCGAATCCTAATTCCACGGCCTTGATATTCTAAAGCCAGTTCATATAAAAGATTCCGAAGATCTTCTTCTGGAACTTCCGGAAAAAGAACCTTAAGCTCTTTAAGCTTTATGGTCTTCCCAGAGGCCAGTAGAATAGCCTCCAGGGCCTTTTTAATCAGACCGTTTGTCATCAGCGTTAAAAGAAACCGCTTTCTTTCAGAAAATCTTCGGAAAGGTCTCCTCCACCTCTATACGGAGAAAGAAATTTTTCAACATATTTGGCTAGGAGATCAGCCTCGAGATTCACCCGATCACCGGATTTACGGAATCCTAAAGTAGTCAAGGAGGCCGTGTGGGGTATCACAGCCAGCTCGAATTCCTCTCCAAAGACCCGATTTACAGTAAGACTTACGCCATCAACGGCTACCGACCCCTTCTCGACGAGGTAACGGGAAACTTCCGATGGAGCCCAGATTCTAAAAAAGAAGAAATTACCCTTATTCTCTCGGCTCACCACCCGCCCGATACCGTCCACGTGACCGGTCACCAGGTGCCCCCCCAGTCTATCCCCGAGCCTCAGGGCCCTTTCGAGGTTGACCCGATCCCCTACCTTAAGCTCCCCCAGAGTGGTCCGCATCAAGGTTTCCGGAGAAACATCCACTTCAAATATCTGCCCCTCAAGGGCAACCACCGTAAGGCAGGCCCCATTTACAGCCACACTATCTCCCACCCTGGTATTCTCAAGCGAGAAGGGGGCCTCGATACCCAGTACCAGGCCCCCTCCCTTGGGTCTTATCTTCTTTATGGTACCTAAGCCCTCAACCAGTCCGGTAAACATTAACCAAGATCGTGGGTACCGAGAACGACTTTGGCCCCGGTTTTTTCCTGAATCATCTTGACTAATTCGTCAAGATCATGGTTTTTGCAGGCCGGCTTGGCCTTGGCCAAGCAGTTGGTAAGATGTACCACTTCAAAACCGGTCTTCTCCTTGGCCATTGCGATATTGGCTACCAGAGACCTACCAGGACACTTGCACCGCAAGAACCCCATCACCTTGACTTCATCGGGATATTCCGCAAATGGGCCTTTCTTTTCGGCCGCCGAATAGAGACATTTCCAATCCCCTACACAGGAGTTGGAAGTCTCGGCATAAGAACCACAAGCCACAATCAAGACCTTGGGCATAAAACACCTCCTTTTCGAAATTTATTTCTGTATCTAAAACCTAACGGGCCTCTCTTGAAAAGGCAAGGAAACCCCATTCGTCTAACTCTTTCTCGGCGATACATCTGAGTCCTAAGGATAAATAACAGACCTTCATTTCGGCCATCTCTTTCACAAGAAAGCCCGCCAAGAAAAGATAACCTCCCGGGGCCGTTCTCTCCGCCAGACTTCCAGCCAGACGCTTGAGTTCCCAAGCCGATATATTGGCCATGACCAATTCGAACTCTTCTGCCAAATCTTCCACCCTTTGCAAAGACACCTCTAAGGGTAATTGATTTAGACTCGCGTTTTTGCGAGCAGCCTCCACAGCCTCGGGATCTATATCCAAAGCCAGGACGTTATGAGCCCCAAGTCTTGCGGCCGACAGGGCCAAAATACCCGTTCCGGTCCCCACATCTAGGACCGAGACCGGCCTCTTCCTTTCGAAAAGTTCATCAAGGGCCCTGAGCATAAGAGCTGTAGTAGGATGATGCCCCGTGCCAAAGGCCTGTCCGGGATCGATCACCAGACCTATCTCTCCCTTAGGTACCTCAAGTCTTTCCCAGGGTGGATATATCCAAATCCTTTTCGAAATTCTGAGGGGTTTGAAGTTTTCCTTCCAAACTCGTCCCCAGTCTTGATCTGCGATTTCCGCAACATTCTCCAAGACCAGGCCCAAGGCGGCTACTTCTTGTTTAAAGGCCTCCAGATCGGCCCCTGAAGCTAAATAAAAGCTGGCCTGGACAGCGGAACCCGCCTCACGGAATTCAAAACCGCCCCATCTTTCCGCAAGCAAGGGGAGGGCTTCCTCTAAAATCTTAGGTTCTCCACTAACTCGGATCTCGAACCAGATTTGAGCTTTGTCGGGTTTCATGGTAGATAGCCTAATGGGATTTCAAGTTTTAGCCAAGGGAGAAAGAGATGAAAAAATCGCTTTTGATATCATTTTTACTCCTGTTCATGATAATTTTTCCTGCCTGGGCGATCCTTCCTCCGGAAGTCAAGAAAGATCTCTCGCCGCTTTCGGCCCTGGTGATTGGTCTTGATGGTGAGACCGTAATTTTGGACAAAGGCCGCGCCCAAGGAGTAAAGTTAGGGGATATCTTTACCATCTATCGCAAGGGTAAACCCGTTATCCATCCCCAAACCAAAGAGGTCCTAGGATATCTCAAAAATCCGGTAGCCAAAGCCGAAATCGTAAGAGTAGAAGAAAACTTTGCTACCGGTAGACTCACTTATAAAAAGGAAGAATTTCCCATTCCCTCTCCAGCCATCCGTTTTGGAGATCAAAAAATTCTACTCATTGCTCCCTCGGCTTCGGAAATAGAAATTTTGATTCCTGAACTCAAGGAAATCTTCTCCCAAAGCCATCTTATAGTGGAAACCAGCAAGACTTTAGGAGCCCTTTCGCCAGCCGAACTCGGTCAAAAAAGAATAGATTTTGTACTCTATCTCGGCCAAGGAGAACTAAGGCTTTACAACCCCCGACTCGAGCTGATAAGGGCCTACACCTTTCCTTTGATTTCTCCCCCGCCACCTGGTCCTACAGCTCCAAGGACCATCAGCCCCCACCCCCAAAGGAAGCCCCAGACTTATACGTCTCCTACTCCCCCTTCCGCCCTTACTCCTTCTCCCTCTGTTTCTAATCGTTATCCTTATTCCACCCTTCGTTACACACAACCTTCGGCTCCAGTATTTAGGCGGGAAGGGAGACTACCCCAAGTAATCATTGACTTTGAAATGGGAGATCTCGATGAGGATGGAAAACCAGAAATTGTTTATCTGACGCCCAAGGCCTTATATGTTGCCCGGTATCGAGGGGAATTGCTGACCAAATACCAGTACCAGAGTTTCGGCAAGGTACTCAATTTTTCCCTCGGGCCCCGGGGTTGGTTGGCCCTGAACGTTTACGTGGACAAAGAAGGCCTGCGAAGTGAACTCCTCAAGTTTGACGGCCGAAATTTGCGGCCTGAAATCAAAAACCTCAATCTCATCCTCTCCTTTGCAGACTTTAACGGTGACGGTCGAAACGACACCCTTCTCGGCCAAACTTATTCTCCCGAAAACTTTTTTGGCCACAAGGTTTACATCCTTGGCCGACGAGGAAACCAGGTAACCTATCAAAAGGAACTTAAAGTGCCCGAGGGCTTCAGACTTATCGGAAGCGCCTTTGCAGATCTTGATGGAGATGGTTACCTGGAGACCATCTTTATTAATAAAGGGCACAAACTGGCCGTCTACCGCTACACCACGAAACTCTGGATCTCAAACCGGAAGGTAGGAGGCAGCAGTTATGTGATCAAGGCCTCCGCTGGCCCCTATCGGCAGACCTACAAATTAACCATTCCAGCTGAGGTTAATTTCCTAACAAGTGATCTCAATGGCGATGGCCGAAAGGAGGTCATTCTGGTGGCCAACGAAAGCAGCCACCGGGATCTCCTCCCTGGTATCCCGGCTTATAGTAGTGGCGAGGTCTTGGTACTTACCCACAGCGCCACCGGTTTTGAACTATTGCCCATTTCAGGGAAATTTGAAGGTCCCATTCAAGGATTGGGAATTTATGGCCAGGAACTCTTCGTAGCCCTGGCGAAGGGGAACCCCTTTACCCAAGAGGGAGAATCGTATCTCCTAGCTCTCCCCTTAAAGATGCCTAAAATCAAAGCTTCTGGGCCCCAGGATGTTTATCGAGCCATTCCCTGAGAAAGCTCTCCGTTAAGGCCGCTACTTTCCTTTCGTACTCCTCCTGGGTTATTTGGGCTCCTTTAAGGCCGCCCCGAAGATTAATTTCCGAAAGGAAAGGCCCTCCCTTTTCAGTGTAAATCAAATCCAAATGGGCGTACGGAAATTTTCCTCTAACCATAACCTTACGACAAAAATCGAGCTCGGCCTCCGAAAGGGCATACGACCGACTCCCACCCCCGAAAAAAATATTGTTTCTAAAATTAAAGGGATTCTTTCGCTCATAGGCCTCTATATAATCTCCTAGAATAACTACCCGAATATCCCGAACATCCCGGAACCGGGGTTGAAGTACAAAGGGATATTCCAGAGGCGGATTGCCGGCATGATTGAAAACATCCTCCACACTCTGCCAAAGGTGAATTCCAAGTCCACAGTTAGCTCTATCCCTTTTAGTGACTACTTCTCCAACTCCAAGGTGCCCAAAGTAATTCAGAGCTCGAATAAGATCATGTCGATCTCGAATGAGAAGGGTCCCTGGGGGCATAAAAGTCCCTAGAACCGCAACTTGAAAGGCCTTGGATCGGGAAAGCCATTGTGAGAGAAGGGAAGGGTAAGCTTCCACTCCTCTTTCGGCCAAATCAAATAAGAGCCATTCCTCACCGTATTTCAAACTGATCCGTGTTAAGATCAGGTCTCCTCTTTGAAGTTCCTGGTAGTGTTCTCGAAAGACACGATTTGAAGTAATGACCCAGGGAGGACGCATCAAAGTTTGTCGCGTAGATGGGAAAGATCGGCCTGACACCGTCCGCAAAAGAAACGCACCGGACCGGAAACCTCCATATCTTCACCTATAGGCACAAAGGTACCATCTTCATTTTGGAGATAATGGACCATGACATAAGCATTTTCGGTAACTTCGTAAAACTCTTCCTGATTTCCGCAATAAGGGCAGACTAGCTTTTCCCTCAGTACAACTGTAATAGGTTTACGGGCCACAATACGATGGCGTGGGACCGAAGAAGTTTTCGCGTTCTTAGTCATTTCTTCAAGTCCTCCTATCTTTCATAATAACCGATAAAGGAGGCCTTGGCGATAACATGGCCGGATAGATATCTTTCTACCTCTGCCAAAGAGGGTCTTTCTGGCAATTCAACCCTCTCCACATCCAGAGCATAGAGGATAAAATGATAAGGATGCGGACCCGTCCCAGGAGGTGGCTGAGGTCCTCCATAACCCTTAAATCCATACGAATTAGTAAGCTCCGTAGCCCCAGAAGGCATAGCTTTACCGGATGCTCCTTCTGGAAGTTCGGTTATCGAAGGTGGCAGATTAGTGACTATCCAGTGCATCCAGTTGCGGGCAATGGGATGGGTATCCACACATACCAACACCAAAGATTTCGCCTCTGCAGGCACTCCCTCCCATTTAAGAGGCGGAGAGAGATTCTCGCCCCCCGCAGCCCTCATAACATATTTTCTGGGGATTTTTCCTTCTGAGGGGATAATAGGGGACCAAATTTTCATGGCATACCCCCTGGTGCTAACCCAAAAAATCCCCCATAAAAGAGCTAGTAAAAACCTCATGCTTAAATAATAAGACCTTTGAGGGGGAACAACAAGAATACATAAAGAGGCAAAGCCGATATGCTGACAATTATCTAGGATGCCCAGCTTTTACTCTTTCTGCAAGAGCTATCCGAGTAAGAGCTCTCTGAAGAGCAGCTCTTGCCCGAGCCTCGGCCAACCGATCTCCTTTAGCCTGGGCCTCTTGCAATCTCTTTTCCGCCCTTTCCTTAGCCCGCAAGGCTCTCTCGACATCAATTTCATGGGCTTTTTCAGCAGCTTCCACGAGCAAGGTAACTTTTTTACCAGTTACCTCACAGAATCCTCCACTTACAGCCACCCACTCCTCTCGATCCCCCACACGATAATGGACAGAACCTATCTTCAGGCCCGCAAGCATCGGGGCGTGACCGGCCAGTACCCCGAACTCACCGGCCACGCCCGGAGCAGTCACAATATCCACCTCTTCACTTACTACCACTTTGTCAGGCGTAACGATCTCCAGAAGAATACGGGCCATTTTAACCTCCGGCAGCCATCTGTTTAGCTTTCTCTACGGCCTCTTCAATGGAACCTACCATATAAAAGGCCTGTTCTGGCAGATCGTCGTGTTTACCCTCTAGGATTTCCTTGAAGCCCCGAATCGTGTCTTCCAGCTTCACGTAACGTCCAGGAGTTCCAGTGAACTGCTCGGCCACGTGGAAAGGCTGTGATAGGAACCTCTGAATTCGACGGGCCCGAGCCACGATAACCTTGTCCTCCTCTGAGAGCTCGTCCATACCCAAAATAGCTATGATATCTTGCAGATCCTTGTAACGCTGGAGAACCTGCTGAACCTGCCGAGCCACTTGGTAGTGTTCTTCACCGAGAACGTTGGGATCAAGGATTCGAGACTGAGAATCTAGAGGATCCACCGCAGGATAAATTCCAAGTTCCGCAATCTGACGGGAAAGAACCACCGTTCCATCGAGGTGCGCGAAGGTAGTAGCCGGCGCCGGGTCCGTAAGGTCGTCCGCCGGCACATAAACACACTGGACCGAGGTAATAGAACCTTTAGTGGTAGAAGTAATTCGCTCCTGCAGAGCCCCAATGTCCGTAGCTAGGGTAGGCTGATATCCCACCGCCGAAGGAATTCGTCCCAGAAGGGCCGAAACCTCGGAACCGGCCTGAGTGAATCGGAAGATATTGTCAATAAATAGGAGCACGTCCTGGCCTTCTTCATCACGGAAATATTCCGCGACCGTAACCCCTGTGAGCCCTACCCTAGCTCGGGCTCCCGGTGGCTCGTTCATCTGTCCATAGACCAGAGCGGCCTTATCAATAACCCCGGAGTGCTTCATCTCTAGATAGAGGTCATTTCCTTCACGGGTCCGCTCACCAACTCCACAGAAGACCGAAATTCCTCCGTGCTGCATAGCGATGTTGTGGATCATCTCCATCATGACCACCGTCTTGCCCACACCCGCGCCACCGAAGGTCCCCATTTTTCCGCCTCGAGGGAAAGGAATAAGAAGATCAAAGACCTTGATTCCGGTCTCAAGCACTCTAATATTTACATCCTGCTCAGTAAGAGCTGGTGCCGGACGGTGAATAGGATAGAATGTGTCCGCCTTAATGGGCCCCGCCTCATCAACCGCGTCACCCACCACGTTCATAATCCTTCCCAAAGTGGCCTTCCCTACCGGAACCTTAATAGGGGCGCCTGTAGCCACCACCTCTTGGCCACGGAAAAGACCATCAGTAGTATCCATAGCGATAGTTCTCACCACGTTATCTCCAAGCTGCTGAGCGACTTCCAAGACTAAGTTCCACTCTCGATCGTCAATGGCAGGATTAGTCACCCTCAGAGCCTCCAAGATCTCCGGAACCTGTCCAGGAGGAAATTCCACGTCCACTACCGGCCCCATGACCTGCACTATTTTACCCACCGCTGTCACTTCAATCTTTTGACCAGCGACCTCAATAACTCTTTTTTCCGCCATATCGCTTACTCCTCCTTAATAATTTACGGCATTTTATCCCTTGAGGGCCTCCGCACCACCCACAATGTCCATCAACTCTTTGGTGATGGAGGCCTGCCTAGTCTTATTAAAAAGCAGCGTGAGCTCCCTTACCATGTCTCCACAAGCCCGGTTCGCATTATCCATAGCAGTCATCCGGGCCGCCTGCTCACTTACCGCAGTCTCAAGCATGGCAGCATATACTCGGGTGTTTACATACATAGGGAGGATCTGATCCAACAGCTCTTCGGGAGAAGGCTCATAGATAGGTGCCCCGCGTAAAGGCTTTTCTTCTCCCTCTCCTCCCTCAAAACTTATTGGGAGAATCTTCTCCCGTTTAGGCACCTGACGGACAACATTTACAAAATAGCCGTAAATCAGATAAGCCTCATCAATTTCGCGTTCCAAAAAGGCCTCCATGACTCGTCGCGCTACCGTCCGAGCGTCCTGCATCATAACTTTTCCCATAATATCCGTAAAACCCTCTAGAACCTCTGCTCGACTCCCAAAGTATTGGTACCCCTTCTTACCCACACAAATAAGTTTTACCCCTTGCCCCTGTTCGTGCCTTTCAGCTATAAATTTCTCTGTTTCTTTTATAAGATTGGTATTGAAAGCGCCACAGAGCCCACGATCGGCGGTAACCAGAACCACCCCTACATTCTTTACCTCCCGAGATTCCATCAGAGGAAATTGCGAAGGCGAAACCACTCCGCTCCGAGCCAACTCCTCGATTACCTCTCGATATTTTTCACCATACGGACGGAATTGCTCCAATCGAGCCTGTGCCCCGCGGAGCTTAGCCGCGGCAACCATATTCATAGCCCGAGTAATTTGGCCGATCTTTTTAATAGCATCTATTTTGCGGCGAATATCTCTCAGGTTCGGCATCTTCCTACCCCTTACGGTACCGGTACAGGTTCGACATTGTGGTTCTTCTTAAACTCCTCATTAAACTCTTTCAAAGCGGCGTGCATCTTTTCTTCAAGTTCAGGACTGATTTCCTGTTTCTCCTTGATCTCCTTGTAAATCTCCGGATACCTAGACTCTATAAATTCGTAAAGCTCCCGTTCATAGTCCGCAAGCACATCGAGAGGCATCTCATCAAGATACCCTCGGGTTCCGGCAAAGAGAATACATACCTGTTTTTCCACCGGCAAGGGCTGATATTGAGGCTGCTTTAGAATCTCGGTAAGACGAGCTCCTCGGTGAAGAACCCTTTGGGTGGCCCGATCAAGCTCAGAACCAAACTGGGCAAAGGCTGCCAGCTCACGATACTGCGCAAGCTCAAGCCTCAACCGTCCAGCCACCTGTTTCATAGCCTTGATCTGCGCCGCACCACCCACTCGAGAAACCGAAAGCCCAACGTTAATGGCCGGACGAATACCAGCAAAGAAAAGCCCGGGCTCAAGGTAGACCTGACCATCCGTAATAGAAATCACGTTGGTAGGAATATAGGCCGAAACGTCTCCCTGAAGAGTCTCAATAATAGGCAGCGCCGTAAGAGAACCGCCTCCATGCTCTTCATTCAATTTTGCAGCCCTCTCCAACAGCCGGGAGTGATTGTAAAAGATGTCACCCGGATAGGCCTCACGTCCCGGAGGCCGCCTAAGAAGGAGCGAAACCTCACGGTAGGCATTAGCCTGCTTGGAAAGGTCATCGTAGATAATGAGGGCGTGACGACCAGTATCTCGGAAGTACTCTCCCATCGCACATCCGGAATAAGGAGCGATATACTGCAAGGTAGCCGGATCAGAGGCGCAAGCCACTACCACCGTGGTGTACTCCATGGCCCCATACCGCCTTAGGGTATCCACAATCTGGGCCACCGTAGACTTCTTCTGCCCTACGGCCACGTAGATACAATAAACGTCGGTATCCTTCTGGGCCAAAATGGCATCGATACAAATGGCCGTCTTTCCAGTTTGACGGTCACCAATTACTAACTCACGCTGACCCCGCCCTATGGGAGTCATGGCATCAATAGCTTTGAGGCCGGTATACATAGGTTCATGCACCGGACGACGAACAATAATACCCGGTGCCTTGACCTCGATTCGACGATATTCTTTGGCTTCAATAGGCCCCTTGCCATCAAGCGGCCGACCAAGGGGGTCCACCACCCGTCCAATCACAGCCTCTCCTACCGGAACTTCAGCAATACGCCCTGTACGTTTCGCAATATCCCCTTCCTTGATTTTGGTAGCATCTCCCATGATGGGGACCCCCACATTATCGAACTCCAGATTGAGGGCGATCCCCATCTCTCCACCCGGGAATTCGATCAATTCCATAGCCTGACAATTTCTGAGACCGTATACCCGGGCCACGCCATCACCCACCGAGATAACGACCCCCATCTCATTGAGGTCAACTTTCTTCTCATACTCCTCTATCTTCTTTTTAATCAGATCACTAATTTCCTCGGCTCTAATCCCCTGCATATTAGGCCACCTCTCCCTTTATTATAGATTCTCTAAAAGACTCTAACTGGCTCCGGACACTTCCATCCAGAACCAGGTCTCCTACTCTCACAATTATACCTCCAATAAGCTCAGGCATCTTCACAACCCGAAGCTTAATCTCCTTGCCTACTAATTTCTTCAAAATTTCCGCAAGTCTTTGTTTATCCTCCTCCTCCAAATCGAACGCCGCCTGAACCTCTGCCCTAGCTATACCCAACGTCTCATCCATCAGCTCATCATAAGCTTCAATAATCTCGGCAATGAATTGAATCCTCTTCTTTTCCACCAAAAGCTTCAAAAAGCGAGCCACTTCTTCATCTAGCGAGAGGCCTTTTATGATTTCCTCCACGATTTCCATCTTGAGATCCGGAGGATAAATGGGACTTTGCAAGACCTCCAAAATCTCAGGCTGGGAGGAGAGAAAATCTCCTACCCGTTTCAACTCCTCCCCATACTCCTTAAACCGATCCCTTTCCTGACCTACCGCAAAAAGACCCCTGGCATACTTTTGAGCTACGATGGTCCTAATCAATGTACCCTCTCCACCTTTTCTATAAATTCATTAAACAAACGCTTGTGATCTTCGATCGTGATATTTTTACGAATAAGCTCTTCGGCCATCTTTACCGCCATCTCAGCCACTTCCTTCCGAAGTTCTGCCTTAACCCTGTTCACTTCCTGCTGAATATAAAACTCCGCCTGCTGCTTTATACGCTCAGCATTCTTTTTGGCTTCAGCAATTATCCTCTCTTTTTCCCTCTCACCCTGCTCCCTAAAAGCCTCCATCAAACGCTGAGCCTCGGCCTCAAGCCCCTTCAACTTCTCCTGAAGTTCAGCATAACGCTTCTCCGCCTCCCTCTTTTTAGCCATCAGATCCTCATATTCATTGAGGATCGTTTCCCTCCGAGAACGAAAAATATTGACAAGCGGATCCTTACCAAACTTATACAGAATAGCTACCAGAACCAAAAAGTTAACCGTCCACCAAAGAAGATTCTTCCATTGCTTAGGAGAAATCCCAGTCTCTTCAGAAACTCCGTGCCCTTCTCCAGAATGAGCCGCACCTACAGCCTCATGCATTCCATGAGATTCTCCCCCTGAAGACTCAGCCGCCCAAACCAATAAACCCTGACCCCTAACATCAAACTTCCCAAGACCAGACCCCAAAGGGAGAACCATCCCCAAAAAAGCCAAAATATACAACACTATCACCATCTTCCTCATAGCGGCCTCCCCAAGACCTTCTCCGCCATAGCCTTTGAAAACACCGCCACTTCCTCAGACAGCTGCTTGCGCACACTCTCAAACTGAGCCTTCACTTCCGAAAGGACCTTCTCCTTATAAGCTTCGGCCTCTTTGGCGGCCTCTCCAAGAATCTTGCGTTCCTCCTCACGAGCCTGAGCCTTCAAGGCCTCCCTTTCAGCCTGTGCCCGAGAATGAGCCTCGGCCAGACTTTTTTCATATTCCTTTAAAGCCTCCTCCACTTCTCGCGAGAGCCTATCAATTTCACTTTTAAGAGTATCAAAACGCGATTTTCTACCCTCTATAGTTTGCATGATGGGACGAATAAGGATGGCGTTCAAAATGAAGGTGAGGACGAGAGCCTCAATAATGGTAATCCATAACGTAATATCAAAATTAAGCATTTCCTACCCGGCCTCCCTAGTCTTTTACATAAATCAAACTAGCTTTTAGCTCAAAGCACCTTTTATGTCAAGGCAAATCTTCAGTAAAAAATCTTGATTATAGAAAAGAAAAGCGCCTTCTCATTACGGAAGCCGCAAATCCTAACATAATCATATTGGCAAAGACCGAGGAACCTCCGTAACTTAGAAAGGGCAGAGGCAGGCTTGCCGCCGGAAGAAGACGCACTACTCCTGCAAGATTGAAAAAAACTTCCCAAAAGAGAGTAGCTCCACATCCAAAGGCCAAAAATCTACCTAACATATCCTTAGCGGAATAAGCGGCTTTCAAATTGCAACCTATCAAAAGAGCAAATAGAGATACCACCACCATTGAGCCCACAAATCCCCATTCTTCTCCCCAAACGGCGAAGGCCAAATCGGTATGCTTAGCAGGAAGATAATGGAGTTTAGACGACAAGCCTTGTTTAAAACCCTGGCCGGTAAGTCCCCCTGAGCCCAAGGCAATTAAAGCCTGCCTGGTTTGATAAGACCAGCGCTTATGGGTCTTTCCGGGTTTTAGAAAGGCTTCTAGCCTGGCCTTTTGGTAGGGCTTAAGCTGTTTCCACACCAAGGGACCTATAACGAGGAAGCTCATCATCCCTAAAATCAGTATGCCTATCAATATTCTCTTGGAGATACCTGCAAACAAAATCACCGTAGCCGCAATAACCAATAAGAGAAAGGCCTGATCTAGATCCGTAACGGCAATCAAGAGAACGGGAATTAAAACCAAAGCCAATGAAATCCCCAAAAGCGATGGCGAAATAATCTCTTCTCGATTTTCTGAGAAAAGAGAGGCTAAAAGGGCTACTATTAAAGGTTTGGCAAACTCCGAAGGCTGAAGACTAAAACCACCGAAATAGACCCATCTTTTGTGTTGAAGAGCCATAAACAAAAGAAGACCTAAAAACCCCAAATAAAGTCCTAAAATCCGTTGAAAGGTAAGAATCTTATGGTAATCAAGCCACCAAAAGACGCTAAAAAGCAAAAGCCCTCCTCCCATCCAGAGAGACTGCCGCAAAAATAGAGCCTGGCCTCCGGCACTCATCTGATTAACCAGGCCTGCCACCATCAGTAAAACTAGAGCGAAAAAAAATGGCCAATCGTAGAACCAGATTTTAATCCTCATGGGGTAGCCCCCAAGAAATAGGTCTTTAAAATCCTCCCCGCAATAGGAGCCGCAGCTGAACCCCCGTGACCTCCGTGTTCTACAAAGACCCCCACCACTATTTCTGGATCTTCCGCTGGCGCAAAGGCCACGAACCAGGCGTGATCCCTTTCTTCATAAGGAATTCCGTCTTCTTTTTCTTTCTTAGTTTTGTCTTTTTTGAGTCTAACCACCTGAGCGGTTCCCGTTTTTCCGGCCACTACAATTCTTTTAAGTTTAGCCGCCCTGCCGGTACCATGCCTGCCATTGACCGCCTCTATCAGCCCTTTGCGAACCTCAGCAATAAATTCAGGCGAAACCGGAAGAGTAGCTTCCATCAAAGGACCAAAGTCTTTGGCTTCATAGCCATCCGAACTTGCCAAGCGAGCCACAACGTAAGGTCTCAAAAGCCTCCCCCCATTAGCCAAGGCCGCATAAAATTTACTCAACTGTACTAAATTCACCTCGAGGGCTCCCTGACCTATAGCTACTATTAGATTTTCACCTTTCTGCCACGGACTCCCTAAAACCCGCCTTTTCCAATCTCTATCCGGGACGATACCAGGATCTTCGCCTGGCAAACCGAGTCCTGATGGCTTCCCAAACCCGCAAGCCCGAGCAAAATCGGCCAAATAATCGATATCGAGTCTTTCTCCCAGAACATAAAAATAGGTATCACAGGATTGGGCTAGAGCCTGAATTAGGGCCACCTTCCCGTGTCCCCGCTTTTGCCAGCATCTAAAGACCCTACGACCCAGCTTATAGAAACCGGGACAGTAAATGCTCTCCTCTGGATTAACGAGCCCGGCCTTTAAAGCCGCAAGAGCGGTTACAGGCTTGAAGGTGGAACCAGGATGGTAGCCTTGAAGGGCTTTATTTAAGAGAGGGTGTCTGGGATTTGAGACGAGTTCCTTCCACTCCAAAGAAGTAAAACCACCTACAAATTTATTGGCGTCCGGGGCAGGAGAACTCACTAAAGCCTTAAGGCTTCCATCTTTTGGCGAAAGAATAACAACGGCCCCTGATCGGCCTTCCAAAAATCTAAAAACTTCCCTCTGTAACAAGCTATCAATGGTTAAATAGAGATCTTTACCAGGAATCGGCAAACGCTCTCCCACTACTTTGACTATTCGCCCGAAGGCATCCCTTTCAAGCTCAAGCTCCCCCTTTTGGCCTCGAAGCTCAGCCTCAAAGAGTTTTTCAAGACCGCTTCGCCCCAAGAAATCTTTGCTATCATAGCCCTCATTTTTTAAGCGTTTCAGTTCCTCTTGAGTAATAGGAGAAACATAGCCTACCAAATGGAAAAATTCCCTCCCAAAGGGATAAAAACGCTCCGGTTGGGCCACTAGTTTAAGGCCGGGAAGGTAATATCTCCTAGCCTCAAGCCGAGCTACCGTATTCCTATCTAGACCTCGTCTTAAAAGAATTTCTCCGTAAGCCCGTCTCTTCTTAAAAAGATATTCCTCCTTTAGCTTGCTATAATCTTCCTCCAGTAGGTCGGCCAAAAGCTTGAGAATCTTGTCTTCTCGACCTTTGAGATAAAAAGGGTCCAAATAAAGATTGAAAGAAGGACGATTGCCGGCCAAGAGTACGCCCTTGTAATCATAGATTCGTCCTCGGGGAGCCGGCACTGCTACGCGAACAAACGTCCTCTGCTGAGCTAACTTCCAAAAATAGTCATGCCTCAAGATCTGGATATAAATAAGCTTAAAAAGCAAAATCAAAAAGAAAAAAAAGAAGACATAACCAGCCCAAACAACTCTTTTTTGAAAAATTTCTTCTCTATCCCGTCTATCTACCAACTAGAGCTCCCTGAAGGCTTTGTATTTCTGAATCAAAAAACGAAAAAGCATCGCCCAGGCGTAGGTTACCCCTAAATCCCATATTAAAAGACTAAGCCAATTGGTAGGCAAAGAAATTTCCATCAAATAAGGGAAAAGGAGATACAATATGAATCTAAAGAAGAAAAGGCTAATTCCCAAAGCCAAGAGAGAAGGATACCATAAAGAAAAATCTAGACCTCTGGCCAGAATAGCTTGCAAATAAGCTACTAAACTCCCGGAAAGGAATCCTCCTAAAATTCCCGAGAGACTAAAAAAACCCTCTATTAAGCCTACCAGGATCCAAAAAATATTGCGACTTCTTCCAGAAAGTTCAAGACTAAAAGCTAAGGCCAGAGCCAAGAAAGGATCCCCCCAATATCTCAAAGTAAAACTCTCTAAGAAAACCTTAAAAATCAGGACTCCAATTAGAAGAAGGTATATCAAGGTTTGAAATCCCTATATGTAAGGATCACGTATACATATTCCAGCCTTCTAAAATCACAAAAAGGTTCAACTTCTATCGTCTCAAAGAATCCTTGTCTCTTCTCCGGAGAAATCCTTACCACTTGCCCCACCCGGATCCCTTTGGGGTAGAGGGCATCCATTCCGGAGGTCACTAAGATGTCCCCCTCTCTAATGTCCATCCCATAGGGCACATAATCCAAAAGGCAAGTCTCTTCCTTTCCCCGCCCGCGCAAAAGTCCTCTTTCTCGAGAGCGAACGGAAAGCACATCCACCGCACTTACCGGAGCCGTAATGGGCAAGATCTTGGCATATTTAGAAGAGACTTCTGCCACTTGCCCCACCAAAACCCCAATTTCCCCTCCGACAGCAGAAACCACTGGCATTTCAGGAGAAACCCCAACATCTTTCCCCTTATCTATAATCAAATAATTCTCAAAAGGTTCGAAAGGCTTATATATGACTTTGGCAAGGATTTTGGGATAAGTCTTCAAAAGAGGAGACTTATCTCCCTTATCAAGGGCTTTGCAAAGGAAGAGGGTTTCTTCTAGACGTGTCAGGCGTGTCCTTAAGGCTTCATTTTCTAGTTTTAGTCTTTGATTTTCCTCCTTAAGCTTCACAAGGTAAACATACTTCTCGAAACCCCTTCTTAACCCCTCTCCCAACCCTGAAGAGGCTTTTATCACCGGGGAAAGGGCTCCCAAGAAAATTTTTGAGACAAAAGGTATACGGAAGTTAAAGATGATAGAGACGAAAAATAAGCCGACCAAAAGAACTAAAAAAAGATAAAAACAAAGACTCTTAAAACCCGATGGAAGCACTTTTAACCAGTAAACATCAGTTCTTTGAGAACCTCTATATTGTCAAGGGCCTTTCCACACCCCAAAACTACTGAGCAAAGCGGATCTTCAGCTACCATTACCGGGAGTTGGGTTTCCTCTCGAATCAGTTTATCAAGATTTTTAAGCAGAGCCCCTCCCCCAGTAAGGACAATACCTCTATCTACGATATCGGCCGCAAGTTCGGGAGGAGTTTGCTCCAGAGCTTCCTTTATGGACCTCACGATCACTTGGATATTTTCATCAATGGCATCCTTGATCTCATCTGAAGAAACCGTAATGGTTTTAGGAATACCACTTATTAAGTCCCGCCCCTTTATTTGCATGGTTTCATACGGAGGTTCAGGTAAAACGTTCCCAATTTTGATCTTGATCTGCTCGGCTGTAGATTCTCCTATAAGCAGATTGTATTGTCGTTTTATATATTGCATAATAGCTTCATCCATCTTATCTCCAGCCACCTTCACGGTGTTGCTATACACTATTCCTGCTAAAGAAATAACGGCAATCTCGGTGGTCCCTCCTCCGATATCCACAACCATACTGGCGGTGGGTTCAGTGATAGGAAGGCCGGCCCCAATAGCCGCTGCCATGGGTTCCTCGATGAGATAAACCTCTCTGGCTCCGGCACTTTCGGCACTCTCCTTCACGGCCCGCCTTTCAACCTGGGTAGTCCTGGAAGGGATACCGATAATGACCCTGGGTCTAACCAAAAAACGGCGATTATGAATCTTCTGGATAAAATAACGGAGCATGGCCTCCGCGACCTCAAAATCTGCGATCACACCTTCCTTCAAAGGGCGAATGGCTTTAATATTGCCGGGAGTCCGACCAAGCATTCGCTTGGCCTCTTCGCCAACGGCCAACACCTTTTTGTATCGACCGTCTTCCTTGACCGCCACCACCGAAGGTTCGCGAAGGACGATACCTTTGCCTTTTACATAAATAAGAGTATTGGCCGTCCCAAGATCTACGGCCATATCCATAGAGAAAGCACCGAAAAGAAACTTAAACATTCCAGACCCCTGAGTCTGAGAATCTTCCGCTCTTAACCTTAGCAATTAAACCCCATACTGACAAGAAGAACGCCTTTACGTAAGCCCAAACTCCCATTATGTTTTAGATATGATCCGAGAGCCGGCGGTAGCAGGTCAGTTTTATAGCAATGATCCCGAAACTCTCCGGCTAGAGCTCTCCCGCCTAATTGTGGAGAAGGAACCCAAGGTAGAGGCCAAGGCCGTAGTGGCCCCACACGCCGGTTACATGTATTCGGGCCATGTAGCCGGTGCGGTTTACGGTCGCCTTGTACCTCCAGAAGTAGCAGTGGTTATCGGGCCTAATCATACCGGCCTTGGGCAGGCAGCCGCCATCCTGCCCTACGGGACCTTCCTCACTCCTTTGGGAGAGGCCCCTATTGAGGCCTCGCTGGCCGAAGCTCTGCTTCAGAAGGTCCCCTTCCTTCGAGAAGACGCCCTGGCTCATCTCTATGAACATTCATTAGAGGTCCAAGTCCCTTTTCTGCAGTATTTAAATCCATCGATAAGCCTGGTTCCTATCTGTCTTTCGAGGCTTGACTATGAAGAGATGGCCACTTTAGGACGGGCCCTGGCGGAAGTGATAGCGAACCACCCTCGAAGGATAACCATTGTAGCCAGTACAGATTTCAGTCATTACGTCCCAGACGAGGTAGCCCGGGCCAAGGATCGCCTAGCCATTGAACGCATCCTTGCGTTTGATACCAAAGGGCTACTTGAGGTGGTCTTCCGCGAGAACATCAGTATGTGTGGTGTCATTCCCACGGCGGTGACTATAGAAGCAGCCCGCCATCTAGACGCTTCGCAAGCCGAACTGGTAAAATACGCCACCTCCGGAGAGGTCTCCGGAGACTACGCTCAGGTGGTAGGCTACGGTGGAATTCTGATGTGGTAGAGGGTACCATGAACAAAATCAAGACCCGTTTTCCACCCAGTCCCACGGGACATCTTCACCTAGGAGGGGCTCGCACGGCCCTTTTTAACTGGCTATTTGCCAGACACCACGGAGGGCTCTTCGTCCTCCGTTTTGAGGACACCGACCGGGAGCGCTCCCGGCAGGAATATGTGGACTCCATCCGGGAGGCCCTGGAGTGGCTTGGTCTTTATTGGGATGAAGGTCCCTACTTCCAATCTCAGCGCCTCGAGATCTATAGGGAATATGCCCGTAGGCTTTACGAGGAGGGCAAGGCCTATTACTGCGAGTGCTCCCCCGATGAACTCGAACGCAAACGTAAGGAGGCCTTGGCCGCAGGACGTAAACCCAAATACGATGGTACCTGCCGGGAAAAGGATCTCCCCCCTGGTCCAGGACGGGTTCTGCGTTTAAAAATTCCCCCCGTGGGGACCACGGTGGTGGAAGACCTTATCCGGGGAGCAGTGGCCTTTGACCATCAAGAGCTCGACGACTTCATCCTAGTAAGAAGCGACGGTACCCCCACTTATCAATTTGCAGTCGTGGTGGACGATCTCACCATGGGCATCACGCATGTCATCCGGGGAGACGATCACCTCTCAAACACCCCCAAGCAAATTCTCCTCTACAAGGCCCTAGGGGCCGAACCTCCAAAATTCGCCCACGTACCCATGATCCTGGGTCCGGACGGCACTCGGCTTTCCAAACGCCACGGAGCTCTCTCTATCTTGGCCTATCGGGAGGAAGGATACCTTCCCCAAGCCCTGCGAAACTATCTCGTGCGTCTGGGCTGGTCGTACGGAGACCAGGAAATCTTTACCTTAGAGGAGATGATCGAAAAGTTCGATCTTTCCAGGGTGAGCAAATCCGCGGCCCGGTTCGACCCCGAAAAATTTCTGGCTCTGAACGCCCACTGGCTCCGGGCCACCCCCACGGAGGAACTTGCCGAAGAAATAAAGCCCTTCATCACCAAGCTTGGGTTGCCCATCCCCGAAAAGGAGTATCTCCTCCAGGCCCTTGAGACCGTCAAACCCCGGGCTCGAACCCTTCTTGAGGCCGCGGAGATGATGCGGTTTTATCTAGTGGAGGAAATCTCGTACGATCCTAAAGCCGCTCAGAAGTTTCTCACTCCAGAAATTGTACCGGTGTTTGAGAGGCTCCTCCAAGAACTTGCGAAAGTCGAGTTTGAGGACGAGGCCTTGGAGAAGCTCTTCCGAGGGTTAGCCGAAGAACTAGGGCTTAAGCTCAAAAAGATCGCTCAGCCGGTACGGGTGGCTTTGACCGGCAAAACCGTAAGCCCGGGGCTTTTTGAAATTATGCGCATTTTGGGAAGGGATCGCGTATTGAAGCGTCTCAAACAAGCTCTGAACTACATAAAGGAGGCCTAGATCCTATGACCGATCTACTAATAATTCTCTTGATCCTTCTCTTTTGGATCTTCTTGAACAAAGTGCTATTGCCAAAAATGGGAGTTCCTACCTGAATGTCTCAAACTTCCTGCTCTCTGGATCAGAGAGCTTCCAAGAAGAAAAGAAAGGCCAAAAAATAGAGGGCGCGGCGGGATTCGAACCCACGACCTCTGGCTCCGGAGGCCAACGCTCTATCCGACTGAGCTACGCGCCCTTCTTCCTCAAATTTTAAAAGTCCTCCCCAACCTGTCAACTAGCCGTCTTCAAGTCGAGCGTTACGGTATTTGCAGATGAGATGAGGAATCAGTCCTCCGTCCCGAATGAGCTCCTGCATAAAAGGTGGAAGAGGCCGTACCTTATACACCTTGCCCTTGGTGAGATTACGGATCTCGCCCGCCTCAGGGTCCACTTCGATCTCATCACCCTCTTCGATATCCCGGCTGGCCTCGGTACTCTCCAATATCAAAAGACCGGTGTTGAAGGCGTTGCGATAGAAGATGCGGGCAAAACTTTCGGCAATCACACAAGCCACTCCACAGGCCTTGATGGCCACCGGAGCGTGTTCCCGAGAAGAACCGCAACCGAAGTTTTTCCCGGCCACGATGATGTCTCCGGGATTGACCTTTTTGACAAATTCGGGATCGGCATCCTCCATACAGTGTTTGGCTAGTTCCTTAGGGTCAGTAGTATTTAAGTAACGGGCCGGGATAATAACATCCGTATCCACATTATCTCCGAATTTAAAGGCTTTTCCTCGGATAGCAGCCATGATTTAAGCCTCCTTCAATCCCAATTCTTCCGGGCTTCCAATACGACCAAGCACCGCCGAGGCCGCGGCCACCGCTGGCCCGGCAAGATAGACCTCGCTTTCGGGATGCCCCATGCGCCCGACAAAGTTCCGGTTGGTGGTAGCCACCGCCCGCTCACCTTTGGCGAGGATTCCCATATGCCCTCCGAGACAGGGCCCGCAAGTGGGCGGGGAAATAATGGCTCCGGCCTCTAGGAAAATCCGAAGGTAGCCGCGCCTCAAAGCCTCCCGATACACAAAGGGCGTAGCTGGAATAATAATGGTCCGCACATTGGGATTAACCTTGCGTCCATTGAGGATCTTGGCCGCCACTGCTAAGTCCTCAAGTCTCCCGTTGGTGCAGGAGCCGATCACCACCTGATCAATAGGAATCTCTGGAATCTCGGTCACAGGTTTTACGTTGGAGGGCAGATGAGGAAAGGCCACCTGAAGCTCGATCTTGGAACAGTCATATTCCCTGATCTCCCGATAACGGGCTTTACGATCGCTTTTATAGATCTTGGGAGCCTTATGAGAGTGTTTACGCACATAGTTCAGGGTTCGGCGATCAGGCTCAATGAGGCCTACCTTCCCCCCGGCCTCAATGGCCATGTTGGCCATAGTGAAACGCTCCGCCATAGGTAGCCTGCGGATAACCTCTCCGGCGAACTCCATAGCCATGTAAAGGGCCCCATCTACCCCGATGTCTCCAATAGTATACAGAATCAGGTCCTTCCCCGAGACCCAAGGCTTGAGTTTTCCCCTATAGACAAAGCGGATAGTCTCCGGAACCTTAAACCAAGTCCTCCCGGTAATCCAAGTCGCCGCAAGGTCGGTAGAGCCCACTCCAGTGGCAAAGGCCCCTAGAGCCCCGTAAGTACAGGTATGACTATCGGCTCCAATCACGATATCCCCCGGGGCCACCAACCCCAGCTCCGGGAGCAGAGCGTGTTCGATTCCGCAAACCCCACCCTCATAGTAGTGTTTTATCTTGAAGCGATGGGCAAATTCCCGACAAACCCTCACCTGCTCGGCGCTTTTTATATCCTTGTTAGGTGTAAAGTGATCCATAACGAGCACAACGCGATCGGGGTCAAAGAGCCGGTTGATCTTGGTTTCTTCAAAAATCTTTATGGCCAGAGGAGCCGTAATATCGTTGGCCAAGGTCAGATCCACCGGGACTTCAACCAATTCCCCGGGTTCTACCGCCGGAAGCTCGGCCCGATCCGCCAGGATCTTTTCGGCCATGGTCATGGGTCGCTTCATCGGAAACCTCCACACCTTTGAATAAGGTTTTATTTAATTACTACCTATTAAGCTTCTAGACAAGCACCCTTACAGGGGGTATCGCTAAATTATGAAAGCCCTCAGGGAAGCGGCCAGAGATCTGGCCTACCTCCTGGATCGCGGTTATCCCGAAAGAGCTAGTCTCAAATTGATCGGGGATCGCTTCGGTCTCACCGCTGAAGAGAGGGAACTTCTCATCCGGGCCACCGTTCCCCGGCAAAAGGCCCTTCTCCGCCGGCAAAAGAAGGTGAGGGCCCGAGAGCTTAGAGGAGCCCGGGTAAGCGTTGACGGCTTCAATGTCTTGGCTACCCTAACACACGCCTTAAGAGGTTACCCCCTTGTGCTTGCCAGAGACGGTTTTATAAGAGATGCCGTGCGAGCCGGGAAAAATTTGCGTCTTGAACCAGAACTACCCTCGCTCCTTGGACTCCTTGAAAAATTCTTTCGCCGGTTTCGTCCTGCTCATGTCGGTTTCTATTTCGATGCCCCCGTTTCTGGAAGTGGAAAGCTTGCGGCCAGGATCCGTATCTGGCTCAAAGAGCTACCCCTCCCGGGTGAGGCTCTAGCATTGCGCGACGCCGAAAGGCGGGTGCTCTCTGGAGAAATCGTCTGCACCGCGGACGGACCTCTCCTTGAGCGTGCGGATAAGGTCTTTGATCTTGCAGGCTTCATTGTTCGGCGTTATCTGAGAAGCCCCCTCTTCAAACTCTTCAGTTAACAGGCCCGGGACAAAAGGGATCGCGATCCCGAAAGGGATCAAGGCCGGAAGTGGCGATCACGGCCAGACATCCTCGACAAATAGCGTAGAGCCGACAGTCATAGCAGGCCTCTGGCCCCCGGCGGTATTTCTCGGACCTCTCCGAGTGATAGATCTCCAAGAGATCGTTCTCAAAGATATTTCCCAAATAAGAAGAAAATTTCCGACAGGCATGGACCTCGCCATCCGGGAGAAGGGCCACAAAGTTGAAGGCCGCGCCACAACCAAAGCCGGTACAGCCCCCACAAAGTTCGTCTTTCTTGCGGTAAAGCAGATGGTTAAAAAGATTGTCCTTCAAATGGAGGTGAGGCAGGTTTGCACTCTCCTCAAGAAATTCCACCATCAAACGAAAAAAAGTGTCCCTTTCAGCCGGAGAAAGTTTTCGGCCCTCCCCGGTAAGGGCCAACCGATTAAATGTAAAGGTCTCCACTCGACCGGAAAGGCTTCTGGCCAGAGGCAGGACCTGATCGACGTTTCCGGCATGAAGGGTCAACATCACGCTCGCTGAGACCCCGGAATCCTTAAGCATTTCTAGGAAGGAAAGCGTTCGCCTAAAATGGCCTGGGCCTCGGATAAAGTCGTTGTAAGCTTCAAGGCCCTCAAGGCTTACCTGATAGTAGGCCGGGGGTTCAATGGCAAGAATCCTCTCAAACCAGGCCTCCGGTACCGGATTCCCCAAAATGGCCAGGGTAAAATCTCTCTCCGAGGCCTCCCTATAGAGCTCGAAGAAGTCGGGATGCAGAAAGGGATTGCCTCCGGAAAACGAAATCTGGCCCTGGACCCGCATCTCTTCACAGAAATCATAGAAACGATCCAGCACTCTCAAGGCCTCTTTAAGATTTAAGGGCCTGCGGTCGGTGCGGTCGTAACAATGACGGCAGGCAAGATCGCAGCGCTGGGTAAGGTGCCACTGAAGGGTAAAAATCTCCGACCGACGAAAATCCTCTCCCGGGAACCAGGCCTCTTTATAAGGACTTCCGGACCGAACAACCCGAGTAGGTTCTTTGAGGAGATACCCCTTCTTAACGCCTAACCTGAGGACCCCCTTTAGGACGCTTAATGAGACCGCCTCTTTGTGGGCCACTTCTCTGAGATCCCTATCTTCAAGGACAAGTTTCAGGGCTAGAAGATCATAGGGAGATGGTTTTTCCCGGTGCTTTTGGTCGGTCTTGAGATCTTTCCAGAAGAGCTCAAAGTCCCCTCCCTGCCTCTTTAGTTCAAGGGTAGGGTTTAAATAATAGCCCTTCACTTTAAGCTTATTCCCCAGGGCCTGACCAGGCCCTTAATCTTAACCTCAGCCACTTTTACCAGAAGGTTTGACAGGCATATGAGCTTCAGGCTTTTCTTCAGAGGCCTTCTCCGTAGCCTCTGGAGTAGCATTTTCGATGGTATTCTTTGAGGACTTTATGTCCATATCCATTTGAGCGGCACCGCCGCCCTTCTTGGAACCTCAACCGCTACAGCCACTCTGAGAAAGGGCTCTGGCTGGAAGGCTCAAACCTCCACTCGCAGCCAAAAGGGCCGAAAGACTAACTCCCGTCAGCATTCTTTTGATTTTTTCTGTTTTCATCTCCTCTCTCCTTCACAAAATTTCATATTTCTTATTTATATCATGCTATAAAATAAATAGCAAATTTTTTATTGGAATTCCTTATAAAAATATATAAAAAGAAAATCCGTGGGTTTACTGGTAACAGGAAGAAAGTAAAGTTATATCCGAATTGAGCGATTCCGAAGGCCAAATCCAGGCTGAAGATGAAAATTTGATCAGTAAAATCAATGGTTATGCAATATCCTTCGCAAAGGATTGGCTAGCCTAATGGATTAAGCAAAAATAGGAATAGGGCCTGACCTAGCTCAAGAATGGGGTTGGGGACGAAGCCCAAAAGGATACGTCAACCAAAATCGCTCAGATTGGGTTATAATATGGCAGCTCAGAAAGAGGGAGGTTGGAGATGGCAGGACATTCTCATTGGGCTCAGATCAAACGGAAAAAGGCTGCTCAGGACGCTAAGCGCGGGAAGCTTTTCACTAAGATCACCCGAGAAATTATTGTAGCCACTCGAATAGGAGGAGGAGATCCTTCCTCCAATCCGCGGCTTCGAGCTGCCATCGCCGCAGCCAAAGCGGCTAACATGCCCAAAGAGAATATAGAAAGGGCCATCCGTAAAGGCCTCGGTCTTGAAGAAGGTACCCAGTATGAAGAGGCCACTTTTGAAGGCTATGGTCCTGGAGGAGTGGCCGTCTTCATCGAAAGTGTTACCGATAATCGTCGTCGGACAGTCTCCGAACTTCGCCACATATTCAGCAAATGCGGTGGGAATTTAGCAGAACCCGGAGCCGTAGCCTGGATCTTCGAAAAGAAGGGGCTGATCGTGATCCCCAGAGATGGTCTCTCTGAAGATCAGGTTCTTGAGGTAGCCCTCGAAGCCGGAGCCGAGGATGTCCGTAGCTACGAAGGCGAGTTTGAAATCATCACCACCCCTGAAGATTTTGAAGAAGTAAAAGCCGCCATCGAAAAAGCCGGTTTTTCTCCCTCCTCGACCAAGGTGACCTTGGTACCCAAAACCACCGTTAAACTCGAAGACGAAAAGACCGCTCAGCAGATGCTACGCCTCATGGAAATGCTGGAAGAGCATGACGACGTGCAGCAAGTTTATGCCAATTTCGATATCCCGGAAAACCTGATGGAAAAACTCTCCGGAACTTAGAACGTGCGAATCCTCGGCCTTGACCCCGGGTCCAGGGTAACAGGTTACGGACTCATCGAAGGACAAAATCCCCCTCGGGCCCTGGCCTGGGGGGTTATAAAACTCGGCAACCGTAATGGACTCCCCGAAAGACTCTATAGGCTTTATCAGGAGCTCGGAAAGATCCTGCGGGAATTTCAGCCGGAGGTGATTGCCCTTGAAGAAGTTATCCCTGAAAGATATCCGCGGGCGGCTCTCTCTTTGGGGCAGTCCCAGGGGATAATCCTTCTTCTTGTAGGGCAGACCGGCCTCCCCCTCTTTACTTATCACCCTCTTGAGGTTAAAACCGAACTCACGGGAAACGGAAGGGCCGGGAAGGAACAGGTTAGCTACATGGTAAAACAGACCCTAGAAATTGAAGAACCCCTTGAAACCGACGCCGCGGATGCTTTGGCCTTGGCCCTGACGCATTTTTATCGGATAAACCGTGCTTTCTGAGATCACAGGTCAGATAACCAAAAAGATTCCCGGGAAGCTCTGGCTTAAGACCGGCCCTCTGGTCTGGGAAATCTTCGTACCCTTTACCTTTACCGAAAACCTTCCTCCTCCGGGAGAAAAAGTCCGGATCTCGGTCTGCGTGTTTCTTCGGGGAGAAATCTTTGAAATGTATGGTTTCCCGGATGACACCTACCGGGAGGCCTTCCTCTTGCTCTCCTCGCTTCCGCGGATCGGACCCCGACTGGCCTTAAATCTTCTGGCCCTTTTTAGCCCGCAGGAACTCGAGGAGGCGGTACGAACTGAGGACGTCTCGGCCCTTTCCAGGGTCCCTGGCATCGGTCCTCGAAGGGCCGAAAGACTCTGCGTGGAACTAAGAGCTCGACTCGGACTCAAAAGACGCCATAGGGAACGATCTCCCATCTATGAAGAGGCTCTCACGGCCCTCAAAAACCTGGGTTTCTCAGCCGTGGAGGCTGAAGAAGCTCTGTCCCAAGTCTTTACCGGTAAAGAAGATCTGGACGAACTTTTACGTAAGGCCTTAAAACGCTTCTCACCAGCCTGAAAGCTTTATATAATTTCTCCGTGGATCTTCTGCGTCCTAAGACTTTAAAGGAATATATCGGCCAGGAAGATATCAAACGGGAGCTTGAGATCTATCTTTCGGCGGCCAAGGCCCGTAATGAAGCCTTAGATCACGTGCTTCTTACCGGCTACCCCGGTTTGGGGAAGACCACCCTGGCCCAAGTTATCGCTCACGAGTTAGGAGTGAATTTCAAGATCACTTCTGGCGCCACCCTTGAAAGACCCGGGGATCTTGCAGCCATTCTTACCACTCTTGAAGAACGGGATATCCTCTTTATAGACGAGATCCATCGCCTTCCCCGGGCCTGTGAGGAGGTGCTCTATCCGGCCATCGAAGATTTCGTCCTAGATCTGGTGGTGGGGAAGGGACCTGGGGCTCGGGCCGTACGGTTAAAACTTCCCCGTTTTACTCTTATCGGCGCCACCACCCGCCCGGGATTGATCTCCGCCCCTCTGCGCGACCGCTTCGGCATAGTATTCAAACTAGAATTCTACAGTGAGAAGGCCTTGGCCCGCATCATAGCCCGCTCAGCCGAGATTCTAGGCCTTCGAATCACCCCTGAAGGAGCCCAAGTCATCGCCTCCCGTTCCCGAGGCACCCCTCGGATTGCCAACCGCCTGCTCCGCCGAGTAAGGGATTATGCCGAGGTAAATGGTAGCCGAGAAATCTCTAAAGAGGTCGCCGAAAAAGCCCTTGCCTTAATGGATCTCGATCCCTTAGGCCTTTCCCCGCTTGACCGACGCATTCTCCTTACCATCCTCGAAAAATTCGACGGAGGTCCAGTGGGACTGGGAACTTTGGCCACCGCCCTCTGTGAAGACCCCCAGACCCTAGAGGACATCTATGAACCCTATCTCATCCGGTGCGGTCTCTTGCGCCGAACCCGCAAAGGTCGTATGCTCACGGAGCGAGCCTACATATATTTAAAACAGGTTTCACCGGAAATACCTCTTAACAATAACCTATGGGAGAACTGAAACCATGGCCCGTTTAACCATACCAGAAATCCAGGCTAAAAAAGGAAAAGAACCTATCGTGGCTCTTACGGCCTATGATGTGATCTCGGCCAGGCTAGCCGAAGAGGCCGGCGTAGAACTTATTCTCATTGGTGATTCCGCAGCCATGGTGGTGCTAGGACACGAGGACACCCTCCCCATCACCATGGAAGAGATGCTCATCTTTTCCCGGGCAGTGGCCCGGGGGGCTCGGAAGGCCCTCCTGGTAGGAGACATGCCTTTTCTTTCATATCAGACCGGCCCGCCGGAGGCTATACTTAATGCCGGCCGATTTCTCAAAGAAGGGGGTTGCCAGGCCGTAAAGATCGAAGGCGGCGAAGAAGTGTCCGAAATCGTTAATGCCGTAGTTAAAGCCGGTATCCCGGTCCTGGGGCACATCGGCCTTACGCCTCAACGAGCTTCAGCCTTAGGAGGATATAAGGTTCAGGGACGCGATCTAGACTCTGCTCGCAAACTTATGCGGGACGCCGAGGCCCTGATTTCAGCTGGGGTCTTTGCCCTTATTTTAGAATGTGTCCCCTCCGAGCTGGCCCGCCGCATTACCGAGAAGGTCCCTGTCCCCACCATCGGCATCGGGGCCGGTCCTCACACTGACGGCCAGATCTTGGTCTTTCATGATGTAGTCGGGCTCTGGCCTCGATTTAAGCCCAAGTTCGTAAGGACTTACGCAGAGGTCTCCAAAGAAATTCTCCGGGCCGTTTCCACTTACGCCGAAGACGTAAAACAGCGTAGGTTTCCGGGCCCGGAGGAAAGTTTTCGTATCTCGGAAGAAGTCCTCAGGGCCTTAGATAGTTAGCTCTTCCCCATCGTGAATACCGACCAGCTTGATCTTAAAGATGACGTTCTTGCCGGCTAGAGGGGGATTGAGATCCAAGACAATCTTTTCGTCATTCACTGCGGTTACCAAGGCGGGAAACTGCATCTCCCCTTGAGGGGTGTCCACAATAAGGTTTAACATCATACCTACCTGGGGCTCGGTCTCCAGAGAAATAGCAGCCCGAGGGATCTCTTTGACCAAGTTATCATCCCGTTCCCCAAAGGCCTTGTCCGGGGAAAGCAGTACTTCCTTCTCCTCACCTTCAGCCATTCCGATCACAGCTTCGGACAGCCCCGGAATGATCTCTGGAGAGCCCACTTCAAAATAAAAAGGCTCTCCATCGGGAGTACGTTCAAACACCTCGCCGTTTTCCAACATCCCTACACAATAGATACTTACCACATCACCTTCTTTAACCCTGCGCATACAAACTCCTTTTTATTAAAATTTATTAGAGGTAGAAGATGGAAGGAGACCCCCACCCCCTACCTTTAAAGAATTTTACCATGCTTTTAGGAAGGTCAACACCTTAAATTAAAGACGAGGCCGAACCCCAGGGGGGACCTTTGAAAAAAAGAAAAGAGCCACCGGAGGTAAACCATCCGAAAGTCTAGTAATTTCCGGCGCCGCAAGAAGACTCTTCACGGCCTCAATGTGAAGCTTGTGCCCCGAAAATTCGGCTGAAATCTCACCTTTAAAAGTAAGGCCAGTTATATAGAGATCCCCCAGGAGATCTAAGGCTTTATGGCGCACAAATTCGTCCTCGGTTCGGAGGCCATCTCCATTAAGAAGTCCTTTTTCATCAAGCACAATAGCATTCTGTAAGCTTCCTCCCTTAAGGAGACCTCTTTCTTTACGTCTCAATAGCTCCTCTTTGAATCCGAAAGTCCTAGCAAAGGCTAGTTCTCTCTGATACGTAAGCGGCGTGATCCGGAGAGACAACTTCTGATCCCTTATCAGAGGATGGTCAAAATGGATATGAAAGGAGAGCCTGAGTTCTGAAGCCGGTTTAAAAGTAATTCTTCCCACTCCATTTCTGACCTCAAAAGGCCTGAGAATTTCGATATAACGTTTTCTCTTCGGCTGAAGCTTGAGACCAACCCGCATGATCTCACGCACGTAAAGCTCAGCCGAACCATCCAAGAGAGGAAGCTCGGCTCCATAAACTCGCACAAAGACGTTATCTATCCCTAAACCATGTAAGGCCGAAAGCAGGTGTTCTACCATAAAAATGTCATTTTTCCCGTCCGAAAGAACCGTAGCCCCTTCCGTGCCCACAACATTCTCAGGGCACAACTTTATCCGAGGTCGACCTTTGAGATCCGACCGTTCAAACACAATGCCGGCCTCAACTTGAGCCGGCCAAAGTTCCACCCGAATATTTTTGCCAGAAAAGACCCCAACTCCTTCTAGGATCACCGGCCCTGCTACCGTTTTTTGCCAATCTGCCATAAACCTAACCCTCAAAGATTTTTGGTTAGTTAATTGCAAATTTTATGCCACCCCAAAAACCTCCAAAACTTTCATCAGGAGGGGGCAACATGACTTGTTTATCTAATATCCCCAGAGCCAAGATGTCACTTAAAAGTAACACTAAACCAGAGGGATACCGAGTCGCCTCAATAGGCGTTCCTCTTTTCGCCACCCTCGAAGGACCTTGACCCAAAGGTCTAGATAGATCCTTTTACCTAGGATAAATTCCAGTTCCTCCCGAGCTAGAGTCCCAATCTTTTTCAAAAGTTGTCCCCCTTTGCCGATCACGATACCCTTTTGAGAGTCTTTCTCCACATAGATCACCGCCTGAATATAGAGCACTTTCTTCTCCGGATCCTCACGAAATTCCTCTACCACCACCGCCGTTGAATACGGAATTTCTTGTCTGGTCAACATAAAGAGCTTTTCCCGGATTATTTCGGCTGCCAAAAGCCGTTCCGGCTGATCGGTAACCATCTCTGGAGGATAATAAGGCGGGCCCTCCGGTAACATGGCCACGATTTCTTCCGTGAGCTCGGAAAGCCCATCCCTCTCTAGGGCAGAAATGGGGACAATGGCCCTGAAAGGATAAAGTTTGGAAAAGAAATCGATCACGGGAAGAAGTTCGGCTTTCTTAACAAGATCGATCTTGTTAAGGGCCAGAATAGTTGGCTTTTCCGTCCGGCGCAGGATCTCAAGGATTTGTTCCTCCTCCCGGGGACGTCTGTCCGCCGCATCTACTACCCAAACTACTCCGTCCACTTCCTCGATGGCCTTGACCGCCTGTTCTACCATTAAGCGATTGAAAAGTTCCTTGGCTTTGTGGATACCCGGGGTATCCACAAAGACCACCTGGTAATTCGGTCCGGTAAGGATGCCCCGGATCTGGAACCGGGTGGTCTGAGGTTTAGGAGTGGTGATGGCCACCTTAGTGCCGATAAGCTGGTTCATAAGGGTGGATTTGCCTACATTGGGGAGCCCGATCAGGGCCACAAACCCTGAACGATAGCCCTCCTCTTTGGAAACCTCCTTTTTTTCTTCCACTTTAAAACTCCTTTCTCCCCAAAATTAATAAAGGGCGCCCGTCTCTTGTCGGACGCCCGTTTTTTAAAAAACTAAAATACTACTTATTTAAGAATCTTCCTAGCGTTCACAGGCTGAACCGGACGATTGTTTTCGAAGCCCATAATCTTTTTAAATTTTTCAGCTTGGGCTTCGGAGATCTGAAGGGGGTTTTTCAAGAAAAGCCATATAACCCCTTCGGAACAGGGCGGCGTAGTAAGAGAACCGCTATACCGGTAATAGTCCAGATTTTCGGGCAAAAGGGCCTGCATATTCACCAGACTTTTCAGTTCCTTCTTCCCCTCGTGTTCTGGGGCCTCTTTCCATAACTTGGCAATCTCCGGATGCTCGGCTCCTCGGTCAAAAACAACGCCAATTACCGCCAACTGTCCGTCATCTGCCTGATGTACGAAATGCAACTCCAAGAGGTAATATTTCCCTTCTACGGTGTGTTCACTAGGCGAATGGAAGTGAAACTGTTTAAGATGAAATTTTTTGCCATCCACCACGATATAATTATCTTCCTTCGGAACCACCATAATGGTGTGACCATTATTCACGATCTCACCACTTATTTGATCACGATAGTGGAAATTTATAGGCTCAAGCTGAGCTTCAATGGTCACCGAAGAATTAATGTCTACCGGGGATTGGTTCTTGCCCACCTTACACATAAAATATTCATGAGCTAAATCTCCCCAATGGGCCGGTCCTATCTTGCCCACATACCCCCATTTGACCACATGTCCTCCGCCTGCCAGGGCTACCCCACCAATCATTAAAGAACCTACCAAGCCTCCTATAAATTTCTTCATGCTTACCCCCCAAATAAAAGTGGATTTTGACTCAAATTTTAGGTTCTTCTCTAATTTTTTTCAAGGCACGGCGGGCCGCCTCCTGGGCGGCCTCCTTTTTGGAACGGCCCCGTCCTCGGGCCAAAACCCTGCCTCCTACCAGAACCTCCATCTCAAAAGAGGGGGCATGTGAAGGTCCTTCCTCGCTTACCAGACGATAAACGGGCGTTTCTCCCCACTTGGCCTGTGTTATTTCCTGTAATCGCGAACGATAGTCGGAAAGAAATCCCTTTTCGGCATGAGGAATAAGCCTTCCAAAAATCCTTTTTACAAAAGAAAAAGCCTTTTCGTAGCCGCCATCAAGATAAATCGCTCCTATTACCGCCTCCAAAGCTCCCGCCAGAATGGAAGCCTTGTGCCGGCCTCCGCTTTTGCTCTCTCCGCGGCTAACCAAGATAAACTCCGAAAGGCCGATGCGCTCGGCTACCCGGGCCAGCCTTTCTTCCCGCACCAGCCAGGCCCGCATTCGAGAAAGATCCCCTTCCTTACACCCGGAATACTTCTCGTAGAGAAGATGCGAAATCACCACCGAAAGCACCGCATCTCCCAAAAACTCCAGTCTTTCGTTGTCCTGAAGATCTCCTAGTCTTCTTTCAGCGGCATAGGAACGATGTGTGAGGGCTTTTACTAGAAGACTTGGATCCCGAAACCTGAAGCCTAGTTTCTTTTCAAGCCGGGGAAGCTTCGAATAAAGTTCCTTCATTGGGATACCAAAAAGGCCGAAGGAAAGTCCTTTTTGAGTTTTTCGGCCAATCTCCTAGCCTGATCGAGATCATACGCCAAAAAGATCTTGACCCGGTAAAAAGTGGCACCCTCATGAGTAAAGGGTTCAATGAGAACCAGTTTGAACTTGCGGGAAAGCCGTTCTCGAAGGCACACGGCATTGGCGTAATTTTGGAAGGAACCCACCTGAAGGTAATATTCGCCCTTTTTGAGTTCGGGCAAACGGGTAAAGATCACCCCTCGCGGGGTCCTTCTCCCTTCGGCCAGGGCCACAATTCTTACTCGGGCCACGCCCTTTTCTACCATACCGAGAGTCCTGGCCGCAGCATAACTCAGATCAATGATCCTTCCCGGCACGAAGGGCCCCCGGTCGTTTATCCGCACCACTACCCTCCGGCCGTTCTCAAGATTGGTCACCATGACATAAGTACCTAGGGGTAAGATCTTATGAGCCGCTGTCAAGGCATACATGTTGTAAGGTTCCCCGCTGGCCGTGGGCCTTCCGTGGAACTTCGGTCCATACCAGGAAGCCAAGCCCTCCTCCACATATCCTCTGGCCGAGGGCAAGGGATAATAGGTTTTCCCGTTTACGGTGTAAGGCTTCTGGCTGACAGAAATTTTTTTCTTTGGAGGCCCTAAAGGGACATGCACGACCTCTACGTTATTTTTTACCCCCCCGCAGGCTGAAACTATCCCAGTCATCCCAAAGAAAAGAAGCCACCTTAAAACTTTTTTGGTCATCCCCCTTCCCTTTTAAGGGCGGATTATACTATAATCTTCCCCTAAACTCCAAAACTTGAATATTAGTTTAAGATCTCTCCACTTCTCCGTTTTATTACTTTTTCCTACTCTTTCCAGCCTTCTTTCGGTAGGCTGAATGTAGAATCTTCTCCACGAGGCCCTGATAAGGGCGTTAATGAACCTCAAAGGCCTTGCTCTACCCTGGTCTCCCTCAAGAGGAGGTTTAAACTACTAAAACCTTGACAGCTTCGAGAAAAGGAAGTCATCTGGGCCCTGCCGTCGAACTCAGAAGCCCCTATCCAGCTTGAACTTCGCCGAAGAGATCAATCTAAAGGTCTCAACTGTCGGGCCCCCTACTTTATCGCTCCTACAGGAAAAGACCTAAAAACCAACGAAGGCCAATTCTCATATTACGCTTGGATCCCTTTGCTAAAATGGCTCAGAAAAGACTCCAAGACCCCAATCGAAAAAAAAGCTCTGTCAATTTGAAACCCTTGCGCCTTTTCCAAAAAACGTAAAAATGGGAACTTACCGATGAAACTCGGCGAAGCCCAACAGCAATTGCGGGAGGAGGTCTGGCGAAAACTTACGGAAACAGGGGTAGCCCGTTTTCCAGGGGCCTACGGCCGTATTCCAAATTTTGTAGGCGCAGAAGAGGCCGCTAATAAAGCTTTAGAGCTCCCCGAAGTAGAAGCTGCTCGCGTAGTTTTCGTCAATCCCGACAGCCCCCAGTATCCATTACGGGCCAAACTACTCTCCGCAGGAAAAATCCTGATCCTGGGCTCCCCGAAACCAAAGAGCAAAAAGCCCTTTCTCCTAATTGACCCCACCCGACTCAAACCCCATCCTCTACGGCTGGCCAGCCTCAAAGGGGCCTTTCACTATGGCGAAAGGCTCGCCCTCGAGGAATTACCTGAGATAGACCTTTTCGTAACCGGTTGCGTGGCCGTCACTCCAGAAGGAAAAAGATTGGGCAAGGGTGATGGTTTTGCGGCTCGGGAATACGCTCTCCTCCTTTCATCCGGGAAGATCTTCCTTGAGACCCCGATCCTTACCACCATCCATGAGCTACAAGTCCTTCCCAAAGTTCCGACCGAAGAGCATGACCTCCAGATAGATATCATAGTAACCCCCCAACGCATTATCCGAACCCGTGTTTCACGTGAAACATAGGAAAAGACCTCTGCTTTTCGTAAAGGCCTCAAAAGTCTTTTCCGGTCGAGAAAGAGAAACTTGGTTATAGTTTTCTTTTCAGTTAGAATATCATCTAAATGATCCTCAACGACCAAAACCGTAGTTTTTTGGATCTCCTCCCTGATGGCGTCATGATCGTGGATGCTGAAGGAAAAATCCTTTACGCCAATCCAGCCATGTCCAAGCTCTTGAAAAGACCTCTCTCTGAGATCAAAGGGGGATATTGTTACAAACTGATCCATGGCACCGAGGAAAGGCCTCCTTTTTGTGTGCACGACCTGATGCACACGGAAGATAAGCCTGTAACTAGAGAATTTTTCGAGCCTCATCTCAAGGTCTGGCTCTGGGCTTATGGGGCCCCTATAAGGGATGAATCCGGAAAAATTCGGGCCTGTTTTCATATCACCAGGGACGTCACCGCCGAGAAAAACAACCTTATCGGTAGCCATCTTTTCGAAAAAATAGTAGATACCCTTCCAGGATACTTCTACCTTTCCGATAAAGATTACCGTATATTGGCCGCCAACCAGCGTTTCAAAAATTGGGTAGGCATGGAACCTATAGGCCACAAATGCCACGAGGTTATTCACGGCAGTCCCAAACCTTGTAAATGGTGTCGTCAAAAAATTATCTTTGAAAAAGGCAAAACCATAGAATGGGAGACCATTTGTTCCAAGGATCAGCGTTGGTATTTAGCTATTAATACACCTTTTGATTCTCCTTCCGGTGAACGATTCAAAATCACCCTCATATTTGATATTGATCGTCGCAAGCGCCTTGAGGAAAGGCTCAAAAGAGTCTTCGAGGAAAGTCCGGCGGCTATTTTTATATCTGATTGGGAAGGGAACATAAAACTGGCCAATCCGGCCTTAAGAAAACTCCTGAAAGTCCCCCTGGATTTAGACCTAACCCGATTCAAGACCAGCGATTTTTATGTAAACCAGGAAGATCGAAACCGGCTTCTTCAAGAATTGGAAAAGAAAAAAGAGATTTCAGGCTATGAACTAGAAATCAAAGACTTTCTTGGCCAAAAATTATGGGTAGCATTGACGCTCAAAATGGTAAAAGAAGAAGGTCAATATCATATTTGGGGAACCCTCCAGGACATTACCGTTCGTAAAAAAGCCGAACAAGCATTGATTGAAAGCGAGGCCCGTTTTAGGGTCTTAGCCGAAAATGCCCCGCTGGGTGTTATTCTTATAGATGACCAAGACAAAATCATCTATTTCAATCCCGCAGCTGAAAAGATTTTTGGCTATAAGACCGATGAGATTTTGGGGAAGAGCTTCCATCTAATCTTAGCCTCGACAAATTCTTACAAGGGTGCACTTGCAAGTTTTAAACAGATACCCAAAATCGGTAATAGTCACCTGGCTAATCAGAGATTCGAACTCCAGACCAAACGAAAAGATGGTACTGTTTTTCCGGCAGAAATCTTCCTTTCTATCATACAATTGCCGGACAAGCTTTACTATCTTTGGATAATTCAGGACATCTCAGAAAGGAAAAAGTTAGAAGAAAAACGATTGCAATTAGAAAAACATCGGGCCCTTGAACTTCTAGCTGGAGGAATTGCACACGATTTCAACAATATTCTAGCTTCCATTATAGGCAACTTGGAATTGGCGCAAAAGTTAACCGAAGACCAAAAGCTCAAAAATATCCTTAAACGAGCCGAAAAGGTAGCCTGTGAGGCCAGGAATTTGGCCCGAGATCTTCTGACCTTTTCCAAGGGCGACATTCCCGTGCCCAAGGAAGTAGATCTTAGGAGTTTTTTGGGAGAACTGGCCCGATTTCTTCTCCATGGCTCGGCTATAAAACTCCATCTAGAAATCCCAGAAGGTCTCCCTCCAGTAAAGATTGACCCTACCCACTTGGCCCAGGCGATCCAGAATCTTATCCTCAATGCCAAAGAGGCTATGCCGGAGGGCGGAGAGCTATTCATTCAGGCCGTCCACGTGGACGATCGCGTAGTCATCGTGGTGCGGGATACCGGACCAGGCATCCCCAAAGACATCTTGCCCAAAATATTTGAGCCCGGATTTACCACCAAACCTGCCGGCACAGGCATCGGCCTCTCGGTGGTAAAGACCGTGGTAGAACGATATAATGGAGAAATCTCCGTACATTCCGTACCTGGAAAGGGCACCACTTTTAAAATCTTTCTTCCGGCGGGGGAAAGCAAAAAGAAATCTCGCTCTGAAAAAAAGACCTTAATAAGAGAACCTAAAATATTTTCTGGGCAGGTTTTGGTAATGGACGACGAAGAATCTATACGCATCCTACTCAAAGAGACCTTGACCCTTATGGGGCTTTCGGTAGAGACTGCCGAAGACGGAGAAGAGGCCCTAGAGAAATATCGAAAAGCGCTTGAAACCGGTAACCCTTTTGATCTAGTAATCCTTGATCTTACGGTTCCCGGCGGAAAGGGCGGAGTCTGGACCATTGAACGACTCCGAAAGTTAGATCCCCAAGTCAAAGCTATCCTTTCCACCGGCTATACCCTAGATGATGTTCGCAAGATAGTGAAAGATCTTCCTTTTGTGGATATACTACGCAAACCTTACACCATGGACGAACTTTCGCAGATTCTCGAAAAACATATTTTGGAAAAGAAATCTTGATCCTAGCACTGGCTAATCAAAAAGGCGGGGTGGGCAAGACTACCGTGGCCATCAACCTTTCGGCCGCCTTGGCCGAACATGGCTACGAAGTCCTTCTCGTAGATTTAGATCCTCAGGCTAACGCCTCCAGCGGCCTAGGAGTAAGGGTAGCTGCGAGAAGGAGTCTCTATGCTGCTCTCTGTGGAAAGGCTCCCCTAAAGGATCTCATAATAAACACTCCTTTTGGGATAGATCTCATCCCATCCTCGGTAGAACTGGCTGGGGGGGAACTAGAACTTTCCTCGCTTCCTGGAAGAGAATGGCGTTTGAAACAAGTCCTTTCCGGAATTATAACCAGCTACGATTTCGTAATCCTTGACTGTCCCCCTTCACTGGGCCTCCTTACAGTGAACGCCCTTTGTGTTGCAAAGGGCGTAATCATCCCCCTTCAGTGCGAATACTATGCCCTTGAGGGGCTTTCACTTCTAGTAAAGACCCTAAGACGAATAAGAGAGAATCTCAATCCAGATCTTTTCATCTTCGGGATCGTCCTCACCATGCATGATGTCCGTAATCGACTCTCTAGGGAGGTAGCTGAGGAAGCCCGCAAACACTTCAAATGGACGGTCTTCGAAACTCTCATTCCTCGCACAGTACGCTTGAGTGAGGCTCCGAGCCATGGCATCCCCATTACCAAATACGATCCCCAAGGGAAAGGAGCTCAAGCTTTCCTTTCCCTAGCCGAGGAGGTCCTAAAGCGTGCCAGGAAAGAAAAAAGATAGAAGGCTAGGTCGTGGTCTTTCGGCCCTTCTCTCGGAAACGGAGGCTGAAGGTGAACTCCGTACGGTCTCAATTTCTGCCATCTTACCCTCTCCCTTCCAGCCTCGGCGAAACTTCTCCGAGGAATCCCTAGCAGAGCTTGCAGCCTCCATCAAAAGTCGGGGACTACTTCAGCCGCTCCTCGTACGAGAAATTGCCCCGGGGACCTACGAACTAGTAGCTGGGGAGCGACGCCTTAGGGCCGCTAAGATGGCCGGCCTTTCAGAAGTCCCGGTTTTGATAAAACACTTCTCGGATGAGGAGGCCTTGAGTGTAGCCCTTATCGAAAACCTTCAGCGCGAGGATCTTAATCCTCTTGAGGAGGCCGAGGGATACCGGCGCCTTATAGACGAATTCGGTCTCTCCCAAGAAGAGATAGCCCGTCGGGTAGGCAAAGATCGCTCCACAGTGGCCAATGCCCTAAGGCTCCTCAAGCTTCCGGAAAAAGTAAAGGAAGATCTGCTTGAGGAAAGGCTTTCGGCTGGACACGCCCGAGCCCTTTTAGCCTTAGAAGATGAAGGGCTCATCCTCAAGGCTAGAGATCAGGTCCTGAAACGCAAACTTTCGGTAAGAGAAACCGAACGGCTGGTAAACAGATTAAAGGAAGGCCGGCCCCAAAAGAAAAAAGCCCTTCCGGATCCGGATCTTGAGGCCCTGGGACGAGAACTCGCCGAACTTTCAGGGGCTAAAGTAAAGGTCGAAGTAGTAAAAGGACGCCCTCGTTTCCGCTTCGATTTTGAAGACCTGCAATCTGCCGAAAGGTTCTTAAGTCTCCTGAGAAGACTATCTAGATGTTGAAAGGAGGCGAAATTTTATCTTCTGGTCCTCAAGATAGAATTCTCCCGGGCCAGAAATTTCGCTTTTGACCTCGTATTTATTTCTTCCAATAAAAACTCTTACCCCGGGGTAGACCTTCTCCAGTACCTGTAAGGTATAATTCTGATAAGATAGGAGTTCTTCTTCCTTTTGCTTGATTTTTTCTTGAAGATCAGCCTGTTCGAACATCTTCTCCCTAAAGACCGCTTGAATCTTCTGTAATATCCGGAATTTTTCCGGGGTAAGTTTACCTTCCTTTTTGAGTTTAAGCCCCAGAAGCATGGCCTTGCGGAGCTTCTCCGTGGTCTCATCAAGAAGGAGCAGTTCCGCTTTAAGTTTTTCGATCTCTTCAAAAATTTCCGAAGGATGGCCCACCTTGATATAGGTTGGCATAAAAGATTCGTTGCCAACCACTTTAATCACCGCCCCTTCGCCGACCTCCACCTCCCCAGCGGCCAAAAGTCCTCGGCCCTCGATCACGGAAAGGTTCTTTCCTACTTTAACTCGGGCTTGAAGAATATAGTCTTTGACCGTTAGAGAGCCTTTCACTTTAACCGTAGCGTATTCAATGGCTTTGATAATAGCCTTTCCAGAGATCTCAACGAAGGTATTCTCACCATGAATGAGACCCCCTACAGAAAGATCGCCGTCTACTTTGATCTCGGTCCCGTCTTCCACGCCACCGCCGATCTCCACGTCTCCTTCAGCTAGGACCTTGAAGCCCCGCTTGACTCCGCCAGTAACGACCAGTTTTTCCCCATAAAACCGGATATTTCCCGACTTCCAGTCCACATCCCCTTCAAGGGTATAGGTGGGAACCAAATTTAGCTTCCCTTGTTTTTCGATCAGGCACCCGTCCCTTTCGGCGATAAGGATCTCGTTTTTTTCATCAGGACGAAGGCCTTCGCCGTAATTGAAAGAGACATCCTTTACCGGAGGCGGAGGGATAACCTCTCCCCAAATATTACAGCCCGGTTGTCCTGGCTTAGGAGGAATGTGCCTTATGATCGGAGTTCCGGCCTTAACCGAAACCACCAGATTCATTTCTCGGAAATCAATACGATTCTTATCAACCTCCCTTGGACCATGGGAGAGGTCTACCAAAAGCTCCAGACGGCCATCCTCCCCAGGCGTAGGCGGTTTACCCCGGGCGACAACGATCTTGCCATTCTTTACTTCCGGCTTCTCTAAAATTCCCGAAAGCCCGAGATTGGAAAGTTCTTCCCTAATCTTTGCCCATTCCTCAGCCGAAGGTATGCTTGCACCCTCCAGGTAGGCCTCTAGCTCATCATTTGAGGCCCGAAGGAGATAATCTCCCAGGGGGTAACCTTTTTTCTTCAAAGCTTCTCTTATACCCATGTTCTAAATATCTTATCGGCTGAAACTAGCGCTTACGCCAACTCTTCTCCTCTCCTCGAAGGAGACGTTTAATATTCTCGCGGTGTTTGATCCAAATGAGAACGGCCATAAAAGAAGCCAGTATCATATAGGGAACTCGGGGACAGAAGAGATACACCCATAAGGGTGCCGAAAGCGAGGCCAGAAGGGAACCTACCGATACGTACCCGCTAAGGGCCACCGAAAATATAAATAGAGGTAGGCTTATCCCTACTGCCAGTGGACAGAGAAGAAGCAAAACGCCGGTAGCACTGGCCACCCCCTTTCCTCCTCGGAAACGGAGATAAATTGGGTAAAGATGTCCAAGAAAGGCCGCCAACCCCACTCCGGAAAGCCACCAATAATAGTAAGGGTCGGTTCGTAAGAGATATTTAGCCAACGCCACCGGGCCAAGGGCCTTTCCCAAATCACCGACAAGGGTAAGGAATCCCCATTTTTTCCCCAAGAGTCGGGCCACATTGGTGGCTCCCGGATTTCCGGAGCCTGCCTTTCGAGGATCTATCCCAAAAGGTTTACATATTAGAATAGCAAAAGGGACAGAGCCCAAAAGATAGGCTCCGATTATAAAGACCAGGCCTTTTAGCATAAATCACCCATATCAGAATTAGGGCTTAATATCAAGATTTATGGCGAGCTTGGGACTTAAGCTTCTTTTCTATCTGTTCCCTTAACGGGTCATCCGGTGGGAGATTTTTTAAGGCCTTTTGATAGTGGTAAGTAGCCACCTTAAAGTCGCCCTTCAAGGTAAAATAACGCCCAAATTCGTAGTGGGCCCGACCTTCCTCTCCCAAATCCGAAAGGAGTTTCCCAAAATAAAAGTGGAATTGTGGGAAATCGGAAAGTTCGTCCTCGAGCTTCAAAAATTCTTCATGGGCCTTTTTCTTGAGTTTCAATTCCTGATAGGTCCGGGCAAGCAACCAGCGGGCCCGCACCTCTTCGGGATGGTATCGAAGATAGCCCTCTAAAACCTGAAGGGCTTCTTGATATCTACCGGCAGAAAAGTAAACCTCAGCCAAATCCAGGCGAAAGTAATCCTTTTCGGGGTAAACCGAAACCACGTAGAGCAACTCTTTGATGGCTTCCTTGAAGAATCTTCTTTTGGCCAATGCCATGCCTAGACCGTAATGAAGCAAGGGGTCTCTTGGAGAATACTTTAGGGCCTCTCGGTATCGGACTACCAGGGTTCCAGGATCATGAGTTATAACCTTGAGTCTTACCTGTATGCGACGAAGATAAAGAGGATCCGTCCGACGCCAGGGACGGGTTTTGTATTTCTCCACCACGGTCTCAAGATAAGTAAGCCGTTCCGGAGGGGCCGGATGAGTAAGAAGATAGTTGGGGCCATTCTGGGTAAGGAGCCACCGGTGTCGAACTATCTTGCTGAGAATAGTAAGAAAGGCTTGTGGATCGTAACCCGCGGCTATCAGATACTCAAAGCCCAGACGATCGGCTTCTTCTTCATCCGCTCGGCTATAAGAGAGCGCCCGAGTAAGGGCTAGAGCCGAACTCGTAGCCGCAATAGCCCCGCCAGCCTTACCGCCTCCCAAGAGAAGACCCGCGATGGTCACAGCTCCGGTGGCGATCTGAAGACGTTTCAAGGCCTCAAGTCTGCGGGCCACATGCCTGGCCTGTACGTGAGCAATCTCGTGGGCCATAACCGCTGCCAATTCATCCTCCCGGTCAACCTCTTCGATCAGACCAGAGGTAAAGAAGATATAACCTCCAGGTACCGCAAAGGCGTTGAGGCTGCTATCTCGGATGATGAAAAACTTGAACGGGAAATACTTTGGGCCTGCCTTTTCAAGCAGGTTCTGACCTATACGCTTCAAATAGGCGAGAACCTCCGGATCGTTTACCAGCTCGGCCTGGGCCCTAATTTCTGCGAGGATCTTTTTTCCTAAGATAGCCTCATCTTCAGGGGAGAGAACGGCCTTAGCCGGGGAAATGCGAACACCAAAAAGTAAAACTACCAGTAAAAAGAGCCAGAAGGTTCGTTTCATAACATAATTTTAAACTTTACCCTCAAAATAAAAAGAGGGGGCCGAAGCCCCCTCTTAGGTTTCCTCTCTCAAAGGGTATCTTTAGAACTCAGGCGGAGCGCCCGCGCCAGCCTTCTCTTCCTTCTTGGGTTTTTCGGCCACCATGGCCTCGGTAGTAAGGAGAAGACCGGCAATAGAGGCCGCATTCTGAAGGGCCGAACGACTTACCTTTTTGGGATCGATCACTCCGGACGCCAGGAGATCCTCGTACTCGCCCTTGGCGGCGTTGAAGCCCCGGGAACCATCTTCGGCCTTCACCTTTTCTACCACGATGGAACCCTCAAAACCGGCATTTTCCGCAATCTGACGAAGCGGCTCCTCCAGGGCCCGCATAATGATCTTGACACCATGTTTCTCGTCCCCTTCAACTTCATCAAGAAGCTTCTCAAGGGCAGGCAGGCAGCGGATAAAAGCCGTGCCACCTCCAGGGACAATACCCTCCTCTACCGCCGCCCGGGTAGCATTGAGGGCGTCTTCCACGCGAGCCTTCTTCTCTTTCATCTCAGTCTCGGTAGCCGCTCCCACATAGATCACCGCCACACCGCCCACGAGCTTGGCCAGACGCTCCTGAAGCTTCTCGCGGTCGTAATCCGAAGTAGTCTCCTCAATCTGGGCCCGGATCTGCTTCACACGGGCCTCAATGTCTTCTTTCTTACCGGCCCCATCAATGATGGTGGTATGTTCCTTGGTTACCACCACCCGACGGGCCCGACCGAGGTCCTTGAGTTGGGCGTTCTCAAGCTTGAGGCCCAGTTCCTCGGAGATCAGAGTTCCACCGGTGAGAATAGCAATGTCCTGGAGCATGGCTTTACGACGCTCACCGAAGCCCGGAGCCTTCACCGCACAGCACTGGAGTACCCCACGGAGTTTATTTACCACCAAGGTAGCGAGAGCCTCGCCCTCCACATCCTCGGCAATCACAAGAAGGGGCTTCCCGGAACGAACTACCTGCTCAAGGACCGGAAGGAGATCTTTCATAGAGCTGATCTTCTTGTCATGGATGAGGATATAAGGATCCTCAAGTACGCACTCCATCTTATCGGGATCGGTTACAAAGTAAGGAGAAATATAACCGCGGTCGAACTGCATACCTTCAACCACATCGAGGTAAGTCTCAAGGCTCTTGGACTCCTCAACCGTAATCACACCCTCTTTACCGACCTTGTCCATAGCGTCGGCAATAATATTCCCGATGGTCTCGTCGTTGTTAGCCGAAATGGTAGCTACCTGAGCGATCTCCTGACGATCCTTACAGGGTTTGGCGATCTTTTCGAGCTCCTTCACCACTACTTCCACAGCTTTGTCAATACCGCGCTTGAGGGCCATAGGATTGATACCAGCCGCCACCAGCTTGGTACCTTCACGAAAGATGCACTGAGCCAAAACGGTGGCCGTGGTGGTTCCATCACCAGCTACGTCACTAGTCTTAGAGGCCACCTCCTTGACCATCTGAGCACCCATGTTCTCGAACTTGTCCTCAAGTTCGATCTCCTTGGCCACCGTAACACCGTCCTTGGTGATGGTCGGAGAACCAAAGGTCTTTTCGATAACAACGTTACGGCCTTTAGGGCCCAGGGTCACCTTTACGGCATTGGCCAGTTTGTCTACACCCGCAAGGAGCTTTTCCCGAGCCTGCACATCGTAAATGATTTCCTTGGCCGCCATATCCTCACCTCCCTATTTGAATTTTTTGGATTTTTATTCCTCAATAATGGCAAGCACGTCGTCTTCACGCATAATCAGGTATTCTTCCCCTTTGATCTTGACCTCCGTCCCGGCGTATTTCCCAAAGAGGATCCGGTCGCCCTCTTTGACCGCCAGGGGCTGCCGCTGACCGTTCTCAAGAATTCGGCCATCTCCTACGGCAATTACCTTCCCCATTACAGGTTTCTCCTTGGCCGTGTCGGGAATAATAATTCCTGATTCAGTCTTCTCCTCCTCCTCCAGACGTTGAACCAGAATACGATCATGAAGCGGCTTGATCTTCATAGCAACCCCCTCCTTTAGAAATTTTTATTAGCACTCTCAAAGGTCGGTTGCTAATATAATCATTAAGAAGGGGAGTGCAAGAGGGGGTCAACGCCGGAAAAGGGCCCAAAAGAGCGCCAAGATAAAAAGTAGAAACGAGGCCCCTAAAAAAGAAGAAAAACTAAGTGGCAGATAGGGCAGAAGTTCTGGAGCGGTGACCGCCAGAAAGGAAGGCACCGAAAAATAGAGCAGAAAAAGAAGGATCTCTCCCACAACAAACACCTTGAGAAAGGTAGATAGTTGTTTTCGGAAAAGTCTTTTGGCCTCGAGTCTCTTCTTCTCCTGCTCTAAAGTTTCGATCAAACTGTGAATATTGGCAGCCTCTTTTAGAAGACTGCGGAATTCTTTGATCGGATCCTTGCCGAGGCGCTGCTCTAAGCGAAGCAAACGGTTACCGACCTCGCGTAATCTCTGATTGAACACGGATTCTCCATACTTATAGGGGTAGCTAGACCAATATCTCTTGAGTGCATGATATCGAGAAAAAAATTCCGATATCCGCTCTCGGATCTCCCGAATTTTCCGATAAGTGTATCCCTGAATCTCCAGACTCAATTCCATAGCCTCAAGGGCCGCCTTCTCAAGTTCGAAAAAGCAACCTTTATATATTTTCTCCCGAAAATTACTAAGCTGATCCTCAAGAGCAGAGAGTTCTTCTTCGGAAAGGAGTTGTTTCAGGCGATGAAGGCCATCTTCGGCCTTCCGGAGTGTCGTTAAAGCCTCGGCCTGTTTCTTCTCTATTCGGGAAAGCAATTCCTTTTCTAGCTCTTTACCAAAAAGCAAAAAGGCCGGCTCAAGGAACGCCAGAGTAAAAATCACCGGATGGCCAAGCAAGGGAGACAAGCGAAAAAGATCACGTTCGGTCCCTCCGAGATAAAAGGAAACCAAAAGTTTATGATAGGTAGCGGGCACCGCCGAATGGTCCTTCTTTAAGGCTTCGGCATAAAAACGCTCAGCAGAGACAAAATCTTTCTGCATCTCATAGATACGAGCTTTTAAGAGCAAAATGGAGGTCTGGACCAGCGGTGGGAGGTTTTCGGTCTTCACCTCTTCGAAATAGTAAAGGGCCCGTTCATAATCTTCCTGTAAGATCGCCAGATGACACAGTCCCAATCCTACCCGATAATCAGAAGGATCACCTGCGGCCAAGAACCTCTTTTCAGACTCCTTAAGGTTCCCGGTGTGAAGATTTTCCAAGGCTATGAGAAGATGACCTCCTTTGGTGGGAATCTCTTTCCCCAAACTGACCTGAGAAAAATGGGACCATTCCGGGACTTTGTAGTAAAGGATGCGCAGGAAGGCCGGCTGTAAGTAAAAGTATCGAGCGTAGAGTCCTTGAAGCTCCTTAGCGAAAAGTTCGCCTTTCAAAAGCCTTTGGGTGAGACTCTGCCCGAGGTCTTTCAAAGTCTGATAAAGATAGGCCTTTAAGGCCTTCCCGCTAACCATCTCTTTGAGTCCGGGGCAATCCGCATTACGATGCCAGGGCAGACCACAATAGAAACAAGGTCCCTTCTGCCCAACCCAAAGGAGATCTCTGGTTCTGAATAGGACCTCGGGATCAGCGGTTGTAGGCAAAATAACTTCGAGAAGATTTTGCCATGGTTTAATGGTTAACAAAAAGCCAAGTTTTTTAGAAGCCCTCTCTAAGGCTTCCTTCATGGAAGGACTTACATAAAGCTTCCCGGGTCTAAGCCAGGAAACATTGGCCTTTTCCGGAAGGAGGTTAAAGGGAAGAGGAGCTTCTCCAAGCTCCCTGCTAAAAGAGGACCTCAATTCCGAAAAGGTCTTATTCAGGGTGGCCAGATGCTCAGGGGCAAAATGAAAGAAATCACCTTCACGTCTCAGGTAGGCGGAGAGGTGTTTCAAGACCAGCGCTCGAAAATCGCGTTCTCTGCCGGGGAAGAGATAAGCCGCCAGCCTTTCATGGAAGAAAAAGCGCAATCTCTCATTCACTTTTTAAGCCCCCAGAGATAGAAAAAAAGCCCCAGGGTAATCGCAGCATCCGCAAGGTTGAAGGCTGGCCAATGATAGGGGCCGAGATGGAAGTCCAAAAAGTCAAAGACCGCTCCATGGGTAAACCGATCCCAGGCATTCCCTAGGGCTCCCCCAGCCACCATCCCCAAAGCTATTTGGCTGCCTCTTTTTTTTTCGGAACGCGCAAGCCATACTAAAACCACCAGCCCCACCAAGGCTAAACCTATAAAGACAAGCCGACCCTTTTCTCCAAAAGTGGCCAAAAGTCCAAAGGCCACGCCCGGATTGCGCACCTTAACCAAATTAAAAACCCCGGGGATGACCACCATTTTCCAAGGCAGGACCTTTGATAAAAGACTCTTAGAGAGTCCATCCAAGAAAACGACCACCAAAGCGGTAAGAAAAAAGATTCTCATTCCTTGAGCCTACCCTCTTCCTTGAGTCTTCGGACCACCTCCCGACAGCGGGAACAAAGGGCCGGATAATCCTCTAAGCTCCCCACCTCCGGTTTCCACTGCCAACAACGCTCGCATTTCTTTCCCGGCGCCCGTCGCACTAGAACCTTCAGCCCAGGGACCTCCTCGGCCTCCCAAAGGACTTCCTTTTCTCCAGGCTCGGGTAGGCTCTCCACCACCTTGAACGAGGATACAATGGCCAGGTATTCCCAGTAGGCGGGATCCGCAAAAATGGGACGCTTTTCCGCCGGAACCGCCGCCAGGACTTCGGCTTCAAGAGAACTCCTTATAAGCTTGGTTTCTTGCCGGGCCTTCTCAAGGGCCTTGGTGATCTCTCCCCTTATGAGAAGCCGCCTCTCCCAGGACTCAACAAATTCTTCGTCCGGCTCGGGCCAACTTATTTCGGGGAATGAAAGGAGGTGTACGCTCTCCGCTTCCCGTGGAAAAGGATAATATTGGTAGATATCCTCGGCCGTAAAGGAAAGAATAGGTGCCATGAGGCGCACCAAGGCCTCTAGGGCTTCATAAAGTATGGTTTGCGTAGCTCTTCGCAGTCGATCCTCAGGGTGGTCGCAGTAGAGCCGGTCTCGGTTGATGTCAATGGCCAGCGCCGAGAGTTCCACCACACAAAAGCGGTGTATCTCCTGGACTACAATATGAAATTGGTACTCCTCATACGCCCTGCGTACCCGTTTTATGAGTTGTCCAAGACGATAAAGAAGATACCGCTCAAATTCCGGAAGTTCTTCCCAGGGAACCCGATGTTTTTGAGGTTCAAAATCGCAGAGGACGCCTAAAAGATAGCGACAGGTATTACGGATTTTGCGATAGGCTTCCACCAGGCGCTTCAAGATCTCGTCTGAGAGTCTGATGTCCTCCCGATAGTCCTCGGAAGCTACCCAAAGTCGCAAGATCTCGGCCCCGTATTTTTTGATAATGTCCTGAGGATGGACCACGTTACCCAGGCTCTTTGACATCTTGCGCCCTTGACCGTCCACCACAAACCCGTGGGTAAGGACGGACTTGTATGGCGGCACACCTCGTGTGCCTACGGCACAAAGGAGGGAGCTTTGGAACCAGCCCCGGTGTTGGTCCGAACCCTCTAGATAAAGGTCCGCCGGAAAGGCCAGTTCCGGACGTCTCTCAAGCACGGCCGCGAAAGAGACCCCGGAATCGAACCAGACATCAAGTATATCTTCCTCCTTACGGAACTCTTCGTTTCCACAGACCGGACATCGCGTGCCTTCAGGCAAGAGTTCCTTCGGCTCCCGCTCGAACCAAAGATCCGTGCCCTCCTTCTCGAAGAGGGCCAAGACCTTTTGGTAATACTTTTCTTCCCTTAAAAGCTCGCCACATTTTTTACAGACAAAAACAGTAATAGGTACGCCCCAGGCCCGCTGACGCGAAAGACACCAATCCGGCCGTTTTTCCACCATCCCTCGAATACGCTCCCGTCCCCAGCGGGGGATCCAGGTTACTCGCTCTATAGCTTGCAGGGCTTTTTCTCTCAGGCCCGCCTCCTCCATGGAAATGAACCACTGCTCGGTGGCCCGAAAAATAACCGGTTTCTTGCACCGCCAGCAGTGAGGATAGCTGTGTTCTATCTCCGAGGCGTAAAGTAATCGCCCCTTTTCGCGAAGGACTTCGATAATCTCTTCATTGGCGGAAAAAATCTCCTTTCCACCGAAAAGGGGCATATCTTCTTCAAAATGGCCGGTATCATCCACCGGAGAATAAACCTCAAGACCGTATTTAAGACCGCTTTCGTAGTCCTCCTCACCGTGGCCGGGAGCAATGTGAACGCAACCGGTTCCGGCCTCAAGGGTCACGTAATCGGCCAGGATGAAAAGGGATTCCCGGTCGTAAAAGGGATGGCGAGCATGCCGACCCTCAAGCCTCCGGGGATCGAAACGGCAAAGGATCTCCGGAAGATCCCGGTCAAGCTCGGCACAAAGGGCCGAAAGGCGACCTTCAGCCAGCAGCAGAATCTCTTCGTCCCATTTCACCGCTACGTACTCAAATTCCGGGTTGAGCGCCACGGCCAAGTTGGCTGGAAGAGTCCAAGGAGTAGTAGTCCAAATAACCACTGAAACCGGGGCCTTAGGAAGATCCGGAAGGGCCGCCCGGGCATCCTCTGCCAGAGGAAACTTGACATAAATAGAAGGGGAACGGTGGTTTTCGTATTCCACTTCGGCCTCGGCCAGCGCCGTCACACAGTGTGTACACCAAAAAACCGGTTTTTTGCGGCGATAGACCTGTCCGGAAGCTAGAAACTTCACAAACTCCCTGGCGATGGTGGCCTCATATTCAGGGGTCATGGTGAGGTAGGGATTATCCCAGTCTCCTAGTACGCCCAGGCGTCGGAATTCCTCCCGCTGGATGTCTATAAAACGGTGGGCATAGGCCCGACAATTTTTACGAATTTCGTTTTTGGGAAGTTCTCCACGCCGAACACCCAGCTCCCGTTCCACATTGAGCTCGATGGGCAACCCGTGACAGTCCCAGCCCGGGACATAGGGGGCTCGATAGCCCATCATTCGCCGGCTCTTAAGGATTATGTCTTTCAAGACCTTGTTTAGGGCCGTGCCCATATGAATGTGTCCATTGGCGTAAGGGGGTCCATCGTGAAGCACGAAAACCGGCCCTTGGCGTTGATTAAGCCTCTCATAAAGCCCGATTTCCTCCCAGAACTTGAGAAACTCCGGCTCCCTCTCTGGGAGTTTACCTTTCATGGGAAAGTCCGTCTTCGGCAAATTGAGAGTCTCCTTCCAGTCCATAAATAAGCCCTCCTGCGCCTTCAAACTTGTTAATACTTAACCCACATACGCCTTCAATTTCAAGGAAATATCCGATTCTATAATAACACCGAATCCCTAAATTAAGGGGGGCTAAACTGAAATAAGAAAAGAAGTTAGTATTCCTCAGAAGGCCACATATCCGGAGTAAAACGTACTACCCGATTGCGCCCCATTTCTTTGGCCTTGTAAAGAGCCACATCCGCATACTTGATGGCTTCCCAAGCCCCCTGGGCATCAACTGGAAATTCACTTACCCCGATGGATATGGTTCGCTGCAAAACGCCTTTAGGAGTTTCAAACCTGTGAGCTTCTACAAGACTCCTTAACTTCTCTGCAATTTTGACACTTTCACCCTCTTTGACATCCACCAAAAGGATCAGGAACTCCTCGCCCCCAAATCTCACTACTAGATCGGAAGCCCTCACATTGGTTTTCAGAATCTGAGCCGTCTCCCTTAAGACCTTGTCGCCCACGTCGTGGCCATATTTGTCGTTTACGGACTTAAAGTAATCCAAGTCTGCCATAAGGATCCCAAGAACCGTGCCCCGGCGCAGAATTCCGGCCACTATATTATCCAAGGCCTCCTCAAGGAACCTACGATTGTAAAGTCCAGTCAAAGGATCTTTTAGGGTTTGCTCTTTAAGGGATTCAGCGTATCTTTTGGCCTCAATTACCGGTACTGCTTCTCGAATATATCTTTCAGCCAGCTTCAACTTTTCATGAATCTTTTTGGATTTCCTGGTCTCCTGGGTTTTGGGCAGAATGATTTGGGCCACCCCTACACATCGACCACCGCTCATGAAGGGCACACAGTAGTGCTCGGCTTCCTCTTTCCAAAGGAAAAGCCGACACACGCCGGGCTGCCCAATGGAACTCACCAAATGACCGGTCCTTTTGGCCCGACAAAGATCGGCATTAAAGAGTTTTTCGGAATTTACCTCTAGATCTGGATTCGAAAGTTGCATAATGCGCATGGAATTCTGGGAGTTTGAAACCTGATAAAAAGCAAAAGTCTTCAAATCAAGTTTTTCTTTAAAAACTTCGGCTAACCTTTCGTAAACTTCCTCTACAGTTTGATCCTCTTCGATAGTATGTTTAAATTGGGCTAGTTCTCCATAGCTACGAAGCAAATCTCTTACCGCCGACGAGAGACGACCTATCTCATCGTTAGCGTAATATTTCAGCTTGCAGCGTTCAGGATCATCCAAACACAAAGACTCTCCCTCGATAAGAAGCCTTTGAATTTGTGAAACAATGCGATCCAAAGGTCTTTTAACAATGAAAAAGAATGCTAAGGCCCCCCATATGAGGAAAAATCCCAAAATCAGGAAAAGCAAAATATAGAGATAGTCCGTTCTTTCAGAAAGATTCCTTAATTCCTTTTGTAAGATCTCTTCTTGGTTTATAGCCCATTTCAAAACCATATCCCAGTTTTTACGGACTTCAGGAATAGAAAAATTTTCGATTATGGCCTTCAGAGCCGCCTGAATCTCTTCGTCAGAAGCGGTTTTATAGATCTTTACTAGTTCTCGCCCATCCCTTTCATAGACTCCCCCTCTGAGGCCTATCCGGGCTAATTCTTTTATGGAAGCTTCCAAAAGCAGACGTTCGGCACTTTGAGAAGGGAGTTTTTCCCATTTTTCTAGCAATAAAAGGCCTTCTTGGGCCAAACTTTTATAAGCATAGAAGGGCGCTTCTTCTATATGTTTTCTTAAGTGGTTTAACCTTTCGTAAAAATAAAAGGCTATGAGGGTATTTATAAGAACACAGCTGCCAATTACAAAACCTATCTTCCAGAATAAACTTAAATCCAGAAGATACTTTAAGGGTTTAAGAATGTATTTCCTAAAATTTTCTGTCATAGATAAGTTTCTGAAAATTTTCATCCTCTATTAGCAAAATAGCTCCTAATAGTCAAGCCTTGGTGACAATATCAAGATAATTTCCGTTCAAAAGCCAAAACAAAGATTTCTCGACTTGAGGAACGGGTGCTTTTAGGACGAAACAATTTGATTCTCTTAAAATGTCTGGCGACCTCTTCTCTAAAAACCGGAAACCGCTCCCCCTCAAAGACCTTGACCATGAAAACTCCTTGAGGAGAAAGAAGTTCACAGGCTAATTCTAAGGCTCTTCGGGCCAAATGCAGGGAGCGAAAATGATCACCAGAACGATCTCCTGTAGTCTTGGGAGCCAGATCGCTCAAGACCGCATCATAGAAGTCCTTGGGAGAAAGCGCCCGTAATTCTTCGGAAGAAATCTCGAACACATCCTTTTGCAGGAAAACAAAATGGGCCGTTTTCAAAGACACTTGACCGAGATCCAAACCTACCACCAATCCTTTAGGTCCCACAATCTTTAGGGCATATTTGCTCCAGGCCCCCGGAGCACAGCCCAGATCAAGGACCACATCTCCGGGTTTAAGCAAGCGGTATTTGCTCTGGGCTTCCTTGAGCTTATAGACCGACCGGGCAGGGAAACCTTCCTGTTTGGCCTTGCGGGTATAATGATCCGCCCAAGGATTCTTCTTTTTCCGGGCCATAAGTTCAATCCTTACCAAGTTCCCTTGATCGCCTAGTGGCTGCCGATACGGCCTCCATAACTGCGCCGTGAAAACCCCGGTCGGCCAGGGCCTTGAGACCGGTGATGGTAGTCCCTCCAGGAGAGGTCACCATCGCTTTAAGGGCATAGGGGTCCTTTCCGGTCTCTTTCATGAGCTTGGCCGCCCCGAGCACGGTCTCAACCGCGAGCTTCTCCGCCACCTCCCTAGGGAGCCCCTCCTTGACGCCCCCATCCACTAGGGCCTCTATAAAGGCAAAAACGTAAGCCGGACCGCTTCCTGAAAGTCCGGTCACGGCGTCGAATAGAGTTTCCGGTAGCCTTACTACCTCTCCTAGGGCGGAAAAGATCTTCTCGGCAGTCTTCAGATCATCCTCGCTAGCCCCTGGGCCTTTACAGAGAGCGCTCACACCGGCCAGAACCAAGGCCGGCGTGTTGGGCATAACTCGCACGAGGCGAGCCCCTTCGCCCAAGAATTGGGTCATCTGCGAGAGGGTCACGCCTGCAGCGATTGATATCAAGAGGGGTTGGTGTTCCTCCACCTTCGTACGAATCTCAGAAAGTACCTGAGGAACGATTTGAGGTTTGACCGCCAGAATCACCACCGCGCATTTTTCAATAAGCTTGAGATTGTCAAATAAGACCTCAACTCCATATTTTTCGGCCAGAAAGGCCCTGCGGGACTCACTAGGCTCGGAAACCACCACTTCCTCTCCCTTAAAGACAGCAGCCGCAAGACCGCCTTTTATGATGGCTTCGGCCATCTGCCCCCCACCGATGAAGCCCACTTTCTCCATCCGAAACCTCCTCCACAAGGTCTCAAGTTAGTATACCACCTTTTTCCGATAATTATTTAGATGGCGGCCCTAATGACAATTTTCCTTCAATCCCCTGACTTCCATAAGACGGCCCCTCTTCAAAGTTACGGAGGAAATTTGCTGTGGTACCTCCCTTTGAAGGCCGCGAAGGACTTACTATGCTTGGTGCCGAGGGCGGGAGTCGAACCCGCACGGGGGTAAACCCCAGCGGATTTTGAGTCCGCCGCGTCTGCCAGTTCCGCCACCTCGGCTTATTCCAAATTTTAAAATTATAGCTCCCATTGCGCAAGCGGGGGATTGCAGCCTCACCAAAAGAATTATCTTTTGAATTAAAGCCCCAAGGTGTTATGTTAAATGCCTACAGATGTTAACCATAAAAAGGTTTAATACCCTCTCCAAGGAGCTCCTGGCGGCCCTGGTGGATCTTTACCAGGAAGCCTATCGGGATGATCCCACTTACGCTTACCGGGAGCGTAAACGAATAAAGAGTTACCTTAAATGGCTTCTGCGCCACGCGCGGGGTGGTTTTTTTGTAGCCTTTGAGAAAGAAAAACCCGTAGGGTTCCTCGCCCTTGAGGAAATGGCCCCGGCGCCGGAAATTCATGAGATCGTAGTTCTTCCGGAATTTAAAGGCCAACACCTGGCCGAAAAGCTCATGGCCGAGGCTCTCTCTTACCTTCAGGCCAAGGGTTATTCGCGGGTGGCCCTGTGGGTGGGCGAACATAATCTAAGGGCCCAACGGTTTTACGAAAAATTCGGTTTTAAAAAGATCGGAAAGGACGGGATCTGGATTCGCATGGAAAAGAATCTTCAGGAGAAAGACTTGACGAGTTCCCACAAAACTGCAAAGGCTTCTTCCACCTCGGAAAGAGAGATGGTCTCCTCCGGGGTATGACAGAGGGTCAAATCCCCCGGTCCGAAAACCACGGCTTGGGTACCAGCCGCTGCTAGATGGGCAGCGTCCGTCCAGCTGGGCATCCCGGAAAGAATGGCTTCTTTGCAAAGGGCCTTCCCAATAGCCCTTTCCAGGGCCACGACTATCCGAGAATTCTTATCAACATAGAAGGCCTCCGAAATATCCTTTATACGATAAGAAACCCAGGTGTATCTGTTTAACACGGCCTCAATGTCGGCGATAATACCCTTCAAGTCTTGTCCAGGAAGTATCCGGAACTCCAGTTCCAGTTCGGCCTTTTCGGGAACCCTTAAGAGCCCGTCCCCCCCGGAAAACTTTTCGATGTTGAGCCCTGCCGGCCCTACCAGAGGATGTTCCTCGTAGAGAAAGGACAATCTCTTAAGCTCTCCAATGAGCTCTATAGCCCGTTCAATGGCGTTTGCTCCCCGGTAAGCCAGGCTCCCGTGAACGGAACGCCCCCTGACTTCCACCTCAAATTCCACGGACCCCCCTTCGGCAATGGCCACGGTGAGACTGGTGGGTTCAAGGACCACCGCATAGGGAAACCGGTATTCCTCGGCCAGCTTTGCCGAACCTCGGCCCTCATTTTCCTCATCTACCAGAAAGGCCAGGGCCACCGGGGGCTTCAGGCCTTCGGCTACAAGCCTCTCAGCCAGAACCATAAGGAGGGCCACTCCGGCCTTGGCGTCGCACACCCCTACCCCGAAGAGGCGGTCTTCTTCGGCTTTAGGCGGGAAGAGCCCCAGAGATAAAGGAACGGTATCCACATGGGTAGCCAAAAGCAACTCCGGCTGCTCGGAAAAAGATACATAGAGATTGGGAGAACAGCCCGGAACTTCCTGAAGACGATAAGGAATTCGCAACCGGGAAAGGTAATCCCCTATAAAGCGAAGGACCGCCTCTTCTTTTCCACTTTCACTGGGAATAGAAGCCAGACTTAAAATAAGATCCTTAAAATAGGTCTTCATTTCCCTGGAGGCCCAAAAGTAATCAAAGGGCAATTACGACAGATATCTTCCCCCACAAGCCTAGGGCCTCCTAAGAAGGAAACCTTCCCCTCACGGGCTTTTTCCTCAAGGACTCTCAGTACGATCTTGAAGGCCTCGCCAGGAAAGGCCAAAATGAGCTCTCCTCTATCCATCTTTCCAGAAGAGAAGGCCCCCGGACAGGGGAAACTCATAACCGGATAACCCGTAAGGTAGGCCTTCACCATACTGCCACAGACCGCAGCGTTGGGATAGTGTGAAAGCGGAATTTCCGTCAATCCAGCCCCATAAAGATAAAAATCCAGAAGATGGGCGGCCTGCAGGGTATCCACCACCATGAGAACGACCTCTGGGTCCCGATAGGCCTTGGCAAGCGGCACAAATCCGAAGCCCCTAAACTCTCCCTCTTTTAGACGAGGCCTTTCCCGATAGAGTCTTTCCGCAGCCTCCGGCTGCAGAAACTTATGTAGAGTCTTCATGACGTTCTGTTCCCGATAGGGAAACCCCACCACAAAGGCCGCCGTCTGACAATGAAGATTCTCAGGAAGAAGGAGGAGGCTCTCCCCAACCTCCCTTACATGGGCCAGATACTGGCAGATGGAGAGCCGGTTTTTGGGCCGAGCCTCCGGCCGAAACTCTTCGTCTCCCCGGAGGAAAAAGACCGCTACGGGATCGTGATAGAGCCTCAGGGTCTTTAAAAGAAGTTCGGCGGCCTCATCCCAGCGCATTAGCCCACCTCCGCTCCGCAAGCTATTTCTCCCTCTGGAACAATAAGTTTAAGTCCCTGGGCGTCCTTGGCCGCAAGGACCATTCCCTGGGAAACCACACCCCGGATCTTGGCTGGCTTGAGGTTGGCCACCAAAACTATCTTCTTGCCCACCAGAGTCTCCGGCGGATAGTATTCCGCAATACCGGCTACCACCGTCCTCTCCTCTGGGCACTTTACAGTCAGCTTGAGCAACCGATCCGTGCCCGGAACCCTTTCGGCGGCCACTACTTCGGCCACCCGCAAATCCCATTTCTTGAACTCCTCAATGGGATAAGTCTTATCTTCCACGGTGGTTTCCTCCTTAGTTTTTTCGGATTCCGCTTTAAAGTCTGGCATCTCTAGCCTTGGAAAAAGGACTTTCCCCCTCTGGGTCTTTCCTCCGGGAGCAAGTAGGCCCCAGCTAAGGGCCCTTTCGAAGCGCAATTCTTCTTCCGGTGAAAGGCCAAGATTTATCAGGATCTTTTCCGAGGCCTTCGGCATCACCGGCGAAAAGGCCACCGAGAGAACCCGCAAGGCCTCAAGCAAGGTATAGAGTACCCGGGCAAGTCTTTCCTTGCGGCCTTCCTTGTTCAGCTGCCAAGGTGCCTGACGATCGATGTACTGATTGGCCGCCCCCACGGCCTCGGAAAGGGCCCCGAGCGCCCGATGGAATCGGAAGCCCTCCATCTCGCGGTCATAAGTTTTTACGGCTGAAAGGATGGTCTCTCGGAGCGCACGATCCTCGGGGACCTCCTCACCGGGTTCAGGCACTTCGCCCCCGAAATATTTTTTTACCATGGTAAGCGTCCGATAAACCAAGTTTCCGAAGTCGTTAGCCAGCTCGGCGTTTAGGCGTCGAATTAGGGCCTCCTCGCTGAACTCGGCGTCGTAGCCGAAGGCCATCTCCCGCAGAAGGAAATATCGCACCTGATCTGCACCGTAGCGAGCTACCAAATCGTCCGGACGTACCACATTCCCGAGGCTCTTGGACATCTTGGCCTGGTTGAGATTCCAGTAACCGTGGACATGAAGCCGTTTGAAGATCGGAAGTCCGATAGCCCGGAGCATGATGGGCCAGTAAAGGGCGTGGGGTTTCAAGATGTCCTTAGCGATAATGTGTTCGGCCGAGGCCCACCACTTCTGCCAGTTCGGATCCTCGGGGTAACCAATCCCGGAAAGGTAGTTGAGTAGAGCATCAAACCAGACGTAGGTCACGTATTCGGAATCAAAGGGGAATTCTATCCCCCAGGAAAGGCGACTCTTGGGACGTGAGATGCAGAGACGATCCAAAGGATCTCTCAGGAGCCCTAAAACCTCCTCCCGATAGTGGGGAGGCTGAATGAGATCCGGATTTGCCTTCAGATAATCCCTAAGCCAGTCCTGATACTTGGAGAGATCAAAGAAGTAATTACTTTCTTTAAGCGGCGTTGGAGGGATTTTGTGATCTGGGCACTTTCCGTCTTCGAGCTCCTTTTCGGTGAGGAAACGTTCGCAGCCAAAACAATAAAGCCCTTCGTATTCACCAAAGGAAATATCTCCCTGATCGTAAAGTTTCTGGAGAACTAGCTGGACCACCTTTTGGTGATAGGGTTCGGTAGTACGAATAAAACGGGAGTAATTAATATGTAATATGGGCCAAGTTTCTCGAAACTTTTGGGAGATCCGATCAACGTATTCTTTGGGGGTAAGGCCCTGGGCTTTGGCAGCCTTGACGATCTTGTCACCGTGTTCATCAGTCCCAGTAAGGAAGAAGACCTCTTCGCCTTTGAGGCGCTTGAACCGGGCCACTACATCCGCTACCACCGTGGTGTAGGCGTGCCCCAGGTGAGGCTCGGCGTTTACGTAATAGATAGGGGTAGTCACGTAAAAGGCCATCAGTTCTCGCCTCCGGCCGAAAGGATTTCCTTGAGTTCCTCTACCGGGATTTCTACCTCCCGCCCTTCCTGATTTTCAAGCACAATGGTGCGTCGAAAAATATTGTAACGCACCACCCGACAGGGGCCCACCGGGGTCTGAAGCTTTTTGCCAATCTTTGGAAGACTTCGAGAAAGTTCCTCATAGATATGATATTCATAGAGCAGACAACAGAGGAGCCTACCACAAAGACCGGAAATCTTGTTAGGATCAAGGGGAAGGCTTTGTTCCTTGGCCATTTTGATGGAAACCGGAGCAAATTCTTTAAGGAAGGCCGCACAGCAAATCTCTCGGCCGCAGCAGCCGAGGCCTCCATGCAAGCCGGCCTCGTTCCGCACTCCTATCTGACGCATCTCAATCCTGGTCCGCAGGGCCCGGACCAACTGCTTTACCAATTCTCGGAAGTCGATCCGACCCTCAGCAGTATAATAGAAAATGACCTTGCTCCGATCAAAAAGCCGCTCCACCCGGGTAAGTTTCATCTCTAGGCCCAGCTCCTCGGCAAACTGCCGACAAAAACTCTCGGCCTTTTTCTCGAATTCCAGATTTTCCCGGTATTGCTTGATTTCCTTTTGATTGGCAAGTCGCAAAACTCGTGGAAGAGTGCCAGGTTTCAAAGGTAAAGATAGACTATAAGAGACGGTCCTCAAGACCTCCTTCCTTTTCTCCGGGAAAGAAACCAAGACATAACTGCCTGGTCGGATCCTAAAGGAAGACTCTACATGCAGCCCCGGATATCCCTCTCTTAAAACCGCTTCCGTTACGAAATACCCCTTTTCGGAACGGCGTTTTTTCATGAATCATGAAATTAATCCCAAAAAACCTCTTTGTTAAGAGCAACTTTTAAGACCGATATCTTCGGATATAATCGATTTCATGAAAAAATGGAAACAGATACTTCGCATCCTCTTCATCCTAGATCTAGAAGATGGCCGTCTAAATCTCTTTGAATCCTTCCCGTTCATCAAACGTTTCTTTTACAACCGTAAATATTTCGCATGGATTCGGACTTTTGGAGACTTGGTTTTCGTAATTCTTATCCTTCTGGGGCTTTTGGGGCCTCAAGATCCCCAGCGAAATGTAATGCTTTTCCTGGCCTGGGGTATCTGGTGGACCAGCGTGGTCCTTTCCTGGTTTTTCGTAGGCCGAATGTGGTGTGCCTTTTGTCCCTTTCCAGGACTCGGAAGGCTACTTCAAAACCTGGGACTCTCCCGTTTCAAAAACCCTCCCAAATGGCTGACCTGCAAAGGCCTACATTTGGCCACGGCTCTCTTCTTTCTCATCATATGGGCCGAAACTGTTACCGACATGAAACACTCTCCTTTCTTGACGGCTCTTTTGCTGCTTTCCATCGTTCTGGGAGCTACGCTTATGGGAGTCCTGTACCGAGGCTACACTTGGTGCCGCTATCTGTGCCCTTTTGGAAAAATCACCGGTTCCGCAGCCACTATGGCTCTTACCGAGTTTCGGTCCGACTACGAAAAATGCAAGGATTGTAAGACCTTCTCTTGCCGACGGGGCAGGGATAAGATCCGTCCCTGTCCAGTTTTTTTAGGGGCTTACCACGCTAAAAACAATCTAGTCTGCCTGGTTTGCGGACACTGCCTTATCCTGTGCGAGAGAGATTCACCGGCTCTTTATCTTCGTCATCCTCTGCGGGAACAGATCATCAACAAGGGACGCTACATTACCTGCGGCTATGTTATTCCCCTCCTTATGGGCTCTCAGTTGGCCCGTTTCATTTATGAAACCCCTTACTTCACCTGGTTCGAAAATCTTCTCGGTTTCGGTAAGGCCGTCACCTTCACTTTCCTGTTCGCTGTAGGGACCTTGTTCTTCATAGAACTTATTAAAGGAGGTTCCATTCTTTTTACTTACTATGAGGACGAGCTTTTTGGACGCTTTTCGCCTATGGTTCCGGTAGTTATGCCTTTGGCTTTCACCGGAGAGCTCGTCTATCGCCTTCGATATTTTCTCGAGGAATTGGGCAACTTTTTACCTACCCTTGGAAGACAATTCCATATTTCCTTCTTGATTTCCTATCAATTCGAAGTCCCTCCTTTTTGGATAAAAACAATTTCCTATTTTCTAATCTTTTTGGGCCTTACCGGCGGATTCTATGTAGCTTGGTATTTTTACAAAAAAGAATTTGAAGGCTTAGTGCCTTTTAAAAATTACCTTTTTATCAATCTTCTACTCGTTTTTTGCGGAGGCCTCTACCTTTTCTTCCAGCCTTAAAAAACAACCTCTATGAAACCCCTTCATTTTATAAATAAAATCAATTTGACCATAGATTCTGTCTATTTATAATGGCCCCTAAAAAACCTAAAAAAGGAGGTGCTAGGATGAAAAGGTGGGTAGGGTTGTTGTTAGGTTTGTTTTTGTTGGTAGCTTTCCCTTTCACCAATGCCAAGGCCGAGGGCTCACATTGGGTTATAGTTATCTCTACCAAGGAGAAAGAGACGGCCTGGAACGCTCTCAGGGTAGCCGACTTCGCTTTGAAGCAAGGGGCCAAGGTCTCTGTTTTCTTATTGGGTGAGGGAGTTAAGGCCTCGGTAATAGAAGATGAGACCTTCAATGTAAAGAAGGCCCTTGAACATTTTGTTAAAGAAGGAGGTAAGGTTTATGCTTGCAGAGCGTGCCTGAAGATTCACCATTTAAAACCTACTGAAACCTGCCCGGTTGGAACACGAAAGATCCTTTATGATCTAATCTCGCAGGCAGACCGCATTTTAACCTTTTAATTTAAGTTCTACCTCTGAAAATCGGTGGGGCACGTCGCGAAGACTCTTCAAGAAGCCTTCTATTACCCCCCAAAGGGCCCGTCTTACGTAACGGCTTAGCCCCACCGGCCTTCCATCCACCAGAAGCCCAACTTCAGGCTCGAAGACTCGATAGAACCTTTCCAAAATAAAGTTCGCAATCCCTTCAATATCCTGAAGGTCAAAAACCGGTATCGACACTTGGGGTTTGAAGTCCGAAACCAGGGCCACCACCCCCGGAACTTCTTCCAACAGGAGTCTTTGAGAAACCTCCTTGCGAGCTACTTCTATCTTGGGGAGAAAGGCTAGGCTTTTGAAGCCTTCCGCAATTACTAAGGCGCAATCCGAAAAGTTGCGAAATATGAAAGACCAAAATTCCGTTTCCCGGGGCTGAGCCTCCCGATAAACAACGATTTCCTCTTGGGCCCATAAAGCTACGGGATTAGCCCCCGCGGCCCGATAGCGGAAGGTGTCCGTCCCGGGTTGGTCGGTCTCTCCCCTTTGCTCTTTGGTAGATTTGATCACCCCAATCTTGAGACCTTTGGCCTTTAGAACTTCGACAACTTTAACGACAAGGGTGGTCTTTCCTACAGCATGCGGACCGATAAAAGAAACTACCGGAACCAAGGCCTCTTATTCTCCGAAACGAAAGCTCTCCCCGGGTGAAAGAACCTTAACCAAGACCTCAAGGCCGGCCTCAGAAAGGGCCTTCTCTAAAGCCTCCGGCGTCCCGGTAAGGAGGGGGAAGGTACCATAGTGCATGGGAATGACCACTTTGGGTTTAAGAAGCTCACAGGCTTTGGCGGCCTCTCTTGGCCCCATTACGTAGTGACTCCCTATAGGGAGCAGGACCACTTCAGGCCGGTAAAGTTCTCTGATCAGCACCAGGTCGTAAAAGAGCCCAGTATCTCCGGCATGATATAGAGTCCGACCGTCTTCCATCTCCACTATAAACCCGCAGGCATCTCCACCGTAGCTTCCATCCTGGAAGGAAGAACTGTGCACGGCCTGCACCATAGTGATCTTGAGCCCCCGGGTCTCGTAAGTACCACCGATGTTCATACCGGTAACCTTGGGAAGACCCCTGGCCATGAGATACTGCTGGATCTCATGGATGGCCACCACCTCCGTAGCTGCCGTACGGGCGATCTCAAGCACGTCCCCTAAGTGATCCCCGTGGGCGTGCGTGATGAGGATCAAATCATAAGGTCCCCGATCAACCTCAGAAGGTGCTTTGGGATTGGAAAGCCAGGGATCGATAAGAATTTTTACCCCACGAGGAGTTACGACCTTGAAGGTAGCGTGCCCGTAGAAGGTTATCTGCATCTTTTTTCTCTACAAAATAAAAGTGGAGCGGGAAACGGGACTCGAACCCGCGACCTCCACCTTGGCAAGGTGGCGCTCTACCACCTGAGCTATTCCCGCTCCGTTGTCTATAAAATTAAAATCCTCGGAGCTCTCCTGTCAAGCCCTTAGAGACACTCCGCGAGCTTAAGCAAGCGCTCGTATTCCGCATCTACCCTCTGCTGAATGGCCCGGATCTGCTCCTCGGCGAGATGCCGGAAACGACGCTGACGCTTCAAATATTCCTCCACCGGTTTCGGTTTCGTAATCTTACGGGTGATATAGTACTTACCCTCGATGACCTCGTAAAGCGGAAATATCCTGGTTTCCACGGCAAGCTTTGCCAACATAATGGACTCTTCGCCTTTAGTCCCCCAACCCGTAGGACAGGGAGCAAAAATATGCACGTAAGCCGGCCCATCTACCAAAGCGGCCTTCTTCACCTTATTCATGAGATCCAGGAAGAAGGCTGGGGTAGCCGTGGCCACATAGGGAATACCATGAGCCGCAGCAATGGCCGGCACGTTTTTCTTCCAGGTCATCTGTCCGAAGGACTTTTCCCCCGGAGGACTGGTGGTTGTCATAGCCCCATAAGGGGTACAACTCGAACGCTGGACTCCGGTGTTCATGTAAGCCTCGTTATCAAGGCAGATGTAAACGAAGTCATGACCCCGTTCAAGCGCCCCGGAAAGGGCTTGGAGACCGATATCGGCCGTGCCTCCGTCTCCAGCGAAGACCACCACATCCACCCGTCTGTTTTTGGGAAAACGTCCCTTTCTCTTTAAGGCTTTTAAAGCCGACTCTACTCCAGAGGCCACCGCAGCTGCATTCTCAAAGGCAATGTGGATCCAAGGCACCCGCCAAGAGGTGTAAGGAAAAGGACTGGAGATGATCTCCATGCAACCGGTGGCACTCACCGCAATGACATTCATTCCCAAGGCCTTTAATGCCAGCCTCAATGCTAAGACCTCTCCACACCCCTGACAGGCTCGGTGTCCAGGAGCAAAAGGTTCTTCTTTAGGAAGATTCTTAGCGCTAAACCCTTTGAATTTGGCTAGTTCCTTCAGCATGGCTCTACTCCTTTACCCCGATCATTTCATAGGGTTCTTTGGGCTTCTTCTTCATGTAAAAGTAAGCCTTATCGGCCATTTCCTCGAAATCTTCAACGGTTACATCTCGTCCACCGAGCCCAGCAATGAAGTTCACTACCCGAGGGCGTCCCGGAACCTGATAGAGGGCCGAACGGGCCTCCACCGCCACCGGTCCCCCGGTAGCCCCAATCGAAAGGGCCCGGTCAATTACGGCTAGCATCTTCACGCCCTTAACGGCCTTCACAAAATCCTTGAGAGGGAAAGGCCGCCAAAGCCTGATCCGCACAAGACCTACTTTCTTTCCGGCTTCCCGCATCTTGTCCACCGCAGTCATCGCGGTTTCGGCCAGCGACCCCATGATGAGAAGCGCTACTTCGGCGTCTTCCATCCGATAGGTCTCAACAGGATTGTAACGGCGCCCGAAGATCCTTTCGAACTCGTCCCAGGCCTTGACGACAACCTTATAGGCGTTCTTGAAGGCCTCGTCCTGGGCCTTCTTGGCCTCTATATAAATCTCGGGAATCCCCACCGGCCCCATGCTTATGGGCTTACGGGGGTCAAGTTTGTATTTAGGCTTGAAGGGCGGAAGATACTGATCTACCAACTCCTGATCCGGAAGCTCGATGGGCTCGATCATGTGGCTAAGATTGAAGCCGTCGATGTTCACGATAAACGGGAACATCACCCGGCGATCCTCTGCCACGCGAAAGGCATGATAAACCAAATCTACAGCTTCCTGACCGTTTTCGGCAAAGGTCTGGATCCAACCGATATCTCGTTCGGCCATAATGTCGCTGTGGTCGTTCCAAATACTGATGGGGGCTGAAAGAGCTCGATTGGCCACCACCATGACCACCGGAAGCCTCAGGGCCGGGGCAATGAAAAGGATTTCATGCATAAGAGCCAATCCCTGAGCACTGGTGGAGGTAAAAGTACGAGCCCCGGTGGCCACCGAACCCAAACAGGCGCTCATGGCCGAATGCTCGGATTCCACGGTGACATATTCGGCATCAAGCTCCCCACTGGCCACCAATTCACTTAGATGTTCCACAATATGGGTCTGGGGCGTGATAGGATAGGCCGCAATCACATCGACCTTACATTGTTTCACAGCTTCGGCGATGGCTATGGACACTTCTTTGGCTATGCGCTTACCCATGATTAAACCTCCTCTACCACCATGGTAATGGCCCCCTTGGGACAAATGTTGGCACAGATCCCACACCCTTTACAGTAGGTGAGATCCACAATGTAATACCCTTCCTCATCAGCTTCATAGGCCGGCTCTGGGCACATGATGTAGCACTGACCGCACTTGATACACTTTTCTTTGTCCAATACCGGACGAAAGGACCTCCAGTCGCCGGTCTTGAATTTCACGGAATTTCCCGGCTCAAGGATATAGCACCCGAAGGGGACCTCTTTCCAGCTCATAAGGGCAGTGTCTTTTCCTTTAGGCATGGCTCCTCTCCTTCTACTAATAGATCTTGGTTTCTTTAACGGCCCGGGCCATGGCCTTCTTATTCTTTTCTGCCAGACGCCCGAACCTCTCCGTTAAGGCCTCCTCAAGATAATCCCGATCCACCAGACCGGTAGCCTTGAGGAAAGCCCCCAGCATGGTGGTGTTGGTAATGGGAAGACCAAGTTCCTCTAGCGCAATTTTGGTGGCATCCACCACGGCAAGTTTCCCCTGCCAGCCCCCGAGCATCTCCCGTAAAGTTTTTTCATCCTTGTTGGAGTTTACGATCACCAAGCCGGACTCTTTGAGACCCGCAGTGACCTTAACGATGGCCGGAAGCGAAGGGTCAAGCACCAGGATAACATCCGGAGCGTAGATTTTTTCCCGGGTCCGTATGGGGTCCTCGCTCACCCTGACGAAGGCCATCACCGGGGCCCCACGTCTTTCAGGGCCAAAGCTAGGGAAAGCCTGTGCGTATTTCCCCTGATTGATGGCGGCTACGGCAATGAGTTCGGCCGAAGTAACCGCCCCCTGACCTCCTCTACCGTGAAGTCTTACCTCTATCATCTTCCCTCTCCTTTTTTGGCGGGTATGTCAATGACTTAGAACCCTATTTACATACATCTGAAGATCTGTCAACAACATCGTTAAGGCCCTCCTCTTTACATTCCGGAAAAGTTCGATAACTTATTTCTGAGTTCCGGGGTCGTCTAACTGGCAGGACATGGGACTTTGGCTCCCAGAATCCTGGTTCGAATCCAGGCCCCGGAACCAACGATATTATCTAACTAGTTTTCTGCGCTATAAGGAGCCAGAACCAATCGCTTAGAGAAGAACTCCTGAGAATTTCAAAGCCAACTCTGTTAAGGACTCTAATAACTTCATCTTCCGAAAGTCTTTCCTCTACAGGAGGGCCCATATCGGTCTTTTTCTTCTGCCACTCGAGAACAAAAAGTTGGCCTCCGGGTTTGAGGAGTCTCCGGATTTCCGAAAGAAATTTTGCCCGCTCCTCAACCTCATGAAGGACAAAGGCAAGTAAGGCTTTTTCCGCTAATCCTGAAGGAAGTGGAATTTCATAGGTATGAGATTTTATGCATTCTATATTTGTTAAACCGGACTTTTCAGCCCGGCTTTTGAGTTCGTTGAGCAATTCCCTTGAAATATCCACGGCATAAACCTTACCGGAAGGGCCTACCAGTCTGCCGGCCGGAAGGGTAAAATATCCCGTACCGCAACCGATATCGAGAAACCAATCCCCTTTCCTGAGCCCGAATTCTTTTAAAATGGCCTCCGCCGGAAGACGTCTTTTTCTTTCTGGGGAATCGAGTTTATGTTTATCTCTGGGATTAAATACGTGGGCCATTCTATAAATAAGATTTCAGGGCCTCCGCGAGCAACCGGATCTCCCACTGGGCTTTAGGATGAGCCCTTTTTTCTACGAAGTCCTTCCAGACGAAATAAGGCCCGGTAGCAAGCACTGTGGTTGAAGCCCCTTGTGGAGTAAGAAAGCGGGCGTCCTCTTTCTTGACTCCAGAGGATATTAGCGCCCGGTAAGCCGAAAGCCCCCGCTCTATCTCTTCCCTATAAAGTTCTCGGGCTTCAGGGGCTTTCTCAAAAGAAGGGGGTATTACAAACTGATCCACGGAGGTGTAACGGTGGGAGCGCTGATTGAAGTTGAGCCAGGTATGCCGCACAAACTGGTGAGAGAAGATCCTGGAAAAACCCTCTACGATAACAGCATACCAGCCGAAAGGCTCGGTCTCTGGCACCCGGATCACGGTCACCCTGCGGGTGGCCAAAAGATCGGTTTCCCTGAGGTTTTCAAACCGGGGGAGCAGATCTTTCAAAGCTCCGGAAAAGATGAGTTTAAGCTCCGCTCCCTCAAGATACCAGGCCTCAAATTCAAGAAAGCTCTCATCCATTACCCCGGGGCCGATGAGGGCTTCAAAATCTCCATCTTCCATGACCTCGGCAAAGTGCCGGAGGTTGAGCTGGAGCTTCCGGCTTTCGGGATCAAACCAGGCCTTATAAAGGCTTGCAAGGAGTTCAGGATCGGGATCGCCGCTCTTGAATTCCCAGATCAAGGGCGAGTGAGCAAAGACGCTTCCGTGCCCTGCGGATTTAAGACGAAGAAAGAAGGCCTTAAGTTTTTCTGGATCCCGAAAGCGCTCCTCGGCAAAGAGGGAAAGAGGGGGAGTCTCGGCGTAACAGATCCGGGCTCCGAGGAAACTCAGGAAGAGCGTCTTGCGAAAGGCCTCTCCACCGAGCTCTTGAAATATCTCATGGATCAAAGCCTTTTGTTTCGAGTAATAAACCGCTCGCAGGTCCTTCAACGGTAACCCCCTGTGCTACCAAAGCCTCCACGAGAGATCGACCGGGGAGGACGAGGGACTTCCCGAAGCTTTACCTCGGTGGCCACGGCGAGCAGGACTAGCTGGGCAATCCTCTCTCCGGCCAACACCTTGACCGGCTCCTCTCGCAAATTTAGGACCAGTATTTTGAGCTCGTCCTCCTCGCCACAGTAATCGAAATCGATGACACCTGCGGAGTGGGGAAAGATGAGGCCCTTCTTTCGGAAGAGACTGGAACGGGGAAAAACAAACATAGCGTAAGGTCTTGGGGCCTCGATCACGAGACCAGTCCGTATAAAAGTAGGTTCCCCGGGAAGTATTTCCTGATCTTCAAGGGCAAAGAGATCGAACCCTACGGCTCCTTCGGAGGCCTTTTCCGGGAGACGAGCCCGCGGATCCCTGCGCCAGACCTTAAGTTCCATATCTTCCCTTTTATGTCAGGTTGTCGAAAAAGTCTAGTCTATGTACAGGTTGCCGAAAAGTCTAGGCCCTTCTTTTATGGGCCCAAAGCATAAAACTTCGGGGGAACTCCCGGGCAAAGAGCCTCTCAGCAAGCTTGAAAAGCTCCTTCTCCGGGACCTCAAAGTCCTCCCTAAAAAAGCCCCGTTCCTCCACCAGAAAACCTTCTCCTTTTCGGATGATCCTCACCAAACGGTTCCGCTTCTTACACAGAAAATCCAAACACTCTCCTTCCCGGAGTCCCGGAAGTCTTTCCGAAAGCCAGCGTAAGGCTTCTTCCTTCCTTATGCGGGCCATAGCTTGCATTTTAATCTCTTTGAAGCTACAAAAAAGACGTGAGAACCCTTCGCTGGCAATATGTCTGCTTTCCCCTTCCAGTTCTCGGCCCTAAATTGAAAGGAAACCGTCGAAAGAAGAGGTGAAATATTGGCCTCGGCTAATCCTCCCTAGAAGAAATCTCTCCTCAGGGCCAGGCCACGGGCTACCTCGAGCTTACTTCCTAAAAGTCCAAGATTTTTACCATTAAAGTGATCATCGAATATCCATACTCTTGACCAATCTCCCAAACCTTCATAAGCTTGTTATAGAAGGAGGCGGAGATGGAAATGGAGATCCAGGAATTACGGCTTCTTGAGGAAAGGATCGAAAGGCTTCTGCAATTGATAGGGCGTCTTAAAGGCGAAAAAGAGGAACTTTTGGCCAAACTTCAAGAAAAAGAAGCCGAAAATTCTCGGCTTAAGGAAGAGCTTAACCGCAGGGAGGAAGAAAGGAGGGCCATCAAAGAAAGGATTGGTACGCTTATAGAACGGCTCTCCCAGTTCTCCGAGGGAGGAGAGTAACTCCTTGGCCGAAAGGCTTATCGAATTCAATTTTGCAGGAAACAGCTTTACCTTCCGGGCCAATCTCCCGGAAGATGAAATAGAGGCTATTTTGAAGTATTTGGAAGAAAAAAAACAGAGGCTCAACGGCCAAAAGAAACTTTCGCCTTTAAAACAGGCGGTGCTCATGTTATTAGAGGTGGCCTCGGATTTAGTAAAACTTGAGAAGGAGCATCGTCTTCTCTCGGAGAAGATAGGGAGAGAAGCTATAAGGCTTAGAGAAACTATAGATCGGGAGCTAGAATGCCTGGGGTGTGCGTGATTGGCCTTGAAGCCCGCCGAGGCAACATTAATCAAAGAGGGGGATTCCTCTCCATCCTGGTGCAAGCTCCGGTGAATCTCACCGGAGAAGCCGAAGGGATGGACGAATCCCCCACCTTAGGCCAACGGTCCTCGAAGCGGGCCGGCTAACACGGCACCCCGGGTTCCTTTTCCTTTTAATTCCCTCCTGTTTCCTTCCTGCGGAAAAAATAAAGGAGGTTCTAATATGGAAGTGGTGGTAGCTCTGCTGACCCTCATTTTGGGAGGGGCGATCGGATTTCTGATAGCTTACAAGTTGAGGCGCAAGGAAGAGGTCCGCGAAAAGCTTGAAGCCGAAAGGGAAGCTCAGATCATCCTTGAAAGGGCCCGCCGAGAAGCGGAAACCATTACCCAAGAAGCCCGTATCAAGGCTAAAGAAGAGCTCCTTAAGGCCAAAGAAAAACTTGAGGAGGAAAACCGCCGGAAGTTAAAAGAGTTGGAATCCCGAGAGGATAGGCTTTCTCAGAAAGAAGAGGCCCTTGCCCGACGAGAGGACGAACTCAAAAAGATGGACGAGGCCCTCCGGGCCAAGCTAGCTGAGGTCGAAAAGACCCAGGAGGAAATTTCCCAAAAGGAAGAAGAACTCAAGGCCTTAATCGAAGAGGAAAAGAAGAAACTTGAAGAAGTTGCCCACATGAGCGAGGAAGAAGCTCGGGAATTGCTCCTTTCCCGGGTAGAAGAGGAGGCCCGAGAGGAAGCCGCTCGCATCCTCATGCGGGTTGAAGCCGAAACCAAGGAAGAGGCTAAACGCAGATCTCAAGAAATACTGGCTCTAGCGGTCTCCCGGTGTGCGGCCGAATTCGTTACCGAAAAGACGGTCTCAGTGGTGCCCCTCCCCAGTGAGGAAATGAAAGGCCGCATTATAGGAAGGGAAGGTCGGAACATCCGAGCCTTTGAGGCCGCCACCGGAGTAGATGTCCTCATAGACGACACCCCGGAGGTAGTGGTCCTTTCCTGTTTCAATCCCATTCGTAGGGAGATTGCCCGCATCGCCCTTGAGAGACTAGTGGCCGACGGCCGCATTCATCCGGCCCGCATCGAAGAGGTGGTCCGAAAAGTGGAAGAAGAGATGGAGGTTACCATTAAAGAAACTGGAGAGAAGGCCGCCTTTGACGTGGGAGTTTACGGGCTCCACCCCGAACTCATAAAACTCCTCGGCAAACTCAAATATCGTACCAGTTACACCCAAAATGTCCTCCAGCACTCCATCGAAGTAGCCTTCATCTGTGGAGTCATGGCCGGAGAACTTGGGCTAGACGTCAAGAAGGCTAAAAGGGCGGGCCTGCTTCACGATATAGGCAAGGCCGTGGACTACGAACAGGAAGGTCCCCACGCCCTCATTGGTGCGGACCTAGCCCGTAAGTATGGAGAGGACGAAGAGATCGTAAATGCCATCGCCGCTCACCACGAAGATGTTGAAGCAAACTCGGTGCTTGCAGTCCTAGTCCAGGCCGCGGACGCCGTTTCTGGTGCCAGACCTGGGGCCCGTAGGGAACTCTTAGAAACCTACATCAAACGTCTTCAAGACCTAGAAAATATCGCCTACTCCTTTGAAGGCGTGCAGAAGGCCTACGCCATCCAGGCAGGCCGGGAAGTACGGATCATGGTGGATAGCGGCAAAATCTCAGATGAAGAAGCCGTGCTTCTTGCCAGAGACATCGCCCAAAAGATAGAATCTGAGATGAAATTCCCCGGAATAATCAAGGTCACGGTGATCCGGGAGACCAGGGCTGTGGAGTACGCCAAATGAGAATTCTTTTCCTCGGAGACATCGTAGGAAACCCCGGCCGTCGGGCGGCAAAGCTCTTCCTGCCGGAGCTTAAGAAGGAGTTCCTCCCGGATTTCGTGATCGGAAACGCGGAAAATGCTGCCGGGGGCTACGGCTTAACCGAAAAGATTACCGAGGAACTTTTGGACTTGGGTTTTGATCTCCTTACTTCCGGAAATCACATCTGGAAGCGAGAATTCCTGCCCTATCTCTCAAAGAGCGAAAAGGTCCTCAGACCCGCAAATTACCCGGAGGAAGCTCCGGGAAGAGGGCACGCTCTGATAGAAAAGAATGGCCTAAAGCTCGGGGTCATAAACCTTGAAGGTCGGGTCTTTATGAGGCCCTTATTGTGTCCCTTTAGGACTGCCGAGCGTCTGAGCAAAGAACTACAGAAGGAAACCTCCTGCATCCTGGTGGATTTTCACGCTGAGGCCACTTCGGAAAAGATCGCCCTCGGCTGGTGGCTTGACGGCAGGGTCTCGGCTCTCCTAGGAACGCACACCCACGTCCAGACCGCGGACGAAAGAATTCTTCCCGAGGGCACGGCCTATATCTCGGATGTAGGCATGTGCGGTTTGGCGGACGGGGTTATCGGTATGCGGCGGGAGCAGGCCCTGGAAATGTACCTCACCCAAGTGCCAAGAAAACTTGAAGTCCCCAAGTCCGGTAGGGTCAAGCTTGAGGCGGTCTTTCTTGAAATTGAGCCTCAAACGGGCCGGGCCCTTCGAATAGAACGTATTAGGCGAGAAGAATGCTAATCCTTGTTCCCACGGAGCTTGAAGCTGCTCCTTTAAGAGACCTTGGGCTCAGGATGGAGATCATAGGCATGGGCCCGGTTGAAGCCGCGGTTTCAGCCTACGAGATTTTTCAGCAAGAAAAGTCCCAAGTAGCGTTTCTGGCCGGGCTTGCAGGGGCCTATCCCGAAAGCGGTCTTTCGGTGGGAGACCTGGTGCTCGCAATTGAAGAAGCCTTCGGGGATCTGGCCATCTGTTATCCCGAAAGGTTGGGGACCTTCGGCAAAAAGCTCCCGGTAAAGAATCGTCTTTCTCTGAGGTCTCCCTATCTGGAAAAAGCCGTGTGTATCCTGGAGGAAAATGAGTTCCATCCGGAAGTAGGTCCTTTGGTTACGGTTTGTTGCGCCACCCGAGACCCTGAACGAGCCCTTCTTTTCGGAAGACGTTATGCCGCCCTTGCGGAAAACATGGAGGGTTTCGGAGTGGCCCTGGCGGCGGAGAAAGCCGGTGTTACCTTGATCGAACTTCGAACAATAAGCAATCTCCTCGAAAAACCGGAGGATCCCTGGGAGACGGAGAGGGCCCTTTCGGCCTTAAAGGAGGCTTTGAGGTGTCTTTCGAAAAACTGGAGATAGCCATCTCCCCTTGCCCGAACGACACCTTCATCTTCGGGCCTCTTGTGCTCGGGTGGATCAAAGTTCCCTTCCGGATGGAGTTCTACTTTGAGGACATAGAAACCCTTAACCGTATGGCCCTTACGGGCGAAGTCCCGGTCATCAAGCTCTCTTTTGCGGTCCTTCCCGAGGTAGCCGAGAGATATCTAGTTCTTCCGGTAGGGGCGGCCTTGGGGCGAGGGGTAGGCCCGCTTCTCGTGGCCCGTAAGCCTTATACTCCCGCAAAAGTCCCAGAACTAAGGGTCCTCCTCCCTGGGGAACACACCACCGCCCACCTCCTCTTCCGCCTAGCTTTTCCGGGAGCAACGCGAAAGGCCTTTGTGCCCTACCATGAAATAATGCCCAGACTCCAGGACGGTGAGGCCGAGGCCGGGGTCATTATCCACGAGGGACGGTTCGTCTTCCGGGACTACGGTCTTTACGAAATTCTTGATCTCGGGGCCTGGTGGGAAAGAGAGACCGGACTTCCAATTCCCCTTGGGGGCATCTTTGCCCGCAGGGATCTCCTCCCGGAGAGACTTCAAGTATTGACTACAGCTATCCGGCAAAGCCTTGAACTTGCCCGGGAGCGTTTCGAAGAACTTTACCCCTTCATCGCCCAAAAGGCCCGCGAACTCTCCCGCGAAGTAATCGAACGTCACATCACTACCTATGTCAATGACTTCACTTGGGACCTTGGCCAGGAAGGCCGGAAGGTCCTCAAGGTTCTGGCCGAAAAGGTCAAACCCGACGCCCAAATCCTCGTCTGGGAGGAAAAATGAGTTTCTGGCACCTGATCCTATCTGCGGGACCAGTAGGCAAATTGACTCTCCTTGTCCTTTTTTTTCTTTCGGTCTTCACCTGGGCAGTCATCATAGTGAAGTTTCGAGGTATAAGGGAAAGCCGTAAGGGTCTTGAGGAACTGGCAGAACTGATTGATAAGAGTACGAATCTAGTAACCCTGGCGGAGGGGCTCAAAAGTATCCCCGAGGGTCTGGCCAAACGGACCGTAAGGGAATATCTTCTGGTCTATTCCCGACTCAAAAAGGACTTTCCTGCTCCGGAAAAACCAGAACTCCGGGGACTATGGTTCTCTTCCCTGAAAGGCCTCCTTCTTCAGGAATGGGAGCGCCTACGTGAAGAAAAGACGGCTTCCTTTCCGGTTTTCCTGGGTTTTCTCGCTACGGTGGGGAACACCGCCCCCTTCATCGGACTTTTCGGCACGGTCTGGGGCATCATGGCTGCCTTTCACCGTATAGGCCTTAAGGGAAGCGCAAGTCTTGCCACGGTAGCCCCCGGGATAGCCGAGGCCCTGATTGCCACCGCCATGGGACTTTTCGCCGCTATTCCTGCAGTGGTGGCCTATAACTACTTCACACGCGCGGGAGAGGCCGTCCTCGAAGACCTCTCCCGGATAGAAAAGAGATTGGTCTATCTATGCGAAAAAGATCTCCTCGAGGATGTTCTTTCCTAGGCCTCTTGGGCCAAGAGATTTAGATCGAGAACTCGGCCGGCAAGCTCTCGGTCGATATGAAAAAGCCCCTGAGGAGAATCCTTGATCAGTTTCATCTGATTGACTATCCGGCCGAAGGAATCTTCCTCCTCCACCTGTTCGGAGACAAACCACTGGAGAAAGATCTCCGTGGCGTGGTCTCCTTCCTCTTTGGCAAAATCCATGAGTCTGTTGATCCGCTTGGTGACCTCCCTTTCGTGATTCAGGGCGTATTCCATGGCCGCAAGCGGAGATTCCCACTCTATCGGAGGTTGAGGAATTTCCTGAAGCCTGACCCGACCGCCGCGCTCGTTTACAAACTTATAGAACTTCATGGCATGCATCGTCTCCTCGGCAGTCTGGGATTTCATCCAATGAGCAAAACCCTCAAGTCCCAAGTCCTCAAAATAAGCCGCCATCGAAAGATAAAGATAGGCCGAATAAAACTCCCACTTAATCTGCTCGTTCAGGGCTTCCTCCATCTTGGGCGTAAGCATTTCGTATTCCTCCTTTTAAAATTTATATTTGTTTGAAAGCTATCTAAACAAGTTTTGACTGTCAAGATTTCAAAATTTCCCGAAGAATTTCGTAAACCGCATCTATTTCACGATAGGCCACGGTAAGAGGCGGGGAAAAGCGGATCACCTCCGTTTTGGGAGCAGTCGCAAGCACCCGTCTTTCAAACAGGGCCTGCACCACATCGCCTGCCGGGATCCGGACCTCAAGACCCAGAAGAAGGCCGAGCCCCCTCACCCCGGAGACCTTGTCCGGGAACTCCTCCGCCAGAGCGGAGAGCCTTTTACGCAAGGCCTGGCCTTTGAGCCTTACCTCTTCAAGGAAACCCTCGGAAAGCACTATTTTCATCACCGCTACGGCTGCGGCACAGGCCACGGGGTTTCCCCCGAAGGTGGAGGCGTGAGAGCCTGGAGTAAGGGCTGACATGACCTTTTCTTTGGCCAATATCGCCCCCAGGGGAAGTCCCCCCGCAAGCCCCTTGGCCAGGCACATGATGTCCGGCACAATACCATAGTGTTCATAGGCAAAAAGGTGTCCGGTACGGCCGATACCGGTCTGGATCTCGTCAAAGATGAGGAGGGCCTGATAGCGGTCACAGAGGCTCCGGGCCTCAAGGAGAAACTCCCGGGAAAGGGGGATTACCCCTCCCTCACCCAGTACAGGCTCAAGGATCACGGCACAGGTACTCTCGTTTACGGCCTCCCGCAGGGCTTCACGGTCGTTTGGCGGAACGTGCACGAAGTCCGGAACCAGGGGCTCAAAGCCCTCCCAGTAGACAGGCTGGCCGGTAGCCGAAAGCGCCCCATAGGTGCGACCGTGAAAAGAATTTTCAAGGGCCACCATCTGGGTTTTGCCAGGACCGTGGTTAAGATAGCTCCAGCGGCGGGCGAGTTTCAGGGCCGCTTCCACGGCCTCGGCCCCGGAATTGCAAAAGAAGACCCTCTCGCCGAAGGAATTCTCTACCAGAATCTCGGCCAGTCTGGCTTGCGGTTCAGTCCAGTAAAGGTTTGAGACGTGGAGAAGCTTTTCGGCTTGCTCCTTGATGGCCGAGACCACGGGCTCAGGGGCATGCCCTAGGGTACAGACCGCAATCCCGGCACAGAAATCTAGGTACTCGCGTCCTTCCTCGTCCCAAAGTCGGGAGCCCTTCCCCCGGACAAAGGCTACCGGAAACCTCTTGTAATTTTGGGCTAGATAAAGCTCTCCCAGGTCTTTGATGATCGCCATTATTAGTATTCCTCTCTTTTAGAATTTGAAAATCTGTTATAAAAGATTTTGACGTGGGAGGAAAGGGGCCCTTGAATCAGCTAACGCTCTTCTTCAAAACCCTTGGGGACGAAAACCGTCTGAAGATCCTTTACGAGTTGCAAAAGGAAAAAGAACTCTCCGTAGGTGAACTGGTAGAAAGGCTGGAGATCTCCCAGCCGCTAGCATCCCATCATCTGAGGGAACTAAAGATGTCCGGACTGGTAACAACCAGAAAAAAAGGACCCTACGTCTTCTATCGCCTTAAAAATCCCCGAATCTTTGAACTGATAGCCCTAGCCCAATCCATACTGGAGGAGCAAGCATGAAATCGAGACTCAAGCATCTCCTCAAGGAGGCCTCCCTGGAGGAAATGAAAGAAGCCCTATTTTTCCTTCTTTCTCAAATTTACGCCCTCCTCGACGAAAAGGAACAGCAAACCTTCTTCCTGGAAATGTTTAAAGGCGAGGAGGGTAAGGTCCCTTCCATGGTATATTACTGACTGGCCAAGTGTTTCGACGCGGGCGTGGACCCGCGTTCAGTTTGTCGGGGCATAGTTTCAGCGGTAGGCGAAAAGGAAAGTCTTCCGGAAGAAGTCCCTGAATCCCTGAAACTCCTTTTCGAGGAATGGTTAGACGAACTTACCGAGGAGGCTCGTCGAATTACTGCTCAAAGAGCCCCTCTGTCCACCCCAGAGCTAGCGAAATACTTACGTATCTCTAAAGAAGGTGCGGAATACATTAGAGAACGCCTTAAAAGAATCTCTTGATAGAAGATATCCTCCCGAAAAGCTCCTATTCGTCTCTCTTTGCTACCCAAAAACCCTAATTTTTTAGGAATTCTTACTTCCTGACATAAAAGATGCGACCAATGGTCCCATAGCAGGACTTGACTATTTAAACAAATTTTTATATAAATAGATAAAAATACATTGATACATTAAAATGAGAAAGACCTTCTTAAACAAAACCGGTTGATGTCACCCAAAAGGTTCCCCAGTAGGGGAGCAAGCTTCCGAAAGAAAAAAGGTGCACTGTTCGATTTGCGGTCAGCCTTTGATTTATCTTACCAAAGAAAGAAAAGAAAAATGCTTCTATTGCAAACAAGAAAAATCAGCCTATGTCGTATGCCCTGAAAACCATTTTGTCTGCGACGACTGTCACGGGAACGAAATAAAAGCGGCCTTAAAACAAGAAGCATTCAAGGCTCAGACCCCCGACCCGATAAAACTATCTCTTCTTTGGCTTAAAAAGTACCCCTTCCCCATGCTAGGGTGTGAACATGCCTATTTAGCGGCGAGCTCATTATTAGGATCTCTGGTAGCTGCCGGTTTTAGCCTTTCGAAAGGAGACCTGGAAGAGGTGTTCTCCCGAATAGACCTCCAGGCTAGAGGTGGCTTTTGCGGGCTTACTGGCATTTGCGGCATAGTGCCAGCCCTAGGAGCCTCTCTCGCCATCCTTAACAGTTCACACTGCGGAACTGACCGAGAACAACGCGAAGTTATGGAACTTACAAGTGACCTCCTTAAGAAATTTGCGGAGTTAACCGGTCCTAGCTGTTGTAAAGCCTATCTTTGGGCAGGCTTGGAGGTTGTCACCAAAAGAATCAAGGCTTTTTATCCTCAGGTTAACCTCAGAACTTCCTCTCCCCTTTGCTTCTTCTCAAAGACGCATCCTCACGGTTGCAGACAAGAAAAGTGTCCATACTTTAACACGTTTAAATAATATTTCTTAAGGAGGTAAGCCATGAAACTAGGAATCATTCTTACAACCAAAGAACCCGAAAAGGCCTGGAATGCCATGCGACTGGCAAACTTTGCCCTCAAAGCTGGGGACGAGGTCAAGGTCTTTTTAACAGGAGAGGGCGTAGAAGCCTCGGAAGTGGCTGATGATAAGTTCAACATCAAACAAGAGATGAACAAGTTTCTAGAAGGGGGAGGCCAGATTCTGGCCTGTGGCACCTGTCTAAAATTACGCCACAAAGAGGCCTCGGAGATCTGCCCCCTTTCCACCTTGGAGGATCTTTATAGGTTAATTCTTCTCTCGGAAAAAGTTTTGACCTTTTAGACCTAAATCTTACATAAGGAGGTGGAGACCATGCGTGTTCCCAAATGGATCTTAGGATTCTGGTTGGTAGGCTGTCTCCTTTTATGGACTGGGGATCTTAAGGCCGACGAAGGTCGAAAGCTCCTCCTAGTGATCACCACCAACGAAACGGAAACGGTCTGGCAGGCTCTAAGACTATCTAATTTTGCAATCTCTCAAGGTGACGAAGTGCGCATCTACCTTACCGGGAAAGGGGTTGAGCTCCTCAAAATGGACAATAGCCCTTTAGATGTAGCCCAAAAACTTGAAAGTTTTTTGAAAAATGGAGGCGAAGTCTATGGTTGAAAAAAGGCCCTTAAGATGCACGGTGTGCATTCCGAGAAAGTAAAACCTGCGGGCAAGAAGGCGTTTTACCAGATGATCTGGGAAAGTGAGAAAGTCCTGGTCTATTAAAATCATAATGGCTGGGGGACCAGGATTCGAACCTGGACTGGCGGGTCCAGAGCCCGCTGTCCTGCCGATTAGACGATCCCCCAGCTGCCAAGCTTAATTATAATTTAGCCCTCTTTGAGGTCAAGGGTTGCTATCTTGAGAGTGAGAAAGGGAGTAGCCTGAAGTTCATAATCCCGGGCCAGGGAGGCCGCCATCCCTAGAACTTTCCTGAGCCCTCCCAGGGTCAACCGGTCAAAATTTAGCCGGAGGCCACCTTCGGAGATCAGGGTTAGCTCTCCGGAGAAGCCCTCGATCTCAACCGGTACGGTCTCCCCGGGCTCAGGGAAGATCACCTCTCCCGAAAACTCCTCTTCGAAATCCGAGGGATCGAGGACATTGAAGCTCACCTCTCCAAGCCGGTCAGAGAGACCGGCCTGATAGCGTAGTTTATTCAAAAGGGCTTCAGGATGGGGCAGGGTGTATGTCTTCCCGCTTTCAAAGGTACTCAGAAACTCCGTAGGTTTAAGGCGCCTCTTAGAAGTAGGATAGGGCAGGATCCCCGAAAGGGAGGCCAGCGTCTCTTCGGACACCCGCACCTGCCGAAACTCGGAAAGCCCGGCTTCGCGAATAGCTTCCCGCCAGAAACGATCACGCTCAAAATCCCGACTCTCGTAGTCGTATTCGTAATAAACGGCTTTAATGCCTGCTGAAGCAATGAGTTTCAGGCACACGTAACAAGGGGCTAGGGTACAATAAAGTTCTGCACCTTCCACCGAGATTCCAAACCGGGCCGCTTGGGCAATGGCGTTGGCCTCGGCGTGAGTGGCCCGACAAAAGTTGTATTTGTCTATGTCCGGGATCCCCTTTTCCCTGCGGAAGCAATACTCTGGCCCACGATCCGTGCAGTGCCAAGCCCCAGGCATAGGGCCATTGTAACCCGTGGCTAAAATTCTCTTGTCCTTCACGATCACCGCGCCCGAGGGTCTAGAATTGCACCCCGAACGCAAGGCTACCATCTTGGCAAGCAACATGAAGTATTCTTGCCAGGGAGGTCGCTTCATCTAACAGAGGTCCCGATAAACCGGAAATTCCTCGCAGAGACGACGGACTTTCTCACGAATCTCACGAAGAAGGCTCTCATTCTTGGGATCTTTGAGCACTGCAGATATCCACCCCCCAACCATCTCCATTTCCCTTTCCTTGAGGCCCCGCGTGGTTACCGCCGGGGTCCCGATACGGATGCCGCTGGTAACTTTGGGAGGAAGGGGATCGAAGGGGATGGCGTTTTTGTTGACTGTAATCCCGGCCCGACCAAGGGCTTCTTCGGCTTCGGCCCCCGTGAGCCCTTGCTTGGAGAGATCCACTAGAATGAGGTGGTTGTCCGTGCCGCCGGAAACAAGTCGGAACCCTTCTGCCGAAAGGACCTCGGCCAATTTCCGAGCGTTGGACACCACTTGCTGCTGATAAGCCTTGAATTTCGGAGAAAGGGCCTCTTTAAAACATACGGCCTTGGCCGCGATAATGTTCATGTGCGGTCCGCCCTGGATCCCAGGGAAGATAGTCTTGTCAATCAGTTTCCCGTAGCGTTCTTTGGCCAGAATGAACCCTCCTCGCGGACCACGCATGGTCTTGTGAGTGGTAGAGGTCACGAAATCCGCAAAGGGTACCGGTGAAGGATGGATCCCGGCAGCCACCAGGCCCGCAATATGGGCCATATCCACCATGAGATAAGCCCCCACTTCCTGGGCGATAGTATAAAAGGCCTCGAAATCAATCACCCGGGGGTAGGCACTGGCCCCGGCCACAATCATCTTGGGACGGTGCTCAAGGGCCAGCCGCCTTACCTCCTCGTAATCAATGGTCTCGGTCTCGCGAGAGACACCGTAGTGCACAATGCGGTAAAGCTTTCCAGAAAAATTCACCGGAGAGCCGTGGGAAAGATGTCCTCCGTGGGCCAAATTCATAGAGAGGATGGTGTCTCCCGGTTCAAGAACCGCGAAATAAACCCCCATGTTGGCCTGAGTCCCGGAATGGGGCTGGACATTGGCATATTCCGCCCCAAAAAGCATCTTGAGCCGCTCTCGGGCCAGTTCCTCCACTTGATCTACATACTGACAGCCCCCGTAATAACGGGCCCTAGGGTAACCTTCGGCGTATTTGTTCATGAGAGGAGAGCCCTCGGCCTCCATGACCGCTCGCGAGGCCAGGTTCTCCGAAGCGATCATCTCGAGTTGCCCCGAGAGCCTCTCGGCCTCAGACTTGATCAGTTCCCAGATCTCGGGATCGGTAGTCTTTACAGACTCAAACATTTTTAACCTCACCAGCAAGCTCTTCTATAAGTCTAAGTCTCCTTTCGTGTCGGTCCCCTTCAAAGGGGGTCTCAAGGAAGATCTTCACAAGCTCAAGGGCCAGGGCCTCTCCTACCACTCGCCCCCCCATAACCAGCACATTGGCGTCGTTATGGAGACGGCTCATACGAGCGGTGTAACAATCACAACAGAGGGCCGCCCTTATACCGGGGAACCGATTGGCCGTAATGCTCATTCCGATGCCGGTCCCGCAGATGAGGATACCTCTTTCTGCCTCGCCAGATAGGATCTTTTTAATGGCCTCAACTCCAAAAACCGGATAATCCACGGACTCGCAACTCCTACAGCCCACATCCAGGATCTCGTGCCCTTGCGTCTCAAGATAGGCCTTGATCTTCTCCTTCAAGCTAAACCCTGCGTGATCTGAAGCCAGAACGATCTTCACTTCAGTTACCCCTTATTCCTCAAACTTCTTGAAGACCAAAACCGCGTTTGTGCCCCCGAAACCAAAAGCGTTTGACATAGCCACCCGCACCTCTGTGCGCCGGGCCTCATTGGGAACATAATCCAAATCACACTCGGGATCCGGTTCCTCATAATTGACGGTAGGCGGAATAATATCCTCGTACACAGTTTTCACCGTAAAGACGGCCTCAAGCCCTCCGGCCCCACCTAAAAGATGCCCGGTCATGGATTTGGTGGAAGATATTGCCAGACGATGGGCGTGATCTCCGAAGACCTTTTTGATAGCCTTAGTCTCGGCGGCGTCATTAAGGGGAGTACTAGTCCCATGAGCATTGATGTAGTCCACATCCTGGGGCTTAAGGCCAGCATCTGAGAGAGCCATCTCCATACACCGGGCCGCACCCTCGCCTTCCGGATGCGGGGCTGTCATGTGATAAGCATCCGCATTAAGTCCATATCCTACAATCTCAGCGTAAATCTTCGCCCCACGGGCCTTGGCGTGTTCTAGAGATTCAAGGACGAGGATACCGCAACCCTCGGCGATCACAAAGCCATCCCGTTTGGCATCAAAGGGACGGCTTGCCCGCTGTGGCTCGTCGTTACGGGTGGAAAGGGCCTTCATAATAGCAAAGCCGCCCACCGAAAGGGGAGTTATAAGGCTCTCCGTCCCCCCGCAGATCATGACCTCCGCCAAACCCTCCCGAATAAGACGAAAGGCCTCCCCAATAGCATGGTTGCCGGCAGCACAGGCCGTACAGACCGCCGTGTTAGGTCCTTTCGCCCCGAAGAGGATAGCCACCTGCCCAGCCGCCATGTTAGGAATGACCATAGGGATGAAAAAGGGTGTAATCCGGCGGTAACCCTTTTCCCGTACAACGAGGCTGTAATTTTCAACCACACCCATGCCCCCCATGCCCACTCCAATGATGGCCCCGGCGGAAGGACCAAGATCCGAGGTAGGAAGACCCGCGTCCTCAAGGGCCATGCGGGCGGCGGCAATGGCGTATTGAATGAAAGTATCTATTCGGGAAACTAGTTTTCGAGGCATGAACTCCTCGGGCTTAAAGCCCTTGACCTCACCCGCAATCCTTGAGGGAAGCTCTGAGGCATCAAACTTGGTAATAGGGCCAATTCCGGACTCTCCGGCCACGGCCCGCTTCCAGGTCTCCTCTACCCCGATGCCTAGGGGGGAGACTGCTCCCAATCCTGTAACCACCACCCGCCGTCTCACGTAGGCCCTCCTATTACTTGACCCGTTCTTTGATATAGTCTAACACATCTTTTACAGTGCGTAGCTTCTCCGCTTCCTCGTCCGAGATCTCCATACCGAATTCCTCCTCCATAGCCATCACCAGTTCTACCAAATCCAGGGAATCCGCCCCGAGATCATCCACAAAGGATGCCTCCGGTTTGACCTGATCCTCAGAAACATTAAGTTTCTCGGCGATGATCTTGATGACCTTCTCCTCTACGGACATCGCATCCCTCCTTACCCAATTGGATTTGGAAAGCTTCTAGCCTATTTTAAAAGTTTTTTCAATATCTCGCTCACCAAAGGCCTCCGTTCACGTGGAGGACCGTGCCCGTAATGTAGGAGGCCTTATCCGAGGCTAAAAAGACCACGGCGTGGGCTACCTCTTCCGGGGTACCGGCCCGGCCCATAGGAACCTGCGAAAGAAGCGCCTCCCGGGCCTTCTCCGGAAGAGCCGCGGTCATGTCCGTCTCGATATACCCCGGGGCCACCACATTGACCGTAATACCCCGTCGGGCCACCTCAAGGGCCAGAGACCGGCTGAAACCTACCAGACCAGCTTTCGAGGCCGCGTAATTGGTCTGTCCGGGATTGCCGGAAAAAGCCACTACCGAGGAAATATTGATAATACGTCCATCACGGCGTTTCATCATCCCCGGAAGCACGGCTTTCGTTACCAAAAACGCACCCTTGAGATTTACCGAAAGCACCCGTTCCCAATCCTCGTCCTTCATACGCACCAGTAAGCCGTCCCGGGTAATCCCGGCGTTGTTCACCAAAATGTCAATCCGGCCAAAGGCCTCCTCCACGGCCTTCACCCCTTCGGCCACGGCGGAAGGGTCTGCCACATCGAATTTGACCAAGAAGGCCCTGCGGCCCAGGGACTCGATCTCGCGGGCGACCTCTTTAGCAGCCTCTTCCGAGACCGCATAGTTCACCGCCACATCCGCTCCGGCCCGGGCCAGTTCCACCGCCACCGCCCGGCCAATACCCCTTGAGGCCCCGGTAACCAGGGCCACCTTGTCCTTAAGAAGCTCCATCTCTTCCCTCCTTTATCTCCCGGATTCGGCGAATCAAAAGGGGGAGAATACGAGTGGCATCTCCCACCACCGCTATATCAGCTCGCTGCATCAGGGTGGCCTCGGGATCGGTGTTGACCGCCACTACCACTTCCGAACCTTCCATGCCAACGGTATGCTGAAGGGCTCCCGAAATCCCAAAACCGATATAAAGCCGTGGAGCCACGGTCTCTCCGCTCACCCCAATCATATGCTCCTCTGAGATCCAGCCCAGATGACAGACCGGCCTGGTAGCCCCCACCGCTCCGGAAAGGAGCTTAGCTAGTTCGTGGAGTTTTTCAAAATTCTCTTTGGTAAGGAGACCTCGGCCACCGGCCACCACCACCTTGGCCTCAGAAAGGGGGCTTTCCTTCCGTGGAACAGGATAAACGGCCCTGCGTCTCAGAACGCTTTTGGGAACCTCTGAGAGCCTGATCTCCTCGGGTTCTCCCTCTCCAGAGGCCTGTGGTTCGGCCTTAGGGAAGACCCCCGGACGAACGGTGGCCATCTGGGGCCGGGTTTTTGAGACGATTTTGGCCATGACGTTTTCCCCGAAAGAGGGACGAATCTGGATCAGCCGGGCCTCATCGTCAACCTCAAAGGCTATACAGTGGGCCGTAAGCCCGAGCCCGAGAAGACCGGCCACCCGCGGGGCTAGGGCCTGGCCCTCAGCCGTGGCCCCGAAAAGAAAGACCGAAGGATCTCTTTCCTTTATCGCAGCAGCCAGAATTTCGGCGTAAAGATCGTCCCGAAAATATGAAAGCTCGGGATGAATGAAAAGGAGGACCTTTTCCACCCCGTAGCGAAAAAGTTCCCGGGCAGCCTCTCTAAGATCATCCGTCCCTAAAACTACCACCGTGACCTTTTCGGCAAGTTTCGGGGCTAGCCTCCGAGCCACGGAAATGAGCTCATAGACCACCGGATGGAAACCATTCTCTCCCCATTCCCCATAAATCCAGAAACCGCCCATAGGAACCTCCTCGCCTCAGATTAATCCTCTCTCCCGCAAAATGGAAACTAACTTTTCTACCACTTCTTCCGGTTCGCCAGAAAGGACCTCTCTCTTCCCCTCATAGGTGGGAGTGAAGACATCGAGGACCTGTGTAGGGGAGCCGGAAAGACCGGTTTTTGTCGGGTCACAATCCACCTGCCTAGCCGAAAGGACTTGAGGTTCAAGGTTTCTTACCGCAAGCAACCGCTTAAGCGAAGGGGGACGAGGATCGTTTGTCTCTGGCTCAACCGTAATCACAGCCGGAGGAGAAAATTCCACTTCTTCCTCAAAGTCCTCAAAAATCCGACGGGCTACCCAGGCATCATTCTCCCCCCGGACAAGGGTCTTTACCTGGGTAATACTAGGGATTCCAAGCCAGGCCCCGGTTTCAGGACCTACCTGAGCCGTCTCCCCGTCTATGGAAGCCTTCCCCATCAAAACCAGATCAAAAGGGGAAAGCTTCTGGATGGCTTTAGCCAAGGCATAACTCGTGGCCAAAGTGTCCGAGCCCGCAAAGGCTCGATCTGAAAGAAGTACTAGCTCGTCAGCTCCGAGGGCATAGGCCTCCTTGAGGAGCGGCACGGCGTTCGGCGGTCCCATCATAAGGGCCGTAACCTTTCCTCCGTATCGCTCCTTGAGCTCTACCGCCATCTCAAGGGCAAATCTGTCTGGAGGATTGATAATAAGCTCTGAACTCGCTCGCTTCAGGGTATGAGTCTCCGGATCAACCTTCACCGTTCCGGGTTCCGGTACGGGTTTGAGGCAGACTATCAAGTTCATAAGACCTCCTAGTCCCGATAATACTTAAGTAATTCCCGAGCAATGACGTTACGCTGGATCTCATTGGTGCCCTCGTAGATCTGAAGGCACTTGGCATCTCGCATCATCTTCTCCGCGAGAAAATCCCGCATATAACCATAGCCTCCCATCATTTGGACCGCCCGTTCGGTAACCCACATGGCTACATCAGTGGCAAAGGCCTTGGCCATAGCCGAGGGACCGGAGATCTCTTTGGCCCCGGCGTCAATATTTTTGGCCGTCTGATAGACCAGACTTCTGGCGGCCTCGATCCGCATGGCCATTTCGGCAAAGGTATGACTTACGGCCTGAAAGTTGTAAATCGGCTGACCGAATTGCACTCGCGTACGGGCGTGTTTTAGGGCCAACTCCATGGCCCCCTGCGCCAGGCCCACGGCCTGAGCTCCTACCCCGACGCGAGCGTAATCTAGGGTTTTTAGAGCTATAATGAAACCCATGCCTTCCCGTCCAAGGAGCCGATTCTTGGGGATGCGGCAGTTGGTAAAAAAGAGCTCCGTGGTTACTGAGGCTCGAAGGCCCATCTTCTTCTCCTTGCGTCCCACCGAAAACCCGGGGTCTCCGCGCTCCACGATGAAAGCACTGGCACCGCGGGCCCCCTTTTTGAGATCCGTAAGGGCAATCACGATGTAAATATCGGCGATACCACCATTGGTAATCCACTGTTTGATGCCGTTTAGGACGTAATAATCACCGTCCTGTTCGGCCCGGGTTTGAATGGCCGCCGCGTCGCTTCCGGCCTGGGGTTCCGTAAGGGCAAAAGCGCACAGCCTGCGTCCCGCGGCCACCTCCGGAAGATATTTCGCCTTCTGCTCCTGGTTCCCGAAAAGGAGAATAGGGTAGGCCCCAAGGAAACTCGCGGCGTAAGTAGTAGCCACCCCGGTACAATATTTAGAAAGATGTTCCACCGCCAGACATAGAGCAAAGCTACCAAAACCTAGTCCTCCGTATTCCTTCGGGATGACCACCCCTAAAAGATCAGCCTTTGCAAGGGCCCTTATGGGGCGGGGATCATAAGTCTCCTCTTCATCCCAATCCCTAGCATAAGGCAAAATGTATTCTCGTCCGATCTGGTTTACCAGATCCACTAGGATCTCTTCTTCCTCCGAAAGAAAATACGAAAGCATACTGGGCCTCCTCTTGAGAACCTGCATGCTTTACCATATAAGAAATTATGGAATTTTTAAAGATTACCTTCCCCAATTCGGGAGTCCAAACTTACCTCTTCATTCCTCCGTTGGTAAGCTTTGGACTGGCCTTTTTTGGGGTCATGGGCGGAGTGACTGGGGCTTTTCTGCTTCTACCCTTTCAGTTCTCCGTACTCCACTATACCTCTCCAGGGGTTTCGGCTACCAACCTCCTTTATAATCTCTTCACCATTCCTCCGGCCCTCATTCGCTACCGCCGCGAGGGACGTTTTCATGTCCCTCTGACTGTAGTCATGATACTTGGTACCACACCAGGGATGTTTTTGGGATATCTTTTACGGCTCAAGATCTTCCAAGACCCCGCACGTTTCAAACTCCTGATCGGCCTAGTTCTTCTCTACCTCGCAATCCAGATATTGAAAAACCTCCTCACCAGTTCCCGTTCCGTTCATACCTCAAGCAAGATCCTGATTCTCCGTTCCAGTCCGCAAAAGCTGATCTTCTCCTTTGGGGAAAAGACCTACGAGATTCCGGTGATTTTCACCTGGGGGGTGAGCTTTCTAGTGGGCATCATAGGCGGAGCCTATGGCATCGGTGGAGGTGCCATCCTGGCGCCTTTCCTGATTTCGGTTCTCCGGCTACCGGTACATGCGGTCGCCGGCTCGACACTTGCCACCACCTTTCTGGCCTCGCTCTTCGGACTCTTCGTTTATGGCTTCGGCCCAGGATCCGGACCGGATACCCGACCGGATCTGCTTCTCGGAAGCCTCTTCGGTCTCGGAGGCATTATTGGAGCTTACCTAGGAGCCCGGTTCCAGAAACGCATCCCTGAGCGTCCCATCAAATGGGGACTCTTCGGAACGCTACTTTTTATAGCTTTGAAATACCTCTTCGGAGCGTTTTAATGATTTTGGGTTGTATGTAATAATAATAAAAATCTAGGAGGTCACACATGTCTCGCTTTACCCCCAGAGATCTGGACCGTAAAGTGTATGAGGCGGTCTTCACCGAAGGTCCGGAAAAGGAAAAGAGGCTCCTTGAGCTAAAGGGGTTTGCCAAGGAACTGGGGGCCCGACTGGCTTCCATCTATCCCCTTTATCGCGAAATGGCCCAGAAATTTCTGGGCTTCACTGTGCCGGCCATAAACATTCGGGGGATGACCTATGATGTGGCCCGCACCCTCTTCCAGGTAGCCAAAGAACTCAAGGTTGGAGCGCTCATCATTGAGATCGCCCGTTCTGAAATGGGTTATACCAAACAAAGACCCTTGGAATACGCTACCGTGATCCTCTGCGCTGCGGCTCGGGAAGAATTTCCGGGGCCGGTCTTTATCCAGGGAGATCACTTTCAGGCCAACCGCAAGGCCTATCTAGCAAATCCCGAAGCCGAAAAAAAGAACCTGAAAAACCTCATTCGAGAAGCTCTGGCGGCCGAATTCTACAACCTAGACCTTGACGCCTCCACTTTAGTAGATCTATCCCAAAAAACCCTTGAGGAACAGCAACGACCGAATTACGAGCTTACTGCTGAACTTGCGGCCTATGTACGTTCCCTTGAACCGGAGGGGGTTACCGTTAACCTGGGGGGGGAGATCGGTGAGATCGGGGGCCACAACAGTCGCCCAGAGGAACTCCGAGCCTTTATGGACGGCTTCAACCGTTGTTTTACGGAAAAAGTGGGACTTTCCAAAATTAGCGTCCAGACCGGCTCAAGCCACGGTGGTATAGTCCTCCCAGACGGCTCGGTAGCCAAAGTTCAAATAGACTTTGAAACTCTGAAACTCCTTTCAGAGATTGCCCGTCGTGAATACGGTATGGCTGGGGCCGTTCAGCATGGGGCTTCCACCCTTCCAGAAGAATATTTCGGAATCTTCCCGGAGGTGGGATGTGCAGAAATACACCTGGCCACCGGTTTCCAAAATATCATCTTTGACCATCCGGCTCTTCCCAAAGATTTCCGCCAGAAGATTTATCAGTATCTCAAGGAGAATTTGCGAAACGAGTGGAAGGAGGGACAGAGCGAGGCCCAATTTATCTATCGCACCCGCAAAAAGGCCTTTGGCATATTTAAAAAGGAGTGGTGGGACCTTCCGGAAAAAGCAAAGAAGCCTATCCTAGAAACATTGGGGGAGACCTTCGCCAAAATCTTCAAGGCCTTAAAGGTTACGGAGACCCTTGACATGGTCAAACACATCATTGCTTAGATGGGGATCTTTCAGGAGAATACACGACCGCAAGTGTTCTTCCGATAATCAAAAGTAGAATAGCTCCGGCCCATAACATGGTATCAAGCCCTTCAATTTTGCCTTCGAAGATATACAGCAACATCTCTCGAAGACAGAAGGCTATTACGACTTCCACCAAGATTTCCAGCCTAACCCTATCATGCTCAAAATAGTCCACAAAAGCTCTAACCAACTCCAAAACCACTATTAGAGACAAAACATTGGTAATCAAATCCTTGAAACCCAATCTAATGGTGGGTTCAGTGATAGTAAGACTAATTTCAAAGAGCGTTCTAATGATACCTACCACCAAAGCTATCAAAAGGGCAAAAATGATAACACAAAAAACAACATCGATTACCCAGCCATACATAACATGAAGCTTATTTTTTCTAGGCCTCATTTTTCAACCTCCGCTGTCCTGTAGATTCTAAGACCGAGAGCCAGAAGCGGCTGTGAACGTTCACTTGTTTGCGTTTCTTGACGGCCTCGGAAAGGGGAATGTGCACATAATGATGGTTCAGATAACTTATCATGAGGCCAGTCTTTCCGGCCATAGCTGCATGCACAGCATATTGCCCCAGGAAACCACAGTAGATCCGATCATCCACCACGGCCGGGACACTGCGAATGATGTAACTGGGATCTATATAACGTACATAAACCTCGATACCCTTTTGTGAGAAATACTCCTTGATGCGATCTCTAAGAAAGATTCCGATATCGCCGAGTTTAAGATTGCCGGAGGCGTCGTATTCGGGTTTTTCGCCCTGAACGTATTTCTGTCCGGCGCCCTCGGCTACCACGATCACGGCGTGCTTGCGTTCGGCAAGACGTCTTTCGAGGGCTGCCAGCAACCCTCCGGGGCCTTCGAGATCGAAGTCTTCCTCCGGGATAAGGCAGAAGTTGACCTCTTTGGTGGCCAGGGTGGCCGCGGCTGCGATGAAACCCGAGTACCGGCCCATGACCTTGACCAGGCCGATTCCGTTCGGGGCACCGATGGCCTCGGTGTGGGCACAGCGAATGGCCTTGCAGGCCTCCTCCACCGCGGTCACAAAACCGAAGGTCCGCGAGACCAGCCAGATGTCGTTATCAATGGTCTTCGGAATGCCCACCACCGCGATCTTCAATCCCCGGTGGGCGATCTCTTCCTTGATCTTGGTAGCCGCCCGGAAGGTGCCATCGCCCCCGATCATGAAAAGGATGTTTACGTTCATGCGCTCAAGGGCATCCACGATCTGGTCGATGGGCTGATGTCCACGGGAGGTCCCCAGGAATGTGCCACCGAGTTCGTGAATCTGAGCCACCACCTCTGGGGTGAGCTCCACCACATCATGGCCATAGCTTGGAATGAACCCCTGAAGTCCGTATTTGATGCCATAGATGTGTCTCACACCGTAGGAATGATAAAGGGTCAACACGATGGAACGAATGACATCGTTTATGCCGGGGCAGAGGCCACCACAGGTGACAATGGCCGCCCGGGTCTTGGCGGGATCGAAATAGATATAGGGCCTCGGGCCCGCAAGCTCTGCCGAGGGTATCCTTCCCTCCTTTTTAAAGGCCTCCCTAAGGGAACCCTCCGAGACCCTCAAAGAGACCCGCATATCATCGGTTATAAAACAGACCTCTGGAAGCCGCAGGGGATTTTCTATCCGGCACGGGCCGAGATTCTCGATCTCGGTATTAATCTCCTCGGAGATCTCTTCTAGAAAGTCAGGAAGAATACAGGTATTCCGCATTATTAACCTCCCTCTTTCGTAAAAAGATTCCTAATGGCTTCTTCGAGACGGGGATAGGAAAACTCGAACCCTAATTCAAGAAGCCTTTTGGGCCTGGGCCGGCAACTCGTGCTCAAAACCGTCCCGACTTCACCTAGAACGAATTTCAGGAGCTTGACCGGCAAGGGCAGGAAGGCCGGTCGTCTCAGGACGCGACCTAAGGTACGGGCAAACTCTTTCTGTCGCACGGCCTCCGGGGCCACCAGATTGAAGGGCCCCGAGGTCTCCTCCCGGCGGGCGAGAAATATGATGGCCGAAACCAGATCCTTCACGTGAATCCAAGGAAACCATTGGCGGCCATTCCCGATGGGGCCTCCCAGACCAAGCTTGAAGGCTGGAAGCATCTTGAGCAGGGCCCCACCGTCCGGCCCTAACACGATTCCAAATCTTCCAACACAGACCCTGAGACCCCGCCTCTGCCACTTTAAGGCCTCCGCCTCCCACTCTACGCACACCCGAGCCAAAAAGTCCTTTCCCGGGGGATGGGTTTCGTCTACGGCTTCCTCGCCGGTGTCCCCATAATATCCTACCGCAGAAGCATTAAAGAGGACTCTACCCTCTCCCCCGATGAGAGCCTCTGCCAGGAATCGGGTTGAAAGCACCCGCGACTCAAGGATTAGCCGTTTGTATCCCTCGTTCCAGCGGTGGAAGATATTGGCCCCCGCAAGATTGATCCCGATTTCACACTTAGAGGCCTCCTCCTGCCACTCCCCGGGCACACAGGCATCCCCGAGAACCGGCCGAACCTTTTCGGGAAGACGCGCGATCCTCTTGCGACTCCTCACCAGGGCCCAAACCTCATACCCTTGCTCCACCAGGGCCCCTACCAGATGGCGACCGATAAATCCCGTGCCTCCCACCACAAAGACCTTTGAGCCCATAACTTCCCCCTTTCCGCTATTATAGACTTGACAGCCCACGAAAGGGAAGATTAAGTTTAATCAAACAATTGAAACTGAGAATCTATTATGATTTCGAGCTATCTCGTAATACTGTGGCAAATGATACTTGAAAGTGCTCCCTATCTTTTGATAGGGCTGTTCATAGCAGGGCTTCTTAGGGCCTTTTTACCTCAGGAATTTCTGGCACGACATTTGGGGGACAACTCTTTAGGTAGTGCCTTTAAGGCCGCCCTGTTCGGTATTCCACTTCCGCTCTGCTGTTGTGGAGTATTACCCACAGCGGTCTCTTTGTATCGGCAGGGAGCTAGTCTTTCGGCTACCTTTGCCTTCTTAGTAGCTACTCCTCAAACCAGCGTAGATGCTATCCTTCTGGCCTATGGACTCCTTGGAGGTATTTTCGCAATAGCTTACCCAGTTTCCGCCCTTTTCGGAGCTTTTTTGACCTCACTAGCCATGGTGATTTTTATTAAAAGTACGTCCAAGGTCCTAAGTCCGGTCTTTTCCTGTGCAATGTGTAACGAAGAAACCCCACACACTCACCCCTTCGGAGAGAAAGTCACCTTTGCCCTGCAATATGCCGTAACGGAACTTTTTGCCGAGATAGCAAAACCCCTCCTTATAGGATTCCTCGCGGCTGCTCTGGTAGCCCTGATATTGCCCCCTAATCTCGCTGAAAGCCTCTCAGCCCACGGCCTTACCTACCCGGCCATGCTTGTCATCGGTCTCCCTCTTTACGTCTGCGCCACAGCCTCCATTCCGCTGGGATACGCCTTTTTACTTAAAGGTTTCAGTCCCGGAAGCGTCCTGGTTTTCCTCATGGCCGGTCCCGGAACCAACCTTACTTCTTTAAGCGTCCTTTCAAAGATCTTCGGAAAAAAGTAACTGGGATTTATCTCGTGGTCCTCTCACTTGCGGCTTTACTTTCGGGAATCATCCTCGACAGTCTGGTAGGTGAAATTCGGCCAAAGGCCCTTACCCCAAAGCAAGAAACCCTTGGTTTCTTGCACTTCCTTGCCGCCTTAATACTCTTACTACTCTTCCTACACCATTTCATTAGGCAAAGACTTTTGGACAAGAAAAACCATGATCCCATCTGCGGTTGCGGCTGCGGAGATTAGTCCACCACCGAAAAGCCCTCAAGCTTGTGCTTCCAAAAACCCGTAGCCCGAGGATAGATTTTGGCAAATTCCACCCTGAGATAACCATCTTCCCATCTCACCGAACGGATTTCGATTCTCACCTGCGCGTGACGAAAATGGGCCAGCAGGGCTTGAAAGGCCTTCTCCGTACGGAATCGGGCCCGGAAAATCTCCGTCACCGGCTCGCCACCATCCACTTTATGAAGCAACTCCGAAAGACCCCCTAGCATCTTACGGCCCACTCTGGCCAGATCCTCTTCGGCCGGGCCTCCGAAAAGCTCCCACTGGCTTATGAAATACCTCACCAGCCGGTGAGTCACATATTCCGGGGGTACCTCTCCGAGATAAGGGAAAACCACCCGGAGATCCTCAAGGTTCGAAATGGGCGTCACATACTTGACGTAAGGGCCACCGGAAGCCGGCTTTAGGACTACCCCTTCACGCCCTTCGGCCTCATAGCGTCTAAGGAGTTCCTTGAGTGGAGAAAGTTCCCCGGGATCAAAGGGGCCGTTTATCTCGGGATGAGGGAACCCGTAAGTCTCAAGCAACTGGTATTTTTCCTTCGGGGGAAGCAATTCTCCCGAGGGCAGGCGCATGAAATCGAACACAAAAAACCGCACATCTTCCCTGATGTAAGGCGGCCATTCACTTACAAAGGGGTTCTCCGGGCCAGCAACCTCGGCACAGACACAGAGGTTGGGATAAGTTTCAAAGAATTCCTCAAGATGCGGCAAAAAATCTGGAAAACGATCGGTGGCAAAGGGACAGACGAAACCGCGTCTAGTTACAGCTAGGATCTCATCTTCCACCTTGAAAAGCCTTATGTTATAGCCCTCGATCTTTTCTTCGGCGTAGAAAAATCCGGAAAAATAGCGTGGAACGCCGGCGGTGAGCCTGAAGATTCTCGGAATACGTGGGAAACCTGGCACAAAGAGATCCTTTGAGAAAACCGTCCCCTCAAGGAAGCCCTTAAAAGCCCGTCTTATCCGGAAAAGAGGCTTTGAGACCCCAGAAAGCGGAAGCACCCGTCCTTCTCTGAGGGCTTCCCGCCACGTCTCCTCAGGGAGCCTGCGCAAGAGAGAATTGTACTTCCAGATTTGGGAAAGTTTTTCCCACTGTTCCTCAAACAATCGGGGTTCCATTTACTATAACCTCGCCTGTTCTTCCTTCCTGGCCCCGAATCTCGATTTTGGCCTCCGGGAGAAAGTGGCTTATGACCCAAGCGTTGGTCAGGAGATGGCGGGTGATTTTCGGAGTCACATAAAAGGTCTGGCCTTCAGCGAGAGCTGCCGGAAGAAGAATCTGATCCGCAAGATATTCGTCCACCGAAGCCCGGGCCCTCATGGTTTCAAGATAAGGCCGAACAGCCTCCTCAGCCACCCTCTCAGCCGGTTTACCTCTGGCCCCTAAGGCAAAATAGCCGATCCTCTTGATCTCATCTTGGCCCCACACTCCCACAAAGGTTCCTGGGGAAGCACTCTTTACACTTTCAAGCCGAACCTCACATGCGAGACCGGCCTCCCTGAGGAGTTTTTCGGCCCTCTGGGCTTGGCGTCTTCGGATATGATCCGGAAGGTCCGAGGTCACCACCGAAAGCACGGAGGTGGCTTCGGGTGAAAAAGGAGGCTCAAGTCTGATACCCGATAAGGTCTCCAGGGGCCCAATTTCAGCCAGAATCTCACCTCCACCTACGGGATAGAAACCGTAGCGCCGGATCTCAAGCCTTGCCGAAAATCCCATGGCCGAAAGCACCGGCAGGAAGACCTCCGCGAGATAGTGGAAGCACGGACTCATCGGTACGTGGGTTCCCCCGCGTAGGATGAGGCGTCCACCGCCGGCGATGGCCAAAAGCAGATAGAGGGTCTGAAAGAGAAGGCCAGTGGCCCCGGCGGTCCCAATGTCAAAGGTATAGGCCCCAGGACGGAGCCTTCCGGGGACGAATAGCAGGTCCATGGAGCCCCTTTCGGCCCCGGAGACCTCGGCTTTCCCAAGGCGGGCCGCGGCCTTCACACAGGCCAGATGTTGCGGTCTGAGACCGGGTTTAGGACGTCCGGCCCGAATGTTTATCAGTCGAAAAGGCTTCTGGGTAAGAAGTGAAAGGGTAAGAGCGGTACGAAGAATCTGCCCCCCACCCTCACCGTAAGAACCATCGATGGTCAACAAGGCCTACCTCCGGTGACAGGCCACCATATGTCTCGGGCCTATCTCCCGAAGCTCTGGAGCAGTTTTTCGACAGATTTCCACGGCCTCCGGGCAACGAGGATGGAACACGCACCCCGGGGGCAGACGCAGAAGGCTGGGAGGTTCTCCGATGGTCTGCGGCCCCTTTCTCTTCCTACGCCCCGGAACGGAAGAGAGCAAAAGTTCCGTGTAGGGGTGGAGCTTGCCATTCAAAAAAACATCCCGCGGGCCGATTTCCACGACCTCTCCAAGATACATCACCCCCACACGATCACTCATGAAAAGGACCACCGGAAGATCGTGGGAGATGAAGAGATAGCTCAAACCGAATTGATCCTTTAGGTCCTTGAGGAGGGTAAGGATCTGGGCCTGGACGGAGACATCCAGAGCCGAGGTCGGTTCATCGAGCACGATGACTCTAGGCCGGGAGATAAGAGCCCGGGCCAGAGCCACCCTCTGCCGCTGGCCTCCAGAGAGTTGATGGGGAAAACGCGGAAGAACATCCGCCGAAAGCCCTACCATTTCGATCAGTTTTTCGGCTTCCTCACGGGCCGTCTTCCGGTTGACTCCCTGAAGCCTCAAAGGCTCGGATACCAAATCCTCTATCTTTTTGCGGGGATTTAGAGAGGCCGCTGGATCCTGGAAAACCGCCTGAAACTTGGGCCGCAAACGCTTCCGCTCTCCACGAGCAAGAGTCCAAAAATTATGGCCCAAGAAAAGAACCTCTCCAGCATCTGGGGCCTCAAGGGCCAGGGCAATCCTCGCAAGGGTGCTCTTGCCGCAACCGCTCTCTCCCACCAGCCCTAAAACCTCGTTTTCAAAAAGACTCAAACTAACCCCTCTCAAAACCCGCAAGCTCTCCCCCCGACCGAAAAACCGGCGCAGACGATAACTTTTCTCCACCCCTTTAAGTTCCAGAACCTTCATCTTCTGAAACACCGCACCGCGTGTCCTGGGCCCACCGGCCTCATCTCGGGATGTTCCTCTTCACACCGGAGCTCCCTTTCCCGGCACCTCGGGGCAAAGCGACAACCCGCGGGCCATTTTCCCGGAGAGGGAACCTGTCCCGGAAGGAGCCGGAGCTTCCGAGTACCGAATTCCGGGCGGGCGGAAAGCAGGGCCTCAGTATAGGGATGCCGGGGATTTTCAAAAAGCTCGTCTTTGCCAGCCACCTCCACCACCTCCCCGGCATACATTACCGCTACCCGGTCGGCCACCTCTCTTATAAGGGCAAGATCATGAGAGATGAAAAGAATGGCTAATCCACGCCTTTCGCGAAGCTCGAGTAAAAGATCCAAGATCTGGGCCTGAACAGTAACATCAAGGGCGGTGGTAGGCTCATCAGCCACTAGGAGTTCGGGCTCTCCGGCTAGGGCCATAGCGATCATGGCCCGCTGACGCATTCCTCCAGAAAGCTCATGGGGATAGTTCCTGATCCTGGTCTCTGGATCGGGGAGCCTTACTTCGGAAAGAAGCCTTATAGCTTCCGCGCGGGCAGCTTCCCCTCGGAGTCCTCGATGAAGCTTTAGGACCTCCTCTATCTGGTAGCCTACGGTAAAGACCGGATTCAGGGCGTTCAAAGGTTCCTGAAAGATGAGGGCCACCCGCCGGCCTCGGTAGGCTCGAACCTCCTTCTCAGGTAGGCAAAGCAGATCTTTTCCCTTGAAAAGGACGCGACCGGAAAAGGGTTTTACACCCGAGGGAAATAGTCCGAGACAGGCTAGGCCCGTAAGGCTCTTTCCACAGCCGCTCTCCCCCACTAGCCCCAGGATCTCACCGGGGAAGATCTCAAGATCTACTTTATCGAGAAGGGCATATCTCTTCGGTATGAAACACAGGCCTAAGGCTTCGATCCGAAGGAGGGGAACTCCCTCCCTAGCTCTAGGCTCAACCGCCGCCACACCGTCTGATCTCGGCTGCAAGGATCTCCTGGGGAGTAGCTTCCCTTACAGCCTCAATCCGAATCTTCAGAAGAACGTTTTTCCCAGCAGCAGGATGATTAAAATCCGCCTTCACTTTTTTGTCCGATACTTCAAGAACCTTGAAGAAGGTCTTCTGTCCGTAAGGGCCTACCTCTTCATAGTAAGATCCAGGTTTTACCTTGTCCGGATGTTTAAGCCTCTCCAGGGGAATCTCCTTTACCAAGTGGGCCTGATACGGACCATAGGCCTGTTCAGGGGGAACGCGAACTGTAATCTCATCGTTCTCTTTAGCACCCGAAATAGCCTGCTCGATCAGGGGTAGCACTGGCTCTCGCCCAAAGATGAAGGTAGCTTGAAGCGGTCTCTTGAACCAATCCGGCGCCTCTTCACCTTCAATATCCAGGGAATAAGTAAGAGTTACCACTTTATCTTGCCCAACCGTAAGTCCTTCCATAAAACCCCCTTTCAATATTCCGGTAACGTCAATTTTCTATTTAACCTCTCATTACCCCCAAGTCAATCGACTTCCCTAATCGAAAATAGTGACTATTTTTTGTACGCCGGAAGCCTTAAAATAGGGGGGGATAACAAAACAGACATTAAATTTAGACTTGACACAAACTTAAAATTGTTCTATTTAAAAAGTCACCAAAAATATAAAAGGAGGTGTAAATTATGTGCATTAGGCCAGGTTTAGTAGCTCCGGATTTTGAAGCCCAGGCTTACGCCGATGGACAGATTAAAACCCTCAAACTTTCAGACTTTCGAGGCAAGTGGGTGCTTCTGGTGTTTTACCCCGCAGATTTTACTTTTGTGTGTCCTACGGAGCTGGTAGCTATCGCTAAAAAGTATCAAGATCTCAAGAACATGAACGTTGAGGTCCTGGGGATTAGTATCGACACGCCTTTTGTTCACAAGGTCTGGCAGGAGATGGAGCTCTCCAAGATGATCGAGGGTGGAATACCCTATCCCCTGGTTTCCGATCCGGCTGGGAAGATCGGCCAGCTTTACGGAGTCTATGATGAAAAGGCCGGAATAAACCTTAGGGGTACCTTCCTTATCGACCCCGATGGAGTCATCCAGTTCATGGATATCCTCAACGCCCCGGTAGGCCGGAACGCCGATGAGTTAGTACGTCGCATCAAGGCCTTTCAGCATGTAAGGGAGACCGGAGGGGCGGAAGTGTGTCCAGCCCACTGGGAACCCGGGAAACCAACCCTGAAACCTGGGGCCGAACTTGCAGGCAAAGTTTACGAGACCTGGAAGGCTGAACTCATCGATTAGCCGTTCGAGAGGGGGCCTCTAAGCCCCCTCTTTTTTTAATCATTCTGTAGGGGGAAGTTATGAAAAAAGAAATTATTAAAGTATTTGCGGTATGGGCTTTGTTTTTGTTTTGGACTACTGGGGCACTGGCTGGAGACCAAAAACTCTTGCAGGAGGCCCAAAGTTATTTTGAACCCTTACCTAGTAAACCTCCAACCATAAAAGATAACCCTCTTACTCCTACCAAAATTGAACTCGGCAAAATGCTTTACTTTGACCCTCGTCTCTCGGCTTCACACCTTATAAGCTGTAACACCTGTCACAATCTCTCCCTTGCCGGGGTGGACATCCAAGAGACCTCCACCGGTCACATGTGGCAAAAAGGCCCCCGTAACGCTCCTACAGTCCTTAACGCCGTCTTCAATACTGCTCAGTTCTGGGACGGAAGAGCCAAGGATCTCGAAGAACAGGCCAAAGGGCCGGTTCAGGCCTCGGTGGAAATGAGCAACACCCCTGAACGCGTAGTTGCCACCCTAAAGTCTATCCCCGAATATGTTAAGATGTTCAAAAAGGCCTTCCCCGGTGAGAAAGATCCAGTAACCTTCGACAACGTGGCCCGAGCCATAGAAGCCTTTGAGGCTACGCTTCTCACCCCTGATTCTCGCTTCGACCGTTTTCTTAAAGGAGATCTCAAGGCTCTTTCCAGCGAAGAAAAAGAAGGCCTGCGACTTTTCATAACCAAAGGTTGTGCCGATTGCCACAATGGAGTGAACATAGGCGGAAACATGTATGCCCCCTTTGGGGTGGTGGAAAGGCCAGGAGCCGATGTCTTGCCTCCCGGTGACAAGGGGCGATTTGCGGTTACCAAGACCGCTTCAGACGAATACGTCTTCAAGGTTCCTTCTCTGCGGAACATAGAGCTCACTTATCCTTACTTTCATTCCGGTAAGGTCTGGAGACTTGAAGATGCGGTGGCCATTATGGGTTCGGCACAGCTGGGGGCCAAGCTCTCCCAAGATGAAGTCAAGAAAATTACGGCCTTTTTAAAAAGTCTGACAGGACGACAACCCGAAGTCACTTTACCCATTCTGCCTCCTAGTACCGATCGAACTCCTAAACCGATTTTGGGGAAGGTTAAGTAACCTAAAATCAAATCGGATTTGGACTAGGGCGGCCCAAAGGCCGCCCTTTATTTTTTTTAGGGGGCATTAAAATTATTTTGGCTGCCGGGTCCTGCGCGACGGATCCCGGTGAACCCCGCCAGGCCCGAAAGGGAGCAACGGTAGCCGGGCTCTCCGGGTGCCGCAGGGGTACCCGGCAGCCGTAAAGCGGAAGCGCCAGGGGCCTGGTGGCCCCCCCGGGCTTCAAACCCGGTGCACCGTCGGAGACGGCGGTGGGTGGGTTCGATTCCCATGCGCTTCCGCCATCACATTTCCAAAAAAGATTCTGCATGTATAGCAGTAAGATCCCGCGTAGAAAGGTTCAGCGAAATTGAGAGATTATGCTTAAGACCATTGTATGCTAAAGCCACAAGAGACTCTCCATAAGAAAGGGGGGCCAATTTTTGTGAAAAAGAGTAAAGGAGAACCCCTTTAAGGTTTAAGTCATCACAGAGCCCAGCTACTTTCGTTCCCACATCATATTAGAAGGACTTCGTCTTTATAGTTCATGAGGAGCATCGAAGTAGGACGTCTTCGGTCTGCCTCACAGTTCAAACAAGGGACACCTTCTGACCCCCTGGTCCCCAAAAAGAGGAGATACACCCATTTACTCCTTAACACTATCCTTCTGGGATATGCCCCCAGGCCTCGAAGCGTTCGTAGCGTTTGGCCCGAACTTGTGTAATAATTTCTCGAACATGATCCAGATTCTCGATAACAAGTTTCACAATCTGAGAGTCTAAAGCCTTCCCAGAAAGATTCTTGAGAACATCTCGTGCCCGAGTCAAAGGCATTCCGGTCCGATAAGGCCGATCCTCTAAAATAGCCGTAGTAACATCCGCTACCGCGAGCACCCGAGCCCCCAAAGATAGATCTCCTGCGGAAAGCTTTGCCGGATAGCCCTTGCCGTCAAGCCTTTCATGATGTGAAGAAGCCCAAGCAGTAATAGTTTCAAAGTAGGGAATTTTCTCGAGGATACGGTAAGTCACAAAAGGATGAGCCTTCATAATAGCCCACTCTTCTGGGGTAAGGGGCCCCGGCTTGTCAAGAATCTCCTCCGGTACAGAAAGCTTACCGATATCGTGAAGATAACCGGCTACCTTTAAATTTTCTAAGAGATTCTGCGAAAAGCCCAGGACTTCCCCCAACCATTTCGCAACCCAAGCTACTCCGGCAGAATGAACCCTAGTAAAAGGACTACGGAGGTCTATAACCACCGAAAAAAGAGAAGCTAGAGAACTTAAATCCTCACAAGGGAGGTAAGTAGAAAATTGAAGCTGCAAGATCAATTCCGTTTCCTTCTTAAAACGTTCGAGCCTAAGCCAGAAAAGTTCCTTTTCAGCTATCTCGGCCAAGGCTTCTCGTATCTCTGGGGCAAATCTACTCTTTTGCAATTGGAATTCTTCAAGGATCGCTCCCGAATGTAAAAGAATGGGCCTAAGATCCCGTGTTCTTACCTCTAGTCTGTCAGCCAAATAGATAATATTGCTGGCCAGAGCCGTATTGTAGTCTGTTTCAGACTTCAGCTCTTCCCAGGGAGTGTGATGATAAAGGACGAATTCGGCTGCTCTCTTGAGATAGGGAAACTCCCTCAACATTCGATATCCTAACCTGGTATGCCTCTCTATTATCCGGGGTTCATCCTCAAAGGCCCAAGCCTTTTCCTTGGTAGTAAAGAGGGCTATGTCATGAAGGGCTCCCGCTATAACTAGAGACTCAAGCTCTCGCCCCCCAATACCTAACTTCTTCCCTAGCATGCGGACGATATACGAAACCTTGAGCTGATGGTTAACTAAATGGGGAGCCGCACTATCCAAAGCCTCCGAGAGGGCAAAAACTATGCTTTCTAAAGGGAATAAAAAGGCCTCGGTCATCTCAAATAAGGATTAAAATATCCAAATCTCAAGCCTGGAAATTGCTTTCTCAAGGCGCTCAACAGCCCTTTGATGCCTATAATACTTGAGGCGGGGCGATATTCTAGTTCTTCGAAGATCCATAAGGGATCTATAGCAAAATTTCGGAGCTGAATAAAGTCCACTCCTAAAGAAATGAGTTCACATAAGGCTTCGAATTCCTCTTCTTCATCTGTAAATCCGGGCAAAACGAAATAATTCAACGAAACGAAACGGTCGTACTTTTTCATGCTCCGGATGCTTTCCCGAACCTCGTCAAGCCCCCAGCCACGGGGTCTGAAATAGGCCCTGTGATATCGTTCACGAGCACTAGCAAGGCTTATCCGAATACTATCGAGCCCGGCGCGGGCTAGGCGTTCCACAGCCTCCGGAAGGCTACCATTGGTATTGAGGTTGATGGTGCCTCTGGAAGTAGCCTTGCGGAGCAACCTAATGGCCTTCTCAATTACCGGTGCTTGAAGCAGGGGTTCGCCCTCACATCCCTGGCCAAAAGAAACCATAACCGGGCCGGGACGTCTGAGATGCGGCCCCATAGCCTCGGCTATCTCCTCTGGAAAAGGCACAAAGGTCATCCTTTCCTGAGCCACATGGGGGCCATCCTCGGGTTGTTCGGAAAGACACCCAAGGCAGGCCGCGTTGCATCCAGGTGAGACCGGGATCGGGGCTTCAAAACGGCCAAGGACAAAGTTCCGGGCCGCCGGGCAATGATAACGTCGCACACAGTTTTCAACTAGATGGCGTACAAGACGATTCTCAGGGAAACGGGCAAGCATTCTTCGAGCCGCGATCTCTATACGCTCGGGATCGAATAACCGTACCTCCTGCCTTACATCCCAATCAGATCTAAAAGCGGTGGCCCAGAACCGTCCCTGCCACCAGCCTACACAAGCATAAGAATAGAGAGGGAGGGGGGTGAGCCCATCACGAGTGGGCTCGTAGGGTGAAAGATACAGCTGGGTGTGAGCCGGTGCTAGGAAGGCCGCCACCGCATAAGCCGGCTCACCAGGCCGGAAAGGGTTCTCGTAAAGTATGACCGGAGTCCCGGTTTTAGGATCTAAACCCACGGGATGTCTTTCTGGCAGGACGTAAAGGGCCGAACCCAATGGAAGGGGTATAAAGTCATCCGGTTCTGGCAAAACCAGGTCATATCCTGAAAGACCTAAGGCTAGAAGCTCGGGATGATCATAAATCCGACCCGCGGGGTCCGCAAAAAGCAAACGAGGATGCCTTTCGGGCTGACTATAGATCTTCATTTATGTTAGTTTGGTTAAAATACTACGCAAAGCCCCCACCAAGTAAAGGGACCCCGTAACTAGAACCGTATAGCCCGTCTCCAAGGCCTCCTTCAAGGCCTTTTCAGGATTTTCGGAAAACTCTATGGGAGTCTTAAAATCCTCTCCTCGAAGATCAACCGCCCACTCCTTTAGAGTTACCGGGTTTCGTGGCCCCGGAGGCTCACATAAAAAAACCTTCTTGGCCCCAGGGAGGAGTTTTTTTAACATTCGGAGGTAAGGCTTATCACCGCCTTCATTAGTGGCTCCAAAGATAAGTGTATATACAGAAAGCCCTCTTTGACGCAAAGCCGACAAAAGAGCCCTTAGGCCATCTTCATTGTGTGCGCCATCAAGGATAATCCCCGGCCCAACAGCCCAAAACTCAAAACGTCCAGGCCAGGAAACCTCAAGAAGGGCTTTCCTTATGAGAGGCTCTTCGAAAGGGAAATCCCTTTCGTGGAGGAGTTCAAAGGCTGCCAGCGCCACCGCCAAATTTTCCTTTTGGAACTCGCCATCAAGAGAAAGGTTAAGTCCTCGGAGACGGGTCTTAAGGCCGTGGTAGCTAAAACCCGCTTTGGTTCTAGCAATTTTAAAATCACGTCCCAGAAGATATAAAGGACTTCGAGTCTCTTGGGCCTTCTCCAGAACCACTTCTTGAGCCGGACGGCGTAGCCTTCCTGTTACTACCGGCACCTCCGGTTTGAGGATACCGGCCTTCTCGTAGGCGATCTCTTTAAGGGTTCTGCCCAAGTATTTCGTATGATCTTTAGCCACATTGGTAATCACACAAACCACTGGCTGGCAAACATTGGTGGCATCCAGGCGCCCCCCGAGACCGCATTCGATGACCCCGATATCTACGCCTTCCTCCGCAAAATAAAGAAAGGCCGCCGTGGTAGTGATCTCGAAATAGGTGGCCGGAAGACTGAGAATCTCGATTTGTCTTTTTATACGTCCCAAAATTTCGGCCAATCTTTCGGGCGCAATGTTCTTACCGTCTATACTGAACCGTTCACAAACCGAAATGAGATGAGGCGAGGTGTAGAGGCCGGTTCTGAGTCCATGGTTTGAAAGAAGGCTAGCGAGAATAGCCGCGGTGGAACCTTTGCCGTTGGTTCCAGCAATATGGACACAAGGGAAACTCCTTTCTGGATGCCCTAGGGCGGAAAGCAAGATAGAAATCCTCTCCAGCCCGGGTTTTATCCCGTGAAACTGATAGCCGTTTAGCCAAGCTATAGCTTCCTCAAATCTCATGGGGCCACAAAATAAAAAAGGAGAGGGCCTTTGAGACCCTCTCCTCAAATGTTACCCCGAATCTACAAAGATTACATCTCTTTGGGGTAGCGGAGTTTGAGGACCATTTCCTGGACCTCCTTGGGAGGCTCTTTGGTAAGCAACGAGACCACCGTGGTGACAATAAAGTTGATGATCATTCCGATCATGCCGATACCTTCCGGAGAAATGCCAAACCACCAGTGCGCCGGATTGTTGGCCGCAGGATTGATGAACTTAAAGTAGATAATGTAGGCAGCGGTAAAGATGATACCAGAGAGCATACCCGCAATAGCGCCCTCCTTGGTAGTCCGCCTCCAGAAGACTCCCAAGACTAGGATGGGGAAGAAGGAGGAGGCAGCCAGTCCAAAGGCGAAGGCCACCACTTGGGCCACAAATCCAGGGGGATGGATACCAAAGTAACCCGCGATCACAACCGCAATGGCGGCTGCAATACGAGCCGCCAAAAGTTCTGTTCTCTCGGAGATCTGAGGCGCAAGCACGTTCTTCAGAAGGTCGTGAGAAAGTGCAGAAGAGATGACCAGAAGCAACCCCGCAGCCGTAGAAAGGGCCGCCGCCAAACCTCCAGCCGCCACCAGAGCCACTACCCAGGCCGGAAGCTTGGCAATCTCAGGGTTGGCCAAAACCATAATGTCACGATCCACATAAAGCTCGTTGGGGGAATCTTTAATGATCTCGTTTTTCACTAGGAGTTGACCGTGTTCCCCCCTCACGAAATTCCCGTTTTCATCCTTAACGAAGATCGGCTTCCCCTTGAAAGGCTTGCCCGGCCCATATTGCATCTTACCGTCACCGTTCTTGTCCACCCAAGCCACCAAACCGGTCTTTTCCCAGTTCTTGAACCAGGAAGGCGCTTCGGCATACGACTTGCCGTGAACGGTTTTAATAAAGTTGAGCTTGGCAAAGGCTCCGACCGCCGGGGCCGTAGTATAGAGGATAGCAATAAAAAGCAAGGCCCAACCCGCGGAAGCCCGGGCATCTTTCACCTTGGGAGTAGTAAAGAAACGGATGATGATGTGAGGAAGCCCAGCGGTACCTACCATCAAGGTTAGGGTGATCGCAAAGACGTCAATTTTGGGCTTGATTCCCGAGGTAAAAGCCGGCAACCCTAGGTCTCTCTGAATTTGGTCTAACTTTTCCAAAAGAAAGCCGGGATCACTATTAAGCAAACGCTGGCCGGCCTCGCTAAGGGCCGCTCCCAGGCCGATCTGAGGGATAGGAATACCGGTAAACATCAAAGAAATGAATATTGCCGGAATAAGATAAGCGGTAATAAGCACACAATACTGGGCTACCTGAGTATAGGTAATACCCTTCATGCCTCCGAGAACAGCGTAAAAGAACACGATGGCCATCCCAATGAGAACTCCGGTATTAATGTCCACTTCCAAGAATCGAGAGAAGACCACACCCACACCTCGCATCTGACCGGCAACATAGACAAAGGAGACAAATATGGCACAGATAACCGCTACCGTTCGGGCCACCTGAGAGTAGTATCGCTCACCCACAAACATGGGGACCGTGAACTTACCATACTTACGGAGATAAGGCGCAAGCAGCATGGCCAAAAGCACGTAACCTCCGGTCCATCCCATGAGATACATGGAACCGTCGCGTCCGAGGAAGGAGATCATACCGGCCATAGAAATAAAGGAAGCCGCCGACATCCAGTCCGCTCCGGTAGCCATACCATTTAATACCGGATGGACTTGCCGAGCAGCCACATAAAAGTCTCCTGTACTACGAGCTTTGGACCAGATAGCAATGCCTATGTAGACCGAAAAAGTTATACCCACCATTATCCATGTCCAGGTCATTATGCTCATGATCCACCTCCATCAACTAAATTTCAGCTACACCAAACTCTTTATCAAGTTTATTCATCAACTTGACGTAAACAGCTATCAAGACCACAAAGATCATCTCAGAACCCTGACAAGCAAACCAAAAACCCAAAGGATAACCACCAAGTTTAATTTTATCTAAAACGTCAACAAAAATAATACCACAAAGGTACGAAACCGTAAACCAAATAGCCAACAACACCACAATGTACTTCAAATTTTTTCGCCAATAACTTTGCATTTGCTCTTTAGACAAGCTCATCTCACACCTCCTCCTAAAATATTTTCAACTAAAATACTTACACCAAAAGTTTACTCATATATCACCCCCTTTCTTAGAAATACAGACTAAATCTCCAAGAGTTGTTATGCCATAACCTTGCAGTTGCCATATTTGTCTCTGAAAAATTTGAGCAGTAATGTAAGCATCATATAAAGCATTATGCAAGGTCTTCACCTCAATGCCATATTTATTAGCCATGTCTTCTAAAGATACCCTTTCATTCACAGGACTATAAAAAGCATCTGTCATTAGACTTTTTTTTAAGCCATTGATAAACCCTATAGACATCCACACTAGTTACCCGAGGAAACATTAAGTTGAATTTTCTGAAATACTTTTTGATAAAAGTCAAGTCTATCTTTGTATGATAGCCTACAAGCACACTATCTTTTATGAATTCTAAAAATTCTGGCAAAATTTTGGATATCTCCGGGGAATCTTCTATCTCAGAGGGCAAAATTTTATGAATAGCTACGGTCTCCTTGGAAAAACGCGAGACATAAACCTCGCGATAAAATATTTCCCCCAAAAGGATTTGAGAACCTCTCATCTTAATGGCCCCAAGCGACAAAAGTTCATCTCTTTTGACGTCAAGTCCGGTCAATTCTGTATCCAATACCACAAAAAAACAATCCTTTATGGCTTTAGACTTGGCAGAATCCCTAAATCTTTCCAGAAATTTCAACATTTTTACATCAAACGCCCCAAGAAATATTTGTGTTCAATTAAATCTTGGATATGACTAATGAGGCTACAAACCTCTTTAAAAAACTTCTTTTCCAAGTTACTCAAATGGTTGGGATTAATATAATTATCTGGTTGCTTACCTTTTAATATTTGTTCATATTGATGGTGAATCCTAAGAGACATTAGGAACTGGAATGCTTCTGCCAATTCTTCGGCATAGTCTTTCATCAAGGAATGGATATCCTTGAGTCTCTCAAGTCTATCCAAAGTAGAAGTCTCTCCTATCGGAACCTCCAAAGCAGCCAGCCTTACAATGTTCACTATAGGAGCCAGACATCGATATTTCAGATTAAGTTCGTTTTTATGTTCACCGCTCTTTTCAACCACGAAAGTCCTAAAAAAGCCCAAAGGAGGCTTAAACTGCACGGTAAGCTTGGCCATATGTAGGAGAAAAATATCTTTCTTCTGAACTTCTTTTAACAAAAAGCTTCTCAATTTCTCCGCTAGAGACAAATCACCATAGAGGCCTCTAAAGTCAAACAAAATTACAGATCTTAGAATAGCCTCAGGAGTAGGAGTATTGATCCACTTACGAAAGTAATCTTTCCAAGTCTTAAGAGGTTGGCACCATTGAGGATTACTCGCCATATAATTCCCACGACACCGGGCAAAACCACATCTAACCAAGGCTTCGACCACAAATTCGGAAAACTCCTTGAAATACCTTGCGCATTCTTTGGCCTCTTCCGAAGAAGAAGGATCGAGATAAACCAGCCCGTTGTCCTGATCGGTGGTAAAGGTTTGCTCCCGGCGACCTTCTGAACCATAAACGAGCCAACAAAAAGGCACTGGCGCCGGTCCCAGTTGATTTTGTGCAATATCAATCACACGGCAGATGATACTATCGTTTATTTCGGTAATTATGCGCAAAATGTTTCTAACGGGTACTTCTTCCTTTATCAGGAGCCCGATAAAAGGAATCACCTTCTGGGATACCTTAGAAAGCCCTTCTATCGTCTCTTGATTTTGGATCTCCTGGGCGATAGCCAAAGGCGAGATCCCCTGAAGAAGCAACAAATCGTGATTGGTTAGCATGCCACAGAGCCTGCCATCCTGTACCACCGGCAAGTGATGAATACGATTTTTTATCATAGTCGTTATCGCCTCAAAGGCGTACCGATCAGCCTCTACCGTAATAAGAGGGGCGTTCATAATCTCTCTAACAGGCCTTGATATCGGCCTTCCCGAAGCCACCACCTTCTCTCGCAAATCCCTATCGGTAATGATACCCACCGGCACCCCATTATCATCCACGACAATAAGAGAACCTATCCTCCTCTCAGCCATAAGTGAGGCCGCTTCTTGGATGGACACCTCCTCCTTTATGGTATGCACCTCTTTACTGGCGATATCTTTTATCTGCGTAGTAAATAGCGCCCTCTCAAGCCCGGTCTTTATCTCCGAACTCTTAAGACGCTCCTTCACAATACGATCTAGGTACTTAGAAATGTGCTTCTTGAGAAAAAATTCACTAAAAAGACCTTTTTGGTCCAGCAATTCCACAACTTTATCTTTAGGAAGCAACTAGCAAAGGGTGTCCTCGAGAGTTTTGACCGTTGTTTGCTGTTGTCCTTCAATCAAAGACCACAAACCAAAGGTCTCGCCCTCGCCCCTCATATCTACCAACATTTCTTCGCCATTTTCCCCTCTCAAAGTGATTTTTACGGCCCCCTTCTTGATTAAATAAAGAAATTCGCTACTTTTACCCCCTTCTTCCAAAATTACAGTACCTTTTGGATAAAATTCTAAACGAAGATATGGAATGATCCCATAGAGGGTCTCTTCGTCCAAAAACTGAAAAGGCGGAACTTTTTTCAAAAATTCTTTGGCTTCGTCATAGACTATCATCGTGGTGGTTTTATTTCTCTTTTTTGGAGCACTTGTCAAGTTTGTGAAATTTCGGCCAAAGGACTTGCCAAAATGAACCTTCGCTGCTATAAAGGCCTTGGCCTTTTCAGCAACTATAACTTAAAATTTTTTTAAAAAGGGAGTATCATGTTCATCAAACCTCAAGACAGTTTCTTGATGGTTATAGACCCTCAAGAAAGGCTTTTAAACGCCATTTATCAACCAGAAAGGGTTGTTAAGAATATTATTCTCCTTATCAAGGCTTCTCAGGAATTCGGAGTTCCTGTTGTACCTACCACTCAATACCGCAAAGGACTGGGAGATTATCTTCCAGAAATAAAAGATGCTTTAGGAGAAATTGAACCTCTGGACAAAATCGAATTCAGTGCCTTTAAAAACCAGGTTATTGCAGAAGAAGTCCAAAGGCTTTCTCGGCAAACTGTAATTCTTTGTGGGGTAGAAACACATATTTGCGTATATCAAACCGCTCTTTCAGCCTTAGAAAAAGGCTTTCGGGTAGTTGTGGTTGGAGATGCCACTTCCTCACGCTCGCCAGAGAATATCTCTTATGGTTTATCTCGAATGCGTGAGTTAGGAGTGGCGGTAGTTTCCACCGAAATGTTGATCTACGAATGGCTAGAAAAGGCCGGGACACCGGCCTTTAAAGCGCTTTTACCTTATTTCAAAAATAAAAACTAAAAAGGAGGGTGTCATGAAAGGGCTTTTGGGCAAGCTTTCGGCGATTTTTCTGCTGTGTTTGTTGTGGATAGCCCCGGTTTGGGCGACTGAGGATGTGGAGGCTCTTAAGGCCCAAATTGAGCTTCTTAAGCGCCAGATGGTTGAGATGCAGGCCGCCATGCAGGCCCAGATAGAGGCCCTGCAAAAAAAGCTTGAAGAAGTTCAGGCGAAACAGGCAGTAGCTCCTGCGCCTAAAAAGGCCAACGTGGTCTTAAGCAAACCGGGGATCCAATGGAAACTTTATGGTCGTGTAAAAGCTGATTTCAACTATGACACCGCTAAGTTTAAATATTACAACGACTTTCTGGGAGCGGTGGCCAATAGAGTCACCAATCCGGACTACCAAAACGATTCTACCAACTTCAATCCCCGAGACACCCGTTTTGGTTTTTGGGCTACCTACAAGGAAGATCAGTGGTTGATCAAGGGACGGTTTGAAATCGACTTTTACGGTGACAATAATGGCAACAATCTTATTCCCAGAATGCGCCTGGCCTATGCGGACATCTTGAACACCAATACCAACACCAGCCTGCGTATCGGGCAGGACTGGATACCGGTGGCCCAGCTCAACCCCAGCACGGTGGACTTTGGTATCCTTTCGGCGGCGGGTAACCTCTGGTGGCGCGTGCCTCAGATCACCTTGCGGCAAAAGGCCTTTAACAACTTCGAATTCCTGGCCTCGCTCATGAAACACCGTCGTACAGACACCGCCAGTGAGGACCGTATGCCCTGGGTCTTGGCCCGGATCGCTTACACTGGCGGCATCCTTGGTGGTAAAAACATGATCGCCATCGGCGGTGGCTATCGCCATGCAGATTATGGTTCCGCCAATTCAGAAAATACGGATCGCTATCTAGTGGTAGGAGAGTGGAAATTCGCCTTCCTGGAGAACAAGGTTATCTTCAAGGGTGAAGCCTGGTGGGGTAAAGGAGTAGGACGAGACTTCCTGCGTTACGATCTGGATATGGCCCAGGATGGTAGTCCGGCTGAGGCCTACGGTGGCTGGGTTGACGTAACCTGGAAATTTGCCCCCAGGTGGTCTCTCACTGTGGGCGCTGGCTTCGACAACCCCAATGACAGCGACATGCCGGCTATAGAAGCGATGAACGAGCGGCAGTTCACTAAAAATACCCAGTATTATGCCAATGTTTGGTACAAGCTCACCAACCCCCTAAGCCTAGGCTTTGAGGTCGTACACGTAGAAACCGAAAGATACGATGTCACCGATACTGGGAATAGGTTCACCTTCTCTATGAAGTATGATTTCTAACAAAATCTTGGTAAAGGAGGTGCGTCATGGGTGAGTCGAGCAAAATTGAGTCTGTTCTAAAGGAAGAGCGCGTCTTTTATCCTCCTCAGGCGGAGCGGGACCAGGCCTACATTACGTCTAAGTATGAGTACGAGGAAATCTACAAATACTCCCTGGCAGACCCGGATGGTTTTTGGAGCGAGCGAGCCAAAGAGCTTATTACCTGGTTCAAGCTCTGGAATCGCACCTGCTACTGGGATTTCAACAAACCTGAAATCCGCTGGTTTGAGGGCGGGAAACTGAATGCCAGCTACAACTGCCTTGATCGCCATCTTGAAGGCCCCAACAAGAACAAGGCGGCCATTATCTGGCAGGGTGAGCCGGACGAAGAGGTCAGGGTTTATACCTATCAGATGCTTCACCGGGAAGTCTGTCGTTTCGCTAACGTGCTCAAAAAGCTCGGGGTCAAGAAGGGGGACCGGGTCTCTATCTATCTCCCCATGATCCCGGAGCTTCCCATCGTGATGCTGGCTTGCGCCCGAATCGGGGCCATCCATTCCGTGGTTTTCGGAGGGTTTTCGGCCGAGGCCTTAAAGACCCGTATCCAGGACTGTGAGGCCAAAATCTTGATAACCGCGGACGGTTACTGGCGATCGGGTAAAAAAGTAGAATCCAAGAAAAACGCCGATGAGGCCCTCAAGGATTGTCCTACGGTTGAAAAATGCATTGTGGTGAAACGGCTGGGACTGGATATCAACTGGGTGGAAGGTAGAGACATTTGGTATCACGAAGCCATTAACGATCCTGATATTTCTGACTGGTGCGATTGCGAAGAGATGGATGCTGAAGACATCCTTTTTATCCTCTACACCTCCGGTTCCACCGGAAAGCCTAAGGGGGTCTTCCATACCACTGGAGGTTACTTGGTCTATGTAACTCACACCTTACAGTGGGTCTTTGATCTCAAGCCGGAGGATATCTTTTGGTGCACTGCAGACATAGGCTGGATCACTGGACACTCTTACATCGTCTATGGACCTTTGGCCCTTGGCGCCACGGAGATCATGTACGAAGGTGTGCCCACCTATCCTCATCCCGGGCGTTTCTGGGAGCTCTGTCAGAAATTCAAGGTTACCCTTTTCTATACCGCGCCCACGGTTATCCGGGCCCTCATGAGGGCCGGGGATGAATGGCCCAAAAAGTACGATCTTTCCAGCTTGCGGATTCTCGGTTCGGTCGGTGAGCCCATCAACCCCGAGGCCTGGCTCTGGTATCACAAAAACGTAGGCCGTGGGCGTTGCCCCATCGTGGATACCTGGTGGCAGACCGAAACCGGTGGCTTCTTGATCGCGCCTCTGCCTTATGCCATTCCGCAAAAACCCGGTTCGGCCACGGTGCCCCTTCCCGGTGTGGAGCCCATTATTCTTCGAGATGATGGTACTCCGGCTGAGGTAAACGAAGGCGGACACTTATGCATGAAAAGGGCTTGGCCCGGGATGCTCCGGGGAGTCTGGGGTGATCCGGAAAGGTTCAAACAGGTCTATTTCAGCCGGTTCCCCGGATACTACTACACCGGTGATGGTGCCCGCCGTGACGAAGACGGATATATCTGGATCATCGGACGTCTGGATGACGTCATCAACGTCTCTGGACACCGTTTGGGAACCATGGAACTTGAGTCCGCCCTAGTAGCCCATCCGGCGGTGGCTGAGGCTGCGGTCATCGGCATCCCTCACGAAGTAAAAGGTGAGACCATCTATGCCTTCGTGATCCTTCGGGAAGGCTATCAGCCCTCAGAGGAACTGGAGAAAGATCTCAAACAGCACGTCCGCAAGGCCATCGGGCCCATCGCCACGCCGGAGTTCATCCAGTTCGTCTCTGGGCTTCCCAAGACCAGAAGTGGAAAGATTATGCGGCGGATTCTGAGAAAAATCGCCACCGGCCAGTACGAAGACCTCGGTGACACCTCGACCCTTGCCGATCCCTCGGTGGTGGAGGACCTGGTCCGGACCCGCAAAGAAATGGAAAAATAATACTCCCAATTGTTGAACCAATATGATGCAAGGGCGGGGCTTCGGTCCCGCCCTTTTTGGTTTTAAAATACTTGTCTATGGGAAGCTATAAAAAGATCTTTGTCCTTACAGGGGCCGGAATTTCAGCCGAATCTGGTATCCCGACCTTTCGAGATCCGGGAGGGGTATGGGAAAAGTATGATCTCACCGAAGTGGCCACTCCGGAGGGTTTCCGGAGGAATCCGGATCTGGTGCACGAGTTTTACAACCAAAGACGTAAAGAACTCCTCAAAGTGAAACCGAACCCAGCCCACATTGCCTTGGCGGAACTAGAAAAGCACTATCCCGGAGAGGTCCTGGTGGTAACCCAGAATGTAGACGATCTTCATGAGCGAGCAGGCACCCGAAACCTTATCCACATGCACGGGGAGCTTCTCAAAGTCCATTGCGAGCTCTGTGGACAGGTCTTCCGTGAGACCGGCGAAATATTTACTCACACTCCGTGTCCGGCCTGCGGAAAAGCCGGTGGCTTGAGACCTTATGTGGTCTGGTTCGGAGAGATGCCCCTTCACCTGGAAGAGATTTATGAAGCCCTTAAAAAATGCGATCTCTTTGTGGCCATAGGTTCTTCTGGCACGGTTTATCCCGCTGCCGGCTTTGTGGAAGTGGCTCGGGGAAGCGGGGCTTACTGCCTGGAAATCAATCTCAAGCCCGCTGAAAACGCCCATCTATTTCATGAACACCGCTACGGACCCGCCAGCGAAAAGGTGAGGGAGTGGGTAAAGGAATTGCTTGAGGGGGTTTAGGAGATGGCCTACGTGGTAAGAGGACTCGCCCGCGAAGGAAGTTTTAGGGTCTTGGCCGTGGAGTGTCGAGAGGTAGTAGAGGAGGTGAGGCGTCTTCAGGGGCTTTCCCCTACGGCCACGGCGGCCCTGGGACGAGCCATAGCCGGAGTAGCCTTACTGGCAGCAGATCTCAAGGCCGGACGCGTAATGCTTCAAATAAACGGTGGGGGGCCGCTTGGAGAAATCTTGGCTGAGGGCGACGCCGAGGGGAACCTGCGGGGAACCGTAGCAAACCCTTGGGTGCATCCCGAGCCACAGGCCGGGAAACTTGCAGTAGGCGCGGCCGTGGGCAAGAACGGTTTCCTTTCCGTAGTGCGAGACCTGGGCCTCAAAGAACCCTATCAAGGCTCGGTAGCTTTGGTTTCAGGGGAAATTGCCAGGGACCTTGCCTATTACCTTACGGTCTCGGAGCAAATACCTTCGGCGGTGGCCCTGGGAGTACTGGTAGATACGGATGGTTCGGTGAAAGAGGCCGGAGGGTTTATGGTGCAGAGAATGCCGAGCGCTAGTGAGGAGGACATCACAGCCGCAGAGAAAGCTCTCTCCGAGGTTCCGGCCGTCACCGAGATGCTTTCCGAAGGTCTAAAACCGGAGGAAATCCTGGAACGTCTTTTTCCGGGGAGAATCGAAATCCTTGGAAAGAAAGAACTCCGGTATCGGTGCCGGTGCTCCCGAGAGAGGGTAGAGGCTGCCCTCGCGGCCCTGGGAAAGGAAGAACTCGAAGAGATGCTTCGGAAAGGCGAACCGGCCCAGGTGAGCTGCCATTTCTGTAGAAAAGAATACGTGCTTTCCCTTGAGGATCTCAGGCGTCTCCTCGAAGACTTGGAAAAGCGTGGCTAATGGCAAAGACCTTCGCGAAGCTTGCAAGGCTGTTCCAGCTTCTTCGAGAGGGGGTTGAAACCGGAGTTTTCCCTGGGGCCGTAGCCGGAATTCATTACGGGGATCGAGATTACTTCCTGGCTGTGGGCTATCGAGCCCTTTATCCTTCAAAAGAATTCAATAAAGAAGACACCGTCTACGATTTGGCTTCCCTTACTAAACCGCTAGCGACTACCCTGGCAATCATGAAATTGGTTTACGAAGGTCGGCTCAGCCTTTCGACACAGCTCGCACAGATTTTACCGGAAGAGTGGTTCGAGAATCCCTTCTGGCGCCGGACCTCCCTTGCGGCCCTGCTTTCGCACTCCTCTGGACTTCCAGATTACCGGCCTTATTTCAGGAAGCTCTCTTCCACCAGACCGTACACCAAAAGGAATTCTTTTTTCAGGACGATTCTTTCAGAGAAACCGAGCTATCAACCAGGGGAAAAGTACCTTTATAGCGACCTCGGTTTTTTCCTCCTAGGGGCGGTAGTGGAACGGATTAGCCGAAAAAACCTTGCGGAGATAGTGCGCGAAATCTATACCGAGATCGCCCCCGAAGCCGTCTCAGAGCTTACCTATCTACCCTTGGAAGCCGGTCTCGCACCAGAAAAAATAGCCCCCACCGAAAGGTGTCCCTTCCGAAAGAGACTCCTTCGCGGTGAGGTCCATGACGAGAACACCTGGGTGATCGGCGGGGTATCCGGAACTGCAGGACTTTTCGGAACGGCCCGGGCCGTGCTTGCCGTTTTAAAGGGCCTTACTTCCGCCTATCACGAAGAGGAGGAACGCGGTTTTCTCAACCGGGATCTCGTGCGGACCTTCTGGGACTTTCGCAGCAGACGGGGAACTTGGGCCCTGGGTTTTGACCGACCGGATCCCGGAGTAACCTCCAGCGCCGGTCCGTTTTTTCCCCGGCAAGCCCTGGGGCATCTAGGTTACACTGGGACCTCCTTTTGGCTTGATCCAGACTCCAGCCTCATAGCCGTCCTTCTCACCAATCGGGTTCATCCCACCCGTAAGAACCAGAAAATAAAAACCTTTCGGCCAAGGTTTTACACCGAAGTGGCCCTCACCTTTTCGGGCTTAGGTTGACAGACTTGCGAGATTTCCTAACTTGTAAGCATGAAGCCCCGGGTACTCATCGTGGAAGACGAGCCCGATGTAGCCGAAATAGAAAAACACGTCTTCGAAAGGGAGGGTTTCGACACAGAGATTGTGCAGACGGCTGCCGAAGCTTATCAAAGACTTTCGACCCATCCTCCCGATCTCCTCATTTTGGATCTCATGCTCCCAGATCAGGATGGTCTGGAAATCCTAAAATTTTTGCGTTTTCGCAAGGACCTTACCCACATCCCTGTAATCGTGGTCTCGGCTAGAGGAGAGGAACTGGATCGGGTCCTCGGTTTTGAGCTCGGGGCTGATGACTACGTAGTTAAGCCTTTCAGTCCCCGAGAACTGGTCCTTCGGGCCAAGGCCATTCTGAAACGACTCAAAACTCAAGAAAAATCGCGTGTTATCACCTACGGTCCCATTACTCTTTATGAAGAAGAATTCCGGGTGGAAGTCCAAGGCCAAGAAGTCAAGCTCACCGCCATGGAATTCAAATTACTCTCGACCCTCCTTTCCTCTCCCGGAAGGGTCTTTTCCCGGGAGGTCCTTCTCGACCGCGTTTGGGGCTACCAATATGAGGGCTACGCCCGTACAGTGGATACTCACATCAAAAGACTGCGTAAGAAATTAGGCCCCGCGGCGGAGCTTATAGAGACCGTCTGGGGCGTAGGTTATCGCGCAAAAGTCCTAAATGCTTGAGAACGTTCTCTTAGGTCTCCTTGTTCTTTCATGGCTGGGGCTTTATGTCCTAGTCCGTCAAAATCAAAAACTGCGACTCGAACTTTCGAAATCCCAAAAATCTTCAAAAGAAAACCCTACGGAGAGCCATAAAAGAAGTTGGCTGGAAGAATTTACTCTGCCGCTGGCGCTAGTAGACAGAAAAAGAAAGGTACTGATGGCCAGTAAGGCCCTAAAAAACTTCTCCCCCACCCCGGATCTTCAGAATCTTTTGGAACTCCCCTTTCAAGGTCTGCTTGAGTTCCATGAAAGACTCTTTACCAAAGGAAGGGCCGAAAATGAGGTCTGCTGGCAAAACAGATGGTATCGGCTTCAGGGAGAAAAAATTGGATCTGAGGAGGCTTTGATATATCTGACTGATATTACCCGAGAAAAAATACTTGAAGAGAGGACCAAAACTCTAACAGCGACTCTAGCCCATGAATTCCGGACTCCCCTTACCGCCATAAGGGGATATGCCGAAAGCATGGAAGATTATCTCCCCGAAGAAGACTTTCCCCGAAAGGCGCTCTCGGCTATTCTGGAGCACACCGAGCGGCTCTCTCGATTAGTAAAGGAACTCTTGCTCCTTTCTTCTTTTGAGACTGGACTCGAACTACGCCCAGAACCCGTCAAAGCCAAGGACCTCCTTGAAACCATCGTTTCTTTAGTAACTCCGCTTTTAGAAGAAAAAAAAATCTCTCTCAACGTTATCGGTGTTTTAGATTTTGAATTTTCAGGAGATAAGGACTATCTGGTTCAAGCTTTTCTCAAGATTTTGGAAAACGCCGTAAAATTTTCACCCGAAGAGGGGGTTATTACTCTGGAAGTAGAAACGAGCAAAGAATACGCCGTCTTTAAGATCAAAGATCAAGGCCCAGGTATACCAGAGGACCTTTACGAAAAGATCTTTCAGCCCTTTTTCCGTAAGGATTCCCAAAAAGGCCTGGGCCTCGGACTTCCCCTGGCTCGGCGCATCGTGGAGGCCCATGGTGGTACGCTTGAGGCGGAACCTTCCTTTAATGGGGCTTCCTTTGTGCTCAAAATCCCTTTAAATTCCCCTGGCGGTTCACAAAATGCTCACAATCAGGGAGGAATATGAAGAACAAACCAAATTAAGGAGGTGTTGCGATGTTAAAAAGGTGGTTGGGGTTTTGGTTGGGGATATTTTTTCTTCTGAGCGGAATTTCTTTAGCCGAAAAAATCACCCTTCTTGGCGCTGGGGCTACTTTCCCTTATCCTCTCTATGCCAAGTGGTTCCATGTCTATCACCAGAAAACCGGCATTAAGGTCAATTACCAGTCCATCGGTTCGGGAGGCGGAATTCGACAAATCTTAGCTCGCACCGTGGATTTTGGAGCTTCGGATGCGCCCATGAATGAAGAGGAACTAGCCAAGGCTCCGGGCAAAATCTTGCATCTTCCTATGGCTATCGGGGCGGTGGTAATAGCCTACAATGTGCCGGGAGTGCCCTCGGGGATGAAACTCACACCAGAGGTACTGGCAGATATCTTCCTTGGCAAGATCAAGAAATGGAACGATCCTCGCATCACAAAACTCAACCCCGGCGTGAAGTTCCCTAATATGAAGATCCTAGTGGTTTACCGTTCAGATGGATCCGGAACTACTTTCAATTTCACTTATTACCTCGCCAAGATCAGTCCGGAATGGAGAAAGCGAGTGGGTTATGGTAAGGCCGTACGCTGGCCTACCGGAGTAGGTGGTAAAGGCAACGAAGGGGTTACTGGATATGTCAAACAGCTTCCTGGGGCTATTGGTTACCTAGAACTGGCTTATGCCGAACAAAACCACCTTCCGGTAGCCGCTATCCGCAACCGAGCCGGCAAATTCGTCCTCCCTACCCTTGAAAGTATCTCAGCTGCGGCCAAGACTCAAATTCCTCCGGACACCCGAGTCCTCATTGTCGACACCGATGCAACTGACGGTTACCCCATTTCAGCCATGACCTGGATCTTGGTCTATCAGGAACAGGCTTACGGAGGGCGATCCTATGAGCGAGCCAAGGCCCTAGTGGACCTTCTCTGGTGGTGTATACATGAAGCCCAGCAATATAACGAGAGTCTTCTCTATGCCCGTATTCCGGAAAACATAGTCAAGATCAACGAAGATTTAATTCGATCCATCACCTATAAGGGAATCCCCCTCCTCAAATAATCTGCTGACAGGTTTTAACAACCGTTTTTGGAGACCCCGGGAGGGGTTGCCTTTCCCTCCCGGGGTCTGGTAAAAGGTAGATGGCCATGCGAGCACAGGATGCGGATCGACTTTTTTATTATCTTTGTGGGGGATTGGCCCTAGGTCTCATATTGCTCGTAATAGGTATAGGTCTCACCCTCTTGTGGGGAAGTCTACCGAGCATCAAGGCCTTCGGCTTCAAGTTCCTTTGGGGCAAGGTTTGGGACCCGGTAAACGAGGAGTTCGGAGCTCTACCCTTTATAGTCGGAACTCTTATCACTTCTTTCCTAGCTCTGATCATAACCTTTCCCTTTGCCATCTCATCCGGAATATTTCTGGCTGAATATGCTCCTCCTCGAATTGCTGGTCCGCTTTCGGCCTTGATCGAGCTTTTGGCCGGTATTCCCTCGGTAATCTATGGTCTATGGGCCCTTTTCTATTTAGTACCGGTAGTAAGATGGTTTGAGATGCGGCTCGGGGCGCCGCCCTTCGGGTTGGGACTTCCCACGGCCTCACTGGTGCTCGCCATCATGATATTACCATATGCGGCCTCCATCACCCGAGAGGTCTTGAAAATGGTGCCCCAAGAGCTCAAAGAAGCCGCTTACGGTTTAGGGGCCACGCGTTGGGAAGTCATTCGGGGAGTTTGTCTCCCGTATGCTAGTTCCGGTATAGTAGCCGGGTTGGTTCTCTCATTGGGTCGGGCTCTAGGGGAAACTATGGCCGTAACCATGGTTATCGGAAATCGCTCTGAAATGCCCACCAGTTTCTGGGATCTAGCCAATACTATGGCCAGTGTGATAGCCAACGAGTTCACCGAGGCCTCTAAAGACATCCATCTAGCGGCCCTAATTGAAGTAGGGCTCCTTCTTTTTGTTATCACTTTGCTAGTTAATATTTTGGCTCGGATGGTGATCATCCGACTAAAAGTAAAATGAATAGGCTCCTTTATCGCAAACTTAAAGATCGCTTGGCCTTTTTTCTAATTTTGGTATTAGCCTTGTGTCCCACTTTACCCCTGTTTCACATCCTCCTTGGAGTGGTCAAACAAGGCATATCTAGCATCTCTTTAGAGTTTTTCATTCATCTCCCCAAACCTCCGGGTGAAGAGGGCGGAGGAGTAGGCAATGCCATCGTAGGAACCCTCATGTTGGCCTTAAGTGCCTCTTTGCTCGCCGTCCCTATAGGGATCTTATGCGGCGTCTACCTCTCCGAATATGCCAAAGGACGTTTTGGAGAAGCGGTCCGAATAGCAGCCGATGTCCTCCAAGGGACCCCTTCCATCGTCTTTGGTATCATAGCCTACCTCTGGGTGGTCAAACCTATGGGTCACTTTTCGGCCTTTTCTGGTTCGGTAGCTTTAGCCATCATGATGCTCCCGGTCATAGTAAGATCCACGGAAGAGATCCTCCGCATGATCCCCGAAACCTTACGCGAAGCCTCTTTGGCTCTGGGAGTAAATTATTGGCGCACGGTCCTCAAAGTTATCATTCCTACCGGCTTGGTAGGCATCACTACCGGTATCCTGTTGTCCCTGGCTCGGATCATGGGAGAAACCGCGCCCCTCCTCTTTACGGCCTTTGGTAATCCCTTCTGGAACTTCAATCCCATGCAACCGGTTGAGGCCCTACCGCTTGTGGTCTTCAAATACGCCATAAGTCCTTATGAGGAATGGATCCGTCAGGCTTGGGGAGCCAGTCTGGTCTTGACCGGTCTGGTTCTTGTACTAAATCTTTCGGCGAGACTCCTAGCCCGGAGAATGGGAGGCCATGGCCGCTAGGACTGTAACCGATCCCAAGGAACTGGCTATTTTCGAAGTGCGTGATCTATGGGCCTATTACAACGAAAAACCGGCTATCAGAAAGGTCTCCCTCAAAATTCCCGAAAAAAAAATCACGGCCATCATGGGCCCCTCCGGGTGCGGGAAAACCACTTTTATCCGTTGTCTCAATCGTCTTCATGAATTGACCCCCGGGGCCTCCATAAAAGGTGAGATCCTGTTGCGGGACAAAAATATCCTGGAGATGGATCCCGTTTTGGTCCGCCGAAAGATAGGAATGGTGTTTCAAAGACCCAATCCCTTTCCCACCATGACCATTTACGACAATGTGATAGCCGGCTACAAGCTTCTGGGGGTAAGACTCAAGAGAGAGGAAGCAGACCGGATCGTGGAGGAGGCGCTGCGCAAGGCCGCCCTGTGGGACGAAGTCAAGGATAGCCTTCACAAAAGGGGAACCTACCTTTCCGGAGGGCAACAGCAGAGGTTGTGTATCGCCAGGGCGCTGGCGGTAAAACCGGAGGTCCTTCTCATGGATGAGCCCACCTCGGCTCTCGATCCCAAGTCCACGGCCAAGATCGAAGAATTGATCGTAGAGCTCAAGCGAAGTGTAACCATTGTGATCGTAACCCATAACATAGCCCAGGCCGGACGGGTGGCGGACTACACCGCCTTTTTCTATTTAGGTGAACTGGTAGAATTCGGCCCCACCTCCGAGATCTTTACCGTACCCAAGGATCCTCGGACGGAAGAATTTCTCAAAGGTAAGTTCGGATAATGCGGCTTTTCTGGATCACCTTCATTACGGTCTTTCTGGCAGAACTCGGAGACAAGACCCAGCTGGCGGCGCTTATGCTTTCGGCCAAGGAGAAACGATTCTGGCCCATTTTTCTGGCCGCGGCTATAGCCCTTACCTTGGCTTCAGCTCTGGGAGTAGCGGCTGGGAACTTCTTGGGGGAACTTCTTCCTCTGAAACTTATTCGAGTGCTTTCCGGCGCGGCCTTCATCCTTCTGGGAGTGCTCATCCTATGGGGAAAAATATAGAGATCACCGAACTAGAGAAAAGACTGGTGGATCTTCTTGCGGAAGGTTTGCCTCTGGTCGAAAGGCCCTTTTTGGTTTTGGCGGAAAGACTGGGGGTCAGCGAAGAGGAAATCCTTACGACCATAGAGGGCCTCCTAGAAAAAAAGATTATCAGACGGCTGGGGGCCACCATTAGACACAACCTTTCCGGATATGAGGGCAATGTGATGGTAGCCTGGAAGGTCCCGGAGGAACGCATAGAAGAGGTCGGTAACAGTTTGGCTAGCAAACCCTTTATCACCCACTGTTATCTGCGTCGCACTTATCCTGACTGGCCTTATAATCTCTACACCATGGTGCATGCCGAAACCGAGGAGGCCTGCCGGAGGCTCGTAGAGCAACTTGCTGAGGAGCTTGCCCTCTCGGATTACGAAATGTTATTTACGGAAAAAGAAATCACCCGCAAAAAACGAAAATATTTTACGGCATAGGAGGTCGAGATGGCGGGCATAAAATCCAAGAAATACTTCGCTGAGGCCGTGAAAGTCATTCCCGGAGGGGTGAACAGTCCGGTCAGGGCCTGCAAAAGCGTGGGGGCGGACCCCATCTTCTTTGAGCGTGGTGAAGGCCCCTATCTCATAGACGTGGACGGTAAGTGTTATCTCGACTATGTGGCCTCCTGGGGGCCACTCATCCTGGGGCACGCACATCCGGAGGTAGTAGCCGCGGTCAAGGCCGCAGCCGAAGGTGGGACCAGCTTCGGGGCCCCTACCTGGGCCGAGGTGGAACTGGCCCGCCTGATCTGTGAATGTGTGCCCTCCATCGAAAAGGTGCGGCTAGTCAACTCTGGAACCGAGGCCACCATGAGCGCGGTGAGGCTGGCCCGTGGGTTCACTGGTCGCAAAAAGATCGTGAAGTTCGACGGTTGCTATCACGGACACGCGGATTCCTTTCTGGTCAAGGCCGGCTCCGGCGTGGCCACTCTCGGGATCCCCGGAAGTCCCGGAGTGCCGGAGGAAATCGTGGCCAACACCGTGAGTCTTCCTTACAACGACCTTGAGGCCGTGAAGGACTGTTTTGCCAAAATGGGCAAAGAGATTGCGGCCGTCATCGTTGAACCCATTGCCGGGAACATGGGTGTGGTTCCACCGGAGCCCGGCTTTCTCGAAGGCCTCAGGGAGATTACCCGCGAGCACGGGGCCCTTCTCATCTTCGACGAGGTTATCACCGGTTTCCGGGTTGGGCTTTCGGGAGCCCAGGGGCTTTACGGGGTAGAACCGGATCTAACCTGCCTCGGAAAGATCATAGGCGGCGGGCTTCCGGTGGGCGCCTATGGCGGTAAATCCGAAATCATGAACCACATCGCCCCGGAAGGGCCAGTCTACCAGGCCGGGACTTTGTCTGGGAATCCGCTGGCGGTGGCCGCCGGTCTTGCTACCCTGCGCATCCTCACCCGCCCCGGAACCTACGAGCGCCTAGAAGAGCTTTCGGCTCGGCTCTTTGAGGGGCTGGCCGAGGCTGCTAGAGCCGCCGGGGTCAAGGTCACGGGTAACCGGGTGGGCTCCATGATGACCTGCTTTTTCCGCGAAGGCCGGGTCACCAATTTTGCCGAGGCCGCGGCCTCGGATACCGAACGCTACGGCCGTTTCTGGCGGGCCATGGCCAAAAGAGGCATCTACCTTGCGCCCTCTCAGTTCGAGGCGGCCTTCGTCTCGCTAGCCCACACCGAGGAAGAGATCGAACGGACTGTTAAGGCCGCGTATGAGGCCTTCAAAGAGGTGAGCTAAAAGATCCCCCGAGGAGGTAGACCTCAAGGTCTCCCTCGCTCGGGGGATCTTTTAATAAATAGAATTTTTATTTCTTCTTGAGCCAGGGCATCATGTCGCGAAGGCGCTTACCTACTTCTTCAATGGGGTGCTCGGCCTCTCGGCGACGGAGGGCGTTCATAACCGGACGGCCGGCCTGGTTCTCAAGGATCCACTCCCGAGCGAAACGTCCGCTCTGAATTTCCTCGAGGATTCGCTTCATTTCCTTCTTCACTTCCTCGTTTACGATCCTGGGACCACGGGTGAGATCCCCGTATTCCGCGGTGTCGCTGATAGAATAGCGCATAAAAGCCAGGCCGCCTTCGTAAATCAAGTCCACGATGAGCTTGAGCTCGTGGCAACATTCAAAGTAGGCGATTTCCGGCTGGTAGCCGGCCTCCACCAAAGTCTCGAAACCGGCCTTAATCAACGCCGCCACTCCTCCGCAGAGCACGCACTGTTCTCCGAAAAGGTCGGTCTCGGTTTCCTCTCGGAAGGTGGTTTCAATAACCCCAGCCCGGGCACCACCGATCCCCTTGGCATAGGCCAGGGCCCGCGCCAGGGCCTCACCGGTGGCATCCTGATGCACAGCTACCAGACAAGGCACCCCTGCTCCCCGCTCAAACTCTCGGCGTACGAGATGTCCCGGCCCCTTGGGGGCTACCATAGTCACATCCACATCCTTGGGAGGTACGATCTGCCCAAAGTGAATGTTGAAACCGTGGGCGAACATGAGCATCTTCCCGGCTGAAAGGTTAGGCTCAATGGCCTCTTTGTAAATCTGTGGCTGGATCTGGTCCGGAACGAGGACCATGATAACATCCGCCTTGGCACAAGCCTCGGCCGGGGGCAGAGGTTCAAAACCATCGGCCTTGGCCTTTTCAAAACTTGCTCCTCCGGGGCGCAGCCCCACGATAACATTTAGGCCGCTATCCCTCAGGTTCAGAGCATGAGCGTGTCCCTGGCTACCATATCCCAGAACGGCGATGGTCTTGTCCTTCAAGAGGGAAAGATCCGCATCCTGCTCGTAATAGATCTTCATTTCGGGCCTCCTTCAGAGGTTTACTTCCTAACTAGCACTCCTTGTTAGGCCCGTCAACGGGCATTAAAATGATTTTAACTACATTTATTACATTTAAAGGAGGCTGTGTTCTCTATGATAAACCGAGTCTATATCTTCGATACTACTCTCAGGGACGGAGAACAGTCCCCGGGAGTTTCCCTCAATATGTCCCAGAAGATCGAGATCGGAAAGGCCTTGGTGGAATTGGGCGTGGATGTGATCGAGGCCGGTTTTCCCATCTCCTCTCCCGGAGACTTCGAAGGCGTGAAGACCCTGGCTCGGGAGCTCAAAGGGGTGGAAATCGCGGCCCTTGCCCGGGCCAACCGGAAGGACATCGAAGTTGCTTGGGAGGCCTTAAAAGAGGCTGAAAACCCAAGGATTCATACTTTCATAGCTACCTCAGACATCCACCTCCAGTACAAGCTTCGTAAAAGTCGGGAGGAGGTTTTAGAACTTGCGGAAGAGGCCGTTAAATTCGCCTGCGAGTTCACTTCCAATGTGGAGTTCTCCGCTGAAGACGCCACCCGGAGTGATTGGGAGTATCTTGCAGAGGTAGTGATCCGGGTGGCCCGAGCCGGAGCGAAGGTCATCAACATTCCCGATACCGTAGGCTACACCGTTCCCCAAGAGTACTACGAGCTCATTGCCTTTTTGATCGAGAAACTGAAAGCCGCCGGTTTTGAAGAATCCTTGGAAACCGGAGAACTCCAGCTCTCGGTTCACTGTCACAACGACTTGGGGCTTGCGGTGGCCAACAGTCTTTCGGCAGTGCTGGCCGGGGCCCGTCAGGTGGAGTGCACGGTAAACGGCATTGGAGAGCGAGCCGGGAACGCGGCTATGGAGGAGATCGTCATGACCCTTAAGACCCGGGCGGACTTCTTCCGGACCCGGCTGGGAGAGGCCCTTGAGACCGGCATCAACACCCGCAAGATCGTGCCTACTAGCCAGCTGGTGGCCCAACTCACCGGGATGTATGTTCAGCCCAACAAGGCCATCGTGGGGGCCAACGCCTTCGCCCATGAATCCGGCATCCACCAACATGGAGTAATAGCCCATCGTCTGACCTACGAGATCATGAATCGGGAAGACGTGGGCTGGAGTGGAAGCGCCATCGTACTAGGCAAACATTCCGGTCGTCACGCCGTGGATTACAAGCTCCGGAGCCGCGGCTGGAAGCTCTCTAAGAAGGCCCTCTCACGAATCTTTGAGCGTTTCCGGGCCGAAATAAAGGATGTCCTCCGTCGGATTCCGGACGAGTATCTCGAGGGCATCATCTACGACGAGTTTCTCTCCGAGGCCTACCCTTATCGGGTAATTTCGGCTCAGGTCTCAAGCCTCTACGGTACCTCTCTCAACCCCATCTCCCAGGTAGAGGTAGAGGACCGCAGAGTCGGTAGAAGGGTAGCGGTGGCCGTGGGAGTAGGCTCGGTGGATGCAGCCTTTAAGGCCGTGGCCCAGGCTCTGGGCTATCGTTTCGGAAATGAGGGTGATGGAGAGAGACTCAAGCTGGTCGATTTCCATATCGATGCCTTGGGTAAGGGTACAGAGGCCGAGGGGGTTTGTGGGGTCATTCTTGAGGACGAGGCCGGAAGACGCACGGCCGGCCTCGGTCGCGACGGAGACATCGTAGCCGCAGGTATCAAGGCCCTAATAAACGCCCTGAACCGACTTGAGGCCTCCCGCGAAAAGGAGAGTGAACTCAGGGTAACCCTCGCCAAAGAGGCTGAAGGTGAGCCCTCGGAGCCCGGGGTTCAACCTATGTGTCGATAGAGAGGTTTTCTAGCAGGAGCAGTTTTTCCTCGGCTTTAAGGGCCCACTCGCTTTCCGGAGCTAGTTGCGTGATGGATTGCCAGAGCCGTCGGGCCTTGTCTACCTCCCCCAAACGGAAGAAAACCTCGCCGAGATAATACCGGGCGGCCATGTTGTTGTGGTCGAAACGTACCGCCCGCCGGAAGTTCAGCTTGGCCTCTTCCCATTGACCTTTTTCATAAGCGATCAGCCCCGCATAGTAGTAGGCCTTGGCATAACGCGGATTGAGCTTAAGGGCCTTTTCCAAACTCTCCAAAGCTTTAGCGTCCTTTCCTTTCTTGTGCCAAGCCCATCCCAGGTTGGTTAAAGCCATAAAAGGATTGAGATAAAGGGGATTGGCCAGGGCCTTTTCAAAATACTCAATGGCCGTGTCATAATCTCCTTCCAAGAGATAAAGAGCCCCGAGATTATTCAGGGCTTCAGAATACTCCGGGTCAAGGGTTAGGGCCGTATTAAAATTCTCGCGGGCCTTCGCATATTCCCTACGCCCCATATAAATCAGCCCCAGGATATTATAGATTTCCGGGTCCTTAGGGCGCTCCTCCTTGGCCAGGAGAGCCTCTCGCAAGGCCTCAGGATATCGACTATCCTTCAGATACACATAGGCCAGCTCCTTGTGCATGCTGGCGGCTTCTTTGTGATAGGTTACCGACGGCCCACAGGCACTCAAAACTAAAAGTATCAAAAAAAGACCACCGATTTCTCTCATCCCGCCCCCCTTAAGGTCTTTCCCCTGTTATATCACTTTATTGAGGGAATATTCAATAATGCCTCTGGCTCCAGCCTCGATTAGTTTGGGAATAAGTTCTCTTACTTCTCCTTCCGAAATCACGGTTTCCACCGCGTACCAACCTTCCTGATAAAGTTTAGAAATGGTGGGGGCGGTAAGACTGGGCAGGATTTCCACAACCTTGTCCAAGTCCTTCTCGGAAACATTCATCTTGAGCCCGACCAACCGGTCAGCCTTAAGGGCGCCCTGAAGAAGAAGGGCCAATTGTTCGATTTTCTTACGCTTCCAAGGATCCTTCCAGGCAGCCTCGTTGGCGATGAGCTGAGGGTTGGTGACCATGAGTTCGTGAATGATCCTCAGCCCGTGGGCCCGAATGGTAGATCCGGTCTCGGTAACCTCCACAATGGCATCCGCAAGCCCCTGGACTACCTTGGCCTCCGTAGCCCCCCAGGAGAACTCCACCTTTACCTCAATGCCCCTTTCGGCAAAATAGCGTTTGGTAAAGTTGACCAGCTCGGTGGCAATCTTTTTGCCCTGAAGATCTTCAAGGGTCTTGATGTCTGAGTCCGCGGGCACGGCCAGCACCCAGCGGGCCGGACGCTTGCTCACCTTGGAATAGATGAGATCCGCCACCGGAACCACCTTGGAGTCGTTCTCGAGGATCCAGTCCTTACCGGTAATCCCAGCGTCCAGCACTCCGGCCTCCACATAGCGGCTCATTTCCTGGGCCCGACAAATAGCGCACGAGATCTCGGGATCGTCTATCTCCGGAAAATAGCTCCGGTGATGAACCTTGACCCGCCAGCCAGATTTCTCAAGCAACTCGATGGTAGCCTGCTCGAGACTTCCCTTAGGGATACCGAATTTAAGCACTCTTTCGCCCATAGACTTCCTCCGGATCAAAGATTTTTTCCGAAACAATCTCAACCGAGCCGTCCTTAAGGCGGCGATAGAAACACGAACGATAACCGGTGTGGCAAGCGGCCTTGCCGTATTGTTTGACTTTAAGGAGCACGGTGTCGGCATCACAATCAATAAGGATCTCTTTCACCTCCTGGATGTGCCCGGAGCTCTCGCCCTTAAGCCAAATCTTCTGCCTACTGCGGCTGAAGTAATGGGCCTTTCCGGTCTCAAGGGTCTTCTTCCAAGCCTCTTCGTTCATATAAGCCAGCATAAGGACCTCTCCGCTTTCGGCGTCCTGGACTATTACCGGCACCAGTCCTCCCATCTTCTTAAAGTCCGGCGCAAGCATTTAGGCCTCCCTGAGGGCTTTTTGCCATTCTTTTAATAAATAATCGGGGTGAGGATCTTTTACCAGGGCCTCACCAATCAGGGCCCCGGCCACCCCTGCCGAAAAAAGCCTTTTCAAGCTCTCTGCTTCCGAAAGACCGCTCTCGGAGATCACCGGAACCCCACTGGGCACGTGTTTCAAAAGCCGAAAGGTGGTCTCCACCGTAACCTCAAAGGTTTTGAGATTGCGGTTGTTGATACCAATGATATCCGCACCGGCGGAAAGAGCGATCTCAAGTTCCTCCTCGTCGTGGACCTCAACCAGAGCCGAAAGTTCGAGTTTTCGGGCGTAGGCCAGAAACTCCCGAAGTTCCTCGAAAGACAAAGCGGCCACGATGAGCAATACCGCATCCGCTCCGAAGGCCCGGGCCTCCTCGATCTGAACGGGATCAAGGATGAAATCCTTTCTCAAAAGAGGAAGCTCCACCACGCCTCTCACCGCAGCCAAATATTCCAGGGAACCTTGGAAATAAGGCTCGTCCGTAATGACGGAAATGGCCCCAGCCCTTCCCTGTTCATAAGAGCGGGCCAATCGGATGGGATCGAAATCGGGACATAACAGGCCTTTGGAGGGGGAGGCCCTTTTGACCTCCGCAATAATGGTAAAACCCGGAGCCGTGAGCGCTCCCCGAAAATCCCTCCGAGGGCTATCCCAAAAGGGTCTAAAGAAAAGCCCTCGGCTCTTGCGGAGCTCTATCTCTTTTCTCTTAGTTTCTAAAATACGTTCCAAAAATAGCTTTCCCGTTGACATCTTTTGGGCGACCGGTTTTATTTAAGTCTAAACTTTCCACGATTTTATATAGTGGAGGCGGAAATGAAAAGGACCTATCAACCAAGTCGGATAAAACGCAAACGGTGCCATGGTTTCCGAGCCCGGATGAGCAGCCGTTCAGGCAGAAAGATCCTAAAGAACCGCCGACGGAAGGGACGCTGGCGGCTTACGGTTTAGGCTTGAAACCCCAAGGACTTTCTAAGGCCGAAAGACTCTCCAGGAAAAGAGATTTTGAACGGGTTTTTAGGCGAGGCAAAAGGATTGATCTGCCTTATCTTAGGGTAATTTGCGCCGAAAATGGTCTTCCGTGGCGGAGGATAGGTTTTGCGGTCTCGAAAAAGGTGGGAAACGCGGTGGTGAGAAATCGGATAAAGAGGCTGCTACGCGAAACATTTCGCAAAAATAAAGACTTGTTTCCTCCGGGTTGCGATTTGGTCTTTATTCCCCGACGAGAAATAATCTCTTTATCACCGGAAAAAATCGCTCTAGATCTCAAAGAGGCCTTCGAAAAAAGATGCTGACTAAACTATTTATCTTTTTCATCCGGGCTTACCGTTACCTGATTTCTCCGTGGTTACCAAGGACCTGCCGGTTCTATCCCACCTGTAGCCACTATGCCGAGGAGGCCATACGGGAGTGGGGAGTATCAAGAGGCCTTCTCTTGGCCCTTAAACGAATCCTGAGGTGCCATCCCTTTCATCCCGGAGGCTTCGATCCAGTACCCAAAGGAGGTTCTTCTTGATGGAACAGCGAGCCCTTCTGGCCGTCATAATTTCTATTCTAATCATCATGGGTTTCCACTACTGGTTTGCCTCCCATTATGCTCCGCCCACAAAAAACCCTCAAAAAGTCACCCTTCAGAAAACAGCTTCAAAGGCCACGCCGGCTCGGGAAGTCTTGAAAGAACCCGCCAAGAAGACCGCCATAGATCTTTCTCGGGTCAAAGATTTCACCGTAGAAAACGAGGTCTTTCGGGCGATTCTTACCGAAGCCGGGGCCCGCTTTAAGAGTTTTGAGCTTAAAGGTTATCGCAAATACCTCTCCAAAGACGCGCCTCTCATTCAGCTCATCTCCGCGCCCAAAGAGGGGCTCCCCATCGAGATCTATCTGGCCAGTCGTCCCGAAACCGCTGTTTATCCCTATCGCGGCTCTAGAAGCAGTTCGGAATTATCTTTGACTTTCGAACCCCTGTTCAAAAGCCCTCTAGAACTCGTCAAGAGCTTTACTTTTCTGGAAAAAAGCTACCTTTTCCATTTCATGGTGAAAATACGGAATGAAGGCCAAAAAACAGCGAAAGACCGTCTCCTTCTGCGTATGGTGGCTTCTCCCTTCTCTGACGGCACTCGTTATGTCTCTAAAGGGCCTGCCTACTACGATGGCAAAAAGGTGGAACAGCTAAAACTCAAAAAAGGTCTTCGGGAGTATGCTGGTCCTCTCTCATGGGTGGGTTACGAAGATGTCTATTTCCTCATGGCTATCCTTCCCGAAGAAAATCTCAATTATCGCGTAACCTTTAGACGTCTCTCCAAGGAGACCGATGAGATCATCCTCTGGACTCCGGAGTTTACCCTTGGACCCGGCGAAGAAAAAGTTTTTAAATTTTCGGCTTATTTTGGGCCTAAGAAAATGGAAGTCTTGAAAGAGGTGGGAAGGGGGCTCCCACAGGCCCTTCATTTCGGGTTCTTCGATCCCGTGGCCAAGCCCCTTCTCTGGTGTCTCAAGTTCTTTAATCGTTATGTGGGCAACTATGGCTTGGCCATCGTTCTCCTCACCGTCCTCATAAGGATCCTTTTCTGGCCCCTAAACCACTACAGCTACAAGAGTATGAAAAAGATGCAGGAAATCCAGCCCCTGATAAAACGGCTGAGGGAAAAATACAAAGATGATCCTCAGGCCTTAAACCGTGAACTCATGCAGGTCTATCGTACTTACAAGATCAATCCCTTTTCCGGGTGTCTGCCCATGCTAATTCAGATCCCGGTCTTCTTTGCCCTTTATAAGGTCCTTCTCCAGGCCATTGAATTGCGCCACGCGCCCTTCTTCGGTTGGATCAAGGATCTTTCGGCCCCGGATCGCCTGCCGATAGGCTTTGATATCCCTTACCTTGGAGGACTCCCGGTACTCACCATCCTCATGGGGCTCTCCATGTACATCCAGCAGAAACTTTCTCCCTCTTCACTTGATCCTACTCAGGCCAGAATCATGCTCATCATGCCTATCTTTTTCACCGTGCTTTTTGTGAACTTCCCTTCGGGGTTAGTACTTTACTGGTTGGTCAACAATCTCCTTTCCATAGCCCAACAAGTTACCACTAACAAAATCCTTCAGGCGAGGTGAGAGCTATGATGGAAGAAAAGATTTTCGAGGCCAAAAGCGTGGATCAAGCCATTGAAGAGGCCTGCCGGGTGTTAGGGTGTTTACCCGAGGACTTAGAGATTGAGATCCTGGAACACGGTTCTTCCGGTCTTTTTGGAATAGGGGCCAAAAAGGCCAAAATCAAGGTCCGCATGAAACCCGAAAAGCTCCTTTCCGAGCGGGCCAATCGGGCGGTGATGTTTCTAAAGGAACTATTTCTATCTGGAGAGCTCAAGATTGAACCCCAAGCCCAGCTTGAAAAGGATTATGTAAAAATCAATCTCGAAGGCGAAGACGCCGCCCTTTTTACGGCCAACGGTGGCACGGCCCTTGAGGCCCTAGAATTTCTCACCAACAAGATTGTAGCCCGTCGGCTCGGTGTAGGAGCCAAGATCGTAGTGGATGTGAACGGCTTCCGGGAAAACCGCGAGCGTCGGCTCATCAAAATGGCCCGAGAGGCGGCGGACAAAGCCAAAAGGACCAGGAAACCGATATCTCTCCCCCCCATGAACGCCAAGGAACGGCGCATCGTTCACCTGGCCCTGAAGGATCGGCGGGATGTCCACACCCGGAGTGCGGGCGAAGGGGAAAGGCGCCACGTGGTGGTTTACCCCGGCCCGCCTCGTAAGAAATGAAGCCCGAACTTTCGCGGACCGAAGATACCATTGCCGCCATCGCTACCCCTCCAGGCCCGGGGGCCATCGGGGTCATAAAGATAAGCGGGCCGGAGGCCGAAACCATCGCCCATCGGCTCTTCCGGCCCAAAAAGCCCCGAAAATACTTTGAGTCCCATCGGCTTTATTACGGCCACATCCTCGATCCTGAAAACGGAGAGGTCATAGACGAGGTCCTGGTGGCCCTCATGCGAAAACCACATTCCTACACCCGGGAGGATGTCTTAGAGATTTACGCCCACAGCGGCTATCTGGTGCTCACTAGGATCCTAGAGTTAGTGCTAAAGAGCGGAGCTCGCCTGGCCGAACCAGGAGAGTTCACCCGGAGGGCCTTTCTCAACGGCCGGATCGACCTAGCCCAAGCCGAAGCCGTACAGGAACTCATAACCGCCCGCTCGGAATCCGCCCTGAAACTGGCTCTGAATCAGTTATCCGGGAAACTCTCCGAAAGAATAAACGAAGTCAAGGAACGGTTACTTTCTCTCCTTGCAATTGTTGAGGCCGCAGTGGATTTCCCGGAAGAGGATATCGAGATCATAGCCCCTGCTGAAATGGCCCGCACTCTGCGAGAGGGAATCCTACGGCCTATTGAGAAACTAGTAGCAAGCTTCCGGGAAGGACGGATCTACCGGGAGGGGCTAGCCGTGGTGCTTGCGGGCAGACCCAACGTGGGAAAGTCCAGTCTGCTCAACGCCCTCCTTCGGGAGGAAAGGGCCATCGTGACCCCCATACCCGGGACTACCCGAGACGTCCTTGAGGAGACCGCCCAGATCGGAGGACTTCCTGTGCGATTGATTGATACCGCTGGCCTCAGGGAAACCGAAGATGTGGTGGAAGCCCTAGGAGTGGCCAAGGCCAAGGAAAAACTCGAGACCGCAGACTTGGTGATCTTTCTCGTGGATGGAAAAGAGTTACCCACCGAGGAGGACCGCAGGCTTTATGAACAAGTCATAGAGCGACCTCATCTTGTGGCTGTAAACAAGATCGATATCGCCCCAGAGGAACATCTTTCCAAATGGGAGAGATTCTTCCCAGAAAAACCGGTCTTCATTTCAGCCAAGGAGGGAACTGGCCTCTCCGAACTTTCCCGGAAGGTCTTTGAGATCGTGATCGGGAAGGGTCCGAGTGAACCTCCAGAGATCGCCCCCAATCTGCGACAAAAGGCCGCCCTTGAGCGAGCCGCCGAGGCCGTGAAAAGGGCCCTCGGCCTTCTGGAACAAGCGGCTCCCCTTCCAGAGCTCCTAGCCATCGAACTCCGGGAGGCCCTTTCCGCCCTCTCTGAGATTACCGGAGAGGTCACCACCGAAGATCTTCTAGACCGCATTTTCAGCACTTTCTGTATCGGAAAGTAAAAGGTAAATTGAAGTCTGGGGGAATGATGCCGCCTATAGTCTGTGTCATAGCTGGTTCCGATCCTTCCGGGGCTGCTGGGCTCCAGATGGATCTCCGCGTGTTGAGTCTCCTTGGAGTTTACGGTACGAGTATTCCCACGGCTTTCACCGTTCAGGGACTTGATAAAGGAATTGCTTGGGAGCCTTCCCCACCGGATCTATTTGAAAAGGCCCTCCAAACCGTGTTTTCAGAGCTTCCAGTAAAGGTTGTAAAATGCGGCATGCTAGGGACGGCGGAAGTGGCCCTCAAATTAGCCGAAGTTCTTCCCTCCTTTTCTGGCAAAGTAATCATTGATCCCATCCTTTCGGCCTCAAGCGGACTTTTCCTTTCGGAAAAGAAGCTGGTATCAGTCCTCCGGGAGAGACTTTTTCCCCTTGCTACCCTGGTGACTCCCAATATTCCAGAGGCCGAAGCCCTACTGGGCCTAAAAATCAATCCTGGAGATGAGCCCGAAGCGGTAAAGGCCCTCAAGGCCCTGGGGCCCCAGGCCGTACTTCTTAAAGGGGGACACCGAAAGGCGGAAAAAGTCCAAGATTTCTTTTTTGACGGCTATACCTTAAAAATCTTTGAACACCCACGTCTTGAGGGAAATTTTCGAGGCACAGGCTGTTTTTTAGCTTCGGCCATTGCTGGACTCCTTGCCCAGGACAAGGCCCTCGTTTCGGCCGTAGAAGAGGCTATAAGTCTCCTTGAGCTGGCCCTATATTCGGCCCAAAGTTCAAATATTTTCCCCCCTCCCGCCAATGCCTTAGTGCTTTGGGAAAGACTTTCCGGCGGACGGAAAGTCCTTGAAGATCTTATGGCCGCGGTGGAAAAGTTCGTAAGTCATCCGGTAAGGCCCCTTATCCCGGAGGTCCAGAGCAATTTGGCCTATGCCCTACCTTACGCCCGGAAGGTGTCTGAAGTGGCGGCCTTTCCCGGACGGATTGTGGGTTACGGAAATTCAGCCCGGCCTGTTGGTTGTCCCCGCTTTGGAGCTTCCAGTCATGTGGCCCGCATCGTGCTTACAGCCATGCGGTTTGAGCCTTCCAAAAGGGCCGCCCTCAATATCCGCTTCGACCGAAAGTTTATAGAAAAAGCCCAAAACCTGGGCTTAAAAGTGGGTTGGTTCTCCCGCAGGGATGAGCCAGAGGAAATCAAGGCCCGCGAGGGAGGTACCCTTTCTTGGGGGGTAAGGCGGGTCATTCAGGAACTCGGACTCGTCCCTGACCTCATAGCCGACGAGGGCGATCTCGGCAAGGAACCCATGATACGAATCCTGGCCGAAGACCCCTTCAAAGCCGTGGAGATCGCCCTGAGTCTTCTATGAAAGGCCTCTGCCCTTGTGATGGGCTAGTATACATGCTAAAGAAAAAGAAAAGGGCGTAGGGAGGAACCTATGGCTATAAGCCGGGAGGAGGTTCAGCATGTAGCCCATCTGGCTCGCTTGGAATTTTCTGAGGCCGAACTTGAACGCTTCACCCAAGAGTTGTCCAAGATTCTGGACTACATGGAAAAACTCTCGGAACTTGACACCTCCGGGGTAGAACCAACCTACCACGCCTTAAATCTTGCCAACCGTTTCCGGGAAGATGAAGTTCGGCCCTCGTTTCCACCGGAGGAGATTCTCTCAAACGCCCCCCAGAAGGAGGGAACCTCTTTTGTAGTCCCCAGAGTCATCAAGTAGGGAGGTAATATGCAGAGGCTTTCCATACTGGAAATCCGGGAAAAGCTCCGTAAAAAAGAGATAAGCTCGAGAGAGATTACGGAATATTACCTTTCGCGGATAGAAAAGCTTGATCCCCAGATCAAGGCTTATCTCACGGTGACCCGGGAGGAGGCCCTGGCCCAGGCCCAAGCCGCAGACGAAAAACTTGCCCGGGGCGAGGAGCTCCCCTTATTGGGGGTGCCCCTCTCGGTAAAGGACAACATCTGCACCAAAGGCATCCGGACCACCTGTGCCTCCCGGATCTTGGAAAATTTCGTACCGCCTTATGACGCTACGGTGGTAGAAAGGCTCAAGGAGGCCGGGGCGGTCATCCTGGGGAAGACTAACCTAGACGAATTTGCTATGGGCTCTTCCACGGAAAACTCAGCCTTTTTCCCCACGCGTAATCCCTGGGATCTTGAGAGAGTCCCGGGAGGATCCTCTGGTGGTTCAGCGGCTGCGGTTGCGGCGGAACTGTGTGCCGGCTCCCTGGGATCAGACACCGGAGGTTCCATCCGGCAACCAGCAGCCTTCTGCGGGGTGGTGGGGCTAAAACCTACCTACGGTCGGGTCTCCCGATACGGGCTGGTGGCCTTTGCCTCCTCGCTCGATCAGATCGGGCCCCTTACCCGAACGGTGTCGGATGCGGCCCTTCTTCTTCAGATAATAGGTGGGCCCGATTCCCGGGATTCTACCTGCTACCCCGAAGCCCAGCCGGACTACCTTTCCGAGCTTGAAAAACCCTTGCCCAGGCTCAAGCTAGGACTTCCCAAGGAGTATTTCGGCGAAGGCCTTTCGGATGAGATCAGGATCAAGTTAGAAGAAAGCTTCCGGGAGCTTGAAAAGTTGGGTTTTGAGCTCAGAGAGGTCAGCTTGCCTCACACCGAATATGCCGTAGCAGCCTACTATATCATTGCCCCGGCTGAGGCCAGTTCTAACCTGGCCCGTTATGACGGGGTGAAATACGGCTTGAGACTGGAAGGCCGGGACCTCCTAGATATGTATAAGAAAACCCGTTCGCAGGGCTTCGGAGCGGAGGTCAAACGTCGTATCATGATCGGTACCTACGCCCTTTCGGCCGGATACTATGACGCTTATTACCGCAAGGCTTCCCAGGTGAGAACACTCATCGCTCGCGATTTCGAAGAGGCCTTTAAGGAGGTGGACCTCATCCTCACGCCGGTAACGCCCACCTCGGCCTTTAGGCTGGGAGAAAAGACTCAGGATCCCCTGCAAATGTATCTCTCCGACATTTTTACTATTCCGGTAAATCTCGCCGGCCTAGTGGGACTCAGCCTCCCGGTAGGACTTACCTCTGAAAATCTGCCAGTAGGACTTCAGATCATTGGCCCTCATTTCAGTGAACCCCTGGTTTTGAACCTGGCGCATCGGCTCGAGGAGGCCCTTTCCCTGAACCTAAATCCGCCTCCGGAGTAAAGGGTGCAGAGATTACCCCTCAACTACCTGAAACCCGGCATGATTACCGCCGAAGAAGTCAAAGATGAAAAGGGCCGGGTGTTATGTCCCACAGGCACAAAAATTAGCCCCGAATTGCTCGAAAGATTCTCCAGAATGGGGGTACAATTTGTCACGGTCAAAGGCCGGCCGGTAAACTTCCCCTGGGAAAAGTCTCTTGAGGAGGAATTGTCCGAGCTAGAAAAAAGATTTTCACAAGCTAAACATCCTTTTCTCGTTGAGCTCAAGGAAAGCTTAAAGGAGTTCTTGTCAGCTCAGTTTTCTGAGGCCCAAGAAAATGTGGGATGATAAACGACGTGAGATCAAGAAGAAACTGCGAAGTCTACAAGGACTTCCCACCCTACCTCCCATTGTGGTCAAACTCACCCAGATGATCGGTGACGATACGGTTTCGGCCCCTCAAATTGCGGCGGTTATAGAAAGAGATCAGGTATTGACTAGCAAAGTCCTCCGTTTGGTCAACTCGGCCTTTTACGGTTTTCCTCGCCGCATCTCTACGGTCTCGAACGCTATCGTCCTTTTGGGGTTCAATGTTATTCGGACGCTGGTCATCACGGCTTCCATTTTCGAGATCATGCAAAGCCGCGATATAGGGCTTTGGGAACATTCTTTAGGAGTAGCCGCGGTCTCCGGTATCCTGGCCAAGAAACTTGAAATTCCTAATCCCGAAGAAGTCACCACTGCGGGTCTGCTCCACGATCTCGGAAAGGTGGTAGAAAGGGCTTCTCTCCTTGAAGACTACAAAGCTATTCAAAACCTAGTTGAGGCCCGGGGAATCCCTTGGCGAGAGGCCGAAAGAGAAATTTTACACATGGATCACGCCGAAATCGGAGGTTATCTATTAAATCGTTGGAATCTTCCAGAAAGGTTAATCGAGCCGGTGGCTTTTCACCATGAAATCAAAAAGGCCAGGAAATTTCCGCTAGAGACCGCCGTTATTCAGCTTGCAGATATTCTGGTTCGGGCTCGGGGATTCGGGTACGCGGGAGACCCGTGGGTCCCTGAACCCGAAGAAAAGGCCTTGAAACTCTCAGGCCTTACCGTGGAGGCTATCAAACCCCTTTGGCCGATTTTGGAATCCAAATTCTATGAATTAAGATTTTTCACTGAAGAGATGCGGGAGGCCCTTGTTGAAAAACATCCTTCTGGTAGCTGAAAAGGTTCCGCCTTACACCCATTGGACCAAGTTGCTTTTGGAAAGGGGCTATCATGCTGAAATATTTTCGGACATTAACCTAGCTGCCGAGCACATCCTTTTCAAACTTCCGGATATGTTACTCATTGAAGAAAAACTCCATCCTGCGCTGGTCAAAGATCTGGTCTTTGCCCTCAAGGCCGATTTGAGCCTTTCGTCCCTTCCGGTTTTGCTTATCCTTTTGCCTGAAAGGATTTCGGAAATAGAATGGGAAGAATACCTTATAGACGACTTCATCTGTGAAGGGGCCTCCGACGAAGAAGTAATTTCAAGGGTTCACTTGGCCTTTGTAAGGGCCAGTCGTCTAGCTGACAACAATCCCCTTACCGGACTTCCTGGAAATACTTCTATCTTGAGGAAAATAGAGGAGGTCTTGAAGAGTGAAAGTCCCCAGGCAGTAGCCTATGTGGATATAGACCACTTCAAACCCTTCAATGATGCTTACGGCTTTTCTCGCGGTGACGAAATCATTCGCATGCTGGCCCGAATCTTGGTCCATACCGTGGAGCAGTATGCGGGCGCCAAAGGTTTTGTAGGTCACATCGGAGGAGACGATTTCGTGTTCATCTGTCCCCTAGAATACGCTGAAGATATAGCCCGCGAACTCATTCAGAAGTTCGATCAACTGATCTTAAGTTTCATAGAGCCTGAAGACAAGGAACGGGGCTGCATCATCACCACCGATCGACAAGGGGTCCTCTGTCGAATACCCTGGCCTTCGATCTCCATTGCCATTGTGCCGGTCTGGAAAGACCATTTTGAGCATTATGGAGAGGTGGCTTCGGTCGCAGCCCAGATCAAAAAATATGTCAAAAGTATCTCTGGAAGCGCTTATCTAGTAGATCGACGGGGAAAAAACCGTAGCAAATTTTTCCGGGAAGAGAAGGACCAAAAGAGCTCCCAAAGCTAGAAACGGTCCAAAGGGAATACTGGTAGTGCCCGAAATTTTCTGTCGCTTTATAAGGGCTATGAAAAGGGCTCCGAACACCCCGGAAAGAGAGGCCGCAAAGACCACTGAAAGAAGTCGTTCAAGTCCTAAAAAGCTCCCGATCATGGCCAGAAGCTTATAATCTCCTCCTCCAAGGCCCTCTCGTCCTCGAAACCAAAAATAGAACTCTCCCAGAAGATAAAACCCTCCGGCTCCACACAGAGCCCCAAGGAAAGCCCCCTTGGGGTCTACCAGAGGATTGAACGGTGAAAATACAAGCCCAACCAAAAGTCCCCCCAGCGAAAGTTCATCCGGAATGATCCTATGTTCCAAGTCTATGAAAGAAATCGCCAGGAGAAACAGGGAAAAAACATAAAAAATAAAGGCTGTCAAAGTCAAATCGAATTTTGCCACAAAATAAAAGGCTAGTGCGCCGGATAGAAATTCCACCAGAGGATATCTCATCGAAATCTTTGTGCCGCAAGCGCGGCATCGCCCTTTCTGCAAGAAAAAGGATAACAGGGGCACGTTCTCGTACCAGGAAAGCTCGTGTCCACAGGTCGGACAGAACGATCGGGGCGCGATCACCGAAAGGCCTCTAGGCAAACGATAAATAACCACATTCAGGAAGCTTCCAAAACAGAGCCCGAAAAGGAAGGCCAAAAAGGGAAAAAGCTTCATTCTTCGGAGGAAATCAACTCATCATAGATGTTTCGAGCTTCTTCTATCAATTGAAGGGCCTTCAAGAATTTAGCATAGACGTGATGGAACCCACCCTCTATTTCCAAAAACTGAAGTCCTGCTCCCCTGGTTCCCGAGCCTCCCTGATGCATGACTATAGCCCTTATCGGAATACGTCCTATCGAAGGCAATTCCAACTCTAGATTCAAGATTGTACCGGGACGAGGAGGGTTCTCCATAGGAATAAAGCAACCCTTCAGAGAAAGATTGCCCACTTCAAAGGGCTTTGCGTATCCCGGGATATAGGCACGTACACATTCATAATAAAATCTGGGAAATTTTCTTCTATCCCTCAACCGAAGCCCCCTTGGTTTCTTCTTAGATCTATGATAAATTCAAAACAATAAAAAAGCAAATTTAATAATAAAAAGTCGATTTTTGTGGAGCGCGAAAAGGTTATTTTAAAAGAGGCTATTTTAACTCCCCAAGAAGCCGTCAAAAAGGCTCCTCCATTACAGGGAGTACCCACAGGTGTAGAAGGTCTTGATGAGCTCTTTTTTCGGGTGGAATGGGAGAGCGGAAATCCTCAGCGCAAACCGTTAGGGGGCATTCCTCTTGGGGCTGTGGTCAATATCACGGGGATGCCCGATACCGGGAAGAGCCTTATGGCTGAACAATTCACGATCAAACAGGCCTCTGTCGGCCAAAGGGTCTGCTTTGTCACCGTAGAGACTCCAGCGGCCTTTGTGGTCAAAGGGCTAGAGGAAAGGGCCAAGGCCATGGGTATCAAGTTCTCCGAAATCGAGGACCGAATCGTTTTGCTAGACGCTGCCAGCTATCACCGCTTACGGGAAGATCTGCCCACTCTCATGGATACTTTGGCCCACATCTACCGCACCTACAAAGTAAATCATACGGTTGTCGACTCTGTGACAGGGCTTTATGAGGCTCGAGAAATGATGGCCCGCAGTGTGGTACGGGCCCTTTATTCCTTCTGTAAAAAATGGCAACAGACGGCAGTTTTTGTTTCTCAGAAAAGAAGTTCCCACGAAGAACTTTCAGCCGAAGCTGCCGGAGGCTACGCCGTAGGCCATATCGTGGACTGTACCTTAGTGCTCTCCAAAGAACTCCTTCTTTCTCCCCGCTCGGCTGCGGCCTATAAATTGCCCCCGGGGTCCATCCTCAGGCTCTTTCGCATTGACGGTTGTCGCCTCTGCGGGCACGATACCTCGGTAAGGACGCTTGAAATCACGGAACTAGGCCTGGTAAGAATTGGAAAACCCCTTTCGGAAGTTCTTAAGACATGAACCTTGCACCTGAAGACTTCTTCGATTTCAGAAGTCTATCCCGTCATGGGGTGCTATTCGATGGTCTGAGCTTCGTTTGGGAGGCCTTAGCTCGCCTAAAGGACTATCTTAAAGATCACGTAAAACCTCTTCCTATAGAGGTTCCCGTAGGTGAACCCCTACAGGAAGGCTTGGTACTCTATCGGGACGTGGTTTTGCCTTTTAAGGCTGTTACCTGGCACCTTCAAAAGAAGGGGCCCGTGGTAGAGTATGGGGGGGAAAGGCTTCCCGGGGCATCCTTGATCTTCCCGGGAGCGGTTCTTTTTGATCGGGAAATCGAGATTGAGGAAGGCGTAATAATCGAACCCGGGGCCCTTATCAAAGGACCAGCCATTTTAGGACCTGGGACTGAAGTTAGACAGGGGGCCTATATTCGAGGGAACCTCCTTTGTGGTCAGGGTTGCGTCATTGGCCACACCACCGAGGTCAAAAATGCCATTTTACTTGATGGGGCCAAAGCCGGCCATTTCGCCTATATTGGAGATAGCATTTTAGGAAAAGAAGTCAATCTTGGTGCCGGTACCAAACTGGCCAATCTCAAACTCACAGGCACTACCGTTAAAATCCGTCACAAGGGCCAGGTTTTAGATACCGGTTTGCGGAAGCTAGGAGCTATTCTGGGAGACGAGGTCCAGACCGGTTGCAACAGTGTCACCAACCCCGGAACCTTGATAGGCCCTGGAAGCTACGTCTTGCCCAATACTACGGCTGGTCCCGGAGTCATTCCGGGCAAAAAGATTATACGTTAATAAACCTAAAGGAGGTTCGAATGCTTAAACGTTTGGCTACTCTGTGTTTGACGGTCCTTTTGTTTTTGAGTGGGATCGCCTGGTCCAAGGATGCCCAGGTTATTGCCAAAGTGGGACCCTATAGCCTGACTAAGGCAGACTTCGAAAAGGAACTCGAAAAAAACTCTCGCCTCAAAGCCCTTCTCGCTATGAGACCGGAACTCAAGCAAGTATTGGTTAAACGATGGGTAGAGGTTACCCTTCTGGCCCTAGCCGGGGAAGACGAAGGACTTCTCAAAGATCCTGAGGTCAAGGCCCAAATAGAGGAACAGACCCGCATGATCCTCGCCCAAAATTACTATGAACGCAAAGTCTTAAAGAATCTCAAGGTATCCGAGCGTGAGCTTCAGGAGTACTACCTGAAACACAAGAAAGACTACCGTGTTCCTGAAAGGGTAAAGGCCAGGCACATCTTGATTCGGGTACCAGAGAAGGCCGGCCCCGAGGCCCAAAAGGCGGCCTTAAAGAAAGCTGAAGATCTCCGGCAGAAGATCCTTGCTGGGGCCGACTTTTCGGAAATAGCCCGCAAATACTCCGAAGATCCCGGAACCAAAGATAAAGGTGGAGATCTCGGATTTTTCGCCCGGGGTCAAATGATTCCTGAATTCGAAGAAGCAGTCTTCAAGCTCAAGGTGGGGGAAATCAGCCCGCCTATTAAGACCCGGTTCGGATATCATTTGGTTCAAGTAGAGGCCAAGGTTCCGGCCCAAGAACAACCTTACGAAAAAGTAAAGGATCAGGTCAGGCAAGACCTCCTGGAGGCCAAAAAGACCGAGAGGATCAAGGCCCTCATGACCAAACTGAGCAAAAAATATCCGGTTGAGATCTATACGGAAAACCTTCCGTGATTCCGAAGTTTCTGCTTAGCAAGCTAGAAAATCCTCTGAGGTCAGCCCTAGAGGAGGAACCGGAAAGGTTCCTCCTCTTTCTAGATCTTGAGACCGAAGGTCTCTCCAAAGAACGAAACGGGATTACTGTCCTAGGGACCTTTGCCGAAGGGACCTACAGGGCCTTTGTCTCAGGTGTCAATCTCGAGAAAGGACCAGCATATCTTTCTCGCTATCCTGTGTGGGTCACCTTTGGAGGCACGCACTTCGATCTTCCTTTTCTAAAAAATCATTTTCCGCATCTCAAAGCTCCAGAGCTCCACATCGATCTTAAATTTCTTTTTCGAAGGCTCGGCTTCAAAGGCGGCCTCAAAAAACTTGAAGTCCGTTTCGGGCTCGCCCGAAAAACTCAGGGACTTACAGGTTATGACGCCGTAAAGCTCTGGCAAAGGTGGAGGCAGAAGAAGGATAAGCGAGCCCTTAGAACTCTCCTTCTTTACAACCGTGAAGACGTGGAAAACCTGAAACCCCTTCTCGAAACCGCCAAAAGACTCTTTGAGTTGACAGCCACGGAAACCCTAAATACCTTACCTCAGGAGGCTGGCCTTGTCTGCAAGGGATGAACTTCCCCTAGCTATAACGGAAAAGTTCCTAGAATACGCCGCCGATCTCTCTTGTTCACTTCCTTCAAGTGCCATCTTGGTCTACGCGGATGTCTTTGCCGGCGGGGAAAAGCTCGACCGATTTCTTGAAAAGACCAATCATCGAAGGCTCTTTCTCGTAACCAGAGAGAAAGGGTTCCAAGCCCCGGAAGGTATTGAAATCATCGAAGTCCCGGAGATCAAACTCACCCGACTGGGCCAAATCAAAGTGGCCATTCTCATCGGAGTGGCTAGGGGGCTTTTTTCCCATCAGGATATATTGGTCTGTCTCTCCGGGGTGGCCGAAAGCGGCTACCTGGACACTCTCTTTATCCTCGATTTGGACAAGGAATTTGAGATCTTTGCCCTTTCTCAACTAGAAGATCTAAAAGAGATCGTAAGACCCGAAGTCTTCCAACGGGTCCTTTCGCTTGCCATCACCTTGGCCACCCAAGGCCGAGAGGGCAAACCCGTAGGCACCTGTTTTATTATGGGAGATTCGGACGAAGTCCTAGCCCACTGCGAACAAATGGTCATCAATCCTTTTAGGGGTTATCCTGAAAACGAACGCAACATTTTAGATCCTCGACTCGAAGAAACCATCAAGGAATTCGCACTTCTTGACGGGGCCTTTGTCATTCGAGGAGATGGAATTATCGAGACCGCCGGGGCCTTTATCCGGACCGGTATCGTGAGTGCGGATATCCCTAGTGGTCTCGGAGCTAGGCACCGTTCGGCAGCCGCCATTACAGCCATCACCAAAGCGGTAGCCATCACGGTGAGCGAATCCACGGGTACCGTAACCGTTTTTCGAGACGGCAAGATTGTCATGGAAATCGAAAAACCACACCCCCTAGGACCCGAAACCCAGTGGCGACGAGCCTTTTACGCCGGGCCGCATGCACCTTCGGAATGGCCGCATAAAACCAAAATCGACTAAAGGAGGGTTATAAATGAGATTTGTTAAAGGCTATGCACTTTTAGTGGTATGGCTCCTTCTAATAGGAAGTCTTCCAGCTTGGGCCGACCCCGGAGTGTGGGACAGCCTTTTTAAGGTCACAAAGGTAACACCTCAGAAAAGTCCTGCCAAAGGGGTCTCTTCTAAAGATATGGCTGTGGCTCAAAGTCTCTCTCGGGCTTTTGCTGCGGTGGTAGAAAAGGCCGCCCCAGCAGTGGTCTTCATTGAAGTAGAAAAAACGGTCATCCGAAAATCCCCTGGGCCTCATCCTTTTCCTTTCGGTCCCTTTCCTTTCGATTTCTTTGGCGACGATTTCATGAGACGTTTCTTCCCTCAGCTTCCGCAGAAATTTAAGCAACGTGGTGCCGGCTCCGGCTTCATTGTGAGTTCGGATGGCCTGATATTTACCAACAATCATGTGGTAGAAGGTGCCGATAAGGTCACAGTCAAACTGGCTGATGGCCGGGCCTTTAAGGCCAAAATAGTGGGGCGAGATCCCCAATCGGATGTGGCTGTCCTTAAGGTTAAGGCCAAGAATCTTCCTACCGTACCTCTTGGCGATTCGGACAAAATCGAGGTGGGGGAATGGGTGATCGCTATCGGAAATCCTTTTGGTCTCAGCCACACCGTAACCGTGGGAGTGGTAAGTGCTAAAGGCCGAAGTGGTCTCGGGATCACCGATTACGAGGACTTCATCCAGACCGACGCCGCCATCAACCCCGGAAACTCTGGAGGGCCGCTCCTCAATCTTCGGGGGGAGGTCATCGGGATGAATACCGCCATTTTTACTCGTTCCGGGGGCTACATGGGTATCGGCTTCGCCATCCCTATTAATATAGTAAAGCTGGTAGCCCAGCAGCTGGTCAAACAAGGCAAGGTCATCCGGGGCTGGTTAGGAGTGGTGATTCAAGATCTCACCCCGGCACTAGCCGAGGAGTTCGGATTGAAGAAGACCGAAGGAGCCCTGGTGGCTGAAGTCCTCAAAGACTCTCCAGCAGACAAAGCGGGCCTCAAGCAAGGGGATGTGATCGTCAAATACAACGGCAAACCCGTAAAAAATGCCTCCGAACTTCGAACTTTTGTAGGTCTGACTCGTCCCGGAACCAAGGTAGACCTAGAAGTGATAAGGGATGGCAAATCTCTAGTCCTGAAGGTTACTATTGGCGAATATCCCAAGGAAGCCCGTCTTTCGAGTGCTTCTCCGGAAATAAGCGATCTTCTTGAAAAATTGGGCTTTAAAGTGGAAGCCCTGACTCCGGAGATAGCCAAAGAACTCGGTTATGCTGTCAGGCACGGGGTGATCATTTCAGCGGTAGCTCCGGGAAGCCCAGCGGCCATGGCTGACCTCCGTCCGGGGCTGCTCATAGAAGAGGTAAACCGTAAACCAGTCAAAAGCCTTACGGATTTCTATGAAGCCCTGGCCCTTTCCAAGAAAACCGGACGGGTGTTACTTCTCGTAAGGGATCAACGCTTCCGGCGCTTCGTGGTCCTTTCTTTGAGATAATCCCTTCTATTCCTGGGGCGGGGCTCAAACCCCCGCCCCTTTTTATCGAGTTTTTCGATCTTTATCAGGCGTCGCTATCAACATTTCCCATTTGCCTCTCTGAAAGGCCTCCTTTATTCTCAAATTGAATACCGTAGGGAGAAAAGGCATGCGAGAGATCGACTGTCGCGGGCTTGCCTGTCCCCAACCGGTCATCAAGACCAAAGAGGCCCTGGAAGAACTGTCGGATGGGCAAATCCTCCAAGTATTGGTGGATAACGAAGCCGCGGTCAAGAATGTCTCCCGTTTTGCTGAAACCCAGGGACACGCGGTGGAGGTCATCGAAAAAGGACAAGACTTTGTCATAAAGATTACCAAAAAAGGTTCAGGACATCCTGTAAGTGAGATTACCTGCGAACGTCCGGAGGGTGTCTTTCGGGTAATAGTTTTTCCCTCGGACCGTATGGGAGAAGGCGACGAGGAGCTAGGCCGTAAGCTTGCAGTAAATTTCATCAAAACCCTTAAAGAGATATCTCCTCTGCCGCAGAGCCTCATTTTCTATAACCGAGGGGTCTTCCTCACCACTGAGCCCTCTCCGGTCCTTGAGGATCTAAAGATCCTCGAGGATTATGGGGTAGAGATCCTTTCCTGCTGGACTTGTCTTTCGCATTATGGCCTCGAGGACAAACTTCGGGTGGGCCGGGCTAGCAATATGTACGAAATATTATCCCATCTAATGCGGGCTACGGTAGTTATTCGTCCTTAAGGCCTAGCCTTTTTATCCAAAAACCGTTATATTTTAGTAAATCTTGAAAGGACTGTAATATGTTTAGAAATCTCGCTTTGATTTGGACATTCCTCTTTTGGGCCTCTTTGGCCCTGGCCGGTGGCTCCCAGGAAGAGAAAGGGGGAAGCTTTGCCCTTATCTCTGGCCTGGTACTTCTAGGCTTACTCTTTAGTACGGCCCTAGCGGGGCACCTTTTTTTAAAGCGCCGGGTTTCACGAAAGGTTCATCATCTCCTGGCTTATTTGACTCTTGTAGTAGCTCTGATACACGCGACTTATAACATCTTTCTACACTAAGAGACCATGGAAAAGACCGTCGCTACCAACAAAAAGGCCCGTTTCCTTTATGACATCGAAGAAACCTACGAGGCCGGTCTGGTCCTTCTGGGGCCGGAAGTAAAGAGTTTGCGGATGGGGCGGGCCAATCTCGCGGACAGTTTCGCCCGGGTGGTAAACGGGGAGGTGTATCTTTACAACCTCCACATTAGTCCTTATCCTTATTCTAGAGAGGCTGCTCTTTTAGATCCGAGGAGAACGCGCAAGCTACTTTTGAAAAAGGCCGAGATTAACCGCTTGGCCGGTAAAGTGGCCGAGCGGGGGTATACCCTCGTGCCCTTACGGATCTACTTTAAAGACGGCTGGGCTAAAGTAGAACTAGCCTTAGCCAAGGGTAAAAAGCTCTATGACCGGCGCGAGACCATTAAGCGCCGGGAAGAAGAGCGTGAGCTTAGGCGACGTTTCAAAGGCAAGATCAAGTAGGGGGCGAAGAGGGCTCGACGGGGGTGTGTAGGCCTAAACGGCGTGCCGAGGTCCCCACCGCCTCGTAAAAAAGGTGGGAAAAACACAAGTGCCGACGAATACGCTTACGCTCTGGCGGCCTAAAAAATAGAGCCGCCCGCTCCGGATGAGCCTTCGGCCCGCGGGGCCTCCGGAGCGCCGGGTTAGCGGGCTGGATGGAAGGGAGTGCCTGCCTCCCTTCCATCGAGAGTCCAGCAGGCTGGGCGAGGAGGAAGCGCCCGGGTCTTTCTCCTCGTCGAGATCGACTACCCGGGCTACGCACGTAGAAGTTTAGGCTGAAGCACCTCCGGACGCGGGTTCGATTCCCGCCGCCTCCACCAGTTTTTGGTAATTTCTTACGGAGTTATGAACACCCAAATCGGATTGGGGTACCTTTAGGTCACCTTCCAGAGAATCGTTGATAAATCAAACTTTCTCAAGGTAAACCTGAAGCCCTTTACAAGGTGTTTTTGGGCGCTCAGGGGCTTAAGGAAATCCTCTTAATCCTCAGACACGCTCGACGAAGCACTATGGGGGGCAGGGGATTGTCCTCGTTTCCATTCCTCACAAAATGTCAAAAATTTTGACAAAAGGTTGGTCTGAATCTTTTTAGAATGGATCACTATCAGAAACTTTCGATGTAACTGGAGAAAGGGGACTGACAGTCGAACTAGCCAGCCTTGTTCAATTTCTCGTCTTACGGCTAGGAAAGAAAGGCAAGCTATACCCAAGCCCGACTCTACGGTCTTCTTGATGGCCTCTGTATGCCCCAGTCTTAATAAGACGTTAAACTGTCTCACATGTTTAGAAATCTCGGCCTCAAAAATTTCTTCAGTACCAGAGCCCTTCTCGCGCACTATCCACTTAGCTTTTTCCAGATCAGATGGAGTTAGTTCCTCCTTTTGGGATAAGGGGTGACGTGGGCTAGCAATGATCACTAGTTCATCATCGAGCCAGGGCAGAGCCTTTATCTCTTCATGGTGAGTATAGCCCTCAATAAACCCCACATCAAAGGCTCCCGATAATATTCCAGACTCAATTTGCTCTGTATTGCCAATACTAAGATTGATCGTAACACCGGGATACCTATCTACAAAGGCCCCTATTAAATAGGGCAGCAAATAGCTACCTATGGTGGTGCTGGCCCCCACCCTCAGATCCCCTGTTATAGAATCTCCCCTCTCTGCCAACAATGTCTCCACATTTTCAACCTGACGCAGGATTTCCCTAGCGTGGGAGAGCAGAAGCCGCCCCCGATCATTGAGAACTAGCCGCCGTCCGATTCGATCAAAAAGAGGAGTCCCTAACTGATTTTCCAGCTCTGATATGGCCATACTGACAGCAGGCTGACTCAGAAACAGCCGCTGGCTGGCCTTAGAGACATGACCCGTCTCAGCGACCGCCAGAAAGATCTCTAACTGCCTAAGGGTAATGGTCATTTTTTCTTTTTCCTTTATCAATATAATTTATTTAAATTTTAAAAAATATAAATTGGACTTTTATAATATAGAAGCCTATACTTTCCATAGATATTACTAGAGTTTTCGGGCTTTAGGATTTACGGGGTAGCCGGCACCCCAGAAATAGGAATGGGGAGGAAAAATGTTGACCAAGACTATAAAAATCCTGTGGATTTGCTCCTTATGGAGCATATTAACGGTTTCTCATTGTATGGGCAAGGTCTCACGTAATGAGGTTAAGGGCGCATTTAGAATATGGTCTACTGCCCAGGTTGAAGAAGCCCTTAAAAAGGGAAAAGTGGTCATCATTGATGCCCGAAATATACCGGAAGAAGATTATTTAGAGGAACACCTGCCGGGGGCAGTGCGATTGAATAATCATATGTTGACCACGAAAAGATACGGAGTTCCGGGGATACTCCTCTCAGACAGAGAACTAGAGGAGAAGATATCCCAGGCTGGTTTATCCGAGAATTCTCGCGTGATCGTCTATGCTCAGGGAGAAACTCCAAAAGACTACGTTGATGCCGCCCGTGTGCTGGCTATTTTAAATTATGTGGGAATTAAGGACACCTATTTCATGGACGGAGGGCTAGCCAAGTGGGAAGCAGAAGGTCGGCCCCTTGCGGAAGGCCCCGTCTCGGTGAAAAAGACCAATTTTAAAATCAAGCACCCTGATCGATCTATTTTCTGTGATCTGGTGACTGTGGAAGAAATCCTATGCAAGAAACGTCAGGGAATCTTGGTGGATGCACGTCCTATAAAATACTACGAAGGAAGGGACCAAGACCCGCGACTCTATCGACATGGTCATATTCCGGGAGCAATAGATCTTCCAGCCTCTCTGTTTACAAAAAAAATAAAAGATTACTATATCCTAAAATCTCCGGAAGAGATTAAGGCCATTCTGAAAATTTATGGACTAACGCTAGACAGGCCCCCCGTCTGGATCAGCTATTGCAATACCGGCCATCTCGCTTCCGGCCTCTGGTTTGTAGCTCGTTATGTCTTGCACAAGAGGACGGTCAAAATCTACGATGGGTCTATGGTTCAGTATGCAAAGACAAACCTGCCTATCGAGAAGGCGAGAGAGTTGAAGCCAAAGAGATTACTTGCTCAATGCCCAGCTCAATTAGAGCACAAATTGAGGTCCGAGAAAAGCATCCACTAAACCCGTTGATATGTTTGAGATTGAGCCGAATAGCTGATCCCAGGCGGTAAGTTAAAGGAAAATCGGAAAATACCAAGGCTGAACCGAAAGGCACCGCAGGAGGTTTCAGGGGGCGTAAGCCCCCTGACAAAACAATTGAGCAGAGATCATGGTCATTAAAAGACCGAGCGAAGAGTAATTTGGGCTATGACAAAAAGGGGAGAGTTAGGAGGTACCATCAATGAGTTCTAACCAAAACATTGTTGAGTTTTCCGTGTCACCGGTGGATCATGTGTGTGATCTCCACGGAGATCCTTGTCATCCCGATCTGGTATTGTTTTTCAATGGCAACCAATGGATGGTTATTGAGGAGCTTTTAGCGGCTTTTCGACAAGAACATCCGGATATCAAGAATATCTTTTACGAGACTCTGCCTCCGGGCATCTTAGCCCACCAGATAAGACATGGGACCCTGCGAATTGGCGAGCTTATAATCAGCACCCCACCTGGTATTTTCACCGCCGGCCGTGAAGAAATGGAGGCCTCCTTGAGGAGGGCCTCATCAACAGCTACCATCTTTACGCCGAAAACGGTCTGAGCATCTTGGTTCCAAAGGGTAATCCTGCCGATATCCGGCCTAAGATAAGATTCACGCTGGGTTCATAAGTTTGGCTATCTAAAAAACCTGTCAGGATTAAAGCTTTCTAAAAAGCTCAAGGCCTGATCGCCCGGCATGGGACGGGCAAAGTAATAGCCCTGCACTTCGTCCACCCCCAGGCCCATCAGAAAGGCCAGTTGTTCCCGTCTCTCTACGCCTTCGGCAACGATCTTCTTACCGAGGTTGCGGGCCATGGCCACGATAGCCATCACCACGCTAGCGTCCTCCCGATCTTCAGGAATTCCTTTAACAAAGGAATAATCTATCTTGAGGCTTTCGGCCGGAATCTTTTTGAGATATGCAAATGAAGAATAGCCGGTCCCGAAATCGTCAATGGCTATCTTTAGCCCCAAATTGTTTATATTCTTTAGAATTTCCGAGGCCTGGGCACCGGCTTCAAAGAACAAGCTTTCGGTAATCTCCACTTCTAGCCATTCCGGCGGAATGGATACCTCCCGTAAGGTCTCCTCTAGGACTTTTAGCAAATGATTATCCTGAAATTGTTTCATGGAAACATTGAAAGATATGCTAATTTCTGAATGTTTGGGAAGTAACTTTTTAAGAAAGAGGGCGCTCTCTTTGACTACCCATCGGCCGACTTTAGTAATGAGTCCGGTGTCTTCTAATACGGAAATAAATTTACCAGGCGAAATTATTCCTTTTTGGGGATGCCTCCAGCGTAGGAGGGCCTCGAAAGATGAAATCCTTCGGTTAAAGAGATCCACCCGGGGTTGAAAGAAAAGAACAAATTCTTTCTGTTCGCAAGCCCGCTCAAGTTCCTCAGTAAGACGCCAGCGGGAAAGGACTTCCCGGGCCTCCTTTTCGGAATAGAAAGCCACTCCTCCAGGGGCCTGTTTTTTGGCCCTCCTGAGGGCTACCGAAGCTGCCTCCAGAAGTCCTCTGGGAGAAGAGGCGTCTTCCGGGAAGAATGCTAATCCCATACTAGCACTCACCCGAATCACACTTTCGGCCGTATAGACAGGAAGAGAAAGGGCATTTTTAATCCTTCCCATAAAGCTTCCAATCTCGGAATTATTTTCAAATAAATAAGAACAAGAAAATTCGTCGGCTCCGCTTCGGACCACCGTGCCCCGACTCCCTACTAAGCGTACTAGACGCTGTCCAACTTCTTTGAGGACCTCGTCCCCCGCGGCTCGCCCCAAACTATGGGTAAGCAAAGAAAACTCGTCTATGTCAAGTCGGACTAGAGCTAACCTTTGTTTCTGTTTTTTCGCTACTTCAAATTCGTGTTCTAAGGTATCGATAAGATATCGTTCGTTCCCGAGCCCGGTAAGCTCATCTGTAAAAAGTACCCGCTCAAGCTCTCGGCTCTTTTCAATATGCGCCCAGCCCAAAGAAAGATCCCGGGAAATTTCAAGGAGAAGTTGGGCCTCCTTCGAAGTAAAGTATTGCGGTTTAGGATGATAAAGAAGAAGAACTCCTTTGACCTCGTTTCCCAGAACCAGGGGTAGCGCCACCGCCGAACGCAGGCCGTATTGCCGGGCTCTCTCCCTCCAAGGTATAAACCTTGAATCCTCCTCCGTATCCTGGACGACCACCGGTCTTCCAGTCCGGAGAGCCTCTCCGCAAGGGCCACGGCCCTCGGCAATGGCGGGATCAATAGAGGCATAAAAATCGTTCAAATAGTCTGTTTTACCAGCCGCTGCAAGCGGCTTGACCTCTTTGGTTTTAGGTTCAATAAGACCGATCCAAGCCAGGGCAAACCCACCATCCCTCACAAGGATCTTACAAGCCTCTTTAAAAAGCTTTTCTGAAGAAACCTTTTCCTCAAAAATAAGAAGATTTATTTCTCGCAAGAGCACATAAATACGATTCAGCCTTGCAATCTCGGCATAGGCTTCTTCAAGATCTTGATCCAAACGCTTGAAATAGGCCGCTAAGACAACACTCACCAGATAGAAGAGTAGCTTAACCGCAAGCTGGATAAGACTTTTCTGAAGGGCCTGATCTTCTATCCGATTCCATATATGTTCCCGGAAAAGAGACCAAAACCTAAAGAGAGCCTTCAAGAACAGGGGAGGACTGACCCCTTTTTCGGCATGGACAGTTCCTATCTTAAAGGCATACTGAAACACATCTTCCGAGAAAGGTTCAAGAAAAAATTTTATCCAAAAAGAACGCAAAGAATCCTTATAGCGTTCAAAGGCCTCTTTTTGAGATAAAATAGGGCCTAAAATCTGAAAGCCTTCTTCGAACTCAAGAATATGTGTATAGAATCTTTCGAGAGAGGAATTCGGAAAGGCTTCCACCAGAGCCGAAAGAGTAGCTAAGAGCTCTTTTTCATCTGGCCCCAACTTAAAGAACAGGCGACTATCAGAGAACAATTTAGATAACATAACAAAGTTTGTCTAAATTTAAGGTATAAAAATGTTTCGCGCAAGGAGAAAAATCAAGTCAACCTTGAAAGGGAAGCTTTAAGACGCTGCACGGCCTCTTTTAAAGTCTCTAGACCCTGGGCGAAGGAAAGACGCAGGAAGCGATCATCGCCGAAGGCCACCCCCGGAACGGTAGCCACTCGTCCCTCTTCAAGGAGATATTCCGCAAGGCTCACCGAATCTTTTATGGTCTGGCCCGTCGGAGTTTTACGTCCATAATAGGACGAAAAATCGCAGAAAAGATAGAAAGTTCCCTGGGGGCGAACCGGTTTGAGGCCCCCAATCTCCGAAAGACTCCGGAAAAGAAACTCCGCCCGTTCGGCAAAGGCCCGGCGCATTTCCGCTACACAGTCCTGAGGGCCGGTCAAGGCCGCCACCGCGGCCTTCTGGGCAAAGGCCGTGGCGTTTGAGGTGCTCTGCCCCTGGAGTTTGGCTAAAGCCTTAATAATTTCCTCCGGTCCTACGGCCCAGCCTATACGCCATCCGGTCATAGCATAAGCCTTGGAAACCCCGTTTACCAAGATAACCTGTCCCCTAAGGTCTGGAGCCACCGAAAGGATGTTCTCCGGAGGCTTTCCATCAAATCGCAAGCGATCATAGATGTCGTCGCTTATTACCCAGAGCCCATGTCTCTTAACAATATCAGCCACTCCGGAAAGAAAATCGCGGGAATATATACAACCCGTGGGGTTTGAAGGACTGTTGAGGATAATCCCCCGAGTTCTTTCCGTGATACGGGCCTCGACCTCCGAAAGATCAGGCTCAAAGTTTGCCTCCGGCCCTGAAGGCACAATCACCGGCACTCCGCCGGCAAGCTCTACAATAGGAGGATAGGAAACCCAGTAAGGGGAAAGGATCAGAACCTCGTCTCCGAGATCAAGCAGGGCCTGAGCCAGGTTGTAAATGGCCTGTTTAGCCCCGCAGGTGATAACCACTTCCTCCGGCCGGTAATCCAGCCCATAGTCTTCCTTGAGACGAAAACAGACCGCCTCCCGGAGTTCAGGGAGCCCCACCGCCGGAAGATAACGGGTAAAACCGCGATCGAGGGCCTCTTTGGCGGCCTTGCGGATATGTTCCGGAGTATCAAAATCCGGTTCTCCGGCCGAGAGATTGATGACATCTATCCCTTTGGCCCGCATAGCCTTGGCCTTGGCGTCCACCGCCAGCGTAGCCGAGGGTTTAAGCCGCCTGATCCTCTCCGAAAGTTTCATGGCCTGACTCCTTTGGGGGCATAATCCTTTGCTCTCCATTTTTTACCGTAATAAATCCCTTTCAGGAAGAGCCCTTGGGGTGGGGCCGGAGGCGGAGCCACAGAACGATCTCGGGCCTCCAGAATGGCCTTGAAGTCCTCTGGGGAGAGACGGCCAAGGCCGACCTCCACCAGGGCCCCTACAATGTTCCGTACCATATACCTCATAAATCCCCGACCGGTAATCTCAAACCGTATGACATGGGCCATGCCCACCGCCCGTTTGATCTGGGCCTCATAGACCGTACGTATAGTGGATTTCAGATCCGTTCCGGATTTGCGGAAACTAGCGAAGTCCTTTTCCCCTATAAGATAGGGTAAACAGGCCCGCATGGCAGAAAGGTCCAGAGGCTCCGGCACCCACCAGGAATAAAGCCTCAAGACCGGATTGCGGATGGGATGGTTGTAGATCTGGTAAAAATAGGTCTTCCGCAGGGCGTGATACTGAGAATGGAACTTGAAATCCATCTCCTCCACTCGGAGGACGGCGATGTCTTTGGGGAGCAAGGCATTGACCGCCCGGAAAATAGTTTCAAGATCCCGTTTGCTGGTGGTGTGGAAGTGGGCTACCTGCGCCAGGGCGTGCACCCCAGCGTCCGTACGCCCGGCAGCCCGAAGCTTGATCTTGTGCCCTAGGATACGACGCAGGACATCCTCCAGGATGCCTTGGACCGTCGGCCCCTGCTTCTGCTTTTGCCAACCGAGATAATTTGTACCGTCGTAGGCGATGGTGAGCTTGATATTTCGCATTTCAGGGAAAGACCGGACTTTTCGGAAGCCCGAGGTCTTCTGGCCACCCCATCATGAGATTCATGTTTTGGATAGCCTGGCCGCTGGCTCCCTTGACCAGGTTATCAATTACAGAAAGCAAAATAAGACGGCCGGTCCGAGGGTCAAGTTTAAGGCCGATACGGCATCGATTCGTCCCACGGACCTCGGCCACCCGCGGGATCCTACCCGGAGATAATACCTCCACAAAGGGCTTTTCGGCATAAAAATCTCGTAGAGCCTCATAGATTTCTTTTTCCGAGGCCAGAGGGTGGACATAGATGGTGGCAAAGATCCCACGCTCCATAGGGGTCAGATGAGGAGTAAAGAGCACCTTAACCTCTCCGCCTGCAGCCCTGGAGAGCTCAGCCTCAATCTCCGGGGTATGGCGGTGAGAAGCCACTTTATAGGCCCGAAAATCCTCATTGACTTCACAAAAGGCCAGGGCCACCTCCGCCTTGCGCCCCGCCCCGGAGACTCCACTCTTAGCATCGATAAGGATGTCTCTAGGCTCAATAAGTTTCCGATTTAAAAGAGGTACTAACGGCAAAAGAGCCGCCGTGGGATAACAGCCGGGATTAGCAATGAGCCTAGATTTAGAGATCCTTTCGGCGTAGATTTCCGAAAGACCGTAAACGGCTTCCCGTAGGAGTTCCGGAAACCGATGAGAGACCCCGTACCAGGCTTCATATACCGAAGGATCAGCAAGCCTAAAATCCGCGGAAAGATCAATTACCTTCAGGCCTCGGGAAACCAGTTCCTTGGCCATTTCTTGAGCCGTCCCGTGGGGGACGCAAAGAAAGGCCACTTCAGCCTCTTCAGCGATAGCCGACGGCTCTGGGGAAGAAAGCTCAAGCTCGTAAGGTAGCGGGGCAAAGCCCCAGTATTCCGTAAGGGACTTACCTGTTTCCCTACGGGAGGTAACACAGGTGACCTGCATCTTCGGGTGGCCGGAGGCCAATCTCAGAAGTTCAAGCCCCGTATATCCTGTGGCCCCCACCACGGCCACCCGTACCAAGATCGAACCTCCAGAAGAATTTCTTTATCGTTTGGAGTACTGTTGACCGCGCCTGGCTCCGCGAAGCCCGTACTTCTTCCGCTCCTTGACCCTGGCATCACGGGTAAGAAGCCCCGCTTTCTTAAGAGGGGGCCTAAGATCAGGATGATAGCCCAGCAGGGCCTTGGCGATACCGTGGCGGATGGCCTCTGCCTGAGCATTCTTGCCACCGCCTATAACCGTACAGTAAACATCAAACTTACCCTCAAGACCCGTTATACGGAAGGGCTGCTCCACGATGTAACGGGCTACAATGTGATCATAAAAATACTCGTCGAAATCCTTTTTGTTAACCACGATCTTGCCAGTGCCCGGAGTCAGCCAGACCCTAGCAATAGCCGTTTTTCTTTTGCCGGTAGCGTAATATCTTTCTTTAGCTTCGGCCATGATCTATCCTCCTAGATTTCAAGGGGTTTTGGATTCTGAGCCTGATGAGGATGCTCCGGCCCAACATAGATCTTGAGTTTTTTGAGAAGCTTGTGGCCCAGACGATTCTTAGGAAGCATACGTTTGACTGCTAGACGCAGGATTTCTTCTGGCTTTTGCTCAAGCATTTGTCTAGCCGTCCGAAGTTTAAGCCCCCCCATGTAGCCCGAGTGCCGCCAGTAGATCTTCTGATCCCACTTTTTACCAGTAAGCCGGATTTTCTCGGCGTTCACGACCACTATGAAATCCCCCACATCCACATGAGGAGCAAAATCTGGACGGTGCTTACCCCGTAGCCGCTTGGCAATCTCACTGGCTAGACGTCCGAGGACTTTACCCTCGGCATCTACCACATACCACTCGCGCTTGACCTCCTCCTTTCGTGGCATAGGTGTTTGCGGCGTAAAAATCTCCATAGCTCTCAACCCCTTTTACAAGAATTACGGCCTTTTACTAAAAAACGCTCCCTTCCATTTGTCAAGTCTTTTTAAATTTCACCTCTCTCTGGACAATTATACCTAACATACTTAACTTTTTGTGGAACCGCAGGGAGGGAACTCTCTTGCTTGAAAACTGGGACTCTCTCAAGCCCCAGTGTGAAAAATATCTGGAAAGTTTCCCAGTTGGAATTTATGTCGTGGAAGTCTCCGTCGAGTCCGAAAGTATACGCTTCGAAAAAATCAAGTTTCTGAATGCTGAAGTAGAACGCCTTACAGGCTGGTCCCGAAAGGAAATTGAGGCCGAACCCTACTGGTGGTTCAACAATCTTCATCCCGAAGATCGCCCCAAAATCCTAAAGCTCGAGCAAAAATTATTGGAAAGCAACGAACGAGGTAGTCACCTCTACCGTTTCCGAAAAAAGAGCGGCGATTACCTTTGGATCAAAGATTACTTCTCGGTAATATCCAGAGACGATTCCCGATTCCTTCTAGCAGGCCTTTGGCTTGATTTTAGCCGGGAAAAAGCCCTTGAAGAGGAGCTTCAAGAAAAAGAAGCCTTCTTTAGACTGTTCGTAACCAAGGCCCCGGTGGCCATTCTTCTTTATGATGAAAGGATTATCTACGCCAATCCTTATGTGGAAAAACTAACCGGATACCCTCTGGAAGAGCTTCGGAAAAAGTACATCTGGGAGCTGGCTACTCCGTCACATCGGGAAGCGATAAAGGAAATCGTAGCCCGACGGCTAAGAGGCGAAAAGATCCCGAAATATTATCACGAGTTCGTGATCCTCACCAAAGACGGACAGGAAAAAGTAGGACGATTTTATGCCGAAACAGTCAAGTACAAAGGTCGTTATTTAGGCCTAGCAATAGGTTTTGACATCACCCCAGAAAAAACCTTGAAAAAGCGACTGGTCGAAGTAGCCTTCTTTGACCCCCTTACCGGCCTTCCCAACCGGGATCTCTTTATAGAAAAACTGAAAATTCTTCTAGCCAAGGCCAGACGTCGCAAAGAGGGCCTCATGGTGGCCATTCTGGATCTGGTCAAATTCCGTGAAATCAACGCCACCTTCGGTTTTGAAAACGGAAATACTATTCTCAGGCAGGTGGGAGAGCGACTTAAGCGGACCTTAAGAGAAGGCGATGTCAAAAGTCGCTTCTTTGCCGACAAGTTCGGATTAGTTTTAACAGAGCTGAGGACCCCCTATGGTATCTGGGTGGTAATGGAAAAGTTGAAAAAGCTTTTCAAACAGCCGTTCCGTGTCGGAGATCGGGATTTGTATCTCTCCGCTAACATCGGCGTAGCCCTCTTCCCACGGGATGGCACGAAGGCTGAAGAGCTCCTCCAGAAGGCTGAAATAGCCTTAAAGCGTGCCAAGGAGAGTGGCGAAAACTATTTTGCCTTTTACTCTCCTGAAATGGAAAAGGAACTCCTCGAGGACGCCTTTTTCCGGAACGCCTTGGTGGAAGGCCTCAGACGCCAAGAATTCTTCTTAGAATACCAACCTATTTTGAATCTTCGGACCAAAAGGGTGATAGGTGTGGAGGCCCTGATAAGATGGCGCCATCCCGAGCTTGGTCTCATTTCTCCGGCGAAATTTATTCCCGTAGCCGAGAAATCCGGTTTCATCTTTGAGCTGGAAGAATTCATCCTCTCTCAAAGCCTTAAAGAAATGGCACTATTATCCAATCCGGATCTGTTTCTGGCCATAAACTTTTCAGGACGGCAGTTTCGAGACCCTAAACTTCCGGAAAAGATCGAAGCAGCCCTAAAGGGCTTCGACTTCCCTCCGGAAAAGTTCATTTTGGAGATTACCGAGACCGCCGCTATGGAGGATGCAGAAAGAAGTCGAAAAATCCTCTCCAATCTTCGGGAAATCGGAATAAAGATAGCCTTGGACGATTTTGGCATTGGCTATTCCTCTATGGAGTATCTCATTGAATTTGAAGTGGACAAGATTAAAATTGATCGTAGTTTCGTGACCGCCATGCTCAAGAGTGAAAAGGCCTTGAAGGTAATAAACACCGTGATAGAGCTTAGTCACGGAATAGGAGTTTCCTGTCTAGCCGAAGGCATCGAGAACAAAGAACAGCTTGAAAAGCTGATCTGTCTGGGTTGTGATGAGGGCCAGGGATTCTATTTTGCCCCTCCCATGGGCCTAGAGGCGCTAACGGAGTTTCTTTCGAGATGCGGGCAGTAGTTCAACGCGTTAAAGAAGCTAAGGTAAAGGTTGAGGGCGAGGAAATCGCCCGGATCGGGCCGGGATTGCTTGTCCTTTTAGGAGTGGAAAAGGGAGATGAAGAGAAGGATCTCGTATGGCTCTCCGACAAGGTCGCCGGCTTAAGGATTTTTGAGGATACCTCTGGCAAGATGAACCTGAGTGTGGGAGATGTCTCCGGAGAGGTCCTAGTGGTTTCTAACTTCACCCTCTGCGGAGACTGCCGTAAAGGGAAACGGCCTTCCTTTGATCCTGCAGAAAAGCCCGAGCAGGCCCGAGGGCTTTGCGAGAGGTTTGTGTCCCGGCTCCAAGAAAAGGGTCTTAAGGTCCAGACCGGACGTTTCGGGGCTTACATGGAGGTCCATCTCGTAAACGATGGCCCGGTAACCCTTATCCTGGATTCAAGGAAAAGGATTTAGTCCTTTATGTCTTATCTACGGGTAAAGATCCGTACGGATGATCCGGAAAGGCTTCTTGCAATCCTGGAAAAGCAGGCTTTAAGTCCTTTAAAGGCCTTCCATCTTCCCGAGGAGAATCTCTTCTATCTCACCTATCCCGCCGAAGATCCTCACAGGCTGTTACGGAAACTCTTGAAAGCTCTTCCCCAGGCCGAGTTTGAAGAAACCGAACTCACGGAGGAGGCCGAAGTTAAGCCCCGACGTTTCCAGTTAGGATCACTGGTCTTTTTCTCACCGCTCGAACCTGAACCCAGCCCACAGGGAGAGATCTATCTCCGCTCAAGCCTTTCGTTTGGTAGCGGAAGGCACCCTACTACCAAGCTCTGTCTCAAGCTTATGCTGGAGAAGTTTGAAGAGGATAGGGCCGCGAGGGTTTTTGATCTCGGTTGTGGTAGTGGGATTCTCTCCCTTGCGGCGGCAAGGCTAGGGGCCCAAAAGGTGCTGGCGGCGGATATTGATCCCAGGGCCTGCCGTGAGGCTAAACATAATGTAGAAATGAACGCCTTTTCGGACCGGATACTTGTGGTTCAGGGAAGCCTTCCGGCCGCCCGGCCTGGAACCTTTGATCTGGTGCTGGCCAATCTTACCATCGGAACCATTACGGCCCTAGCGCCGGGGATCAAAGAGGTGCTTGCCCCCGGGGGCTTGGCCATCCTTTCGGGGTTTTCGGTGGCCCAGAAAGGCGAGGTGCTCGCCAGAACACCCTCGGCCTCCGTCGTCGCCGAGGCCCAGGAGGAAGGCTGGCTGGCCCTAGCCCTGCGCTTCCTCTAGCTCCGATCTCTTCCGCCAGAACACCGTTAAGGTAAAAAGGACCTTGAGGTGCGTTAAGAGCGCCAGAACCGGGAACAGAAGCTCGGGTCTTCCCGAAAGGCAGAAGAGGAAGATCAAAAAGATTCTCTCGTCCCGTTTCCCCGGAAAGTAGTGAAGAACAGGAAAGATCCCGTAGGCGTCCTTCCCGTAAGCCCCCTTAAATCTTTCGGTGGTGTAACTTACCATCACTGTACCAAGCAGGGCCAACAACCCGGCCGCAAGCAGTAAACCTCCGGGCTTAAGCTTTAACAGCAAAAACGAAAGGAAAATGAAGTCCACATAACGATCCAGCACCGAGTCCAGCAGCCCTCCAAAACGGCTCTTCATGAGAGCCGCTCGGGCAATCTCACCGTCCACCCCGTCGAGCACGGAATGAATCTGGTAGAGAAGTCCCCCGAAAGCAGTATGAAAGTAAGCCAGAGCTGCCGAAAGGAGTCCCAACAAAAAGCTCAGGATAGTGGCCTGATTGGGGGTGATCCTCCCGCAGAGATAGGGTGAGATGCGGGTTGAAAGCCTGCGATTGAGAGTCCTAGAAATGAGGCCGTCCCCGGCCCCTTTAACGCTAGCCCTGATAAGGAGCTTTCTGGCCTGCTTGAGATCCTCCGGGGTGTCCACATCCGTCCAGAATAACCCGGAGACCTCGGTTACCGGTATCCGGGCCGCCTGGACTATCTCCGAGAGGGAAATTTCCTGCCGGATTTCGACCAGCCTTTCGGCGGCCTTGAAGATCTCGGGGGCAAGCACAAAAAAACCGGTATCAAAGCCGTCATAGGGCTCAAGGCCTTTACCAATCTCGACGACCCGGCCCTCCGAAACCTTCACCCGGGTAGCCTCTACCGGGTCTACATAAAAGCCCTGGCGGTCTAAGATGAGCCCCTGGCCCCGTACGGCCCTCTTAACGAAGGCCTCCTCGAAGAGGTGATCCGACATGGTGAGAACGAAGGGCCCCGAGACCGCTAGCCTGGCACACCAAAGAGAATAGCCGTTTCCTCTTTCCGGATGGGAATTTTCTACCAGGATTACCCGGTATTCGGGATACCGAGCCAGAAACTCCTCGAAATATTTGCGATTCCGGGGGTTTACCACCAACACGAATTTCTCTACGCCTTCCCGGGAAAGAAGGATGAGGTGCCTTAAAAGTAGCTCCCTTCCAGCCACCTTCAGAAGGCCCTTAGGATAGGCCTTTTCCTCGAGCCCCAGCCGGGTCCCCAGACCGGCTGCAAGGATCACCGCCTGCACCTTCCCCTCCCTCCCTTTAGCGTTTTTAATAAAGACATGGGTACGAAAACCGTCTCTTTCAACCCCTGGATAGAAGGCGATCTCAACTTTTTCCAATTCAGCGGTCTCACCCCAGAGGTTATAGCAGCCTTGCGAGAAGCCGAAATCGTTATCTTTCCACAAACTGTCCCTCCGGAACTATACTTTTTTGCTCGCCAGCTGGGCAAACGTGTCTTCCCGCACTACGACCTGCGGTTCGCCTTTCCTGGGAAAATCGGCCAAATCATGCTTTTCGAAGCCCTTTCGCTCCCTCATCCGCGAACCATATGCGTGCCGAGGATCTGCGCCTTCGGGCCACACCCCGGAGCCACAGAGATCCCCTTTCCCCCTTATCCCTTTGTGGTCAAGGGCAACCACGGCCACGAAGGCCGAGAGGTCTTCCTGGTGGAAAGCTCGAAGGACTGGGAGGAAATCCTTAGGATCCTTCGTACTTTCGAGGCCTCTGGGCGCTACGGGTTCCTAATCCAAGAATACCTCCCCTGGGATTACGACCTTCGGGTGGTGGTCATCGGAAAGAGGCATCTGCCGTTCTGGCGAAAAGGACGCTTTCTCAAGAACCTGGTTCAGGAAGGTGAGGTTGCGGAATGCCCAGACCGGGAGCTGGAGGAGCGGGCCCTCAAGGTAGTAAGGGCACTCTGCCAGAAGACGGGCTTCAATCTCATGGCGGTAGATTTCCTCTTTAGGCCGGAGACCGGAGAAGCCCTTTTAAACGAAATAAACTTCGTCTTTGGTCTGAGGCTCCTCGGGGGCGAAGAAAGGTTTCGGACCTATCTGCGGACGGCGGTGGATGAGTTTCTCTCGACGAACTCGTAGCCCCGTCGGAAAACCTTCCGGTTGGGCTCAAAGAGGTGTTTCCTTTCCGGGGGAAGGAGGCCTTTAAGTCCTGAGAGCACCTTTTCGGGAGGCACAACTCCGGAGGCCGCCACCAGGGCCCCTAGGGCGGCCATGTTCCCTAGGCCAGGGTGTCCCTCCTCCTCTGCCAGATCGTCGGCCGGCACGAAGAGAAAACGCCGGCCAGGAAACTCCACGGCGCACTCCTCCGGGATCAAGCTCCGGTTTACCACTGCCAGGCCCCCACGGACGAGACACGGAACGAACTTCTCGAAGGAGGGACGGTTCATGATGAGAAGGGCCTTCGGGCGGGTAACCACCGGGGAGGCGATCTCCCGGTCCGATAGGACCACCGTGCAGTTGCAGGTTCCGCCCCGCATCTCCGGTCCGTAGACCGGAAGGAAGGTCACCTGGAGCCCGGCCTCCATACCGGCCTGCGCCAGGAGATTCCCGGCAAAAAGAATCCCCTGACCTCCAAAACCGGCCAGAATAACCTCAAATTTCATCCTTGAACACCTTAATAGGAAAGGTCTCGGCGAGTTCGTCCACCTTTTCCGCGGCCTTGATCGGATCCAATCTCCAGTTCACCGGACAGGCCGAAAGGAATTCTACATAACCGAAGCCGCGGTCCTCGATTTGGGCCAGAAAGGCCTTTCGCAGGGCCTCACGGGCCTCAAGGACCCTCTTTGGCTTGTTCACCGCTACCCGAGCGCAGAAGGCCACTCCCGGAAACTCGGCGAGCATCTCCGCCACCTTCATGGGGTACCCATAGACCCGCGGATCCCGACCCTCCGGGGTGGTAGTAGTCCTTTGGCCGGGCAAGGTAGTGGGGGAGAGCTGACCTCCGGTCATACCGTAGACGGTATTGTTTATCATGATGGCGGTTATGCGTTCTCCACGGGCCGCGGCGTGCAGGCTCTCCGTAAGACCAATGGCGGCAAAGTCCCCGTCCCCCTGATAGGTGAAGACCACCAGTTCCGGCCGGGCCCGTTTGGCCCCGGTAGCCGCGGCACAGGCCCGTCCGTGCGGGGCCTCGCAGATGTCCACATCGAAGTAGTAATAGAGAAAACAGGAACACCCGATGGAGGCCACCCCGTAGGCCCGATCTCTCACACCTAGTTCCTCGATGACCTCCGCCAATAGTCGATGAGCGATCCCGTGGTGGCACCCGGGACAATAGTGGAAGGGTCTGTCACGGAGCACCCGAGGAAAACGATAATCCTTTACCTTCTGGGACTTCTCAGACACCTCTTGATCTCCCGATAGATGTCCTCCGGGGCCGGAAGATCGCTCGGCGGGAAGGGCAGGCTCCTCACTTCAGTGCTTCCGCAGATCGAAAGCCTAACATCCTCTACCATCTGCCCGCAGTTGAGCTCTACTACCAAGAAACGTACCCCGGCCTCGGCCAATTTACGGAACTCTCGCTCGGGGAAGGGGAAAAGGGTAATAGGGCGCAGGAAGCCCACCGGATATCCCTTCTCCCGGGCCAGGTTCACAGCCTCCTTTACAATTCGCGCCAGTGAACCGAAGGCCGAAACCACCAGTTCCGCCCCCTCAAGGAGATAGCTTTCCACCCGGACCTCGCGCCGCATGGCCCGGTATTTCTTTTGTAAAAGCTCGTTACGGGACCGGAGTTCCCCCGGACCGAGGAAAAGACTCCGCAGGACTCGCCCCGGTCGGCCCTTGGCCCCGGTTAAGGCCCAGTCTTTGGGATACTTCCTAGGTTTGATCTTCCGGAGAATCAAGGGCTCCTTCATCTGACCAAGAAGAGCGTCTGTAAGGATCATGACTGGCTGCCGGTACTTCTCAGCCAGATCAAAGGCCCGAGCCGTAAGCTCATAGGCTTCCTGGATACTGGCGGGCGAGAGCACTAGAAAATGGTAGTCTCCGTGCCCGGCTCCTTTGGTGGCCTGGAAGTAGTCTCCCTGAGAAGCCTCGATACCCCCAAGTCCAGGACCACCTCGGGCCACATTCACGACCACCGCAGGAAGCTCCAGGGCTGCCATGTAGGAAAAGGCCTCGGCCATAAGAGAGATTCCAGGACTGGAGGAGGAGGTCATGGCCCGCACCCCGGTGGAAGCCGCCCCGAGCAACATATTAGCCGCGGCCAGCTCGCTTTCAGCCTGTAAAAAAACCCCGCCCCTCTTAGGAAGCTCCCGGGCCAGCAACTCTGGGATTTCGTTCTGGGGGGTGATGGGATAGCCAAAGTAACAGCGACAACCCGCGGCCAGGGCCCCGAGGGCAATGGCCTCCGAGCCCTTAACCAAAATGGGTTTCACTATTTAACCTCCAGAACTACATCCGGACACATAAGATAGCATATACCGCAACCGGTACATTTTTCGTAGGCTACCACCTCCACCACCCGATAACCCTGGACATTGCGATTGCGACCCACGACGAGCGCCTCTTTAGGGCAGAAATGTGCACAAAGACCACACCCCTTACAACGGTCCGGAAAAGAAATCCGAACCTTGAGGCGTGCCAATTACCCCCCCTCCTTTACCTTCGAAAGGACAACCTCTATTTCTTCCGGCTTTTCGGCCTGAAGGATAAGCACCTCGGGATCGGAAAGGATCTTATTTATGAGTCCAGAGAGCACGCGTTTAGGCCCGGCTTCAATAAAGATTCTCACGCCATTATTATACATAAATTCTACGCTTTCCACCCAGCGGACCGGAGAAAGGATTTGTTCGGCCATGAGTTTACGGATGACCTCTGGATCGCCCTCCGTCTTGGCCGAAACATTGAAGACCACCGGTATGCGCGGCAAACCAAAATTGGCCTCCGCGAGGGCCTCGCGGAACTCCTCGGCGGCCCTGGTCATAAGCGGGGAATGAAAAGCCCCGGAGACCTTGAGTTTCACCACCTTAGCCCCGGACTCCTTGGCCTTCTTGGCGGCCTCGTCCGTAGCCGACTGCTCCCCGCTTATCACGATCTGCTCCGGAGAATTGTGATTGGCCAGGAAAACTTGGCCGGAAATTCCGGAAAGAATCTCTTCTAGTCTCTCACGCGAAAGGCCGATTACGGCGTACATGGTCCCGGGAGCCGTTTCAGCGGCTTGAGCCATGACCTCTCCCCGCCGTTTGACCAGGCGAAAAGTGTCCTCCACAGAAAGACATCCTGCGGCGCAGAGGGCACTATACTCGCCGAGACTGTGCCCGGCCAGGAAGGCCGGTTTCACCCCAGCCTCCTCAAGCACCCTCCAGACCGCAAGATTAACAGCCGTTAAGGCCGGCTGCAGATTTTCCGTACGGGTGAGCTCGCCAGCTGGACCCTCGAAACAGAGTTCCTTTATAGGTAGGGCACAGACCTCTTCGGCTAGTTCAAAAAGCTCTCTCACCGACGCATATTTCTCGTAAAGGGCCTTGCCCATACCCACGTATTGCGACCCTTGCCCGGGGAAGACCACCGCCAGCACTATTCTTCCTCCTCGAAGAAGAATTCTTCTTCCTCTTCGGTAGGAATTTCTCCCTGCTCTTCCAGGAAATCCTCATATTCGTCGGCCGCCATGAGTTCTTCAAGTTCATCTAGATCGGAAAGTTTCACTTTAATAAGCCAGCCATCCCCGTAAGGATCGCCGTTTACGATCTCCGGGTCCTCCAAGATCTCTTCGTTCACTTCCACCACTTCTCCGGACACCGGAGCCACCAACTCCTCCACCCCTCTAGCGCTCTCCACACTGCCAAAAATTTCGCCCTTTATCAGTTCGTCTCCTTCTTCTGGCAGCTCCAAATCTAGAATCTCCCCATAAAGACGTTGGGCAAAAGCGGAAAGACCAATTGAAGCCCGATTCCCTCTTTCTTTCTTGACCCAGAGATGTTCTTCGGAATAAAACCGATCCTCCGGAATAGCCATGAACCACCTCCTCTCAGGTTTATGTCCTCCGATTAGCCGAATTCCAACCTTTTGGCAAGAGGGGACATTTATACGTCTTGTCTTTTTCCCTAAAAGACTTATCTTAAAGCCTAAAAGAACGAGCTAGCGTTAAAAAATAAAAGTTCGTAAGGAGGTTATCATGAAAAGGATTTGGCAAGCATTGATGATGGCCATCCTTTTAGGGGCTGCGGTTTCGACCTGGGCCATGCCCACCAAGATAGTCGTGGGGATCAAGGCACGGGATGCCAAATTTATTGGGACTTCTATGGGTGGTGTACTAGTCATGATTCAAGACGTGGAAACTGGGGAACTTCTGGCCAAAGGCTATGCCCAAGGAAGCACCGGTAATACCAAGCTCCTCATGGAGACCCCCAAGGAACGCTATACTAAGCTTATCGTGGACCACACCGCGCGATTTGAGGCCAATCTGGATCTGAAAGAACCGCGTAAGATCAAGATCATCGCTCGAGGTCCTTTGGCCCAACCGCAGGCCGTCAACGAAGTTTCGGTAACTACCTGGGTAGTTCCGGGCAAAGACATAAACGAACTTGTGTTGGAGATGCCTGGTCTGGTGGTAAGGGCCTTGAGTCCTTCGGCTCACACCATGATAAAAGGGCCGGCGAATGTAGAAGTCGTGGCCTCGGTAACGCCCATGTGTGGGTGCCCGGTAAACCCCAAATTCTACTGGAAACCAGAGAACTACGAAGTGGCCGTAATAGTCAAGAAAAACGGTCAATACTTCAATACCTATCCTCTAAAGTTTTCGGGAAAAACCAACATCTTTCAGACCGACTTGCAACTTGACAAGGGAGTTTACGAATTTATCGTCTACGCCTATGATGCCAAAACCGGAAATACGGGTGTAGACAAGACGACCGTAATCGTAAAATAGGCCTTTAGATAGCCTTATCGGGAGGTTTAAAAATGCGAAACGGATGGTCGCCTTATATGGGAGGAGCTCTAACCGGTCTGCTGTTAATCCTCTCCGTATTGGTAACACAACAACTTCTAGGGGCTCCCAAATACTTGGGGACCTCCACGGCTTACGTCAAAGTGGCCGGTTTGATAGAAAGAGCCGTTTCTCCCGAAACGGTGGCCACCAATGCTTACTATCAAAAGAAAAAGCCTGGTATAGACTGGAAAGTGATGCTAGTCCTCGGAGTTCCCATCGGGGCCTTTATAGCGGCAGTAAGAAATCGGGAGTTCCGCCTTCGGTTGGTTCCCGATAGATGGCAGGAACGCTTTGGACCATCCCCGGCTCTCCGGGCGGCAGGGGCCTTTATTGGAGGGTTCCTCATCATCTACGGTGCCCGCCTGGCTGGCGGATGCCCCAGCGGACACGGGCTTTCTGGCATGAGCCAGATGGCCATAAGCGCCTTCATCGTGGTTGCGGGATTCTTTGCAGGAGGCATACCTCTGGCCCTTCTATTGTACGGCCGGAAAAAGGACTAATCTCAGCGGGGAGGAAATAAGATGGAACTCGTGATAGGTCTTGTAACCGGTATTCTATGGGGATACATCTTTCAAAGAACCCGTATTCTCCGTTTCGAGAAACACGTAGGGCTCCTTACCCTCACCGATCTTACGGTATTAAAGTTCCTTCTTACAGGTGTTCTGATAGGGGCCATCGGGATTCAGATCCTTACCACTTTGGGCCTAGCCACCTATCACCTGAAACCTACCTTCGTGCTAGCCAACCTCCTTGGGGGGGTGATCTACGGTCTCGGCTGGGCTATCCTGGGGTACTGCCCGGGGACCGCGCCCGGAGCGGTGGGAGAGGGTTCGCTCGACGGAATCTTTGCGGTCCTGGGCGGTCTATGCGGGGCCATGGCCTTCGCCCACACCTACCCCTTCTGGCAAAAGACAGTTTACGGCGTGGGCGCCCTGGGCAAGATCTCGCTGCCTGCCATTTTACATTTTCCCCCGCTTCTACTGGGCATAATCTTTGCGGGGCTTCTCTTGGCCTTTATCCTTTTTCTTGAGAAAATGGGCTGGTGATCGGAGCGCGAGTTGTTTCTCAGCGCGAGGTCTCTCCGGGCTACTTTCTCCTAAAACTGGAGGCCCCGGAGATTGCTCACCAGGCCCGGCCTGGACAGTTTGTCAAGATCACGGCCTGGGAAGGCCGGGATCCCCTCCTTCCCAGGCCTTTTTCGATACACGAAGTCAAAGATTCCCATCTTTGGATCCTATATCAAAGAAGGGGGTTAGGAACCAAGCTCCTCAGTAAAATCCACAGAGGCGAAACCGTTTGGCTGAGCGGGCCCTTTGGTCGTCCCTTCCCCTTGCCTGAAGAGGGATCGGTCTGGCTGGTAGCCGGAGGCGTAGGCGTAGCCCCTTTTTTCTTTTATGCTGGCGTACTCAGAACCCATAATATTCCTTTTCGTTTCTTTTACGGGGCCCGGTCAAAGGGCGATCTCCTAAGGCTCAAGCATTTGCAAAGTCTGGGAAAGCTTCGGATAGCAACGGAAGACGGTTCCTTGGGATATCAGGGGTTCGTCACGGATTTGATCAAAGTCCAACTTGAGCAGGAAGATAGGCCAAAGATGATGGTAGCTTGCGGGCCGCCGGGGATGCTTTCGGCAGTGGGCCAAATCGGGGAGGCCTATGGGATTCCCACCTATCTCTCGTTGGAGGCCTTCATGGCCTGCGGACAAGGACTTTGCTTGGGCTGCGTAGTGCAACGCCGCCGAGGTGGATATCTTAGGGTCTGCCTAGAGGGGCCGGCGGTGGATTCCCGGGAGGTGGCGCTTGACAAACTCAGTTGAACTAGGCGAACTCAAACTCCCAAACCCCCTCATGCTGGCCTCGGGCACTTGGGGTTTCGGAGAGACCCTCCCCCGGAAGATCCTTTCCTCGGTAGGAGCCCTGGTCACCAAAGGCCTCTCTCTTGAGCCTCGAACCGGCAACCCTCCCCCCAGGCTTTCGGAAACCCCCTGTGGCTTGGTAAATTCTATCGGGCTGGAGAACCCGGGGTTCGAAGTCTTCCGTAACCGCATCCTTCCCCGGCTCTTGGCCCTGGGCCCGCCGGTGATCGTAAACATCTTCGGCGAAAGCGAGGACGACTTTTTCAGACTTGCCGAAGGGCTAGCGGAGACAGGGATAGCCGGACTTGAGGTCAACATCTCCTGCCCCAACGTCAAGAAAGGGGGCATCGCCTTTGCCCGTGATCCAGAAGGGGTATTCAGGCTGGTAAGAGGCTTGACGTCCGTATGGGAACGTTTTTTTAGCGTGAAGTTATCGCCGGTAGGCCCGGTGGAAGAAGTGGCCCTGGCCGCCGAGGAGGCCGGAGCCCGGGCCCTTACCTGCGCCAACACCTACCCCGCCATGACGGTAGATCTCTCACGAGGCACCCCTAGGCTCCATCTGGGAGGCCTTTCTGGACCGGCCATAAAGCCCTTGACCTTAAGACTAGTTTATGAGCTTTCACGGAAGGTAAAGATCCCTATTATTGCCTCCGGCGGCATCATGAGCGCACGCGATGCCCTGGAGTATCTTTCGGTTGGCGCCCGAGCCTTTCAAGTGGGGACCGCCATTCTTATAGATCCTGAGGCCCCTCGGAATATTCTCTCTGAGCTTGACGTCGCTCTCAAAGATCGCTAAAGGAAAACTATGCGAGGCCTAATACTCTTGTTTATGACCCTTCTCGTTACCGGTTGCGTCACGTCTCAGGAAGAAATACAGGGTCTAAGACTTCAAATTTCTACTTTGGAAACCCAGATTTCGGCCCAAGAGAAAAGGCTCAACGCCCTGGAGAAAACCCTTGCCAAAGAAAAGACCCGGCTTTTGGCCTTAGAAAAAAGGCTGGCTGCCCTTGAGAAACAGACCGGAGTCCTTACCGAGAGACGAGCAGAGCTCCTTTCGGAGATGACCAAGATCCGAGCCGAAATCGCACGTCTGAACGGTCTCTACGAAGAACTTTCCTACCAGCAGAAACAGGACCGTGAAGCCTTTTCCGAGTTTCAAACCGAGGTCTTGAAACGTCTGGCCACGCTTTCGAAGCCTAAGAAACTCACAACCCAAAAGGAGCCCCCTTCCAAGGTTTCAGAGAAGGACCTCTATCAATCTGGTCTCCTGGCTTTTAAACAAAGAAAGTTCGAAGCGGCCCGGAAGGCTTTCCGGCAATATCTAGAAAAATATCCCAAAGGACGGTACGCAGCCAATGCCTATTTCTGGATCGGGGAAACCTACTACGCCGAGCGCCGTTATGAAGAAGCCATCCTAGAGTACCAGAAGGTGATCGACCGATTCCCGCAGAGTTACAAGGTACCGGCAGCCCTTCTCAAACAGGGGCTTTCCTTTCTTAGGCTGGGAGACACCGAAGCGGCTCGGATTCTTTTCAAAAAGATCGTCAAAGATTATCCCAAAAGCGAGCAAGCCACTACGGCCCGGAAATATCTTAAGCGATTGAAATAACCGGTGCGAATCCTAATCTTTTGCCTGTGTCTATTTCTTCCTCTTCACAGTTGGGCCTTAAAAGTAGGGCTCCTGTTAAAGGACACCTCGCCTGAAAAAGAAAAATTCCTTCGCCTCACCGAAGAACTCACTTCTCGCTTTCGGCTGGAGGGCCTGAGTTACTATTTCTCGACCTACGATTCAAGGCGTCCTTTTAAGGCCATACGCCAGGCCAAAAGCGAGGGCGTGGCGGTGCTCATCGGCCCTTTCCATCCTGGGGACAACGAAAAGGCCATGGAAGCCGCCAGGGCCTATGGTATCCCCATCATTTTACTCACAGGCGACCTAGATCCCTTGAGGATGCCGGACGAACCCTTTAGAGGAGTCTTTCGCACAGGCCTCTCGCCACGCTTAGCTGCCAAGGGCATCCTGCGCTGTCTAGCGAAGAGAGGATTCCAGCGGATTGGCCTACTTCTCTCCCTTGACCAATACGGCCACACCGGGGTGAAATGGCTCAAGGTTTATGCCTGGGAGTATCGCCTGCGAATATCGAAAACGGTGTGGTTCGGGCCTCGGGATACTACGCTCTTCAACAGGCTCGAAGAACTTCTGCCGATGGAGGCCGTGGTGGTCTGGTGTGGACGAGAATCCGCCCTCAAAGTGGTGCGCGAAATGGATCGATACGGCCTAAAAATACCGGTGATCTTTGGCCCAGAGATCGCAGACGAAGAATTCCTAAGGTCACACCCCGAACTTCATGGTTATCCTTTCCCGGCCACGGCCCTTTATCTTTCATCTCAAAGAAGAGCCTTAGAGATTCAATCTTTGTCTTTAAAAATTTCCGCTTTGGTAGATGCTTTGTTTCTGATAAAGCATCTGATAGCCATCGGGGCCTATCCCACCGAAAAGGCCTTTGAGGAGCTGGGGAAGGTAGAGCTTCCAGGAGGCACTTATTATCTTTCCTCGGACGACCACTACGGCCTTCTGCCCCAAAGCGTAGGCCTCTTTATTTACGATCTAGGAGGTTTTAGGCCTTACTGTGCTCCAAGATCTCTTTGAGAGCTAGCAAGACCTCTTCCGGCTCGAGTTCAATAAGACACCTCGGTTCCGGGCACCTTTTCCTAAAACAGGGGCTACAGGAAAGGTCCTTCCGCAGGACTCGGTGCCCGCCCCCAAAGGGGCCCGTACGCCATGGGGCCGTAGGTCCGAAAAGCGCGACCACCGGTCGCCCGAGGGCCGCAGCCAGGTGCATGGGCCCGGTGTCCACTGAGACCACCGCCACCGCCCCTGAAAGGACCCCGGCCAGTTCTTTTAAACTGAGCCTCCCAGCAAGGTTCAGCCCCTTCACCGCAAGTCGATCCAAATACTCCCGATCCCCTGGGCCGCCCACCCAGAGCAGGGGATAACCTAGACTAGAAGCCCTTCGGGCTAGCTCTCGCCAGCCCGCCTCCGTCCAGAGCTTGGTGGGCCAGCGGGTGGCCGGGATAAAGACTAACCAGGGGGGAGGTGGAAAACCTAGTTTTTCAGCCAGAATATTGGCAGATGGATAGGGTGCTAGAGGGAATTCTACCGGTTCGGCGATCCCCCCCAGATAGGCGGCCGCCGAAAGATAGCGCCTTACGGCGTGAAGATCCGGATCGTAGGGGGGCAACTTTTCGGTAAGGGGCAAGGTACTCCCCTCACGGTGGTTGGCAAAACCGACCTTCCGCGCGCTTTTTGCCAGGGCCACCACCAGGGCGCTCTTTAAGAGGCCCTGGAGATCCAAGATTACCTCGTAGGTCTCCGCCCGGAGCTCGGCCATAAAACGCCGAAAAAGGGACATCCCCTTCCGGAATCCCGAGGCACTCTTGAGCAACCGCAGAATACGCCGGCGGGGAAAGATGAGGAGCCGGCGTATAAGAGGGTGGCCCATAAGGATCTCGGCGTTTTGTTCTTCCACCACCCAGTCGATCTCAAGTCCAGGATAGGCCCGCTTTAAGGCCGAAAGCACGGGCAACGTCTGGACGACATCTCCCAAGGCTGAAAGTTTTACGATCAGAATGTTTCTCATTCGTCTCCCTGAGCCAAGTACCTTCGCAAGGCCTCCGCAGTGGGGGTCTCAAGCGCAATGAGGCCTTCCGGAGGCCCCTCGTAGAGAACCTGGCCACCAGCCTCGCCACCCTCCGGGCCAAGGTCCACGATCCAGTCGGCCTCCTTGATGACTTCAAGATTGTGTTCGATCACCACCACGGTGTTTCCCTGATCCACCAGGCCGTGGAGGAGCCGCATCAACTTCTGCACATCCGCAATATGGAGTCCGGACGAGGGTTCGTCCAGCACGAATAAGGTCCCGCCGCGGCCGCCCTTCACGAACTCCGTGGCCAGTTTCACACGCTGGGCCTCGCCGCCCGAAAGCGTAGGGCTGGGTTGCCCCAACGTGAGGTAATCCAGCCCCAAGTCACAAAGAATTTCAAGGGGCCTTCTCACCTGTGGCACCGCGGAAAAAAAGTCCCGGGCTTCCTCAAAGGTCATCGCCAGGACCTCTGCGATGTTCTTACCCTTATACCGGATGTTTAGAGTCTCTTCGTTAAACCGGGCCCCTCCGCAGACCTCACAGACCTGATAGACCTCCGGCAGGAATTTCATTTCCACCCGGATGATGCCCTGCCCCTTACAGGCCGGGCACCGACCTACCTCCACATTAAAGGAAAACCGGCTCTCGGTATAGCCCCGAGCCCGGGCCTCACGTGTACCGGCAAAGAGCCTCCGGATTTCGGTCATAAAGCCCACATAGGTGGCTGGCGTGGATCGGGGCGTACGTCCGATGGGCGAGTGGTCAACCTGAAGAACCCTTCTCAATTCTTCGTAACCCTCAAGCCTCCTCGCCCCCACCGGACCACCCTTCCCGGAAAGGAGGTTTTGCAGGCTCCGGTAAAGCACCTCCGTGATCAGGGTGGACTTGCCCGAACCCGAGACTCCAGTGACCACCGTGAGGGCCCGGAGAGGAAACCTAACGGTTACCTCCTTGAGATTGTAAAGGGAGGCCCCGTGCACGGTAAGAAAACTTTCCGGTTTTCGTCCTTTTCCTGAAAGGCGATAGCGGCTACGGTCGGCAAGCACCTTGGCCGTAACGGAATTCTTGGTTTCGGATAGTCCTTCTGGAGAGCCGAAATAAACTACCTCTCCGCCCCGGCGACCGCCTCCGGGCCCAAGGTCCACCACCAGATCCGCAGCCAGGATGGTCTCCTCGTCGTGTTCCACCACGATGACGGTGTTACCCCGGTCGCGCAGACGCCTCAGGGCCGCAAGGAGTTTTTCCGTATCCCGGGGATGTAGCCCGACCGTAGGTTCGTCCAGGATATAGGCCACGCCGGTAAGGTTCGAACCCAGCTCTGCCGAAAGCCTAACCCGTTGGGCTTCGCCTCCGGAAAGGCTCTCCCCGGGTCTCGAAAGTGAAAGATAGGGCAAACCCACCTCCACCAAGAACTTAAGACGTGCAAGAACCTCGCGGAGGATGGGCTTGGCGATCTCGGCTTCACGGCCGGAAAATTTTAGACGGCGTAAAAAGTCTATGAGCTCCGAGACCGGGAGGTCCGAAAGCTCGGCGATGTTCCGGCCTCCGATACGGAAGGCCAGGGCTTCGGGCCTGAGCCTGGTGCCGTTGCAGGCCGAACAGACCTCACCATCGGTCTCCCCCAGCCCATTGCACTCTGGGCAGGCCCCGGCCCGGGTGTTGAAGGAAAAGAGCAGGGGATCGGGCTCTGGGAGACTCACTCCGCACTCCCCACAGGAAAGTCTCTCGCTCACGAAAAGCTCGCCCTCTTCGTGCCAGATCACGGCCTCGCCCCGGCCGGCCTCAAGGGCCAGAAAGAGGAGCTTCCGGAGCTCTCTTTCCGCGGAACGGCTCACCTCCGTTTCCCCAACCACCACTTCAATGGTGTGTTCCCGGAAACGGGAAAGTTCCGGGAACGGCGGCATGGTGATGAACCTTCCGTCTACACGGACCTCACGGTAGCCGGCCGAAAGCGCTCGCTCAAAAACCGGCCGGTGGAACCCCTTCCGGCGTCTCACCCGCGGCGAAAGCACTTTCACCCGTCTGCCGGAAAGTTCCGCGAGGATCCGCTGGAGTATCGCCTCCCGGGAAAGCCTGGTAAGGGGCCGTTCACAGCGGGGACAGTGGGCCTGTCCGAGCCGGGAGAAAAGCAGACGCAGATAAGGCAAAATGTCGGTAATGGTCCCTACTGTGGAACGTGGACCAGGTCGGCTTGATCTTTGTTCGAGAGCCACCGTGGGGGGGATACCTGAGATGAGGTCTACCTCCGGTTCCTCGTAGAGTTTCACGAATTGGCGGAGATAGGCCGGAAGACTCTCCAGATACCGCCGCTGGCCTTCGGCAAAAAGCAGATCAAAGGCTAGGGTGGACTTGCCCGAGCCCGAGACCCCGGTAACCACGATCAGTTTCTCACGGGGGAGGTCGAGAGCCAAATTTTTAAGGTTGTGATGCCTGGCACCCCGCACACTTATTAATTTCTCGCGAGGCTTTAAGTCGGGGAAATGAGAAGCCTCCACCCGCAGGTCTCCGGAAAGATACCTCTTAAGCCACTCTCCGGTGGGGGTATCTCGTTCAAGAAGCCCGGAAAGAGGCCCCTCGTAGAGTAGGTGCCCTCCGGCCACGCCCCCTTCAGGGCCTAGTTCGATGACCCAATCGGCCGAAAGGATGACCTCCGGGTGATGCTCCACCGCGACGACGGTGTGGCCCTTCTCGACCAGGCGCCTCAACGCCACAAGAAGCTTTTCTATGTCCTTGAGGTGAAGCCCCACCGTGGGTTCGTCCAGGATCAGAAGGGCCTTCTGGCTATCGGGAAGCCCGAAAGCCCTTGCCATCTTTAACCTCTGGGCCTCACCGCCCGAGAGAGTGGAAAGAGGCTGGCCCAGCCTAAGGTAGGAGAGCCCCACCTCTTTCGCCGGCAAGAGCCGGCGCACTAGCTCCCGATGGCCGGAGAAGAAGGCCAGGGCTTCCTCAACCGTCATCTCAAGGATCTCGGCCACGTTCTTCCCTCGCCAGCGAACGGAAAGCACCTCCGGCTGGAATCGTTTTCCTCCGCAGGCCTCACAGGGAAAGGTCAGGTCCGAGAGAAACTGCATCTCCACCACTTGAAAGCCTAGGCCCTCACACTCCGGACATCGGCCTTCGGGGGAGTTGAAAGAGAAATGTGCGGGCGTAAGTCCCCGCTCTTTGGCTTCGGGCGAGGCAGCGAGCAGGCGCCGGATAAGGTTGTAGGCCCCGAGATAGGTGGCCAGGTTGCCCCGCGGGGTCCGTGAAAGCGGACTCTGGTCTAGCAGGATCACCTCCGAGATATCCTCGTGCCCTTCAAGGGCCTTGAAACGGCCAGGGGGTTCGGTAGCCTCTCCCCGGGCCCGCTTTAACCCCCGGTAGAGGCAGAGTTCCACCAGGGTGGACTTTCCGGACCCCGAGACCCCACAGACCACCGTGAGGGCCTCCTTCGGGATTCGCACCCTAATGTTCTTAAGATTGTTTTCCGAGACTCCCCGTAGGACCAGAAATTTCTCAAGCCGCGCCTTATAAGGCCGGGATAATTCTTTCTTGCGGGGGCGACGAAGGGCCCGCAGGGCCTCCGCAGTGGGGGTATCCTTTTCGAGAAGATTATCGGGTTTTCCCACATAAAGGAGGTTTCCCCCGGCCTCTCCGGCCCCTGGCCCGAGGTCCACCACCAGGTCCGCGGAGAGGATGACCTCCGGGTCGTGTTCTACCACCACGGCCGTGTTTCCATAAGCGGAAAGCCTTTTCAGAAATCGGATTACCCGTTCCGTATCTCGGGGATGAAGTCCGGTGGTGGGTTCGTCGAGGAGATAGAGAGTCTCGGTGAGCTCGGAGGAAAGGGCCCGGGTGAGTAGCACCCTGGCTACCTCACCGCCAGAAAGCGTACGGCTCTGGCGGTCGAGGGTGAGGTAGGAGAGCCCTACCTCGTCCAGATAGGCAAGACGCCGATATATTTCTCGAGCCAAAAGGTTCTCGGCGCGTGGAAGGTCGCCTCTAAGAAGGTCCTCAATAAATCTCCGGGCCTCCGAGACCGGAAGGGCGTAAAACTCCCCCAGATTGAGTCCATTGAGGAAAAACTGCAGGGCCTCCGACCGGAAACGGGTGCCCCCACAGGCTGGGCACTGTCGGTAGGCCCGGAACCGAGAAAGGAGTATACGCACGTGGGCCTTGTAGCGTTTGGTTTCGAGCCAGTCAAAAAGGTCCTTTACCCCGTACCAGGTCCCGTCCCCGAAAAGGATTTTCCGGCGCACCTCTTCTGGAAGGTCCTCCCAGGGCCTCTCGAGTGGGATACCGGCTCGCCGGCAGTATTCCCAGAGGTCCTCCTTTACCTCCCAGGCGAAGGGCATCTCGAGCACGGTAATGGCCCCATCCTTAAGGGACTTTTTAGGATCGGGGATGACCAGATCCCAGTCTATGTCGAGTACCCGGCCAAATCCTCTACACTCCGGGCAGGCCCCAAGGGGACTGTTGAAGGAAAAGAGATTGGGAACCTTGCGGGGCACCGAAAGCCCGCAGTAGGGACAGCGGGCCCAGGGCGAAAAGCGATATTCTTCCCCGTAAGGGAGATGCACCCTCACCTCTCCGGCCATCTCAAATCCGCGTTCAAGGGCCTCCACTAGGCGATCTAAGACCGCAGACTCGAGCTTTACTCGGTCGAGGACCACTTCTATCTCCGGGGGAAGAGAAGAAACCTCCTCAAGCTCGCAGATCCGACCCGAGAGATAGGCCCGATAAAAACCGGCCTGAAGAAGGCCCTCGCGCAAAAGCGCTGGGTCTTCTCGGGCCTTAACCGGTGCGGTCACAATGGCCGGTTTCCCTTCGGCGAGCAGGAGGAGTTTCCTGGCCGCCGAAAGGGGATCCGAAGCCGAAACTGACCTTCCGCACCCGGCACATCGGGCCTCAGCGGCACGGAAATAAAGCATCTTGGCAAAGTGCGTAATCTCCGAGAGGGTCCCCACCGTGGAACGGGAGCTCTTTACGGGGTTGACCTGGGAGATGGCGATGGCCGGAGGAATGTTCTCGATAGCCTCCACTTTTGGCCTGGGAAGCCTTTCAAAGTACTGACGTACATAGGAAGAGAAGGTCTCGAGATATCTCCTTTCACCTTCCGCAAAGAGGGTATCGAAGACCAAAGAAGACTTTCCAGAACCCGAAACCCCGGTCACACAGATAACGTGGTAAAGGGGCAGTTTCAGATCCAGACCTTTAAGATTGTGCTCATGACAGCCTTTAAGGATAATTTCTCGCATATTTCGCCTTTTCACTCCGAAAAATTCATAGTAGACTTGCAAGGTCTATCGAAGGAAATAACCAGATGTTTAAAAAGATAGAGGAATTTTTAGGAAACCGGAAGGTTACTCTTCCGTCCCCACCCACCCTGGCCGTAAGGCTACTTGAACTAGTAAAAAAAGAAGATTATACCAAACTGGCGGAAGTGATTCGTCTTGACCCGGCCCTGGCGGCTCGAGTGTTAGCCCTGGCCAACTCTCCACTCTATCGAACAGACCAAAAAGAGATTACTTCTATAGAAACCGCCATCTCTTTACTAGGAACCGAACTCATCAAAAATGTTGCACTCTCTTTCATCGTTGCCCGAAATTTTAAGCCCAAAGGGTTTCGAGAACTAACCTTTGATTTTGAGCGTTTCTGGAAACGGGCGGTAACACAAGCCGTAGCGGCAAGGCTTCTGGGCCTCAAACTCGAAGATAAAAACGAAGACCATCTTTTTACCAGTGCTCTCCTTATGGATATCGGAATAATCGTCTTTTATCTCCTTTTGGGTGACGAATATCTAGAAGTATTTGACGAAAAAGAAATCTCCGGCAAGTCCCTTCGTGAGATTGAAAAGAACTTTTACGGCTTTTCACATGAAATCTTGGGAGCCTACCTTTTAAAACAATGGCACCTCCCCGCACATATCGTTCAGGATGTCCATTATCATCATGACTGGGAAAAAGCCCCGGAGAAATACAGAACTCACGCCCGAATCCTCTATTATGCTGATCTTATTGGAGGCATCTATTTCAGTTATACATCTACCCTCAAATACCAAAAAATTCTAAAAGAATTACCGGAATTCCTAAAAATCTCTGAGAGAGAAATTCTAGAACTCATAGACCGGGTTGCACTTGAATGTCGGGATATCTTTGCCTTCTTCGATCTTCCACAAGAAAAGCTCCCCTCTTACTCGGAGATTTTGGAGCAGTCCAAAACCGAGCTCGAGAGACTCAGTATTTCCTATGTCCTCCTCCTTAGGCAGTTAAAAGAGGAGAAAAGGCGTGCGGAAGAACTTGCCCGCAAGTTAAAAATGGTTAACGAAAAGCTCCGCAAATTGAGTATTATTGACGGTTTAACTGGGCTATACAATCACCGTTATTTTCAGGAACGCCTCCAGGAAGAATTTGAACGGACCCGACGCTACCGCCACAGTCTCTCTCTGATCATGCTGGATATTGACTATTTTAAAAAAGTCAATGATACCTATGGTCATCTTTTCGGGGACTTCGTTTTAAAGGAACTGGCTCGGATCATAAAAGAAAGTTCGCGAAAAACAGACATCGCGGCCCGTTACGGAGGGGAAGAATTTGCCCTTATTCTACCGGAAACCGAAATCCAAGGCGCAAGTGCACTAGGAGAAAGGCTACGCTCACGAGTAGAAAAGCATTCCTTCCAAATGAATGGTATGTCTCTCCACATCACTATCAGTCTTGGGGCCGCTTCCATTTTTCCGGCTGAAAGCTCCAAAACCCCTCGGGATCTTATTGAGACTGCAGATAAGGCCCTTTATTACTCTAAGACGCACGGTCGAAATCGCCTTACGGCCGTAAATATCACCGAGTAAATTTTAATTTTTAATTGACTTTTAATTTTTGTTTCCCTATGATTAGGGAACACAGAAATCCTGCCTCAGGAGGTTTTTTATGAGGCGTTTTGGCTTAATAGCCCGTATAGGCTTGATCTTCAGTTTTATCGTAATCCTGAATCTCACAGGTCTAGCCGCCCTATTCTGGGCTAAATGGGAATACCGTAAGACTAATAAAATGGTAGATGTACATATTGAGGAACTTCTCCGCATTCAGGAGCTCAAATACCAGTTTACCCGCTGGAAGGTAAATATCCTATCCGGCATGTTCAATCTGGCCGAATTTCGCTTTTCTACTAAGGCCTTGAAGGAACACCTCAAAGAACTTTCGCCTCATACCCCTGAGGAAAAGGCCTTTGCCGCCGAAATAAACCAAAAATATCGGAATATGCAGGCTCTTTCCTCCGAGATCCTTCAGATGCTGGCGAGTTCAGACGAGTGGGAGGATGAAGACGACCTTCGGGATGAGCTTCTGGAAATTTATAACGAAAAACTTAGCCCCCTCACCAAGAAGATCTATAAGATCCTTGACCAGGGATTGGAAAGCACCAAAAAAGACCTCCTTTCCTACCAGAGGGCCGCTGATGAAAAACTGCGATTGGTATCTCTTTTACAAATATGCACAGCCTTCCTTTCCATCTTATCCTTGATAGGTCTGGGGCTTTACCTGCATAGGAAACTGCGGCGTGGCTTTTCGGCTTTAGATGAAGCCCTAAGTCTTATGGCCCGGGGTGACTTTACCCACCAGTTGACAGTTAAAGGACAGGACGAGATTGCCCAGATGTTGACAAAGATAAACCAAACCATTGAGGAATTAAGGCCTATCATCCGGAAAATCCGTTCCATTTCTTCCGATCTTGACAACGATGCTCGGGATATGAAAGCCTTCTCCGAAGAAACTATTCAGGAGAATGAACATACCAAAAACCGGGCGGAAAGTATGCAACGTGGAGCCGAAAACATTCTGGCCAACGCTGAAGTGGAGGCCCAGGCCGTAAATGAAATCTCGTCCGCTATTCAGGAAATCAGTCAAAATACCACCAAGGCTAGCCAGGTAACCAACGAGGCCGTGGAAAAGGCACGTTTGGCCCAGCAAGTTATTCATCGTGTAGGGGAAGTGTCTCGAGAGATAGAATCCGTAATCCAGCTCATAAACAGCGTGGCCGAACAGACCAAATTTTTGGCTTTAAACGCCACCATTGAGGCCGCCCGGGCCGGAGAGGCCGGCAAGGGCTTTGCGGTGGTGGCTAACGAAGTCAAGGAGCTGGCCCGCCAGACCGCGGAAGCCACTGGTGAAATCACGCAAAAGATCCGGGCTATGCAGGACGAATCCTCACAGGCCATTCAGGTCACCGATGAAATCGTAGGTATCATTGAAGAGATTAATCAGATCGCCTCCACTATTGCGGCTGCGGTAGAAGAACAGACAGCGGTCATTAGCGAAATTGCTGAAAAGCTTGAAACCACCAGAATGGACGCCGAAACCCTTTCTACCGAAGCCCAGGAAGCTTACAAAGTGGCCGTTCGAGCGGTAGAGACCGCCCGCAAGAACCTGGAACACGCTCAGGGACTTTCAAATCTGGCCCAAGAACTGGCCTCTTTAGTGGCCCAATTCAAGGTTTAAGGCCCAGCCAAAGAGCCGGCGGAGGGACTTGAACCCTCAACCCTGGGATTACAAATCCCATGCTCTGCCAGTTGAGCTACGCCGGCAGGGGGATCATCGAAGAGTGGCGGAGGGGGTGGGATTCGAACCCACGGTGCCCCTTTTGGGGGCACACTCGCTTAGCAGGCGAGCGCCTTCGACCACTCGGCCACCCCTCCGAACTTTTCTCAGTTTAGCCAGACTTTTTCCAGCTAGCAACCCTCAGCGGAGGGGGAGGGATTCGAACCCCCGGAGGGCGCTAGGGCCCTCAGCGGCTTTCAAGGCCGCCCCCTTCGACCACTCGGGCACCCCTCCTCAAATTCTAAAAATAGCCTATTTCCTCTTAAACTCAAGCTTGTATATCCTGCCTTTCCCTGTAAAATGCATACCAAAATTTCGGGGAGGCCGCTATGAGCCCGGAGGAACTTTTCGAGGAAGGTGCCTTCCTCCTCGTAAAACAAGAGTTCGAAAAGGCTTTAGAATACCTTTCGAAAGCCATTGAGGCCGACCCTAGAATGACGAAAGCTTACCAGGCCCGAGCGGCGATCTATCTGCGTCTCGAACGGCTGGACGAGGCCGAAACCGATCTTCAAAAAGCCTTGGAGCTTGAGCCCAAAAACGCCCGGCTTTATTTCCGTTTGGGACAAATATTTTACCGCCGCAGCCAACTCGGAGAAAAAGAAAAGAACCTCGAAAAGGCTTTAGAACTTTTTAATAAGGCCATTGACCTCGATCCCCTCTACGCCGCAGCCTTCATGGCCCGCAGCCAGGTCTATCGGGACTTGGGCGAGGAAGAGCTAGCGGATTTTGATCTAGACAAGGCCGTGGCCGTACAGAGGGAAACGGCCAAGGCCAAAAAGATTATAGATTTTTAGCCCAAAACTACCGTCCAGCCGAAGGGATCTTCTTTTTCGCCGTACTGGATAGCGGTAAGTTCGTCAAAAAGCCTTCGGGCAAGGGGACCGGTCTCTCCCCGATTAATCAGGTATTCTTGGCCTTGGTAACATAAGACTCCCACCGGAGAAATTACGGCCGCGGTACCAGTGCCGAAACATTCCTTGAGGCGTCCGCTCGCCGCCCCTTCTATTACTTCTTCAATACTTACGCGCCTTTCCGAAACCGGAAGACCCCAGTGACGGGCAAGTTTGATGACCGAGTCTCTTGTAATTCCCGGAAGGATACTTCCCGAAAGGGCCGGAGTCACCAGTTCGTCCTCGAAGTAAAAGAAGATATTCATGGTGCCCACTTCTTCCACATAGCGCCGTTCCACGGCGTCAAGCCAGAGGACCTGGGTATAGCCCTTGCTTTTGGCCACCTCTGCGGCCTTAAGGCTGGCAGCGTAGTTCCCTCCGGCCTTGACCTCTCCCGTGCCTCCAGGAGCGGCCCGCACAAATTCATCGGTGACATAGATCTTCACAGGATTGAAACCCTCCTGATAATAAGCACTAACCGGCGAAAGGATCACTATCAAAAGGTACGAATGGCTAGGTTTCACCCCTAAAGAAGGTTCGGTTCCGAACATAAAGGGCCGAATGTAAAGGGCCGCCCCCTTCTCCCTAGGGATCCAGGCCCGATCAATGAGAATCAGCTTTTTAATGGCCTCGAGCACAAAGTCTTCATCAATCTTTGGCATACACAACCGTTCGGCCGAACGATTAAGTCGCCGCATGTTCTCCCATGGACGGAAAAGACGAATCTTCCCGTCCACCCCGAAATAGGCCTTCAAGCCCTCAAAAATGGTCTGGGCGTAGTGAAGAACAATGGCCGCGGGATCAAGCGTAATGGCACCGTAAGGTTCAATGCGGGCTGAATGCCATCCCCGGTTGCAGTCATACTCCATGACAAACATGTGCTCGGTAAAAAGCCTCCCGAAGATAAGATTCTTGAGTTCCGGAACCGGACGGCGTTTATTCTCGGGAACCAGCCTGAGTTCGATCTCCATTTTCTTGCCTCACCGAAAAATTGATAATAAAGTATGCACAACCTTTAACTCAAGGAGAGCAAATGCTCAAGTGGTTCCGTCGCAAAAAAGAAGAGGCTCCGGGAACCCAACCGGAAAGGGCACCGGAAAAAGCCCCCTTGTCCGAACCTGTTATCTCTCAGCCCCAACAGGAGACCAAGAAGAATCTCTGGCAGAAGTTCAAGGACGGGCTTTCCAAGACTCGGGAGCGGCTGAAAGACTCCCTGGGAGAGCTCTTTGAGATCGATCGGCTGGTGGATCAGGCCTTCCTCGAGGAACTGGAAGAAATCCTCATCACCGCCGATATAGGCATCGAGACCGTCAATCGGTTGCTTGAGCCCTCACGCAAAAAGATCCTTACTGGCGAACCTCTTAAGGTTAGTGAGCTCAGAAGGAGCCTGCGAGAGGAAATGCTCCAGATGCTTACGGTTCCAACTCCTCCTTTCCCTCCTGAGGCCAGCCCGGCGGTCATCTTTTTTATTGGGGTAAACGGAGTAGGCAAGACCACCACCCTGGCCAAAGTAGCCTGGCATCTCAAGAATCGAGGATTTTCGGTGCTGGCGATCGCGGCCGATACCTTCCGGGCCGCGGCCATCGAACAGCTCGAGACCTGGGGCAACCGGGTTGGAATAGAGGTTATTAAACAGGCTCCCGGAGCCGACCCTGGAGCGGTGGTGTATCAAGGGCTTCAGGCCGCCAAGGCCCGGGGAACAGAGGTGGTTCTGGTAGACACTGCCGGCCGACTGCATACCAAATACAACCTCATGGAGGAGCTCAAAAAGATGGTCCGAGTGGCAGATAAGGTGATTCCCGGAGCCCCGCACGAAAATATCTTGGTGCTTGACGCCACCACCGGTCAAAACGCCGTGAATCAGGCCAAACTTTTTGGAGAAGCGGTCAAACTCCATTCTCTTATCATCACCAAAATGGACGGCACAGCCAAAGGCGGTATAGCCGTCACGGTGGCCCATCTATTCAAACTTCCCATTCGCTTTGTGGGCCTTGGCGAAAAGATGGAAGACCTTGCGCCTTTTGAACCCAAGGCTTTCGTGGACGCCTTGTTGCCATGAGGGCTCTACACCTCATCGGCCCTACCGGTTCTGGCAAAACTCCTCTGGGAGAAACCTTACAGACACGAGGTCTTTTCGGTCACCGGACTCACCACTTTGATTTCGGGGCGGAGTTAAGACGTGTCGCCCGGGGGGAAGGACCTCCAGAAATTCTCCCGGAGGAGGTGGATTTTATCAAACGTGTGCTTTCCGAAGGCCTGCTCCTAGAAAACGAACACTTCTATCTGGCGGAAAAGATCTTCCAGGCCTATCTCAGACAGAAAGGCGTCAGGGCCGAGGATCTCATCGTGCTTAATGGTCTACCCCGACACGAAGGCCAGGCCCGAGACATGGAAAGGCTGGTTGAAATCAAGCTATGTGTAGAACTAGCAGTCGATAAAAAGATTCTGCAATTTAGACTCTCCAAGGATCCTGCTGGAGACCGCCGAGAGCGTGAGGACGATCTGGCTGAACTCGTAGCCCGCAAATTAGAATGGTATTACAAGCGCACCCTGCCCTTGAAAGATTATTACCGCGAGAGAAAAATTCCGGTGCTGACCATTCCAGTTGAAAAAGAGGATACCGGCGAAAATCTTTACCAGAAGCTCTTAGAGTTCTTGTCAGAAAAAGAATTTAAAATTATTTTTTCTTTCTAAAGAATCTTCCTGGGGGGGTCTATGGCCGAGCTTTATGTGGGTCTGGATGTGGGTTCGGGAACAGCCAAAGTGGCCGTCCTGGATAAAAATCGCCATCTTATCCATAAGGTCTATAAAAAGACTCACGGACAACCGGTAGAGACCGCCGAACGCCTCCTTTCCGAAGTAGAAAAACTTTTTGGCCAAGACCTTTCTGGGATCACTTGTACCGGGACCGCTGGAAAGTTCATCTCCCAGATCCTGGGGGTGGCCTTTGTAAACGAGGTCATGGCCCATGCCCGGGCCGTGGAACACTTCCACCCAGAGGCCCGGACCATCATTGATATCGGAGGCGAAGACTCCAAACTGGTATTCATCAAACATGAAGATGGCAAGTTTCGCATCGCGGATTTCGCCTTAAACACCCTGTGTGCTGCGGGCACCGGGGCTTTTCTTGAGCAGCAGGCCGCCCGCCTGGGTTACTCTATTGAAGAGTTCAGTCGGCTAGCCTTAAAGGCTCAGAACATCCCCCGGATCGCCGGTCGCTGTACGGTCTTTGCCAAGTCCGACATGATCCATCTCCAGCAGGCCGCCGTTCCAGACTATGAGATTATTGCCGGGCTCTGCTTTGCCATTATAAGAAACCTCAAGAGCAATCTAGCCAAGGGCCGTAAGGTGGAACCGCCCGTGGTCTTCCAAGGGGGCGTAGCCGCCAACTTGGGAGTCCGGCGGGCCATAAAAGAAGTCTTTGGCCTTAAAGACCACGAACTCATCATACCCGAGCACCACGGGATCATGGGGGCCATTGGAGCTGCTCTATATGGTCTCGATGGTAGGGCAACTTCCGATTATCGGGGCTCAGAGATCCTCAGGGCCTATCTCAAAGAGCGTCGTCCGGCTCCTAAACGTTTCCCTCCGCTGGCACCTTTTTCCTCGGTGTATATAAAACCCCGCAAGGTCCAGACCTCAGCTAAAAAGATCTATCTCGGTATTGACGTAGGCTCGGTGAGCACCAAATTGGTGGCCCTTGACGAAGAGGGCAATGTAGTAGCCAAGGTCTATAACCTCCATCACGGTAAACCTTTGGAAAGTGTAAAAGAAGGCCTGGCCCAACTCCGCCAAAAACTTCCCCAAGAAGTTGAAGTTCTAGGGGTAGGGACCACTGGTTCCGGAAGGTATCTCGTGGGAGACTTCGTAGGTGCGGATGTCATCCGGAACGAGATCACGGCCCAGGCTATGGGGGCGCTGCTCCTTGATCCCGAAGTGGACACCATCTTTGAAATCGGAGGCCAGGATTCCAAATACATCCGACTTGAAGTGGGAACTATTGTGGACTTCACCATGAACAAGGCCTGTGCCGCGGGCACTGGTTCCTTCCTAGAGGAGCAGGCCGTACGTCTGGGGGTCCCCATCGAAAAATTCGGAGAAATGGCCTTGAAAAGCTCGGCTCCTCTTGAGATGGGCGAGCGCTGTACGGTCTTCATGCAGTCCGACCTTCTTCACTACCAGCAACAGGGGCTCCCCAAGGAAGACCTCATCGCCGGTCTATGCTACGCCATCGTTTACAACTACCTCAACAAGGTGGTCGAGGACCGCAAGATTGGGAAAAAGATCTTCTTCCAGGGAGCCACAGCCTTCAATAAAGGGATGGTGGCGGCCTTTGAGAAGGTCCTCGGACGGCCCATCGTCGTGCCCCCCCATCACGAGGTCACCGGGGCCATGGGCGTGGCGCTTCTGGCCAAAAAGGAACGCCGTTGGGAAAAGAGCCGTTTCAAGGGCTTTGACCTCACCCGAGTGCGCTACAGCATATCCACTTTTGAGTGCCGAGCCTGTCCCAATCGCTGCGAGATTCACAAGGTCTCCGTAGAAGGCAATCCACCCTATTACTACGGTGGACGCTGTGAACGTTATGAAGTGGAGCACCGCAAACCCCCAGCGGATCTTCCCAATCTCGTGCTTGAAAGGGAGCGCAAAATCCTCTCCTACGTGCAGGAGGAAGGTGAGTTTCCCCGGGGCGAGATCGGTATCCCCCGCACCCTCTTTTTCTGGGAGCGTCTGCCTTTCTTCGCGGTTCTACTCCAGGAGCTCGGCTTTCGGGTAATCCTCTCTTCGCCCACCAGCAAGGAGATCATCAAGGAAGGCTGTGAGATCGTGGCCGCCGAGACCTGTTTCCCGGTAAAACTGGCACACGGTCATGTTCTAGATCTCTTGAGGCGCGGCGTAAAACGCATTTTCATCCCCCAGATCTCGGACTTGCCTTCGGATCATCCGGAACTCAAGAGCGGAAAGATCTGTCCTTATGTACAGGGCTTCCCGTGGGCGGTGCATTCCTCCATCAATTTCAAAGAACACGGTAGCGAGATTATCTCCCCGGTCTTCCACTTTGGTACCGGGGGCTCCCTTCTACGGGATGAATTCAAAGTACTAGCCAAAGAGTTAGGTGTCTCCTGGAAAGAAATGAAAAAGGCCCTGGAGAAAGCCTTCACCGCCCAGGAGGAATTTTACGCCTGGCTCAAAGCCCGGGGCCGGGAGGTCCTTGAGGGTCTTAAACCCCACGAGGTAGCCCTGGTAATCGTAGGGCGGCCTTACAACGCCTTTGATCCCGGAGCCAATCTTGCCATCCACAATAAGATTCGGAGCCTTGGGGTCCTAGGCATCCCGGTGGATATGCTCCCTCTTTCCGAGGTCCGTGAGCTTGACGGCCTTGAAGGTATGTACTGGCGCTACGGTCAGCGGATTCTCCTTGCTGCCCATGTCTGCCGAGAGCACCCGCAACTCTTCCCAGTCTTCATCACCAACTTCTCCTGCGGGCCGGATTCCTTTATCGAACACTTTTTTGAAGAACTTCTGGCCGGGAAACCCTATCTTCAGATTGAAATTGATGAACATAGTGCGGATGCCGGGGTAGTCACCCGGATCGAGGCCTTCCTTGATAGCATTCGAGGTAAGACTAGAAGCTACCCCAAGCCGAAAAAACCCCGACGGCCCCGTATCGTCCCCACCGATGGACGCATCCTTTATATCCCCTACATGGCGGATCACGCCCGGGTTCTCGCAGCGGCCTTTCGGGCCTGCGGAGTGAAAGCCGAGGTCCTCCCTGAGCCAGACGAAGAGGCCTTGCGTCTTGGTCGGCGATACACCTCCGGCAAGGAGTGCTATCCCACGGTGCTTACCACCGGAGACATGATCAAGCTTATCAATCAGCCAGACTTCGACCCCAAACGGGCGGCCTTCTTCATGCCCTCTGGGGCTGGTCCTTGCCGCTTCGGACAATACAACCGTCTCCACCGCAAGATCCTTGACGAACTTGGCTACCCCGAAGTACCCATCTATTCCCCCCAGCAGGATGTAAAGCTTTACGAAGACCTTGGTATAGTGGGAGGCGATTTTACCCGCCTCACCTGGAAGGGCCTGATTTGTATGGATCTCTTGGACAAGCTCCTCCGGGAGACAAGGCCCTATGAGGTCAATCCTGGGGAGACGGAAAGGATCTACTGGGAGTCTGTGGCCCGGTTGGAAGAAGCTGTAGAGAGACGGGAAGACCTAACAGAAGTCATGCAAGAGATTCGTGAAAAATTCGCCCGTATCCCTACAAACGGCAAAGGTCAGAAACCGGTAGTGGGAATCGTAGGTGAAATCTATGTGCGTTCTAATCGGTTTGCCAACGAAAACATCGTGAAGGTTCTTGAGGGTTTAGGGGCCGAAGTTTGGGTACCCACCATCGCAGAGTGGTTCTACTACATCAATTATACCTCCAAGCGCTGGGCCAAGAGACACCGGCTTTTTAAGCAACTCCTGAAATTGGTGATTGAACATCGCGTACAGCTTGAAGATGAGCACCGCTTTGCAGAGTTAGTAAAAGATCTCCTGCGAACCGCCGAGGAACCCACGGTAGAGGAACTTATTGCGCTAGCCCGCAAGTATATGAGTGATGAGTTTGAAGGGGAGGCCATCCTTTCGGTAGGCAAATCCCTAGATTATCTTCGCCACGGCGTAAACGGTATCGTGAACGTGATCCCTTTCACTTGCATGCCGGGTACGGTAGTTTCCATGCTGCTGAAACGGGTCCGGGAAGACGAAGGTTATGTGCCCGTGTTGACCATACCCTGCGACGGCCAGCGCTCTATGGGTACCCGTATGCGCATCGAGGCCTTCATGTATCAAGTACGGGAGCATTTCGAGGAGCACTCTTGATAAGGTTTGATAGTAAAATGGCCTGCATTTTTTCAATAAAATTTTTCAAACCCTCCTAAGAGGTATTTATGGCTATTGACTTGAAGTTAAATTCCTGATAAAAGCTCTTCCTAAGTTGGCTCTTAAAGACTGGCAAGAAATTTTTGGAGCTTTAGGAAGGGCTTTGGACGTAGGTCTTATGGTTGGAGGGGCTGTAGGAGCGGGTGTGGCCTGTGGTTGGCTTATTGATAACAAAATTTTTCACGGAAAAACCCAACCGTGGTTTACTCTTTTAGGTATAGTGCTCGGTAGCATAGCTGGTTTAAAAAACTTTATTTATTATGCTAAAAAGCTAACTAATAAAAACAAAAAGAGTTAGTGAATGGCTTTTTTTTCTACATCTAAAAAGGATGAAATTAAAGAACCTTTATTAATGCAATTTGAATTACGAGTTTTTTTGTTTTCATCTTGCTTACTCATTTCCATGCTAATACTTTTTAGGGATCTTCAAGTATTTAATAGTTGTGCTATAGGAGTTTTGCTCTCTATAGCTAATTTTAAGTACCTAAAAAAGCAAGGTTCTAAAGTTAAAGCAAAAGCTTTAGCAGGCCTGAATCCTTCTAAAATAGCATTGGGGGTAGTATTAAATTTTTATTTTCGCCTTTTAGGTATTGGTTTGCTCTTTGCTTTTCTTTTTAAATATAAGATTGCTGATCCTGTTTTTCTAATTTTAGGCTTGTCAGTAATTCCTGTGCAATCATTTATAATTTTAATTGAGCGCAAGCTCATTGGGAAGCTTTCTCCATTCTTAGAAAGGAGGGTTAAGTTATGGAAGAGCCGATTCTTTTCTTATGCTTAATATTGCAAAAACTGGGGTTGCCTTCGGGTGAGAGATTTTATCAACATGTTTACCAGGAAGGTGGTCAACCCAGTTTGTTAGCGAAACTTGTAGCTCCTCACATGGTATATGGCTATTTAGCCATCGTAATTATTTTAGTTCTAGCCATAATTGGCACTCGAAAACTAGAATTTATCCCAAAGGGTCTTCAAAATTTTTGGGAAACCTTTTTAGAAGCGCTTTATAACTTCACCCGCGAAAATGTCCCTACTGGTGACCATGGTTCACCAAATCTTGTACCTCTAGTTTATCCATTAATTGTGATGTTTACCTTATTTATAGGAATATCTAATTTCATGGGATTGGTTCCTGGGTTTATTTGTCCGACCGCTAATTTAAATGTTACTTTGGGGCTTACTCTTATAACAATTGTCTATTATCACTTTTTAGGATTGAGATTTCAAGGATTAAGGTATTTTAAAACTTTCTTGGGTCCTATTCCTTGGCTTGTTCCTTTAATGCTTCCCATAGAAATTTTCGGCCATATCGGTAGAATCATTTCTTTGTCTGTCCGACTTTTTGCAAATATGATGTCTAAAGAACTTCTTTTGGGCATTCTGATTACTTTGGCAGGACCTTTCTTTGCTCCTTTACCTATTCTATTGCTGGGTGTTCTAGTAGCCGTTATTCAAGTATTTATCTTTATCATTCTTTCTCTGGCTTACTTTGCAGGTGCGGTAGAAGAAGCACATTAAAGAGAGAGGTAAAAAGGAGGCACAAAATAATAAAAAATATCACAAATAAAGGAGGGGAGTCATGAAGAAAGGGTTACTGACACTGTTTTTTCTGCTGATGAGTACCGGTTTAGCGCTAGCTGCAGAACCTGGTATGGGGAAAATGGTTGCAGGGTTTGGATTTTTCTCGGCGGTTGTCTTAGGAGCCGCTCTTGGAATTGGAGTGGCTGCTGGAGGAGCCGGAGCTGGTATGGGACAGTGTGTGCGTGGTGCTTGTGAAGGTATCGCTCGGAATCCGGAGCTAAGCGGAAAGCTCACCACCACCATGATCTTGGGTTTGGCGTTTATCGAAGCTCAGGTGCTTTACGCCCTGGTTATCGGATTGATCCTGTTCTACGCGAATCCCGTTGTCTCCAAGCTTTCAGCCTTTATCGGAGGATAAATCTCTACTTCTATTTAGATCAAAGAAAGGGCCGTGGAAGAGACACTTCCACGGCCCTTTCTTTTGGTTCTAACCAAGAGTTATGCCTGCCCGGGTTTATACTGCGGCAGTAGTAGGGGTAGAGGCCTTCCCGATAGAAGTAGAAGTGGATCTCTCCTTTGGGCTCCCAGGAACTACTATTGTGGGACTTCCAGACAGTGCCGTTAAAGAGAGTCGAGAGCGCATCAAAGCGGCCATCAAAAACTCCGGCTACGATTACCCCACCCAAAAGGTTACGGTGAACCTAGCCCCGGCGGATGTCAAAAAAGAAGGGGCCGGATTCGATCTGCCCATCGCCCTGGGAATTCTTGCTGAAACTAAAATCCTTCCTCAAGAAGTTTTTAAAAACTCCATCTTTCTCGGGGAACTAGCCTTAGATGGACGGCTTAAGGCAACGCGAGGAGTGTTGCCGGTGGCCTTAAAGGCCCGGGAACTTGGTTTCGAAAAGTTGATAGTTCCGAAAGAAAACGGTCGAGAAGCTGCTCTAGCGCCAGATTTGAAGATCGTAGCCCTGGAACACTTGTATCAAGTAGTGGAATACCTTTTAGGCCGTATCGATCTGGAGCCCCTGCCGGAATTAAAACCCGAACCGCCCCACTATGAGGAAGATCTTGCGGATATCATCGGCCAGGAACAGGCCCGGAGGGCCCTAGAAGTAGCCGCAGCCGGGGGACACAATCTCCTCATGATCGGCCCTCCTGGAGCCGGAAAGACCATGCTTGCCCGACGTCTGCCCTCCATTCTACCTGAGATGAGCCCTGAAGAGGCCCTTGAAACCACTAAGATCTACAGTGTAGCCGGACTTTTGCCACCGGACAGGCCTCTTGTTACCGCCCGCCCTTTTCGAAATCCTCATCACACGATTTCAGATGTTGGACTTATAGGTGGAGGAGCTCATCCCAGACCGGGAGAGATCAGTCTGGCCCACAATGGAGTACTTCTCCTGGACGAACTCCCAGAGTTCAACCGCAAGGCCCTGGAGGCCTTGCGGGAACCCCTGGAAGAAGGCCAGGTGACCATCACCCGGGCGGCCACCAGCGTAACCTATCCCGCGCGCTTCATTTTAGTGGTGGCCCTCAACCCCTGCCGATGCGGTTACTACGGAGACCCTCGTCGTCCCTGTCAGTGCAGTCCTCAAGAGGTAAAACGTTACCGTTCCAAACTCTCCGGTCCTCTTCTTGATCGAATTGACATTCATTTAGAAGTACCCGCGGTAGATTATCGGGAGCTCTCGGAGGAAAGACGTGGAGAGGATTCGAAGACGGTTAGAAAGCGCATAAAGCGTGCCCGGAAGATTCAGAGCACGCGCTACGGACGACCGGACAAACTCAACGCCCACCTTTCGAGCCGGGAGATCAAGAAATGGTGCCGGGTGGATGAAACCGGAAGGAAACTCCTCGAGACCGCCTGCGAGCGTCTGGGGCTTTCGGCTAGGGCCTATCATCGTATTCTCAAGGTAGCCCGAACCATCGCCGATCTGGAAGGCACGGAAGCCATCTCTCCGGCTCATATTTCCGAGGCCATCCAGTACCGTAGCCTTGACCGTCCTCTGTTTTGAAGTCAAAATGCAAGTATGACCTTTACCGAAAAGGTAAAGACCAGAAGCGAACCTTTTCTACTGCCTTTAGTTCGGGCTCTGGCCCGGGTAAAAATCCCGCCCAACGCCGTCTCCATCGCCGGATTCATAGGAGTAGGATTGGCGGGACTAGCCATTGCCTTGGGGCATATCGGTTGGGGAGGGATTTTGCTTCTGGTGTTTGGGCCGCTTGATGCTGTGGACGGGTTGCTAGCCAGAAAAACTAACCAGGCCTCTACCTTTGGGGCCTTTCTGGATTCCACCTTGGATCGCTATGCCGAAATTGCCCTCTTCTTGGGGCTCACCTACTACTTTCTGAAAGAGGGCTCTACAATCGGTGTACTCCTTTCATTCCTTACCCTCACGGGATCGCTCATGGTTAGTTACGCCCGGGCCCGGGCCGAGGGTCTTAAGATGGAATGCAAGGTGGGCCTCTTCACCCGCTTTGAACGCCTGCTGGCCCTTACCTTAGGGCTGGTTACGGGCTTCGTTTTGCCGGTGCTCGTGATCTTGGCCCTGCTTACTCATTACACCGCCCTTCAACGCATACTTCATGTCTATCGCCAGAGCCGGAAGTAAAGGCCGCCTCTATGTGGTGGCCACCCCTATAGGAAATCTCAAGGACATCACTCTTAGGGCCCTTGAGATCCTTCGTGAGGCCGATCTCATCCTATGTGAGGACACCCGCACCACCCGCAAGCTCCTCACTCATTACGGGATATCTGGGAAAAGACTTCTGAGTCTCTACAAGGACAACGAACCCAAACGGTTGCCCCGTGTCCTTGAGGCCTTGAATAAAGGTCTACAGGTGGCCTTGGTTTCCGAGGCAGGAACGCCGGGAATCTCCGACCCCGGGGCTTTAGTAGTGGCGGAGGCCCGCAAAGCCGGCTTTCCGGTGGTTCCTATACCCGGGCCTTCAGCCCTCACCGCCGCCCTGAGCCTCTCAGGAATTGACCTTTCAAAGGGTTTTCTCTTCCTGGGTTTCCTTCCCCGCCGGAAAAAAGAGAGGCAGAAACTCCTCTCCGAAATCAGAAACCTGAACCGACCCCTGATGTTTTTCGAGGCCCCTCATCGTTTAAAAGCCGCCCTTTCTGATATCCTGGAGAGCTTCGGCGATCAAGAAATCCTCCTCTTTCGGGAACTCACTAAGATTCACGAGGAGGTCTCAAGCTTGAGGGTCTCCGAGGCCCTTGAACTTTTCCGGGAAAGAGAACCTCAGGGAGAATTCGTGATCCTGATAAAGGCCCCTGAAAAAGAAAACTTAGCTCTGGATCAAAGCAAAATTCGGTCCCTTCTTGAGAAAAAGCTTAACCAGGGTATGTCCCTAAAGGAAGCGGTTAAGGCCGTGTCTGAGGAATGGTCTCTTTCCAAAAAAGAGGTTTATGCCTTGGCTGTGAGATCCGGTCTTTCCGCGAGGAACTTATCTATCTCCTCAAAGAAGGCCGAAAGCAGTTGATCTTCCGGCACCTTCCGGACGATTTTCCCTTTGCGGAAGATAAGGCCGACGCCTTTGCCTCCGGCAAGACCCACATCGGCCTCCCGGGCCTCCCCAGGGCCATTTACCACACAGCCCATAACCGCGATCTTAATGGGGGCCGTTATCTTCTTTGCTCGACGCTCTACCTCCTCGTACAATTCCATGAGGTTGATCTCGCAGCGCCCGCAGGTGGGACAGGCCACGATCTCCGGCCCCCGGCGTCTCACACCCACGGCCTTGAGGATTTCCCAGGCCACCCGGACCTCCTCCCGAGGGTGGGCGGTAAGGGAGACCCGAAGGGTATCGCCGATGCCTTCCGAAAGGAGGATTCCCAGGGCAAGCGCGCTTTTCACCGTCCCCGGAATGAGCCCTCCAGCCTCCGTCACCCCTAGGTGCAAGGGGAAGTCCGATCTTTCAGAAAACTCGCGATAGGCCGAGACCGTGTGCCAGAGGTCCGAGGACTTAAGCGAGACCTTGACGTTTTCAAAACCGAGGTCACCCACGATATAATCTAGCCACCGCAGGGCGCTTTCTACCAGGGCCTCCGGCCTCGGCCAGCCATATTTTTTTAACAGGTCCTTTTCAAGAGAACCGGCGTTGACCCCGATCCGCACGCAGGCCTCTCGCCTCCGGGCCTCCTCTATGATCTTCTTAACATTCTCCCGCCCTTTGATGTTTCCGGGGTTGATCCTCACCCCGTGGGCCCCGGCCTTGAGAGCCGTCACCGCCAGCCGCCAGTCGAAATGAATATCCGCGATGAGGGGAACCTGGATCTGAGGAATAATTTCTTTCAGGGCCTCAGCCGCCTTCTCGTCAGGTACCGCCACCCGAATGACTTCACAGCCCTCTTCCTCTAGCTCCCGAATTTGGGCCACGGTGGCCGGGACATCTCGGGTATCCGTGTTGGTCATACTCTGGACCACCACCGGGTTAGGCCCTCCAATCCGGATCCAACCCAGTCTGACCTCCCTAGTCCTGCGCCGAGGGATAGTACTCATCTATAGACAACTCCTATGGTTTTTATTAGATTTTAGCCAAATTGTTCAAGGAGGCCAAGGGTGATTGATCTGAGAAAACTTGAGGCCCTGGTAGCGGTAGTAGAAAACGGGAGTTTCTCCAAAGCCGCCGAACGGATTTATCTTACCCAACCCACCATCTCCGGACACATCAAATCTCTAGAGGAGTATTTCGGACTAAAACTCTTTGACCGGCACACCCGGGCGGTGACTCCCACCCGAGCCGGAAAACTTCTTTACGGCTATGCCAAAAAACTGTTGTTGATCTACAAGGAAATGGAACGAGAAATGGCTTATTTCAAAGGTGAAAAGACCGGAAAACTCGATCTGGGAGGAAGTACCATCCCAGGCCAGTACATCCTGCCCCATCTCATTGCGGAGTTCCGCAGAAACTATCCTGACATTTCGATCTTCGTGAAGGTGGGAGACACTGAAGAAATCATAGAACTGGTAAAGAACGGAGAACTCGAAGTCGGTATGGTGGGAGCTAGGGAGGAAGACCAAGAACTCTTTTTTGAGCCTTGCTGTGAAGACGAAATCATACTCATTGGTTCTCGAAATCTAGATATTCCTTCCGAAATAAAGGTTTCAGACTTATCGTCCTTGCCCATCATTGCTCGAGAAGTAGGTTCTGGAACCTGGAGAACGGTTTGGACCGCTCTGGAGAAGAAAGGTTATTCTCCTGAAAAGCTCCAGATTGTAGCCGAAATGGGCTCCACGGAGGCCGTCAAACAAGCGGCCAAAGCCGGCTTAGGCTTGGCCTTTGTGTCCAAATTGGCCGTAGAGGAAGAACTGGCTTCTGGAGAATTAAGGATCGTTTACGTAAAAGATTTGCCTCTCAAAAGGAAATTTTTCCTGGTTTATCCGGTCAAACGCACACTTTCTCCATTGGCCAAAGCCTTTCTTAATTTTGGCCGAGAGAAAATAATACGCTATATTTAAGGCATGGCTAGGGTTTGTACTCTCAAAGATTGGCTGGAGGCTTTCTATCGCAAGCAAGAAGATGATCTACACTTCTTTGCGGATCTCCTTACCTCTCCCAAGGTCTCGGAGGAAATTTCCTGGGAACTTAACCGTCGGCTACAGGAAAGACGTCAATTTTCATTCTTCTTTAAAACTCTCTCTTGGCACAACCTATCCCTCGAAGAACTCGAATGGTGCGAAAGGAAGATGGAGGAAATCCTTTCGCGGGAGGACGAAATAAGGGAGATCTTAGACCGACTCCTAGAAATGCTTGGAAGCAATTCAATTAAACGCCCTCAATAAGTACTTTCCCTGTCATTTCATCCGGGATATTAAGCCCCATAAGATAGAGTCCGGTTGGAGCAATATCGGCAAGAATACCCTCTTTAAGTTTCCGTCCTCGAAACCGGTCATCTACCAGATAAAAAGGGATCGGGTTGGCGGTATGGGCCGTATGAGGATGTCCGTTTTCATCGGCCATAAGCTCACAGTTTCCGTGATCCGCGGTCACGATCACCGATCCGCCGTGGGTTTCCCTGAAGACCCGGATTACCTTACCCACACACTCATCCACCACTCTTACGGCCTTCACGGCGGCCTCAAGCACCCCGGTGTGCCCCACCATGTCCCCATTGGCAAAGTTGAGAACCACCAGAGCGTAACGATTCCTTTGTAGCCTCTGTATCAATTCCTCCGTAACCTCATAAGCGCTCATCTCGGGCTTCAAGTCGTAGGTTGGAACCTCTCGAGGTGAAGGCACCAGTTTGCGTTCCTCTCGTGGAAATGGATTTTCTTCACCACCGTTAAAAAAATAGGTTACATGGGCATACTTTTCGGTCTCGGCGATGCGGAGCTGAGTAAGACCGGCCCGGCTTACCTCTTCGCCCCATATCCTTTGCAGTTTTTCTGGGGGAAAGGCTACTGGAAGATCGAATTCTTTATCGTAAAGGGTAAAACAGACGTAATAGCTCAGCTTCGGGATCTTTTCCCTTGAAAATTCGTTGAATTCCGGATCCGTTAAGGCCTGAGTGAGCTGTCGGGCCCGGTCGGCCCGAAAGTTGAAAAACACCACCGCATCCCCGTCCTCTATGGTGGCTACCGGCTGACCATCCTCTACTATGACCGTAGGTTTGATGAACTCGTCGGTCTCCCCTCGGGCAAAGGCCTCTTTTACAGCTATTAAGGGATCTTGAGCCGTAAGCCCGCGGCCGAGCACCAGGGCCTCGTAAGCTAGTTGCGTGCGTTCCCAGCGCCGATCTCGATCCATAGCGTAGTAACGACCAGAGACGGTGGCGATCTTGCCGCAACCGAGTTCGGCCATCTTTTTAAGTAAGGCCTCTACAAAACGGTCAGCCACATCCGGGGCCGTATCTCGGCCATCGGTAAAGACATGCACGAATAAGCGATCACATAGGCCCTCTTTACGATAGAGCTCAAGCAAGGCGTAAAGGTGCTCGATAGAGCTGTGCACCCCGCCGTCAGAGACCAGACCCATGAGATGGATCCTTCCCCCGGTTTCCCGCACCTTTTCGGCCACCTTGAGGAGTTCGGGATTACGAAAAAAAGTTCCCTCCCGGATGGCCAGATTTATGCGGGTTAGGTCCTGATAAACAATACGCCCGGCCCCGATATTAAGATGTCCCACCTCGGAGTTTCCCATCTGTCCAGCCGGAAGCCCTACGGCTTCTCCCGAAGCTTGAAGCAGGGTAAAGGGATATTCGGCCTTGATGGCGTCTAAATTTGGGGTTCCGGCAAGCCTTATGGCGTTGGCATGCTCATCCTCCCGCCATCCCCAGCCATCCATGATGATGAGAAGAAGAGGTCTCACCTCCCTCATGCCTTCCCCTCTTCTATTTCTAATCTGGGAGCCTCAGACCACAGACCCTCAAGGTCGTAAACTTTTCTTACCGGTTCATAAAAGATGTGTACCACCGCGTCTTCATAGTCCATCACTACCCAGTGCCCCTGGGTGAGGCCTTCTACGCTCAGGGGGTGTATACCCTCCCGCGCGGCCTCGCTCTCGATAAATTCGGCCAATCCCTGCACGTGCCTGGCCGAACGGGCACTACAGATGAGGATAAAATCGGTATAACTAGCCCGCCCTCTTACATCTATGATTACCAGTTCCTCGCCCTTTTTCTCCTCGATCAGTCGGGCAAGCTTGAGCGCCAACTCTCGAGAATCCATCTAAACTCTTCCCTCGTTCACCAGGCGGGCGAAATGCTCGAAACTACGATCGTAGGTGCGTTCAGCCTCCGGCGGGAAACAGCAAGCCGGAAGCTGTCTCATGGAAAGATGATACTTCAAACACTCACAGCAAATCCCCTTTTTGGGACAGGGATCATAAGTGCAATTGCATCGCTTGAGATTCTGCTCCCTCTTACATTCCATCTCCTACCTCCTGAAAAAACCTCGTAATTAAAAGCTAAATCCTTCTTTAGCATAATCCAGTAACTTTTGTAACCGTTCGGGACTATCCTTTTTGTGATAGTGACAGGCATTGCAAGAGTTAGGTTGTTTTTCAAAACTTCCAATCTTTAAGGTCCACGCCGGATAAATTACCCGAAAACGATGACTATGGACATCCCGATTTATACCTCTCCTTCCCACCAGAGGCATATGACAGCCTATACAATTATTAACACTATGTAGGCCGTGGACGCCCTTTCTCTCTACTTCGTGGCAGCTACGGCAAAGCTTATTTCCAGGAAGTTTGGTCTGGAAGCGATTGGCACGGCCTTTACTGTGAACTTCATGACAATCCCAGCACATCACTCCGGCCCGGTAATGACCGCTCTCTAACCAGTCTCGGTATTGCTGATAATTGACTTTGGAACTGCCATCCGGATAGATCACTGGTTTGAAGACGAAATTGAAGTCAAAGGAAGTGCCTGGAAGGAAACCTACGGGATAACGGTAAAGACCATCTAGAGTTTCGCCGCGATTATGACAAGCCCCACAAACCATGGCCGCCCTGCGAGTATAAGGAATACGGGCCGGATTGACGATGGTCTCGCTCTTCTTTTCCGCAGGGGCCTTTATGTGCTCCTCTCCCGGACCGTGGCAAGCCTCACAGCCCACCCCCAGTTCTTTAAAGCGGGTCTCTATAATCTTCCCCTTGGCATCTCGAACAATCTTTAAACCGGTGACATGACAGCCCATACACTGGTATTGATAAACCGTCCCCGGCCAATACTTGTTTATTTCCCATTTTCTATCCTCAACCAACCAACTTATAGGAAGAATATGGATCTCGCCGTTTGGAAAAACCGTAAGATAGAGCTGTTTCCAATTTCCGCCGAAGACATAATCCACCCGATAAGACTTCTTTTTTCCAAGACGCTCTATCTCTACCCAATACTCAGAACCTATCTTTTTTAGACGAATCTCTTTTTTTCCAAATTTCAGGGTGGTGTCTTTCCAATTCGAAACTAGACTCCCCTCACGGGCCTTTCTCAACATGTAGGGATGGAGCGTAGAACGCCAACCTTGATAGATCTTGGGGTGACATTTTTTACAACTTTCAGAACCTACATAAGATGCCGGCCAGGAGTTTGAACTGAGAATTCCTAAAAAAAGAGTCAAAAGACTTAAAATAAGCCTACACATCCAGTTCACGGTATTCTAGGGCGTGGGTTTGGATAAATTCCCTGCGAGGTTCAACCTTGTCTCCCATAAGGGTCGAAAACAGTTCATCGGCCTCCGCGGCGTCCTGAACCTCCACCCTAAGAAGAATTCTTCTTTCGGGATCCATGGTGGTTTCCCAAAGCTGGGAGGGGTTCATTTCTCCAAGACCTTTATAGCGCTGGATATGGAGACCTTTTCTACCGGTATCCCTCACCAAAACCAATATCTCTGAGAGCCCAGAGATAAGATCTTGGTAGGCTCTTTTTTCTTCTCCTATCTTTATCTCTACCCTTTTTCCGAGGTAGGGTTCCAATCTCCGATAAAAGCGAACCACCTCCCGGAATTCCCTTCTTACCGGAATGGCCGGACCCACAGTGTAAGAAAGATAACCCTCTTTTTGGGAGGTGACCTCAAATTCGTAGGCCTCCGGTCTTTCACTACTGGATTTTAAGCGGCCAACCGCGTAACCTTTCTCCTTGAACCTTTCAGCCAGTTCAGCCACCCGCTCCTCAGAATCAAAATGATCCGCCCGGGTAAAACCCGAAGAAACTAGAACCAGGGCCCCATCTGGAGGGATACCCCGACGCAGAAGCTCCGAAAGGGCTCGCTCAAGACCGGCCATATCCTCAAGTATCCTTCGGGAGAGGTCCGCCGAAACGATCTCGCCCGAAAGATTGAGGATTACCTTCTTTAAGGCCCTTCCAAAAAGATACGCGTCTAAAGAAGCATCATCTTTAATATAGATATCCTTCTTGTTTTCACTTACCCGATAGAGAGGAGGCTGGGCAATATAAAGCCATCCCCTCTCTAGAAGTTCCGTCATTTGGCGATAAAAAAAGGTTAAAAGTAGAGTCCGGATATGGGCCCCGTCCACATCTGCGTCCGTCATGATAATAATACGCCGAAACCGAGCCTTCTCGGGATCAAAATCTGGCCCGATACCCGTACCAAGAGAAGCTACTAACTGCTTGATCTCCTCGGAGGAAAGAACCTTGTCTATGCGAGCCTTTTCCACATTAAGGATTTTTCCCCTCAAGGGAAGAATAGCCTGGAAACGCCGGTCACGAGCCTGTTTGGCTGAACCGCCTGCGGAATCACCCTCCACGATGAAAAGTTCCCTCTTTTCGGGATCCTTTTCCTGACATTCGGCGAGTTTCCCGGCCACTAGAGTCTCTAGAGCTTCTCCCTTTTTGCGAGCGATCTCCCGGGCCTTACGGGCGGCCTCCCGGGCTCGGGCGGCCTGCACCACCTTGGCCATAATCTTCTTGGCCTCTCCGGGGTTCTCCTCAAAGAACCGCATGAGGCCCTCAAAAACGATAGAATCCACTAAGGGCTTAATTTCACTATTCCCTAGTTTCATCTTGGTCTGGCCTTCAAACTGCGGATCAGGCATCCTCAAAGAAATGACGGCGCAGAGGCCTTCTCTTACGTCCTCACCTTCCACCTTGACCCGCATATTCTTGGGAAGACCTTCCGCCGAGGAGAGATAGCGATTGATGGCCCGGGTCAGAGCCGTCCGGAAACCTACCAGATGGCTGCCTCCTTCACGGGTGTGGATGTTGTTGACATAGGCATATACGGTCTCGGTATAACCAGTGTGATATTGTAAGGCCACTTCGACCTTTACTAGATCCCTTTCCCCGGAAAGATGAACAATTTTTCGGTGGATAGGTTCACGTTTACGATTCAGGTACTTGACGAACTCCGAAAGACCGCCTTTGAAATGAAATGTCTCCTCGGCCCCGGTCCTCTCGTCCCTCAAAATGAACTTCACCTCGGGATTTAGGAAGGCCAACTCTCGAAGACGGTTTTTTATGACCTCGTAATCGAATTCTAGCTCCCCAAAGATCTCGGGATCGGGCTTGAAGGTCACCCGAGTTCCAGTCTTCTGAGTCCTGCCTATCTTTTCAACCGGCCCATCCGGAATTCCACGCCGATAGCTCTGGCGGTAGATAAAACCCTCCCGGTAAACCTCGGCGACAAGCCACTCCGAAAGGGCGTTTACCACTGAAACCCCCACCCCGTGAAGACCGCCGGAAACCTTATAGACCGCTCTTTCAAACTTTCCGCCGGCATGAAGCCGTGTCATCACCACTTCAAGGGCTGAGATACCTTCCTGGGGATGGATATCAACCGGAATACCCCGTCCATTGTCCTCTACAGTGGCCGAACCATCGGCATTGAGGACTACCTGAATCTGGTTGCAATAGCCGGCCAGGGCTTCGTCCACCGAATTGTCCAGAACTTCCCAGAGGAGATGATGAAACCCCTCCGGGCCGGTGGAACCAATGTACATGGCTGGCCTTACCCGAACCCCTTCAAGACCAGAAAGGACCCTAATACTTTCAGCACCGTAGGTTTGCTTAGACATACCGCAAAGACTCCTTAAAGCGCCATCGGCATTACCAGGGCCATAAAGCCCTCATCTTTGGAACCGGTAATGCGACAGGGAGTGCGCTCAGAACCAATATCAAGCTCCACTTCCTCAGAGGCCATCACATTGAAGACCTCAAGTAAATAGCGGGCATTGAAGTTGATGGTGAAGGGTTCGCCCTCATAGGCCACCGTAAGACGCTCCCGGGCCTCTCCAAGTTCCCCTCCGGTTCCGATAAGTACCACTTCACCCGGAGAAAACTCGAAACGCACTACCTTGTATTTTTCAGTGGAAAGAAGGGTAACTCGTTTTAAGGCCTCGGAAAGCTTCGCTCGGTCAAAAACGACCACCCGACCGCTCTCCTGAGGTATGACAGCCCGATAGTCCGGAAACTGGCCTTCTATGAAACGGGCCATGAGCATGCCCTCAGAAGAGGCAAGTAGAAAATGATTTTCCCGCACACCAATCCTTACAACCATTTCGTCAGCGGCTATACGCTTCATTTCCTGAGCGGCCTTACGGGGCACGATTACCCCCTCGGAAAGATCCAGGCTTTCCACCCCGGGAACCTCACGATCTATAAGGGAAAGACGATGTCCATCGGTGGCTACCATTCTAAGCTTGTCATCTCCCTCCCGGGTTACGAAAATACCCGAAAGGGCATACCGAGCCTCTTCGGTAGAGGCCGCAAATATGGTCTTCTCAATCATCTCTTCCAGAGTCTCCCCCGGTATGTCTATCATAGCCTCTCCCGAGATCTCCGGAAGACTAGGAAAATCCTCTGCCGGAAAGACTGCCAGTCTATAGGCCAGATCTTCATCCAGATCCCTTACCACTACCCCTTCGCCGTCCGCAGTCTCAATAACTACATTTTCCTTAGGAAAACTCTTTACGATCTCATAAAATTTGCGTGCCGGAAGACAGAAGGCCCCTTCGCCTTCAATATCCGAAACCAAAGTTCCCCGATAGCCTATTTCTAAGTCCGTAGCTGAAAAAGTAAGCTTTTCTTCCCGTCCTTCTACCAACACCGTAGAAAGGATGGCCATAGAAGACTTCTTGTCTGCTACGGCCTGTATCCTGCTCAAGACTTTCAAAAGTCTTTCCTTATCTACTATAGCTTTCATATATCATTCTCCTTATTAGAAATTGATTCAGAGCTTTTCCTTGTAAAAGATCTAACTAAAGTTTTTTCTGAGACTTTTTGATTAACTTCATTGTCAGAAAAGGTGTTGAAAAAGATCTTGAATTTTGGAGACGTAATTTTCAACCTCCCTTTCAACAGCTTTTCCCAAAATATTTGAACACCGGAGATCTAAGAATGGGCACTTTCTTTATTTTGAAGAAGGATTATACTACAGGGTGTTTTTGAAGGGAAGGCGTGTGGATTACTCAAAAGAGCTCAATCCGGCCCAGCTTGAGGCCGTAAGGACTCTTTTTGGGCCGATTTTAGTCATAGCTGGGGCGGGTTCTGGAAAGACTCGCACCTTGGTTTACCGGGTAGCCCGTCTGGTGGAAGAAGGCGTTCCTCCGGAAAAGATCCTTCTTTTAACCTTTACCCGTAAGGCTTCTCGGGAGATGCTGCGACGGGCGGCTATGATCTTGGACGCCTCTTGTGAGCGCGTATCCGGTGGCACTTTTCATTCCCTGGCCCATAGTATGCTTAGAGAGTACGGACATCTCATAGGCTATGGGCCGAATTTTACTGTGCTTGACCGTGGGGATACCGAGGACGCCATCAACCTTTTGAGGGCCGCCCTCGGATTTTCGGAAAAGAGCAAGCGTTTTCCGAAAAAGTCAACCTTGGCCTCCCTTTTCAGTAAGGCTGTAAACCAGGGAAAAACCATTTCCGAACTCCTTGAAAGGGAATATCCCCATTTTCTAGATCATCTTCCTGATATAGAGCGGTTATTTGCTGAATACCAGCGCTACAAGCAGGAACATCAACTTATGGACTACGATGATTTGCTTCTCAACTGGTACCGTGTCCTTCTCGAAAATCGGGCGGTACGAAGAGAAATCTCTCAGCGCTTTGAGTTCATTATGGTGGACGAATATCAGGACACCAACCGCCTCCAGGCCGAAATTGTGAGGCTCATGGCCGAAGGACACGGAAACGTAATGGTGGTGGGAGATGACTCCCAGAGCATTTACGCCTTCCGGGGCGCCAATTTTAGAAATATCCTGGAGTTCCCGAAACTCTTTCCTGGGACCCGTATCATAAAGCTTGAGGAGAACTATCGGAGCACTCAGCCTATTTTGGATCTGGCCAACGCGGTCATCGAAAGGGCCCGTGAGAAATACACTAAGTGTCTTTTTACACGAAAGAAAGGTGGTCGGAAACCTAAAATTTATCGTGCCCGGGATGAGGCCGATCAGAGTAGCTTTGTGGCCCAACGCATTCTGGAACTCCGGGAGGAAGGCGTGCCCCTTTCAGAAGTGGCCGTTCTCTTCCGGGCGGCCTTTCACTCCTTCGATCTCGAACTCGAACTTGCCAAGAGGGATATTCCTTTCGTAAAGTATGGAGGTTTGAAACTAATTGAGGCCGCACATATCAAAGATGTGGTCGCTCATCTCCGGATCTTACTCAACCCTTACGATTTTCTTTCTTGGAACAGGGCCTTGCTTCTGCTTGAGGGCGTGGGCCCGCGGAGCGCAGAGAGGATCATAGCCCACCTTCGGTCTTCCTCGGATCCCATTCGGGCTCTTTCGGAGTTTAGGGCCAAGCCATCCTTTGAAAGGCACCTTGCGGCCTTGGCTGAAGTCCTGAGGGAGCTCCAGAAGTTGTCTTCGGTGGAAGAAAAACTCGAAAAGCTGGTGGACTACTATTCTCCCATCCTTGAGCGGGTCTATCACGATGACTATCCCAAACGTGAGAGGGATCTCGAGAGTTTGATCACGCTTTCTCATAAGTACGGAGATTTAGCGGAGTTCCTTACGGATCTGGCCCTTGAGCCTCCAGAATCATCAGTGGCCGGTCTTGAGCCTGAGACCGAGGACGAGGACCATATGGTGCTCTCCACCATCCACTCCGCCAAGGGACTTGAGTGGCACACGGTCTTCGTGATTTCGCTTTCTGAAGGTCGGTTTCCTTCGGCCTATGCCGCCGGCAGTGAGGAGGAACTTGAGGAAGAAAGGCGCCTATTTTACGTGGCTGTAACTAGAGCCCGTGAAAATCTCTATCTTTGCTATCCGGTAACCGGTTATGTGCCGGGAGAAGGTCGGGTCATCCTCAAACCCTCCCGTTTTCTGGAAGAGTTGCCAGGTTCTTTATTTGAGCCTTACCGAGATGAAAAGCCAGAAGAAGATCTTTCCGAGGAAACTGGCAGTGAGTTCAGGCCGGGTGATCTGGTCTGGCACCCCCGTTTCGGAGAAGGCGAAGTCCGTGACGTTCTCAGCGAAGAAAAGATTCGCGTCCATTTTATCACCCACGGCGAAAAGACCCTCCATCTTAAGTTTGCCCGCTTGGAGAGACTCTAGAACCTAAAATTCGGGCCTTTGACGTCCTTCCAGTAAGAGCGGGTGAGGATGATCATCATGGGAAAGAGTTCTAAACGTCCCGCGAGCATACAGAAAGTGAGGACCAGTTTGGATAGATCGGGTAAATGGGCGAAGTTCTGGGTAGGCCCCACTTTCGCCAGTCCTGGTCCAATGTTGTTTAAGGTGGCGGCTACGGCCGAAACTCCGGTCTCAAGATCAACTCCCTGAGCACAGACGATAAATGAGGCTGCAAGAAATATCAAGAGATAAAGGGCCAAGAATCCGAAAAGACTCTGGATCACTTCCTGCGGAACCCTTTCGCCCTGATATTTGAGGGTTTCCACTGCTCGGGGGTGTAGGAGCTTTCGGAACTGGATCTTTATAAATCTAAAGAAAAGGAGCATACGGACCTGTTTGACGCCGCCTCCGGTAGATCCGGCCATACCACCGAAGCACATGAGGATCACCATCATGAGTCTCAAAATCTGGGGCCAGGCATCGTAGTCCGCGGTGCCGTAACCGGTGGTGGTCATAATGGAGACTACCTGAAAAGTTCCGTAACGGAAGGCCGAAATAAGCCCGTATTTTGGTAGAGTGAAGATCAGACAGAGCAGGGTAGCGAGCAGAGTGACCATAAAATAGAACCGAAATTCTTCGTCTTGAAGATAGACTTTGAGGTCACCTTTCAAGGCCCGGTAATGCAAAGCGAAGTTGGTACCCGCAAGGAACATGAAAAAGGTTACTACGTAGTCTATGTAGGCTGAATCGAAGGCCCCTATACTTGCGGTCCGTGTGGAAAAACCCCCGGTAGCCATGGTGGTGAAGGCGTGGGATATAGCTTCGTAGGGAGAAAGACCTCCCAACAGTAGAAGCAGGGTTTCTACGAGGGTGAAGAGCACATAAACGCTCCACAAGATGCGGGCAGTGTCCTGAATACGAGGGGTGAGGCGGTCCTTGACCAATCCCGGTACTTCGGCCTGATAAAGCTGGGCCCCTCCGATCCCGAGAAATGGTAGTATGGCTAGCGACAACACAATAATGCCCATACCACCAAGCCACTGGCTAAGAGAACGCCAGAAAAGAAGTCCTCGGGGAAGGTTCTCCAGTTTTTCGAAGACCGTGGAACCGGTGGTGGTGAAACCGGAAACAGATTCGAAAAGGGCGTCCACCGGCGAAAGGACTCCGGAAAGGATATAGGGCAGGGCCCCTATGGCACCGGCAAGGATCCACGAGAAGGCCACTACTGCAAACCCTTCCCGGTAACCCAGGTCTTCCTCGCTTTTTATGGAAAAAATAAGGATGGCCCCTAGCGAGGCCGAAACGGCCGCTGAGACCGGAAAGACCCACCAGATACTCTCGTGATACCAAAGGGCTATTAAAAGGGGAAGAAGTAAAGCTACCGAAAAAAAGAGGAGGAAACCCCCTAGAAAGTAGAGAAGGACTCCGAGTTTCATAATTCGAAGATCTTTTCTACCTTAGAAAGACCCTTGCGGAGACCTATGATCACCAAGAGATCTCCGCTTTTTATGACGGTTTCTCCGGAAGGGATGAGGACTTCGCCGTTACGGTAAAGGGCCCCCACAATAGTATCTTCGGGAAGGTCGAGTTCTCGGATCTTTACGCCCTCCTCAAATGTCCTTTTCGGTGGGACTTCAATTTCCTCCACCTCTACCATGGTTTCCAGAAAACTGGTTACAGAAAATATCCGGCTGCTTTTTACAAACCGCAGGATCTGATCCGAAGTTACCAGGCGAGAGGAGAGGGTCTTATCAATTCCTAAAGGATTAAGAAGGGGGATAAAATCCGGGTGATCCACGCGAATGATGACCCTTTGGGCCCCATAATGTTTGGCCAGCAGGGCCGAAAGGATATTTACGGTGTCGCTATTGGTTACCGAGATCACCAAATCTGCCCTATCTAGCCCCTCTTTGATCAGTTCCTGGGCCTCAAGGCCATCAACATTGAGAACTAGGGCTCGGGAAAGGCTCTCAGAAAGGAGTTCACAACGTTCAAGATCGGTTTCTACTACTACTACTTCTTCTACTTCTTTTTCCAGTTGTTCGGCCACGAGTTTGCCCACCTTGCCGCCGCCAATGACAAAAACCTTTTTGGGAGGGGCAAGTTTTATTCCTAAAAGATGTTCAATGGCCTTGAGGTCTTTCTTTTTTAAGATCAGAAAGACTCTATCTTGTGGTCTCAGAATGGTATCTCCCCGAGGGATGATGGTTTTACCCTTTCGCACGATAGCCACGATGAGGAAAGCGTAAAGTTTGCGGAGTTCCATGAGATCCGAAATCTTAACTCCAGCAAGAGCCGTTTTGGGCCTTACCTGATAGCCAATAAGAAGGATCTGTCCTCCACCAAATTCTTCCCAGTCGGAAAGTTGAGAGAACCGGGAAAGCCGGACGATTTCCTCCGCAAGCGCTCGCACAGGGTTGACGATTAGATCTAGTCCTAGTTTTTCCTCGTTCAAGGGCGACTCCGGTGAGAGATATTCCTCACTCTTTACCCGAGCGATCTTTCGGGGAACGCCATATTCCCGGGCTAGGAGACAGGAAATGAGGTTGATCTCGTCGCTGTTGGTGACCGCAATAAAGAGATCGGCCTCCCGTATACCGGCTTCCTCAAGGGTCTTGGCGGAGGCTCCGCTTCCCTTTACCGCAAGGATGTTGAGTTTTTCGAGGCGTTTTATTTTTTGAGTATTGGTTTCGATGATCACTACCTGGTGGCCTTCGGCCGAAAGCCTTTCGGCTAGGTGATAGCCTACCTCTCCAGCTCCCACGATAAGGATGCGTTTCATACCCGGAAAGGTTAGCCCAAACTTTAGCAGAAGCAAACCCCATGCTAAAATGAATTTTAAATGACAAAAATCTTTGAGGTCCGAAGTTTAAGCTATACCTATCCCGATGGCCGGCAGGCCCTTCGAGGGGTAAACCTGGAGGTCTTTTCTGGGGAAGCGGTAGCGATTATTGGTCCCAACGGGGCTGGCAAATCTACCTTGCTTTTGGCCTTGGCCGGTCTCATTCCCGTAGAGGGAGAAGTCCTCTATAAAGGCCGTCACTTAAATGGTCTCAAGGACCCTCGACGACTGGAGATTGGGATCCTCTTTCAAGATCCGGACACCCAGCTTTTTTCCCTTACGGTCTATGAGGATGTGGCCTTTGGTCCTAGGCAGATGGGCTTTTCCGAGGAGGAGGTTCACCGCCGGGTGAAGGAGGCCCTTGAGAAGGTTGGCCTTTCTGGCTTCGAAGAGCGCAGTCCTCATCACCTGAGTTTTGGAGAGCGGCGGCGGGTTGCCCTGGCCACTGTGCTTTCTATGCAACCCGACGTCCTGCTCCTTGATGAACCTACCAGTAACCTCGATCCCCGGGCCCGAAAACAGTTTTTGGAGCTCATGAAAGGTCTTAGGCTTACGCGAATCGTTGCCACTCACGACTTGGAACTGGCCTATGAGACGGCTGATCGGGTAGTGGTTCTTTATCAGGGAAAGGTCGTGGCTTGCGGAAGGCCATCGGATGTGATCCTGAACGAAAAGCTTCTCAAGAGTTATGGCCTTGAGCTCCCCCTTTTTGTAAGATACTTGAAAGGCGAGGTTGAATATGCCCGAAAAGATAAGGCTTCCCTCTTATCTACGCCAGACGCTTTATAAAAGAAATCTTCAGATCAATTCTTTCGATAAGCTCCCCAGGCCTATAAGGGCTGAAGTGCTTTTTAAGAAAAAGGAGATTCTCGCCTTTCATCAAGGAAAACCTTTTAAGGCTCTAGTCGAAGAAGGTGCGGGGAAGGAACTTAAAATAGCATTTTCAGAGGATAAACCTACGATCAAACCCAACGAAAACTTAGTCCTGGTGGTGGCCACTCCCAAAGAGCGCTATGTCCTTCAAGGGAAGGTAGAAGAAGTGGTAGATGATCATAAAGTAAAACTTGCCATCACTAACCCCAGAATGGAGGAAAGGTTAGAGATTCCTCGTGAAGAAGCGGTTTTCATATCTTTTTTACCTATTTCACTCTTTGAAGCCCTTTTTTCGGAAAGATATTTCCTCCTTAGAGATACCAATATCTCCAAAGAAACCTTTGAGATTGTGAACAAAGGATACGTATACGACCTCATTATAGACCAGAACGAAAATGTAGTGGATGAATTTTCAGAGATCTTGAAGACTTCCGGGTTAGTAACCTTCCTCAAGGATATTTCTAGAGGCGGGGCCTGCGTTTTTGCCAAAAAAGTCCTTTCTTTTGATTGGCACGTTTTGCCAATTTATTTGAGGGGCAGTATTAATGTCTCCGATGAGAAGGGTTTCACCTTGGGATTAGTGGGTATGACTCGCCAGATAAGAGTAGAGGGTTCACAGACCTTTTTTCATATCATGTGGGCAAGGCCTCTTCCGGAAGAGGTTTTTGCCTTCATTAAAGCACTTTTTTCTTAAATTCTTCAAAGCCCAATCTTTCTATGATGGTCCCGAGGCGTTCTCCCTTTTGGTTCTCTTCTTGATACACTTTAAGTACCCGCTCGAGTATTGAAAGCACACCTTCGATGTCGGTAAAGGGTACGAGCTCGGTGGCCAATCTCGGTCGTCTTCCGAGTTTGCCCCCCACGAGGATACGATAACCCCGGTTGGCCTCTCGCAGGGCCCCGGTAGGGCAGATCCGGGTGCAGGCTCCGCAGGCCACACAACGCTCCTCGTCCACCAAGGGACCGGCCTCCGATAGCCTTATGGCCTCCTCCTCGCAAACCTCAAGGCAGGACTCACAAAAACTACATAGGCCTGGTTCTACTTCAAGTAAGATCCGGCCATGAATAGCGAAGTCCTTAATATGAATCTGGGAGCAGGCGTTGGGACACTCTGAAAGTCCTACCCGAAAGGCGTTGTGATGCTTGAGCGGTCCGCCAACTTTTCCTTTTAAGAAATCCGTAAGTCCGGCGGCTTTTAGGATCTCTTCTATCCTGGAAAGCAGCTTTTTTGAATCTGTGAGGGCGTTTTCGCAACCGCTTCCCCCGAAACAGGCTTCTACCGCAAAGCCCTCTCGGGCCTCCGAAGCCTTGCCCCTCAGTGCTTGCTTGGCCTTGAGGAAGTCCTCTTCCGTAACCTCAGTTTTACCCTGAGCGGAGAGCCATTTTTCAACTTCCTGTTTTACCTTTTTTCTGACAAAAAAGGGCACCCGTTTGAGCCAGGCCTCGGCCTCCGGGGTCCATCGCATCCTAAATCTCCTCCTCCTGCAGGATATCGCCTTTTACGCTTACCACCTGGACTTTGATGGGTATTTCAATCCCGGCCCTTCGACGGGCCTCCTCAAGGATCATGGCCAGGCCTCGGCAGCAGGGAACCTCCATAATAACTAAAGTTACGCTCCGGGGTTGGGCTTGCCTTAGAACCTCGCTCAAGCGGGCTACGTATTCTTCCGCGGGATCAAATTTAGGACATCCGATCATGATCTTTTTGCCGGGAAGCATCTTAGTATGAAGCTCTGGATAGGCCACCGGTACGCAGTCGGCGGCGATCAGGAGGTCGGCCCCTTTGAGGAAAGGGGCGGTGGGCGGCACTAGGCGGATCTGGACCGGCCACTGCGTTAGAGCCGAAGGGATTTCAGCCTCAGAGGTCCCAGTAACAACGGCTTCGAATTCCCGTACCTGACTTCTAGGACATCCGCAGGCCAAGGTCTCCTTTGCACGTAAATGCTGTAGGTGCTCTTCCACTGCTTGATGGTCGAATTCTTCGGCTTCCCTTTCCACTATCTTGAGAGCTCCCTTAGGGCAGTTTCCGATACAGGCTCCCAAGCCATCGCACAGTTTTTCCGCTATCAGGCGGGCCTTGCCGTTTATGATCTGAATAGCCCCCTCCGCACAGGCCGGCACACACTGCCCGCAGCCGTCACACAACTCTTCATCAATTTCGATGATCTTCCGTAAAGTCTTAGCCATTTTAATCCTCCTTTAAAAAGTTTTTGGGTTCTGGTTTTTCGCCAAGTCTGGAAATTACGGAAAGGATTTCTTCCCGTAAAACCTCCGGGACATTGGCCTCTTTAAAGACCTGTTGTCTTTCCTTAGAATTCAGGAAAAACAAGTAAGCGGCTATAAGCGGGGCTCCCGGAGAACGCTTTCGCACCTTTGTTAGGGCCTCTACTTTCTGCACCAGTCCTAGAATGCGCTCAAGCCTTTCAAAGTCGTTCCCAACTATCCGTTTCACCGCCAGTCCTACCCGTTCCTTAAGGAGTTCTCCTCGCTGAGCCAGTAGCTCTGGAGGCAGATTTCCCAGACACTGTTCCGCAAACCGACAATAGGCCGCACACCCGAAATCCATGCGGGGGTTAGGTACCTGTTGGCCACAGGCAGGGCACTTCCTTACGGTATCGTCCTTAAAAAACTCGATCTCCTCCCCACAAAAGGGACACGGAGCCTCAAAGATGGCGTCTTCTTTCCAGTATCGGGTATCCTGTCCCGGACAACGCATTTTAAACCTCCTGCAAATTAGGATAAAACTTATTCGCTTTTAGACCTTGATTTAGGTCAAGGGAGGTTTACTCTCCGGGCATAAATGGGGACTGTGACCTCCGGCACAGACCCGTTTAAGGGCCCATCTAAGGAGAATAGGGGTAACGAGAACGCTGGCATAAATAGCCGAAAGCAAGGCCCCGAAGAGGTCCGGGGAGAGAAGTCCGGTTTCAAAGGCCGCGGAGGCCAACACCAGATCCACGCTTCCCCGACCGTTTAAGGCTAGGCCGCAAGCGATAGATTCCCAAAGGTTTCTGGTTCTGAGCCATTGAAAAAAACCGCTTCCGATCACTTTCCCTAGGAGACCTATGGCAAGAAACAGTAAAGCCAGCTCAAGAAATTCCAAAGAAAAGGTCATTTGCAACTGAAAGCCCAAGGAGGCGAAGAAGACTGGCGAAAGGAAACCGAAGGTGAGACCAAAATAGCGTTGCTTCAATTTCTCAAAGACCTCCGGATCGAAAATTTCTTCGCTTACGAACTGTCCTGCAAGAAAGGCTCCCAAGGTTATATGGATTCCAAGTTCTTCGGCTAGATAGGCCAAACCTAAGGCCGCAAGGAGAGAAAAAGTAAAGGCTCGATCTTCATTTTTGATGAAACGTCGAGCCAAAGGAGGGACTAAAAACCTTCCTACTAATACGGTGGAGGCAAAAAAGAGGACGATTTTGAATCCAGACCAAAACAAGGCTCCGTATTCAAAAAGTTTCTTTTGGTAGATTTCAAAGACCGCCGTAAAAGATAGGATGGCGAGAAGCTCTACAAAAAGAGTAGCTGCCAATATCAAGTGTCCAAAGGCCAGGCGATGAAGCTCGAATTTCTTTAGAATCAAGAGGTTAATTGCGATGGCGGACACCGAGAGAAGGAGCCCTAGAACCAAGGCCTGAAGATAGGGTATTCCCATGAGAAGACCTAAGCCGAGACCGAGGCCAAAGGGCAAGAAGAAGCCGCCTAGGGCTATGGGGAGGGCTCGGAAAAAATATTTTTCAAGTTCTCGAGGTTCGATCTCAAGCCCGGCGTAAAAGAGGATGAAAAAGGCCCCCAGCTCGGAGAGGAATCTCAAACTTTCGGAGTGGGAAACCACCCCGAAAATGGGGGGGCCCAGAAGAACACCGGCCAGGATCTCTCCTAAGAGCATGGGAAACCCCAAACGCAGGGCCAGCCTACCTAGTCCCCAGGCCGCAAAAAGAAGGAGAAAAAGTTTGGGTAAGAGATGAGCAAAAGCCATAGTTCCATTTTACTACAACCGTGGTCAAAAGGATTTAAAGGATTAATATTTTTAAGAGAATGAAAAAGAAGCAGATTCTGCTACATATCTGTTGTGGTCCGTGTACCCTTTACCCCTTGAAGGTTTTGAGGGAGGAGGGTTTTGAGGCTATAGGTTTTTTCTATAACCCCAACATTCATCCTTATCGTGAGTTCCGGCGGCGTATTTCGGCCTTGAGACAGGTGGCCGAAAAAAAGGACTTGGAGGTCATCTGGAACAGAGACTACGGTCTAAGGACTTTTTTGCGGGAGGTCATTTTCCGGGAAGACGATCGTTGTGAGGTCTGCTACTACCTAAGACTCAGGGAGACCGCACGGCTGGCCGCGGAACTCAAGGCCGAGGCCTTTACCACTACCCTTCTCTACAGTCCCTTCCAAAAGCATGAACTCATCCGTGACATCGGAGAAGCCCTAGCGGCCCAGTTTAAGGTTACTTTTTTCTATCAGGATTTCCGGCCCGGATATCGTAAGGGCCAAGAAGAGGCCATCACCCTGGGTATCTATCGTCAGCCTTATTGCGGCTGTATATTCAGCGAGGAGGAGCGCTACGACAAGAAACTTCGCCGAAGGAGGCAACGCCATGAATCCTTTCACCGAATTAGCTAAAATGCTCATCTTCTTCGGGCTGTTTCTTGTCCTGGTCGGTCTTCTAACCTTGGCTCTTCCCAAAATTTCCTCTTGGCCTCGCCTTCCCGGAGATATTCTCATCCGCAAAGGCAATTTCACCTTCTATTTTCCTTTGGCCACCTGCCTACTTTTAAGCCTCCTTTTAACTTTAATTTTCAGTCTTTTAAAGAGATAAATCGAGAATATTATTTTTCGAAAAATAAAAATCCATAGAAATTTAGATTTCTTGATTTTATCTTGACAAAAAGTGCATTTCTTATGGATACTACTTTTAGACAGAAAACTAATAAGGAGGTGTATTATGTTAAAAAGTTTTAGGTTCTTATTTTTAATTTTTATGTTTTTCTGGATATCTTTTTCAAGCTATGCCGATGAAAAAAAGTTGGAGCTCCCCACTGGAAGATTGATTGACAACTTCGATGAATTTGTGGCGACCTTCAGTTCCAAGAAGTGTATGGAATGTCACGAGGACATCTATCACGAATGGGAAAAATCCTTTCATGCGCGTTCGATGGTAGATTCTATCAAGGGTATAGCAAATTTTTTTACGGTTGGAGTTCCTAAAGAATGGCAGAAGGAGCTTAACAAAGAGGAGGTACTCAAGTGTCTAGACTGCCATTTGCCCCAGGTTCGATATGCCACGGAAAGGCTGGCCCTAGAGATAGCGGAATTGATGATCGAGGCCAAAAAGGCCAAAGAGGCCAAAGACGAAGCCCGGTTCAAAAGGGCGGTGGCCAAGCTTTCCAAGTTGAACATCTCCTGTTATGCCTGCCATAATATTGTAGTTCACCGGGCGGCGCCGGGCTGGTTCGGAGAGCCTGATCCGCAGACTATTTATACTGCCAATGAGGATGTAGAGGCCGAGCACCCTACGGAATACACGCCCACCTTGAAAAGTGCGGCCTTTTGTGCCTGGTGCCACGGAGTGTATGTCGCTTCTGATGGCGAAAGTACTATGTGTAACACCCTGTCTCAAAGCTACTATCATGGGTATATCTCCCTTGGAGGGCGCAAGACCTGTCAAGAATGCCATATGTATGCCAAGGGCCGAGGACACCGGTTTCCTGGAGGCCATGACTTGGAAATTGTCAAAGAAGGTCTTGATTTTCAGGCTGAGATCAAAGGGTTCCGTTATGGCGTAGGTAAATGGATTCCGGCAGTGAATGTAGAGGCTTTTCTTACCAATAGAGCCGGACACCGGATACCTGACGGCTGACTTTGGTCAGGCAAGGTGGTCCTGGAAGTGACCGCCAAGGATCCCCGGAGTGATAAAGTCCTCCACCAGGAAAAGAGAGAATTCTTCGAGATCGGTCTGGACATTGAGGGTCGTATGCGATATGGGGCCTGGCAGATCAAGGAAATTTTAGATCTCACTTTGCCCCCTATAAAGACCCGAGAGGAACGCTTTCTTTTTACCCTTCCCAAGGATACCAAAGAGGCGATAATAGAAGTGAAAACTTATTACTGTATAAAAGGCAGTAAGTGCGACCTTATCTATTCTGAAAAGAAGGAGGTTACGTATCCTGAGCTTTAAAACTCTTGAGGAGGGGGGTTCACCCCTCCTCCCTCCTTGGAGGTTTAAGGAATCGGGTCTCCGGAATAATTTCCGGTTTGCCGCAGAAAAAGCCTTGGGCGTAGTGGATACCGAACCTAAAAAGTTCATTGAAGACATGAGCGTCTTCCACCTGTTCGGCCACAAGCTTGAATTTCAAAAGTTTGGTGCAACCGGAGAGGAAGCGCACCACTTCTTGGTCAAACTTATTGGTTACAAGACCTTTTATAAAGCGTCCGTCCACTTTAACTAGATCCCATGAAATTTCACGAAGGAGGAAGAGGTTTGAGATTTCTACTCCGAAATCGTCTAAACCCAAATTAAAACCGTTGCTTTTGAGAAAATGGAGCTTAGAAGACAAAGCCAGGGGAGAGAATGGGCTTTTTCGTTCGGTGATTTCTAGAATTACCGCCTCGTGGAGGATCTCAAGTTCTTTGGTCCAGCGAAGCAGATCACTTTCCAATTCTCGAAAGAGATATTCTAGAGAAATATTAATAGAAAGTTTTTCTATTTCAGGAGATTCCTTAAGAACGGCTAAAGCTTTGTAAAGAATTTGCCGATCCATTTCTCGAAATAGTCCTAGGGTCTCCACCGCAGGCATAAAGACTTGGGCCGGAAAGGTGTCGTTTTCGGATACATAGCGGGCTAGGACTTCATAAAAGACCACCTTTTTGGTGTGAATGTCTATGATAGGCTGAAGAGCCAGGGCCAGTTCTCCGCGGGAGATGGTTTTGAAGATTTCACTCTCAATGATCATTCTTTTAGAATTTTCTTCGCCCAAAAGGATTAAGGGTTCCTGGGCTAAGCGGGCCTTGGGAAGGAGTTTTAAGTGTTGATTCAGGATCTCAGGTATCCATTGAGTCCCGCAAACTATGCGAGTTATGATAGCCACCCTGATCGAAAAGACGATTTCACCATCGTCGTAAACCAATTGATTGAGTTTTTTGTAAAGTCGTTCGGAGATTTTGGCGCCTTCGCTACTTCGTTTGACGGAACAAACTGCCCAGAAGAGGCCTTTATTAGTAGTGCCCAAAATATCGTATTTTCGGAGTATACGTTTGAGCTCTTGGGCTACGAAGGCCACTACTTTCTGGACGCCATAGACTCCATAAACGTTTTGGAGGACATCCAAACTTTGTATTTCGATTAGTGAAATAGCGACGAAGTGGTCTTCTCTAAGACATCGAGACATTTCGGCTGAAAGGGCTCTTTTAAAACCTTGTTCATTGAAAAAGCCAGTGAGAGGATCAAGTAGAAGGAGCGCTTGAGCTCTGTTAAGTTCTTCTTCGCACTCTGATAGGCGCTTTTTTAAGATTTCGAAATAGTTACTCATGAGTTATCTTTTTTATTTATAACTTAAAAGGAGCCTTAAAAACAAGTATGCACATTAAGGAGATACCAGAAGATTTCATAGTCTATGAGGTAGCCGACATTCATCCTGAAGGACAAGGGAATTACGCCCTATATCGCTTAAAAAAACGCGACCTTACTACCTGGGATGTTTTAGGCGAGATAGCTCGAAAGCTACGGCGGCGACAGGACGAGATCGGCTATGGAGGCCTCAAGGATCGTCATGCCGTCTCTTATCAGTTTGTGACTATCCCCCAGGGGCCCAAAAAGGATCTTCACGGCGAAGGTTGGACCTTGGAATACCTAGGGAAGGTCTCCTCTCCCATGTCGAAGGCCAGACTTCAGGGAAACCTTTTTGAGATCACGGTTAGAGAGGTAGAAGCCTCCGAAGAAGAGCTTTCGCAAGAGGTGGAGGCGGTTAAGCGTTTCGGGCTTCCTAACTATTTTGATGAACAACGGTTCGGATCTGTTAGACATGGCCAGGGTTTTGCCGCTAGGGAGGCTGTCCTTGGAAACTATGAAAGAGCCCTTTATCTTCTGCTGGTTGAGGGTTCCCAATACGAATATCGCCGCACCGAGAAGTTTCGGGAATGCCTGCGTCGTAATTGGCCTAAGGTGGAATCTTGCCTTGAGTTGGCTCCCAGTCCTTGGGAGAGGCGTCTCCTTGAATTTCTGGTCGCCCATAAGCCTAGCAAGAGGACTTTTAAACGGGCTTTTGCTTTGATAGATGCCGAGTACCTTCTCATGTTAGCCCATGCTTACCAGGCCTACCTCTGGAATGAGATCCTAAGGCGATATCTTAACAGAAGAAATTTAGACCACTTCACTGTTCCTTATCTCCTTGGCGAGTTTGCCTTTTATGAGAAATTGTCCCCAGAGGCTCTAGAGGAGTTAAGCTCTTTGAGACTGCCTTTGCCCAGCCCGAGGCTCAAACTGACTCCTGATGTGAGAATCCTTTACGAGGAGGTCCTTACACGAGAGGGCATTCCAGCCCTGTCAAAACTTCGGACTTTGGTCAAAGGCCTGGTCTTCAAAACGTATCCCCGGGAGGCTGTTATATTTCCAGAGGGGCTTACCTTTAGCTTACAAGAGGACGAAAGACATCCCGGAAAGAAGAAAGCCGTTTTTCGGTACTTCCTCCCCAAGGGATCCTATGCCACTTTGGTCCTCAAAAGGATTTTTAGGAGAGGATACTTTTGATGGCAACGCTTCTTGTGCGTCTTCCAAACTGGCTTGGAGATGCCGTTATGGCCACCCCGGTGCTCAAGGCCTTGGCCCGGGAAGGGGAATTTTTGGTTCTGGGGCGGCCTTTTTTGAAGCCCCTTTTCGAAGTTTTTCCAGGGGTCAAAGGGTTTATTCCCTTGGCAAACGGGAAGCTTGGAATCTTTCGGACGGCTAAGGCGATCAGGCCCTATGGTTTCAAGCGCGGTCTGCTTCTTCCCAATTCCTTTTCTTCGGCGCTTATTTATTTTCTGGCGGGGATTCCGGAAAGAATGGGCTACCCTACTGATGGCCGACGATACCTTCTGACTAAGGCTGTGAGGCCTCCTCGTCTAAAACTCCACCAGCGGGATTATTATCTCCACCTTATTTCGTCTCTGGGGTATGAGATCAGGGATAGAGAGCTTGAACTTTTTATCCCAGAGAAAATGCAAGTTTACACTGCAAGCCTTTTAAGTGAGCTCCCGGGGCCTTATGCCGTCCTGGCCCCGGGAGCGGCGTATGGGCCGGCCAAGCGCTGGCCACCGGACCGTTTCCGAGCGCTTGCGGTGGAATTTATCCGGCGGGGTTTTTCGGTGGTGGTGGTGGGTGGTCCGGCCGAAAGAGTTGCCGGAGAAAAGATCCTTGCGGATCTCCCTCATAGTCGCAATCTTTGTGGACGTACCGATCTTCTTGCGGTTTCGGCCGTAATTGCCAAGGCAGCCGTTTTTGTCTCAAACGATTCCGGGCTCATGCATGTAGCGGCGGCGTTGAAAAGGCCCCAGGTGGCCATCTTTGGCTCTACCGACCCGGAGGCCACGGGCCCTCTGAACCCTCGTGCCAAAATTGTAAAGAAGGATCTTCCCTGCAGCCCCTGTCTCAAAAGAACCTGTAAAAGGGGGTATATCTGCCTTACAGAGATTTCGGTGGAGGAGGTCTTGGAAAAAGCCTTGGAGGTCTGCAATCCATGAGACCAGTAGTTTTTCTGGACCGAGACGGCACCGTAAACGAAGAAGTGGGCTATCTGAACCATATTTCGCGCCTGAAGATTATTCCGGGCGCAGCCGAAGGAATAAAGCGGCTTAAGGCGGCCGGTTTTGCCGTAGTCATCGTGACCAATCAGACCGGTCCAGCCAGAGGGTATTTTCCGGAAAGCCTGGTGCATGAAGTCAACCGAGAGCTCTTGAAGAGACTTTCTGTCGAAGGTGCGGAGGTGGATGGGGTTTATGTCTGTCTTCACCTTCCTGATGCCGGCTGCGATTGCCGTAAACCGAAGCCTGGAATGGTCCTCAGGGCCGCGGAAGAGCTGGATCTCGATCTCTCCCGCTCCTATGTGGTGGGTGATCGTTGGGTGGATATTGAGCTGGCCCAAAGAGTAGGAGCCAGGGGGGTTCTAGTACTTACTGGCTACGGCCGAGGAGAACTGGAATACGTGTTACCACAGAAGGGGCTTAAGCCCCATATTGTAGCGCAGGATCTTCGGGAGGCCGCAGATCTTATTCTTGAAGATCTGGGCTCACTCCGATAAAATCCTTTCTATAGTCGCAAGAAGGGCCTGATGAGAGAAAGGTTTAATGATGGCACCGTTGAATCCGAATTCCTTGTATTTTTCCATCACTGGGTCTTGAGAATAGCCACTGACCACAATAGCCTTAACTTCCGGGAAAAGTTTCCGTAGTTTGGGTAAAAGGTCTCGGCCTCCCAGACCTCCTGGCACGGTTAGATCAAGGATCACCAGATCGAAGGGGGTTCCGGCGTCCAGGGCTTGTTTGAAGATCGTCAGGGCCCGTTCTCCGTTCTCGGCGGTCTCTACCTCAAAACCGGAAAGCCTAAGGATCTCGGCCACGGGTTCCCTTACACCTTCCTCGTCGTCCATAATGAGGATTCGGGCAGAGCAGGTTTTAGTCCCAGCCTCGTAGGGTTTCTCGTGAGTTTCCACTTTCCCTTCAGGGTTGGCCGGAAGGAGGATCCGGAAAATTGCGCCTTTTCCTGGCGGAGATTCTGCTAGAATCCTTCCGTTGTGGGCTTCCACGATGCGGTGACAACTAAAGAGCCCCAGCCCAGAGCCGCCCTCCTTGGTGGTGAAGAAGGGTTCAAAGATGTGAGGCAGTATGTTTTCTGGAATTCCCGGCCCGGTGTCCTCGATTTCGATTTCAAGATAAGGACCAGGCGGAAGACCGAAGGGATTGGGAGAATCGAGCTTGACATTCCGGGCCCGGATGTAAACCTTCCCGCCCTCGGGCATGACCTGACGGGCATTGAGAAGGATGTTGTGTAGACAAATGCTCATCTGATCCGGATCAACCTCCGTCGGCCACAGATCGAGGGGAAAGTCTATCTCGGCCTTGATTTTTGACCCCGAAAGGGCAAAGCTAATATTTTCTTGTATACACTCGACAAGAGAGACCATACGCTTTACCGGGCCGCCGCCGGTGGTATAGGTCAGAAGCTCGCGGGTGAGAGTTTTGGCCGTAAAACAGGCCCGCTCGGCCTTGTTCACCGTCTCCTCAAGCTCTCGATCCTTTAGCTTTAGACGAATGACATTGAGGTAACCAACAATGGCCGAAAGGAGATTGTTGAAGTCGTGGGCTACCCCGGAGGCCAGGAGGCTCAGGGTCTCAAGCCGCGAGGCCTTGAGGGCCTCTTCTTCGAGTCGTTTCCGGGCGGTGATGTCCCGTAGTACAATTACGCTTCCCAGGACCTCGTTGGCCTCTGAATGCACGGGTGTGGCTACTCCTTCTACAAGCAGGGTTCTTCCAGATGGTAGTTTGAGTTCGGCTTCTTTGAAGCTTATTAGCTTATTTTCAACCGAAGCCCAATGTAGGATATCTCTACAAAGACGCGATTTCTTTTCTTTTGTTTTTAAAGAAATGAGTTCACAAAAAGATTTCCCAAGCGCAATTTGGGCGCTTATTTCTAGAAGTCTTTCGGCCGCAGGATTTAGGAGCGTGATTCGGCCAGTGATATCGGTGACGATTACGGCATCCGTAAGAGAACGCAATATGACCGCCAGCCGTTCCTTTTCTTCGGAGGTCGCTCTTTCGGCCCGCCGTCTTTCCTCGACCTCTTCCTCTAGATTCCGGGTAGTTTTTTCAAGGTGAAGGGTCCGTTCACTTACCAGGGATTCCAGGTGATTTCGGTGTTTCTTTAGTTCTTGGTAGGCCCTGGAAAGACGTTTGTTGAGCGAAAAGATATAGAAGGCAGTTAGGGCCGCGATTATGGTTGCAAGGGCTAGGCTGATGATGAGCTTGAGGTATTTTTCCCTAGCCTCATACATGAGCTGGGCCTTGAGTTCCGCATAGGGGCCCACACCCAGTTCTCGTAGGCACTCGTGCACCGGCTGATAGTTGTGGGGAATGGTCCAAGCCGCGCCGGTGGCCCTGGCCACCTCAGAATCTTTGGGTAGGGCCAGGAGCACGGAAGCCAAAACCTCGGCCACCTCATCCTTCAAGGTCGGAGCCCGGGCCAGGGGCCATTCGGGGTAAATAGGAGTGCTGAGCCACAAATCAAATCCGGGTGCTCTTTGGGGATGGATGAGCTTTAGGTCCTTGAGGCGTATTTTGCCTTCGGCGGACATGGCCTCAAGGATGTCCGTTCGCACGCACCCCACATCCACCACGCCCTTCAGCACGGCATAGACCACGGCGTCATGAGTCTTATAAAATTGAACCTTAAAGTCCCTCCCCCGCTTGAGGCCCGCCTGCATGAATTCTCGCCACTGCATGAGCCAGCCTCCAAAGGAGGCCGGATCCACAGTGCCTACTAGAGGTTTAACCTTTTTAAAGTCTTCAAGAGTAGATAGATATCTGTGCTCCGAGCGGGTAAAGATGACCCCTCCAAAACGGGTATAGGTTTTTCCGAACTTGAGGTTTTTCATGGTCACAATCGGTGAAAGCCCGCAGCAGGCCTTAAATTCCATATACATGGCCGGGTTGGCCAGTACTAGATCCGCCTGGCCCTTTTGGACCGCCTCCTTCAAAGCCTCGAAAGGAAGAGGTTCCAGTTTGATGGTGTAAGGAGTGGTCTCATGGAGATAATCAACTAAGGGTTGCCACCTTTTAATGGCGGCCTCTTTTCCTCTTTTGGCGAGGACGGCAAAGGTTATAGTTTGGGCTGAAACCGCGACAGGGCTAAAAACGAGGGATATCCAGAGGAAAACAAGATGAATTACCAACATAAATCCATAATATTTCTAGAAAGCCTTAAATACAAGCTCAGGCCGGATCAAAATTGGGAAAGCCCTTCCTTATAAAGAAGGATTTATCCTTTGATACACCCGAGGGGTAAGAGTTTCACCACTTTTCGGGTAAGGCCGGCCCGGCAGGTGGCCTCGATCACCTGGGTAACATCTTTATAGGCCTCCGGGGCTTCCTCTGCGGCCCCGCGCTTGCTTTTGGCCCGCACGATGATGCCCCGCTTTCGCAGATCATCGATGACCCTCTCGCCCCGGAAGCGTTTTAAGGCCTGGTGACGGCTCATGGTGCGACCGGCTCCGTGGCAGGCCGAACCGAAGGCCTTTTTCTCTCCCTCCTCCGTTCCGGCCAGAATGTAGGAGGCCGTACCCATGGAACCCCCGATGATCACTGGCTGGCCCACCTCACGGTAAGCTTCAGGAAGTTCCTTTCGTCCCGGTCCCCAGGCCCGGGTGGCCCCCTTCCGGTGCACGTAAAGCCTCCGGGGTTTGCCGTCTATCTCGTGGACCTCCACCTTGCAGGTGTTGTGGCTCACGTCATAAAGAAGGGTGACCCGGGCGTGCTTGAAGAAAGCGTTTATGACTTCTCGCACGAGGTGCGTGATGACCTGCCGGTTGGCGAGTGCACAGTTCACCCCGCAGGCCATGGCCTTGAAGTATTTTTCTCCCTCCGGGGAACGGATGGGAGCACAGACCAGCTCTTTTTCTTTGATGGGAATCCCGTACTTGCGGGAGGCCTTGGCGAGCACCTGGAGGTAATCGGTGGCGATCTGGTGCCCTAGGGCCCTAGAGCCACAATGAATGGTGATGACCACATCGTCCTTCTCAAGGCCAAAGGCCTCCGCTATTTTCCGGTCGTAAACCTCGGCCACATACTGGATCTCGAGATAATGGTTTCCAGACCCCAAGGTCCCTACCTGTCGGTGTTGCCTGCGCTTGGCCTCCATAGAGACACAAGACGGATCAGCTCCGGGAAGGCAACCTTTCTCCTCGATGTATTCGAGATCTTCGGGTTCGCCGTAGCCTTTTTCTACTGCCCAGCGGGCCCCGCCTACCAAGACTTCGTCCAGTTTTTGTGGCGAAAGTCGGATTTCGCCCTCGGAACCTACTCCCGAGGGCACGGTTTCGAAGAGTTCGTCCACCAGGCGCTCAAGAACCGGTAGAACCTCCTCGCGTTTGAGGCCGGTCCTAAGAGTTCTTACCCCGCAGGAGATGTCGTAGCCTACCCCGCCCACAGAGATGATACCGCCTTCGTCTGGATCAAAGGCCGCTACTCCTCCGATGGGAAAGCCGTAGCCCCAATGGGCATCCGGCATAGCGATGGAGGCGCGAACGATTCCCGGAAGACAGGCCACATTGGTGACTTGCTCATATACCTTATCGTCCATGTCTTCGATTAGATCCTGGCTAGCGAAAACTCTTCCGGGAACCCTCATTTCCCCTCGGGGAGGGATTTCCCATTCATAATCGTTTATTTTTTTAAGTTTTTTTATTTCCATGACTGCCCCTTAGGGGATCGGACCGCGATTTTAATATAAGTTGGTTTTCATGCCGGGTAAAGGTGGAGGTTTCCGTATCGGTCGCAAGCTGCCCGGAAGTCCTCCGGAAGATACACCGTGGTATAGTCTCCAATGATGAGGGCCGGACCAGAGACTTCGGCCTCCACTGGAAGCTCGTCCCAGAGATAAACCGGTGTTCTTAGACGCTTTTGGGGGGAAACTAAGAGTTCGGTAGTTTCGATGCTTCTTAATTCTTGGCCGCCCTGAAAGAGGGGCCATTCTAAAGGGGGCCTTTTTTGGATGATCGTGAGTCTTAAAGCGGTTGCCTCTATTGGGGTGTCGGGGAGTCGGTATCCGTAAAGCCTTTCATGTTCCCTATGGAAGTCTTCTTCAAAGGTCGGGGAAAAGGGCACTGTAATTTCAAAAGACTGGCCTCGATAGCGTAAATCCACCTTTTCTTCAAAAATCAAGTCTTTGGTTATACCCAAGGCCCTAAGTTCACTTTCGGCCCGGGCTCTTAGTTCTGAAAAACCTTTCTTTAGAGTTTCATAGTCCGGAGAAATTTTTAGGCTCAAACCTTTTGAGAAATCGAACCTTGGTTCGGAGGTGAGGATACCCAGAGCCGAAAGCACACCGGAGAGTTTGGGAATGAGCACTCTAGGAATGTTAAGCCTTTTGGCAAGCTCAGCCGCGTGCAGGCCACCGGCTCCGCCGAAGGCTGTAAGCACAAACTCTCGAGGATCGTATCCTCTCTCAAGGGAAACTTTGCGTAGGGCCTTTTCCATATTGGTGTTTACGATCTCTAATATCGCCAGGGCTAAGGCCTCGGGGGTAAGACCACGGTTTCTCGTAAGCTCGACCAAGGCCCTTTCTGCGAGATCTAGTTTTAGCAACATACGGCCTGCGAGAAAGCGATGGGGAAGGAGGCGTCCGGCAAACAGGTTGGCGTCAGTAACAGTGGGCCGGGTTCCTCCCCGAGCGTAACACGCCGGTCCGGGATCGGCTCCGGCGCTCTGCGGCCCAACCCTTAAGGCTCCGCCGGGGTCAAACCAAGCGATGGAACCTCCGCCAGCTCCGATGGTATGGATGTCTATAAGGGGCAGGGCCACGGGGTGTCCCTCAAGTTCGTATTCCCGGGTGTAAGTGGGGCCTTGGTCACAAAGGGAGACATCTGTGGAGGTGCCCCCCATGTCAAAGGTAAGGATGCGATTGAAACCAAGGGCTTGGGCTAGTTTTACCGCTCCGGCTACGCCGCCTGCAGGGCCGGAAAGCAAGGTCATGACCGCCCGCTCGGCCACCGCCTCCGCTGGCATGAGCCCACCGTTTGACTGCATAATAAAGATCCGCCTTCCGGGAAGTTCGCGCGAGAGCCTGGCCACATATCTTTCCATCACCGGGGCCAGATAGGCGTTAAGGAGGGTGGTCGTCGTACGCTCGAACTCTCGGAACTCAGGTCGTACTTCCGAGGATAGGGAAATGTGGAGCTCCAGATCGGAAAGAGCTTCCCGGATCTGCCTTTCATGTTCCGGGAAGAGGTAAGCGTGAAGCAGACAAATCGCTACGGCCTCGGGATTTTTCTTGCGGACCCAATTACGGATCCGCTCGAGTTCCTCTTGAGTAAGAGGAGTTTCTACCGTGCCATCGGCCAGTACCCGTTCGTTTACCCCAAGAATTCGACTTTTAGCCACTACTGGCCGGGGTTTTTCTACCATGAAGTTGTAGAGTTCCGGTCGGTTCTGGCGTCCAATAAAGATCACATCCTCGAATCCCCTGGTGGTAAGGAGAACCACCTTCGCTCCCCGGCGAGTAAGAAAAGCGTTGGTGCCTACGGTGGTCCCGTGGAATACTTCTTTAACCTTTTTGCCGGCTTGGCTTTCGAGGTCTTTGATACCCGAAAGTATGGCCTGGGAGGGATCTCCTGGTGTGGAGGGCACTTTGTGCGTTAAGAGGCGGCCTTCGGCCTCCGCTACAAAGTCCGTAAAGGTTCCTCCGGTGTCAACCGCCACCCGCATTAGAGGGTTACCTTTTCCACTTCTCCGGTCTCGGTGTCATAGAGGGCCAAAGTAGGGGGGCCTTCCTTGCCTAGGAGCTCTCCGGGGTTTATGAGTGTGGCTCGGCCGTGTTTAAGGACCTTGTAGACATGGGTATGTCCGCAAAGGACGAGATCGTAATCTCCTGTGGCTGCAAAACCGCGGGCCAGGTCTGGATAGTGCACCATGGCGATGGCGAGCCCTGCAACCTCAAGAAAGGCGAATTCGCCATGAAAGTGGACATTTTCGAAACGGGCCACCTGTTTTTCAAGAAGATGAGGGTCTCCTCGGTTGTTCCCTAAAATAAGGTGAACCGAGCCCGGGAATTCCGCTAGCACCGGAATCATAAAAGGCGAGATCAGGTCCCCGCAGTGGAAGAGTATTTTCGCTCCGGCCTCGCGGGCCTTGCCGATAGCTGTGCGAAGATGGGGAATATGATCATGGCTGTCGCTCACGATGGCGAACTTCATAGATGACCTCCTTGTTACGGGTCTTTTCGAATATTTACCGGAAGCCCTTTTCCGTCAAGTTTCTTTGGGAAAGAAACCATTTTTCAATCTCAACCAAGACGAAGAGGAGTAGGCTTCCGATGCCCACCAAGCCCCAGGCTTTGAGAGGGAGAGGGGCTACTTTGAAGATCCGATTCAGGACGGGAAGATAGGTGAAAAGGGCCTGGAAGAGAACTATGGCAGCCAGTCCGGGGAGGAGGGCCGAGTTGCCAGAAAGGAGTTTGACAGGATTGAGAGGGGCCTTTTTGAGAAAACGGGTGTTTAGGAGATAGAGGGCCTCCATGAAGACGATGAGGTTTACCGCCAGGCACCTAGCTTCCTCTACTCCATGACGAGCCTTCCAGAATTCAAAACCCGCCCAGGTGACACTGGCCATGATCACCGAGACCAGAAGGATTTGGAAAATGAGATAGCCGTCCAGAAGGGGGGCCTTCGGAGGCCTGGGCGGACGGGCCATGACGTCCTCTTCCGCAGGTTCAAAAGCCAGGGTCACTGCAAGGGCTACGGTGGTCACCAGATTGATCCAAAGGATGTGAAGGGGAAGTACGGGAAGGACCGTGGCCAGGAAAAGGGCCGCGAGCAGGAGCAGACACTCCCCGCCGTTGGTGGGGAAGACGAAGAGCAGGGTCTTCTTGAGGTTGTCAAAGACCGTACGTCCTTCTTCCACGGCTGCTACCAAGGTGACGAAGTTGTCGTCCAGAAGGACCATATCTGCGGCCTCCTTGGCCACCTCTGTTCCGCTCCCCATAGCCACTCCGATATGGGCAGACTTCAGCGCCGGGGCGTCGTTCACCCCATCCCCAGTCATGGCTACGATCTCATCTTGTTTCTTGAAAGCCTCGATCAGCCGGAGTTTGGTTTCCGGGGTAGCCCGCGCTACGATGTCCGTGTGTTCAAGTAGGATGTAAAGTTCTCCGGGGTCAAGCTTTTCGATTTTCCTTCCGGTGACCGCCCTTCCGGAAAAGCCAACGCGATGACCTATAGCCTCGGCGGTGAGGGGATGATCCCCGGTGACCATCTTGACCCTGATTCCGGCGGAAAGACAGGTTTTTACCGCGATCTCGGCCTCGGGGCGGGGAGGGTCTCGGAACCCTACCAGCCCGAGGGGAGTTAAATTCCCCTCCGAAAGGGCCTCCGAAATATTTAGGCGAGAGGTTTCTTTTTGAGCCAGGGCTATTAATCTTAGCCCCGAAGCGGCGAGTTTCTGAAGTTTCCTTTCAAGGGTACCTTTTTCCTTGCACAGGGCGAAGACTATTTCTGGAGCCCCCTTGAGGATGATGAACTTCCGCCCCCTTTTTTCTATCAGAAGGGCCGAATATTTCCGAGAGGAATCGAAAGGTAGCTTCTCGAGGATCCGGTGGTCGGAGGCCTTGGTCTCCCGAGGCGGAAGGATCTTCTTTAGGGCCTCGTCCAGAGGGTGGCCTTCTTCAAGGGTAAGGGCCACGGCTTCAAGGAGAGGCTTAAGTTCTTTCCTGAGGTAAGCGGTTTCGGGCTTTGTGCTTTCTCCTCTGGAGTCCACCAGGATTTCGGGCTCCAGGCGGTTCTGGGTAAGGGTTCCGGTCTTGTCGGTGAAGATCACGGTAGTGCTTCCGAGGGTCTCAACCGCCGGAAGATACCGAATAATGGCCTTCTTTTCGGCCATGCGTTTTACGCCCATGGCTAGAGCGACGGTGAGGATGACGGGAAGCCCTTCCGGGATGGCTGATACTGCCAGGGCCACCGCAGCCATGAAGGATTCTTCTAGCGAAAACTTCCGAAAATATCCCACGGCAAAAGTCAGGCCGGCCAGGAATACGATGGCCACCGTTACCCAGCGGGTGAACCCTTCGAGTTTTTCCGCCAGGGGGGTTTTCGGGAGACGAATTTCGCCCATCATACGGGCAATCTTTCCGAACTCGGTCTCAGCCCCGGTGGCCACTACCAAGGCCCGGCCCTCACCAGCTACCACCAGGGTTCCGGAGAAGACTAAATTTTTCCTTTCAGCTAGAGGGACTTCTTCAGGGAGGACTTCCGGAGACTTTTCAACCGGAAGGCTTTCTCCCGTGAGCACGGCCTCATCCACGGAGAGTCCGCGAGTCTCAACTAGCCGGGCATCCGCCGGGATCTTTATCCCGGTACTAAGAAGCAGGAGATCACCTGGCACAATGTCTTCAGCCGAGATTATTCGGCTTCGGCCCTCACGAATTACTATCGCTTTGGGACTCAATAAATCTTTAAGGCTCTCTAGGGTTCGTTCGGCCTTGTACTCCTGGAAGAAGCCGATCATGGCATTTATGACCACCACAGCAAGAATCACGGCCGCATCCACGGGTTCTCCTATGAAAAAAGAGATAAACCCTGCCACTATGAGGGCGTAAATAAAGAGCGATCGAAATTGAGCGAGGAAGATCTTTAGAGGATTCCTCCCGGGTTGAGTGGGTAAACGATTGGGACCGTAGCGTTCTTTCCGCAAAAGGGCCTCTTTTTCTGAGAGCCCTTTTACGGGATCTGTCTTTAGGGAAAGAGCGATTTCTTCAGCGGAGTATTGATGGGCATTCTTCATTTCAGTAGAAACTTTTACCAAATTTTAAGAGACGTTGCACTTATTTTAAAACTAGACTTAAAATATAAAATTTTAGTATTATCTTATTTTGGAATTTTGGTGTTAACTTATTTTAGGAGCTTTGTTTGGGAGTCGGTCCTTTATGGGACAAACGGTTTTAGAGCTTGAAGGCGGATACCAGCTTAAGACTTCTCCTGATGGAATGGAGGCCTGGATAGAGGTTCCTCCAGGGACAACCTTTAAAGATTTTTCTCGTCTAAAAGAACAATTGGAGTCTTTGGGCTTACAAAACCTTTTGGATCCTCCGATCCTCGAAGAAGGTCGTCTGATAGTGGCCCGAGGAAAACCGCCTCAGGACGGGGAGGATGGGAGGATAGAGTTTTTGGTAGATTTTTCCCAGGGTCCCCGAGAGATTTCTCCCCACCGCGTAGATTGGCGAGAGGTAAACGCCTTGGTTTCTGTGCCAGCTGGGACTCCGGTGGCCAGGGTCTTGCCGCCTTCACCTGGTATCCCCGGGCTTACGGTTTGGGGAGAACCTGTGCCTCCCAAACCCGGGAAAAAGGTGCATATCAAGATCGAATCCCGAGCGGAAGATAAAGATATAGAAGCTATAGAAAAGGAACTTAGAGAGCTTGAACAGGAGAAGGTTCGGGCAGACTTGATTTTGGGGCCGGGGCTGAAATACGAAATCAAAGAAGGACTAATTGTAGCTCGGGAGGGAGGTTTTCTAGAACTAAAGGAGCGTCGTCTCCGTCTGTATTCGGTTTACACCTTGGAAGGAGATGTGGACTGGAATACCGGAAACATATACTTTCACGGGAAGAAACTGACAATCAATGGCTCGGTGAAGAGAGGTTTTAAAGTGGAATCTCAAGGGGATCTGGAGATTAAAGGGGATATAGAGGATGGAGCCGCGATCAGAGCCGAAGGAGCCTTATTTATTTTCGGGATTATCAAGGGCGAACGCATTGAAATTTTTGCCGGCCGGGAGGCGATCCTAAACATTGTAGAATACGCTACCCTGAAGGTAAAAGGCAATCTAAACGTTACCGGCTACCTGCTCCAGGTCCGGGCTATTGTGGGGGGGATGCTTTCTGTTATCGGAGAAAAGGGGATCATTGGCGGAGAGATTTATACCGAGGGCTCGGCCACCGTAAGCGTGGTCGGAAGTTCAGCTTTCGTAAGGACTTTGATAAAAGTAGGTTATAGTTACGAAGTGGCTGAAGAAGTAGAAAGGCTTGAGAAGGAGTTTTCTAAACTAGATGAAGCCACTGATAAACTGAAGGATCTTTTGGTTAAAGGGATAAGGTTGGCCAAGGCTGGCAAACTTAGTCCAGAGAAAAAGGAAATGCTCAAACAGTTGCACGCCTTTTTAAAGAAAAAGATCATCGAAATGGCCGATATCAAGGAAAAAATAAAAAGTCTCGAAGAGCATATAGACAAGGGAGAATATGCCATTTTACAAATTACCGTAAAGGCCTATCCCAATGTAATCGTAGGTATAGGCAAATACTCTATGCTTTTAAAAAAGGAGCATGGTCCGGGTATATTTTGTTTACAAGGCAAGAAAATAGTATTCAGGGGGTAACATTTGAAAGAAAAACCTTCATTAGAACTTAAAAGACTCCGAGAGAGCCTGAATAAGGCTGTAAAAGAATTTAATCGAATTTTTGGAAAAGATGTTTCTGACACGTCCTTAGAAAAAAGTATTTCGGGGAATATAGATAGTGTCTGTTTAGATTTACTCCTTATGGAATATTTGAGGTGGAAGACGATAATGATTAAGGAGGCCTTAAAGTGCAATGATTTTTCCCATATGTTGGAGCTGGATCATACTAAATGTTCGATCGGTCAATTTATTTTGGACTTTACCCCTCCGGATGAGACTTCAAAGAGACTGATAGAAGAAATTGCTCGGATTCACGAAAAACTACACTCGGAGTTTCGAAAATTGTCGGAGGATCTCAAGTCCGGCCAGGTGGATTGCGAGGATGTCAAAAAAAGACTTAAGCAAAGATTATTTCCTTTATTAAATGAGCTAGTGGATCTTTTGACAGATCTTTCTAACCATCTTGAGAAACTGGAAGCTGAGAGATAGCCTTTGGGGATCGCTGTTCCCGGACATATGAAGTTTGTAGGCTCCGGGGCCCTGAACCTGGATCTTTTCTATGAGGTCCCGGATCTGACCGAACTCGAATTCGGAGGGATAAAATTCCGGCCGGGGAGCGAGGCCTCCGGTGACCGGAAGACCTTTTACGCCCTGAGAGACTATCTCGAGGCTCGGGGACGCTTTCTGGGGGCCTCTGGTGGCGGTTCGGCGGCCAACACCATCTACGCCCTCGCTCGTTTCGGTTTTGAGACCGCCTTTATCGGGGCCGCCGGACAGGACGAGGAGGGCGAAAGAGTTCTTTCCGAGCTTTCGGCCGAAGGGGTGGAGCTTTCAAGGGCCCTGGTCTCCGGGACTACCGGACTAGCCCTCATCGTCCTTGATGAAAAGCGGGACCGTTTCATCTTCGTCTCACCCGGAACCGCCGAAAAGACCCTTGCGGATTTCGATCCCTCGGTGACCGAGGGGGAATGGCTACACTTGAGCTCGCTCGTCACCGATGAGGGTTTTGCCTTTCACAAGAGGCTTGTCCTCCGGACTTCCGGGCCGGTGAGCCTTGATCCTGGTGAGATCTACGCCGCAAGGGGGCGAGAGGCCTTGCTTCCAATATTACAAAGGGTGACCCACCTCTTCATAACTGAAAGGGAGCTAGCTGTGCTTGCATTGTCCCAAGATGAGCTTTTTGAGACCGGAATTGAGGTCCTTTTCGTAAAAATGGGTGCCCGGGGGGCAAGGCTTGTCCTTCCCAGAAAAGAGCTTTCCCTCCCGGCGGAGACGCCCTCCCGGTTGATTGACAACACTGGGGCCGGAGATTTCTTCGACGCCGGAGTGCTTGCGGGCTTGGCCCTGGGATTGTCCCCGAAGAGGGCCTTAAAGCTTGGCCTTAAGGTGGCCGCTACCAGCCTTTCCGACTATGGCCGCCGGGGTTGTCCCGAAAGGGAGGAGTTTTTAAACTGGGTGAGAGAACTTAAGGAGGGCCTTTGATCGTAAGAGAAAAGAAGTTAATACTTCCTGCCGGTGTTGAGACCGTTCTTTCGGCCCTCTCCGAAGGGGCCCTTTTTGCGGATCTCTATTTTGAACGTTCACGGGACCTCCGAATCGTTCTTGAGGGCGAGAAGATAGAGCAACTTTCTACTGGCGAGGACGCCGGTGTCGGCCTTCGCCGCATCGAGGAGGATTTCCATACCAACTACGCCTTCTCAAACGATTTTTCCGGAGAGACCCTGCTGGCTCTGGCAAGAAGGCTCGGTGGTCGAGAAAGCGCAAGGGCGCTCGAGCTCAATAAGCCAGTTGCCAGTCAGCTCTCCGTAAAGGTTGATCCTGAGGAAGTAAGGCTTTCCCGTAAGATAGAGTTTGTAAAACAGGCGGCAGAGGTGGCCCGCAGAAAATCCCCGGAGATAAGGCAGGTGCGGGTGGTCTATCAGGAGAGCTTTAAGGAACTTGTCATGCTTGCTTCCGAAGGCCGAATGGTTGAGGAGAGCCGGCTCTACACCCTCTTTGCGGTACAAGTAGTAGCCGAAAGGGATGGCCTGCTTCAGCAGGGCTATGAACCCGTGGGTGGCACGGTTGGACTTGAGCTTTTTGAGGAGGATCCGCCGGAGGAGGTGGCCCGGCGGGCGGCTGAAAGGGCCCTTCTCATGCTTTCAGCTCGCAGGGCCCCGGGGGGGCGCATGCCGGTGGTGCTTTCTTCTTCCGCCGGGGGGACCATGATTCACGAGGCCGTGGGCCATGGACTTGAGGCCGATCATGCCGAGGAAGGGTTTTCGGTCTATGCCGGCCGCCTGGGAGAGAAGGTGGCCTCTCCCCTTATCACCGTGATCGACGACCCCACCCTTCCGGGAAAACGCGGTTCCTATCTTTTTGACGACGAGGGGGTTCCGGCGGAAAGGGTGGTTCTCATCGAAAATGGTGTGCTCAAGAACTTCCTTTACGATCGGGCTACGGCCTTAAAATTCGGAAAAAAGCCAAACGGTCATGGGCGCCGGGAATCTTACCGCCACCGTCCCATTCCTCGGATGGCCAACACCTACATCGCCCCTGGCCCCCACGATCCTGGGGAAATCATCCGTAGCGTCTCCCGTGGACTTCTGGTGAAAAAGATGGGCGGAGGTGAAGTCAACCCCGTAACCGGGGACTTCGTCTTTGAGGTTACAGAGGGCTATCTAATCGAAGACGGCGAGGTGGGAGAGCCCATAAGGGGAGCCACCCTTGTGGGGAATGGCCCCGAGGTCCTCAGGATTATCGACATGGTGGGAAATGACCTCGGATTCGGTATCGGCACCTGCGGCAAGGACGGCCAGGGCGTCCCGGTCTCCGACGCTCAACCCACTCTCCGCATCCCCGAACTCATCGTCGGCGGCGAGGTGAGGTAAAGCCCAAAGCTGGGTGTATAGCGATATTGTGTTGAATTCACTAAAGTATTTTAGTTGACTTCCTGTCTCTGGAGATTTGACGCTGTAACTTTACTGGTAAAATAATCCGGCGGGATAAAGTGCAAAAGGAGACGAACAGATGTGCGGAATCTTCGGAGTTTTCGGGCACAAGGAGGCGGCCAAACTTACTTATTTCGGGCTTTATGCCCTTCAGCACCGGGGACAGGAAAGCGCCGGGATGGCGGTCTCGGATGGGCGGGAGGTCCGGGAGTACCGGGCTCTGGGACTGGTGCCGGATGTCTTCAATGAAGAGATCCTCAGCCGGCTTCCTGGACACATCGCTGTGGGCCATGTGCGCTACTCCACCACCGGCTCCACAACCGTTAAAAACGCCCAGCCCTTCTGTGTAACCCATGGGGGTTGCACGCTTGCGCTTGCCCATAACGGAAACCTGGTAAACGCCTACGAGATCCGGCGGGAACTCGAGTCCCAGGGCTCAATCTTTCAGACCACCATGGACAGCGAGGTTATTGTGCATTTGCTGGCCAAGGCCTCCCGCAAGGGGATCGTGGAGGCCATCCGGGAGGCCATGGGAATCATCCGCGGGGCCTACTCCGTGATCCTTCTGCTTCCGGACAAGCTCATCGCCTTCCGGGATCCTTATGGCTTCCGTCCCCTTTGTCTCGGGATGGTTAACGGGGGCTACGTGGTGGCCTCCGAGACTTGTGCCCTGGATCTTATCCAGGCCCAATATCTTCGGGACATTGAGCCCGGGGAAATCCTGGTGATAGACGAAAATGGCCTTTCTTCTTACAAAGGGATGGAAAGTGCCCGCCGAGCCCACTGCATCTTTGAGTTCATTTATTTTGCCCGGCCGGACAGTTACATCTTCGGCGAAAATGTTTATGCCTTTCGCAAACATTTGGGGGAGGGGCTGGCCCGCGAAAATCCTTTAGAAGTAGACTTCGTAATGCCCTTTCCCGACTCCGGAAACTACGCGGCCATCGGTTACGCCCAGGCCACCGGGCTTCCCTTTGAGATGGGGGTTATTCGGAACCACTATGTGGGGCGTACCTTCATTCAGCCCTCAGCCGGGATGCGGGATTTTTCGGTAAGGGTAAAGCTGAACCCGGTAAAGGAGATCCTGCGTGGGAAAAAGGTGGCGGTGGTGGACGATTCTCTGGTTCGGGGAACCACCAGCCGCACCAGGGTTAAGGCCATCCGGGAGGCCGGGGCCCATGAGATCTATATGCTCATAAGTTGTCCCCCCATTCGCCATCCCTGCTTTTACGGCATAGATTTCCCCACTCCCGGAGAGCTCATCGCGGCCAAACACTCGGTGGAGGAGATTCGACGGTATCTTGAACTCGACGGGCTCTATTACCTGAGCCTTGAGGGCCTGATCTCGGCCGCCGGCGGGGAAGGTGACAAGTTCTGTCTAGCCTGTTTTACCGGGGAGTATCCGGTCCCGGTGGAAAGGGGATTTAGAAAAGACATTCTGGAGAAAGGCGAATGATAGCGTACCGTAATCTTCAGGAATTCGTAGAAAGGCTTTCTGCCGAGGGTGAGCTTTTACGCATAAAGGAACCGGTTTCTCCCGACCTTGAGATCACGGAGATTACGGACCGGGTGGTAAAGCGCGGGGGGCCGGCCCTTCTCTTTGAAAGGGTGAAGGGCTACGACCTGCCGGTCCTTACCAACGCCTTCGGAAGCATGCGCCGCATGAGCCTGGCCCTGGGGGTCTCGGATCTCGAAGCCCTGGGCCGAGAGATCTCGGATTTCCTTCAGGTGGAGGCCCCGGATTCGCTCTTCAAAAAACTGAAACTGGTCCCGAAGCTGAAACGCCTGGCCAATATGTTTCCGAAGATGGTGAGCAAAGCGCCCTGCCAGGAGATCATTCTAAAGGGCGACGAAGTGGATCTTTTGAGGCTTCCGGTGCTCAAGTGCTGGCCGAAGGACGGCGGGCCCTTCATCACCCTTCCGGTGGTGATCACCAAACACCCGGAAACCGGGGTGAGAAACGCCGGAATGTATCGCATGCAGGTCTTTGACAAAAACACCACCGGAATGCACTGGCACACCCACAAGGGCGGGGCCCATCACTTCCGGGTGGCCGAGCGCTTGGGGCAAAGGCTTCCGGTGGCGGTGGCCATCGGGCCGGATCCGGCGGTGACCTACGCCGCCACTGCGCCCCTTCCCGAGGACGTAGACGAGTTCGTCTTTGCCGGATTTTTGCGAGGCAAACCGGTTGAGCTGGTCAAATGTATCACCGTACCGCTTGAGGTTCCGGCCGAAAGTCAGATCGTGCTTGAGGGCTATGTGGAGCCCGGGGAGAGGCGGCTCGAAGGTCCCTTCGGAGACCACACCGGCTACTATTCCCTTCCGGATTACTATCCCGTCTTCCATATAACCTGCATGACCATGCGGAAGGACGCCATCTATCCCGCCACCATCGTGGGACGCCCCCCGCAGGAAGACTGCTACATGGCCAAGGCCACCGAAAGGCTGTTTTTGCCCCTTATAAAAAAGACCCTTCCCGAGATCGTGGACATGAATCTCCCCATCGAGGGGGTGTTTCACAACCTGGCCTTCGTTTCCATTGACAAACGCTATCCCGGACATGCCCGGAAGGTGGCCTGTGCCCTCTGGGGCCTCGGGCAGATGATGTTTACCAAGATCATAGTGATCTTTGACAAAGAGGTGAACGTGCAAGATCTTTCGGAGTGTCTTTGGCGGCTCGGGAACAATGTGGACCCGGCCCGGGATATCTTTTTCGTGCAGGGGCCGGTAGATGCCCTGGATCACGCCTCCCCCTACCCCTTCTACGGCAGTAAGATGGCCATCGACGCCACTCGCAAGTGGCCGGAGGAGGGCTTCGGCCGCGACTGGCCGGAGGTCATAGAAATGACTCCGGAGGTCAAAGCCCGCATTGACAAGCTCTGGTCCAAACTTGGGGTGGAAAAGTTTCTGGAAAGGACTAAGCGAGACCTTTAAAGATTAATTTCTACCCCAGTTCGTAAACCTCAAGCCCTTTGGAAAGGAGAAGGGCGGCGGTGACGCCGAGCTTGGGCGAGAGGCCGCAGGAGGGACTCCGGGCTTTAAGAAAAGCCCGTCTTATTCCGAGTGTCTGGCAAATCTTTAGGACTTCTCGGGCCCCTCGCACAAAGGCTTCGGTGACTTCTTCGCCCTGTCGGTTTACTACCCGGGCCTTGCCGGAAAGAACGGCCAAGCCGTCTCCTTCAAGGATCTCAGCCGCTGGTCTCGGGGTGGAAAGGCCTCCTAACTGTTCGGGACAGGCCGGAATAAGGAGATACCGTTCCTTTAAGATAGTCACTACGGGCTCAGAGAGGATCTCTCCGTCGTAGCGGGTGGCGAGTCCCAGGAGACAGGCCGAGATCAGGACCGGTTCTCTCACACTAGGACTACCTGAGGGGAATCCCCGGAGGAGGCCTCGATAACCCCAATCCGGTAGACCGTATCCCCGAGCCCCCGACAGACGGTCTCCACCTCTTCCACGGCTTTGGGCGGAACCACCAGCACGAACCCGATTCCGCAGTTGAAGACCCGATACATCTCTTCCTCGGAGATGCGCCCCTTTTCCTTGAGGAAGTGGAAAACGGGCGGTACCTCCCAGGCCGATTTTTCGATTACCGCCCTTACCCCTCGGGGCAGCACTCGGGAAAGGTTGTCGTAAAAACCTCCGCCCGTGATATGGGCCATAGCTTTGATCCGAGTGCCCCGATGGAGGAGGTTTAGAACCGTATTGACATAAATCCTTGTAGGTTTGAGGAGCTCCTCTCCTAGAGGGAGGCCGAACTCCGGAACCTCTACCGAAAGATCGAGCTTGAGCTCCTCAAGGACGATCTTTCGGACCAGGGAAAACCCGTTTGAGTGCAATCCATTTGAGGCCAAGCCTAAAATCACATCTCCCACCGAGACCTCGGAGCCGTCAATGATACGGTTCCTATCTACTACGCCTACCGCAAAACCGGCGCAGTCATATTCTCCGGGAGGATACATACCCGGCATCTCCGCAGTTTCTCCTCCGAGAAGGGCACAGTGGCCCTCACGGCAGCCCTCGGCGATACCCTCTAAGAGCTCGAGATAGATCTTTTCCTCAAGTTTGCCGAAGGCCAGATAGTCCAGGAAAAACAGGGGTTTGGCCCCGCAGACGATGAGGTCGTTTACGCACATGGCTACGAGATCAATACCGATGTCCCGGTGTTTTCCGTAAAGCACGGCCAGTTTGATCTTGGTGCCTACCCCATCGGTAGTGGCACAGAGCACCGGCTCCTGGAAATGGTTGAGATCCAGGGCAAAAAGACCGGAAAAACCCCCGATGTCCGTAAGAACTCCCTGCCGGGGAGTGCTTTTCACCAGGCGCTTGACTTCTTCAACCAGACGGTTAGCCTTGTCAATGTCCACCCCGGCTTCGGCGTAACGTGAACTTTTCGACATGGCTTAATAAGCGTAGAGCTTTCCGTAAGGCCTGTGGGTGTAAGGCTCAATCTTAATGAAAGGTTCTTTCATTATCTCTTCGAGATCGAGATTGAAGTCTTCGCAGTATTCAGAAAGATGTTTCCTCAACAGGGCTTCGTCCTCCTCGGTAAGCTTGTGGGGTTTTAGGCCCAGACCAAGTTGCGTTTCCGAAACCTGGCCCCGCACATAGATGGTCCCACCATGCATCCCTGTGCCGAGATAGATGCCGGCGATAGGTCTTTCCGGATAACGCGAAAACATCCCCAGGAGGATGATGATACCTCCGGCCATGTATTCGCCGAGAAAGTCTCCGGCCTTGCCACCGATGACGATTACTGGGACCTTGTCCATATAGGCCTTCATGTGGATGCCCACCCGGTAGCCCACGTCCGAATAGACGTGGATCTTGCCCCCGCGCATGGCGTAGCCCAGCACGTCACCGGCCATGCCGTGGACCACGATCTTGCCCTCGTCCATGGTGTTCCCGGTACCGTCCTGGGTGTTGCCGTGCACGATGATCTCTGGTCCCCGCATGAAGGCCCCGAGATCGAGCCCCGGCGTGCCATAGATCTCAAGGCGCACCTTTTCGGAAACGCCCGCCGCGATGTACCGCTGACCGTTTATGTTCCTAAGGAGGAATTCCCTCTCTCCCTCCTCGATTTTAGCTCGAAGAAGCCGATTGAGATCCCGATAGTGGATGTCTTTAGCGTCAATCTCGGTGGCCATGTTTTCCTCCTCGAAACTCTATCCCGGATATCGGCAGACCGAGGCCTCGGTCCTTTTTCCCTGTCCCCGCAGGTAACTCCGCTGGTTGGGGATGACCCCGGGCTCAAGCTCTACGATAACCGGCTCTCCGGCCTTGGGAGCCCAGACCCGATCCGGATCTGGACAGATAGCCCGGATGGCGGCTTCTTCGCTGGCCATATAAACCAGGTCGCCCTTCTCCGCAGCTACCAGCGGCCGGAGCTTTACTCGATCGTTGAGGCCTACCAGACCGCCGTTATAGGCGAAAAGAATGGCAAAGGGACCGTTGAGCATGGCCCCTCCGTAAACCGCCCGCACAGCCGTGCAGAGCTCCCGTTCTTCTTCGGGCATACGGTCGATTTCTTCCCAGAAGGGCGGAGCCAGCGCTAGACAGGCCACCTCCACGGGCAACCGGTGCCGTCGGATGAGAAGGTCAAGTAGATAGGCTACTACCTCCGTGTCTGTAAGCAGCGTGCAGTGGTAGCCGAACATCTCAAGATACCGGCGGTTTGTGCCGTAACTCGAGATCTCGCCGTTATGCACGATGGACCAGTCGAGAATGGTAAAGGGGTGAGCTCCACCCCACCAGCCAGGGGTGTTGGTGGGGAAACGATTGTGCGCGGTCCAGATGTAGGCCTTATATTCCTCAATCCGGAAGAATTCCGCAATCTGGTGGGGAAAACCTACCCCCTTGAAGGCCCCCATGTTTTTCCCGGAGGAAATCACATAGGCTCCGTCAATCTTGGTATTGATCTCCATGACCAGGGAGACCATGTAGTCGTCCTCGTCCTCCGTGTCCGCACAGAGCTCTCGAGCCTCACCCTCGTACTTGGGTTTCACAAAGTAGCGCTTGAAAAGCGGGGGATCTTCTATTCCCGGTGTCCTGCGGGTGGGGATAGGTTCCTCGTGGGTGATGTAGGTGCGGTGGGCTAGTAACTCCTCTACGTCCTCCAGGGCCTTACGATGGTCGGCCATCACGTGCAGGGCGTAGTAATCGGCAAGGTCGGGATAGATGCCGTAGGCCGCAAATCCGGCCCCGAGGCCGTTTCCACGTTCTTCCTGGCAGCAGATGGACTTGATGATGATTTCTCCCGGGATGAGCTCTCCCTTGCGGTGGATGACCCCCGAAAGTCCACAACCCGAAATGTCTTTGCTTAATCCTCTTAAAAACTCCATAGGCTATTCCCCCGCGTGTTTTACCCCGAGGATCTTCATCTCGGTCTCGGTAAGCCCTACGGCTCGAAGTTTGTCCCGATTGGCTCGGAGACTCTCTATGGAATTGAGTCCCATAGCTCCGAGCATTTCCTTCATCTCGTGGGCCCAGCCATGCACGAGATTGTAGATCTTTTCATAGGCCACCTCTGGGGGCAAGCGCTTTATGAGCTCGGGATTGTTGGTGGCAATTCCCCAGGGACACTTGCCGGTGAAACAGTGCTGGCACATGGTGCAACCACAGGCGATGAGGGCCGGCGTTCCGATGTAGACGGCATCGGCCCCCAGGGCGATAAGCTTGATCACGTCCGCACTGGAACGAATGCCACCGGAGGCCACTAGCGAGGCCCGGTTGCGGATACCTTCCTCTCGCAGTCTTTGATCCACGGCCGCCACCGCTAATTCTATGGGGATACCGATGTAATCCCGGAACATGGTGGGTGCGGCTCCGGTGCCACCCTTGAGACCGTCTATAACCACCACGTCCGCTCCGGCCCGAACGATGCCGGAGGCGATGGCCGCCACGTTGTGTACGGCTGCGATTTTCACGAAGACTAGCTTCTTGTACTCCGTGGCCTCCTTGAGAGCGAAGATGAGGCCCCGCAGGTCCTCAATGGAATAGATGTCATGGTGCGGGGCCGGGGAAATGGCGTCCGCCCCTACCGGAATCATGCGGGTCTTTGAGATCTCCTCCGTGACCTTCTCGCCGGGAAGGTGACCACCGATCCCGGGCTTGGCTCCCTGCCCGATCTTGATCTCGATGGCTACTCCGGCGTTTAGATAGTCTACGTGAAGCCCAAAGCGCCCGGAGGCACACTGCACGATAGTGTTGGAGCCGTATTCGTAAAGGGAAGCGTGAAGACCACCCTCACCAGTATTGTATAAGGTTCCAAGGTCACGGGCCGCCCGAGCTAGCCCCTGATGCACGTGAAGACTTATGGCCCCGTAGCTCATGGCTGCAAACATGATGGGCACTTCGAGTTTGATCTGCCGGGGAAGGGGCTCTTTGAGCCGGAAACGGCCGTCTTTGATTTCTACCTCCAGGGCATCCGGCTTCGGCCCCAAATAGGTCCGAAGCTCCATGGGTTCCCGCAGAGGGTCGATGGGCGGATTGGTCACCTGGCAGGCATCAAGCACAAGATGATCAAAGTAATTACGGAAGGGGACGGCACATCCGGTAGAGGTAAGAAGAACACCACCCTGATCGGCCTGTTTGTAGACATTCTTAATGAACCAAGGTGTCCATACGGCGTGTTCCCGGAACTCCGAAGGATTACGCCGAATAACAATGGCCCGTGTAGGGCACATGGCCTCACACCGGTGACATCCCACGCACTTGGTGTGATCCTCGGAAAGTTCCTTCTTCTTGGCATTCCAAATATGGGCCCCGTACGAACATTCCTTTACACAGATGCGACAATTGATGCATTTTTCGGGATCACGTTCAATGATGAAGTCGGGGAAGAAACTAGCCCATTGAGGAACCTTCTTTTTCTTTGTGGTCTTTTTCTCGCCCACCTAAAGACCTCCTTTCCGTCCGGTAAGAAGCCACTTTAATGTAATTTTTAAATGTATTCAAGGGGCTGGAGTTTGCAAAATAGGGTTTCGGAGCTAAATTTCTTCCTGTTATGGAGGTGAAATATCGGGTCATCTACGGGGATACCGATACCGGGGGAGTTATGTACTACGGGAACTATCTTCGTCTCTTTGAGATCGGCCGCACAGAACTTTTGCGTGTTCAGGGGATAACATATCGGGAGATTGAAGAGGGGGAAGGCCTGATTCTCCCGGTAGTAGAGGCGCATGTGCGCTACAAGGCCCCGGCTCGGTATGACGATCTTCTTACCATCCGCACGGTCCTTTCTGAAGTAAAGCCTCACCGGATACGCTTTAATTATGAGATAAGGCGCGAGGAGAAGCTTCTCGTCCAAGGATACACTGTGCATGTTCCCGTAACTCGAGAGGGACGTCTTACTCGTTTTTCTCAGACCCTTTATCAGAAACTTCTTTCTATTTGCCGTGAGAGTGTTCGAAAATAGTTTTTAAGGAGCAACGAGATATAGAGGAAGGTAGCCAGGAGGTACATATTATAGAGCACAAAAGCGGCCAGTCCTCTCTTCTGGGCTATTTCTTCCTTTCTTACCCTAAAATGCGAGCCTATTTTCAGTTTTACCGTACCAAACAAACTTTCAATCAGATATCTATTTCGGCCCCATTTCTCCCAGAAAATTCTGGAATCTTTCCGCAGAGGATGTTTTACCTTCTGCCTGAAGGTTTCTTTTACTTTTATGGCCGGTTTTAATCCAAGCTCTACAAGTTTTTCCATGACCTTGAGACTGTCATAGCATTTATCTGCTATAAGACATTCGGCTTTAAAAGTGACCGGATCAATCTCTGTCAGAGCTTCCAGGAGAAGTTTTACCTCGCTGGCATAGGGACCTCCGGTTTCAGCGGTAATGACGATTCTTTTTCCGGATGAAGTTACTCCGATTATGGGGACCACTCTTATATGGGCTTTTACTTTTCTGATTTCTGAGCCTCTTAAGAATTTTAAAGGATAGAGGTCATGATAACTAAAACCGGTGCCATCAGAGATAAAGGAAAAGAGGTGGTGTTCTTTTGCTAGAAGTTTTCGGGCCAATTCTTGGAGAAGGATTTTCAGGGATTGTTTAGGGAATTTTGAGACTCGGTAGTGGTAGGTAGAAAGGGCGGGTCTTCGTCCCAATATATCGAAGGCCTCTTCTAGTGCTTCTCGGTAGGATAGATTTTTTAGGGTTTGGTAGAGGAAGATAGAGATAATGAAGGCATCGGAATAAGTTTTTGGGCGACCTCGAAAGGCCAGGGGCTTTTCATTTATTATGGCTCGGGTTATTTTGAAAATGGTCTTGAGACGCAGTTTGCTTCTTCTCATGTTGGGGGAGTTAATTCTAGGCTCCCCCAACGTCAATATCTAGTTTTTTCGAACACCCTCTATTTGCCGTTGACAGAGTTTTTAAGGGTGTTAATATGCCGAAAATCCTAAAGAGGAAGGAGGGGTAGCCGTTGCCTGGAGTAATTGTGCGGGAGGACGAACCTTTTGAGCAGGCTCTAAAGCGTTTTAAGAAACAAGTCGAGCGGGACAAGATCCTTTCAGAGGTCAAAAAGCGCGAATTTTACGAAAAACCGGGGGTGCGCCGGCGTAAAAAGCTCATGGCCGCTAGAAAGCGACTCTTAAAGAAGCTTAAAAAGATGAGACAATATGAATAGATGCCGGAAAGCCTCCAAAAATTAGAGTGGCCGGATTTTCTCGATTTTCTTAAAAAAAAGGTTTCTACCGAAGCCGGAGAGGAAAAGGTAGAAAGGCTCTCTCCGGCTTTTTCTTTTGAGGAAGCCCGTCTTCGTCAGAGCCGTCTTCAGGAACTAAAGCTCTTTTCTGAAAGGACTGGCCTTTCAAGACTTCCGAGGCTTGGAAGACTTGCTCCTGTGGTACATAAGGCCCGGAAGGGAGCCATTCTCGCCCCGGAGGAGCTTCATCTTATAAAGAAGCACCTTGAGGCGGCCCGGGAACCTGAGGAGCTTTCCTACTTTCCGGATCTGGCGCCCCTGAAGCCTATTTATTATGAACTTTCGGCCTCACTAGATCCTTCTGGACGGGACCTTGCGGATTCGGCTTCACCAGAGTTGCAGGCGGTAAGGAAAAAACTTCGGAGTTTTTTCGAAAGACTTCATGAGGTCATGGAGCGGCTCCTCAGGCGATATGCCAGGGAGGGCGTTCTTCGTGAAGAACATATTTTTCAGCGTAAGGGGCGTCTGGTTCTTCCGGTGCGCTCAGAATATAAGAATCGGGTACCGGGGATCCTTCACGACGTCTCTCAGACCGGGGCTACCGTGTTTATCGAGCCTTCGGAGGCCGTTCCTCTTTCAAACGAGCTTGAAGCGGCTCGGATCGAAGAAGAGCGAATAAAACGGGAGATACTCAAACGACTTTCGAGCCTAGTAGCGGTCTTTGCGGAAAGGCTCTTGGACCTGGAAGAGGCCTTGGCGGAGGTGGATATCGGACTTGCGGTCCTGGCTCTTGCCCGTCAGTACCATGGGAACTTTCCCGTACTCAAAACTACGGGGAGGCTTAAGCTTTCTTCCGCGGCCCATCCTTTATTTTATTTAAGAGGTGAGGCCCCGGTTACGAACGATTTTAAGATTTCTCCTGAAAAGCCTCTTCTTATAATCAGCGGTCCCAATTTCGGGGGAAAGACGGTAGCCCTTAAGACGCTTGGTTTGTGCGTACTTATGGCCCAGGCCGGTTTTCCTATCCCGGCGGCGGAGGGCTCGGAGATTCCTGTTTTTCGGAAAGTGCTTGCCGATTTAGGGGATGATCAGACCCTGATTGCGCACGAAAGCTCCTTTTCCGCCCATCTCAAGGCCTTGCGAGATATTCTTGAGACCGCTGGTAAAGACACCTTGGTTTTGCTCGATGAGCCCGGACGAGGAACCGATCCCCGGGAAGGCGCAGCCTTGGCGGTGGCGGTTCTTGAGGCCTTGGAGGACTCCGGGGCTTTGGTGATCGCTACTACCCATTATCCCGAAATAAAACGCTTGGCCTTGACCCGGGAAAGGGCTGTTCCGGCCTCCATGCATTTCGACGAGTCTAGGGGGATTCCTACCTATAAACTCTTGTATGGGACCTTAGCGTCCTCCCACGGGCTAGGGCTCGCCAAAAGGTTCCTGCCCGAGGAAATCATTCGCCGGGCGGAGGGTTACATTTCCGGCAAAGATGGGACGGAGGCTTTTCTGAAGGCCCTCAAGGATCTTGAGAGGCGCCTACGAGAGAAGGAAGAGGCGCTAGAGAAGGAACGGGAGAGCCTGGCCTCTGAAAGAGAAGCCCTTCTTAGAGAAAAGAAAGTCTTGGAAGAACGTTTTAACCAAGAAAGGGAACTTCTGAGGAAAGAAGTAGAGCGGCGTTTACTAGAGCTTGAGGCGCGTTTTCGGGAGCTGTCCGCAGAGCTTGTGCGTCGTGGACGGAAAGCGGTTGAGAATGAGATTTCCGAGCTCAAAAAGAAGACCCTTGATATTTTAGAAGCTAGAGAGGAGGCCCCGAAAGAGGTCTATCCGGGACAGAAGGTGTATTTGCGGGAATTCAGATGTGAGGGGGAGGTCCTTCGGGATCTGGGCGACGAGGTCGAGGTCCGAGTAGGATCTTTCAGGGTTGCGGTTTCCAAAAAAGGTATTAAAGTCCTTGCGGATGCGCCATCAAAACCTCGAGTTCAGATTTCGGTTTCGGCCGAAACAGAGGTTCCAGAGGCCCTCCATCTTCTTGGTCTGCGCGTGGAAGAGGCCTTGTCTCTCGTCGAACGGCATATCAATCGGGCAATTTTAGCGGGCAAAAAGGAGGTTCGTATTATACACGGACTGGGGACCGGAAGGCTTCAACGGGCCGTTAGGTCCTATCTCAAGGACCACGAGGCCGTGGAAGCCATTCGGTCTGGGGCCCCTTTTGAGGGCGGGGAAGGGGTAACTATTGTTACCCTTGCGCCCAAAAGGGAGGCCGCGTGAGCCTTAACGAGGCCGTCTTTCGCATAAAGGAAACGGTAAACATCGTAGATTTCATTTCCGAGTACGTAGCCCTAAAGAAGGTTGGCCGCAACTATGTAGGGCTTTGTCCCTTCCATTCTGAAAGTAAGCCCTCCTTTACGGTAAACGAAGAAAAACAGATCTTTCGATGTTTCGGATGTGGGGCCGGTGGAGATGTCATTGGTTTTTACATGCGGATTACCGGACTCTCCTTTGTGGAAGCCGTAAGAGAGCTTGCTAGACGTTTCAATATTCCTATAGAAGAAACCCCTTATGATTCAGAAATCGACGAGAAGCGGAAAACCCTCTATCGAATAAATGAGAAGGCGGCCCGTTTCTTCCGACATTTTCTGGAGACTTCGCCTGAAGCCGAAAGGGCCAGGGCTTATTTAAAAGAACGCGGTCTTTCGGGAGAAACGGCCAAGACATTTCTTTTAGGATACGCCCCCGAGGGAGGGGGAATCTTGGCCTCGCACTTGAGACTCTCGGGGGTAGAGCTTCCTCTGGCCGAGGAGGCCGGGGTGGTCATTCATCGGGAGGACGGTTCTTTTTACGACCGTTTTAGGGGAAGGCTCATTTTCCCCATTCGGGATGTGTCTGGAAGGGTGGTGGCCTTCGGTGGCCGGATCCTGGCTGAGGGTGAACCCAAGTATCTTAACTCTCCAGAAACCCCCGTTTATCACAAAAGTCGAATCCTTTACGGGTTTTATGAGTCCCGCACTTACATCCGGCAAAAAGATAGCGGGTTCCTAGTGGAGGGCTACTTTGATCTCCTTACCCTTTGGGATCGGGGTATACGTAATGTGGTGGCCTCTTGTGGAACAGCCTTGACGCGTGAGCATGTAAAGCTCCTGCGGCGTCTTTCCCGGAACTGGTATCTAGTTTTTGACGCAGATCCTGCCGGTGAAAGGGCGGCCGTAAAGGCTCTGGGGCTCTTTTTCCAGGAAAACCTCTTTCCTAAGGTGGTTTTTCTCCCCTCCGGAGAAGATCCCGACAGTTTGGTTAGAAATTTTGGCCCGGAAGCCTTTTTTAGGGAGGTTGAACGGGCCAAGGAAGCCCTTCCTTTCCTTTTGGAATACCTTTTGCGGGAATATGGAACCTCCCCTCAAGGTAAAAGTGCGGTGGTAAAGGAATTAAGGGAGATCCTCTCGGGCATTCCGGATCCGGTAGTCCGCTACGAGTATTTTCGGCTTTCGGCCGAAAGATTGGGGCTTCCGGTGCCTCTTCTTCTTTCCGAATCCCGAAGGGAAACCTCTTCTCCAAAGGGCACTTCTTCAACCGGTACGCCCTTTGAGCGGGCCCTCCTTCAGTTTTTGGTTCACTTTCCCTCCTTCGCGGCTGAACTACGGGCTCTTCGAGCTGAAGAGTTTCTGAAGACCCCGGCTTTTAGAGCCTTATTCGAGAACATCATGAAAGCCCTTGAAGATAATCTTCCGTTGGAGACCTTATCCTTTTCAGATGTAGATCTTCAAGCCCTATTTAGTGAACTCCTTTTCTCGCCTCCACCGGATGAGCCTCCGGAAGAGGTGTGGGCTCAGATCAAAAGTCGTTTGCTTCGAGAAAGGTTTAATCAGGAGAAAACGGATATTCTTTCTGCTATCCGGGAAGCAGAGAGTTCGGGGCAAAAAGAAAGCCTTCTAAGGCTTCTCCAAGAATATCGAAACCTTTGCCTTCAAAATCTTTTAAAATGCCGCGGGGAGGGGGAGTATAAATCGATCCAAAAATGAGATCGAAGCCTTAGAAAAAGAAAGACTTTCCTGTCTGGAAGAAATTGAGGCCTCCTACGGTTGGGATCTGGATACCGCTAAAGAAGAATTTGAGACTGCTGGGGGGGCAGATCCTGTCAAGTTTTATCTAAGAGATATGGGGGACATACCCCTTCTTTCCAAGGAGGAAGAAGTTGAACTCGCTAAAGAGATAGAGTTCGGAGAGAGGAAGGCCCTTTCAGCGGCCTTGAAAGTGAGGCCGGCTATCGAAAATCTCCATCAAATCTTTAAGGCCTTTCTTTCAGGAAAGATCCGCACGCGAGATATATTGAGGGATGCCGATGAATTTTCAGAGGATTCCGCACAAGAAGAGAAGACTGGTTTAAAGGCTTGGGGAGAAAAGGTGCTGACCCATCTTGAGAGCATTCTTTCCGGGCTCGATAGGATTCCCCAAGCCCGGGAGGCCCAACTTTCTTATTATCGCTATCTTAGCCGTTTAAGGGAGGAGCTGGTAGATACCCTTTTCGAAAGGAGACCTTCTCGCAAATTGATTGATGAGATTACTCGAGAGATTCTCAGAGCTTCCTGCGAACTCAAGCGTTCTCAAAAGGAAATAGAGCGTCTTGAGGAGGAGTCCGGATATAATTTTTCGGTTCTACTCCAGTATTTTGTACGTACCAACGGAGAGTTCTCGAGGATCGAGGAGGCTGCGGCCAAATTAAACATGTCGGTTGAGGATTTTCTCCGTCTGAGAGCACGTTATTTTATGGCCGTAAAAACCCGCCGGGAAATCGGGAAGCATTTCGGAGTCTCCCTCAAACAGTTCCGGAAGATTGCCAGGGAGATAGAGGAAGGTCTAACTCAGGCCAAGCAGGCAAAGGAGGCCCTTATTCGAGCTAATCTCAGATTGGTGGTCTCGGTGGCTAAAAAATATGTAGGCCGTGGACTTCAATTCCTAGACCTCATTCAGGAGGGCAATATCGGCCTCATGAAGGCTGTGGAGAAGTTTGATTACCGAAGGGGCTATAAGTTCAGTACTTACGCCACCTGGTGGATTAGACAGGCCATCACTCGAGCCATAGCGGATCAAGCCCGCACCATCCGCATCCCAGTGCACATGATAGAGCTGGTCAACAAACTTGTACGCACATCCATCCGGTATTACCAGGAACACGGCGAGGAGCCTACGCCGGAGATCCTAGCTCAGGAAATGGGACTTTCTGTGGAAAAGGTGAAAACCATTTTAAAGATTACCAAGGATCCGGTCTCTCTTGAGACTCCGGTAGGAGACGATGAAGAGTCCCAACTGGGGGATTTTATAGAAGATGAGATGATTCTGGCCCCTCATGAGGCCACTGAGGATCTTTCTCTAGCGGAGGAAGTAAGGAAACTCCTTTCTTTTCTTAGCCCTCGAGAGGAAAAAGTCTTGCGATTGCGGTTTGGTATCGGAGAAAAATACGAACACACCCTAGAGGAGGTAGGCCGGGCCTTCCGGGTGACTCGTGAGAGGATCCGTCAGATCGAATCTAAGGCCCTCAGGAAGCTTCGGCATCCCAGCCGTAGCAAACATCTCAAGTATTATCTAACTTCCTAATTCCTTGACAGAAAATTAGAGAAGGCTACATTAAAGGCAGGTGGGCCTGTAGCTCAGCTGGTTAGAGCCACCGGCTCATAACCGGGAGGTCGGAGGTTCGAATCCTCCCAGGCCCACCAAAGTTATTTTTTGAGAAGATGTCAGTCTCAGTCGAGGAAATATGCCGATATATTGAAGACTTTGCGCCGGTTGCCTGGGCTGAGTCCTGGGACAACGTAGGTCTTCAGTTAGGATCTTCAAAGACTCAAATAAACCATTTGGGGTTAGCTCTAGAGTTGACGGCTGAAGTGGTGGATTGGCTCTTTTCCGAAGAGATCGATTGTCTTCTTACCCACCATCCGCTTTTTTTTCGACCTTTAAAGAGTCTCAGAGAGGATGATCCCTGGACGCAATTAATAGTTCGTCTTATAAGGGCAGAGAAGGTCGTAATTTCATACCACACCAATCTGGATGCCGCTCCCGGAGGTGTAACAGAAGTTCTTGCGGAGGCTCTGGGATTTAAATGTGAGAAGGCACTGAAACCGGTCTCTCCAGATCTTCCCAAAATAGGATTGGGCCGGATGGCCTATGTGGAGTTTCCGATTTCGGTTTCAGAGATAGCCCGCAAGCTCGCGTCCCTTATCCATTTTCCAGTCTTTACGGTTGGTCCGGACCGGAAGGTTAAACGGGTGGCGATTTGTGCCGGATCTGGAGCGGGTCTCATTCCTAAGGTCTTGCAAAACGGGGCTGAAGCCTATATAACCGGGGAGGTCAAACATCACGTAGCCAGAGACGTGGAGCTCGTGGGACTTTCGATGGTGGTAGCGGATCATTACGCTATGGAGGTCTATTTCTTGAAAAATTTAAAGGAGAGGCTTGCAGCCCGATTCCCGGGACTAAAAATAAGTCTCTTTAAAGGCCGAAGTCCATTTCATCCTGTTACAAATTAATAAGGAGGCGGAAAGGTGCGTGAAGAAATGGTCAATCTCATAAAACTCCAAGAGCTTGATCTCAAGATCCTCTCTTTGGAAAGGAGAAAATCCGAGTTACCCTCTTCTCTTAGGGAGGCCGAGGAATCCTTGGAAAAGAAGAGGGATGTACTTGCAAAATTGGGGCAAAGACTTGAGGAGTTGTCCCTTAAGAAAAAAATGGAAGAGGACGAGCTTGAAGAGGAGTACAAAAGACTTAAGCGTAGTCAGAACCGCCTTATGCAGATTCGCGGAAGCCGCGAATATCAGGCCCTTCTTCGTGAGATCGAGGAGATCAAGAAGGCCAACAAGCAACGTGAGGAAAACATCTTGAAACTCATGGAGGAGCTCGAAGAGCTGAAGAAACAAGAAGAAAGTTTAAAGAAGGAATTGGAAGAGCTTGAGAAAAAAGTGTCAGAGGAGCGGGCCAATTTTGAGGCCTTCTGTAAGAAACTGGAGGAAGAGAAGGCGAGCTATCTGAAGGAAAGAGAGAGTCTTGCAGGTAATATTTCGCAATCCCTTCTCAAAAGATATGAATTTATCCGTGAACGGCGCGGTGGTCTTGCGGTGGTAGGGGTAGATAATGGTACCTGTGAAGGGTGTCACATGAATATTCCTCCGCAACTTTTCAATGAACTTCAGCGTGATGACCGCTACTTCGAATGTCCCCTATGTCGCCGTCTTATCTATTATAAGAAGATTTATTTTCCAGAAGAGCCAGAAAGTTCGGGGCCCGCTGAGACAGGTGATGAATAGATGGCTAAGCTAGTTAACCGAGTTTATAGCCTCTTATTGAAGACAAGGGGTTTTTATCCTTTTCCTTTTTAGGGTCTCATTAGGAGGATTCTGGTATGAAATATTTTCGTCAATGATAAGTCTAGTTTTGTATATGCTTAACTTCTTTAGTTTTTGAGTTGGTTTAGTGTGAAAAAATGAATCGTCAATCTAGTTTTGCCAGGTTCCCGGGTACAATTTTTTGTCCAATTTGTGGTGCTAGCTCAATTTCTTCATGCAAAGAGGTTTATATTGATCCTTATTTTAAAAACGAATATAAACTTTATTCTTGTAACATATGTGATTTAGATTTTTGGGAGCCGCGTAAGATAATACCAGAGTTTTATGAAGAAGAGTTTTTGGATGAATATTATATGCGACATAGTGGATTAACCAAAAAACCGAGATATTATCATTTAGAGTTTTTTGAAAATTTTCGAATAATTGGTAATCTCTTTAATAGAGATCCTGTTAAATTATTGGATATCGGCTGTGGTAACGGCACTTTTATTAAAGAAGCTCAAAAGCTTGGTTTAGAAGTTTGGGGAATAGATCTTGATAAAAATAGCATTAAGTGTGCACAAAATCTTTTTGGCTTAAGAAATACTTTTGTTATGGATTTAGAAAGTTTTGTGAATTATGCCTTAAATAAGAACTTAAAATTTGATATAATCACTTTCTTTGAAGTTTTAGAGCATCAAGATGATCCTAGAAAATTTATTCAGAATATTAAGAAAATTCTTAATATTCCTGGAATTATTGCAGGTACAGTCCCTAACCGAGATAATTTTTTCTCTAAAAGATTTTCCAGGATTTCTTTAATAGATTATCCTCCCAATCATTTTTTAAGGTTTTCTAAGAAATCTTTGGAATTTTTGTTGGATCTTGAAGATTTTAACCAAAGAAAAGTTTATGATATTAATTTGTCGTTTTTTAAATTTTTAAAAGAATTTGAAAAATATTTATTGAGTCATAAAGTGATAGAAGAAAGAATTTCAAAGTTTTTTTTGAAGTTATTATTTGGTCCAGAATATACCTTAGCTAAACGCCGCAGTACAGGAATGCGTAAAAGAATATATAAAACTTTAAAGTTTGTTAAAAGCCTTACCATAAGACCGCTTTTAATACCTTTTGTTTTGTATCTAAAGTCCAAAGTGCAAATGCCAGTACTTTATTTTCAGGGAATTTTAAGGTGAAAATATCGGTTCGTAAAGAAGTTTTGTCTTTAAATAATATTGTAAAGCGTTTTTTGTTGGGATGTATTGCTATTTGGATTCCCTGTCTAGAGTTTTTTTGTATGCAGGAGATGTTCTTTTGCTTTTTTATCTTTCTGCTTTTTTGTCTCTATACTCTTAAAAATTGTAGTTATTTAATAAAAAGTTATTCTAATACTCCGGACTTTTTACTTGCGAGTCTATTTGTGTTTTTAGTGGCTTATTTCTTCATGTCCATATTCGCCGGCCTGGAGGAACTTACCATGTTTGTGCCTTTCTGGATAGTTAGTGGACTGGTGTAGGGTTATGCTACGCGGGCGAATAAGGCGCTTTCGGGATAAATCTTCATAAGATTCAATCTTAATTGAGAAGGTAAGGTGTCTGAACTTGTCTTGATTTACATTGCAGGAGCCGGACGTTCCGGGAGTACCATCCTAGACGAGATCCTAGGTGAGGGGCGGGGTTGTTTTTCTCTGGGAGAGATGCGTCAAATATGGAAAAGCTTCATCCGGAAACAAGCCCTCTGTTCCTGCGGTCGTATATATAGGGACTGTCCCTTCTGGTCCGAGGTGCTGAGAAGAGTTTTCGGGAAAGACGCTCCTTCGTCGGGAGAGCTGGAGGAAATCCTTCGGGCTCAAAGGGTGGTGGAAAACATCCCTCTCCTCTCTGAAGGGCGGCGTAAAAGATATTTGGCTTCACATAGAAAACGGCTGACGTTCTACAGGAATTTATTGCAGGCGATCCTGAGGGAGGTACGGGAGGTTTCCGGGGCTAAAGTCCTGATCGATTCCACCAAACATCCCCATTATCTATACCTTCTCCGGGAGCTCGAAGATATTCGGATTTTCCTCCTCCATCTGGTCAGAGACAGTCGTGCGGTGGCCTTTTCCTGGTTGCGGCGCAAGTACAATCCCGCCATACGGGATTACATGAAAAGACATCATCCCTATACCAGCACCCGTCTCTGGGTGCGATTCAACTGGGGCGTTCATCGGCTCCAAGAGGTTTTTTCCTTTCCATACTATCGTCTGAGATACGAAGATTTTGTAAGAGCTCCCAACCGGGAACTCGCGAGGATAGAAGAGACTTTCAATCTGCAAGGGGTTTTCCCCCGGATAGAGGGGTGTTTGAAACTAGGAGAAAAACACCTCCTGGGCGGGAACCCTGCAGGATTTGTTTCCCGGGAGATTTCTCTGAGACCGGATACCCAGTGGCTGAAGGAAATGCGTGTTAGAGACCGGATCCTGGTGACGCTCATGAGCTGGCCTCTTCTCAGGCGTTACGGTTATCCTCTCTTCCCGACCTTCGGAGGAAAAAATTGAGAATGTCGGCTCGGAAAACCGTGGCCCTAGTGGTGGACAGAGCGGAGAGGACAGGGGCCTACCGTCCCTATCTGTTACGCTTCCTTCGGGAGAAAGGCTACCGGGTGCTGGTAATCGTGCTTGATCAGGATCTCCGGAAGTGCAAGGTGTCCCCGCCGGAGGTGGAGGTGGTCTCTCTGGGTCTTTTGCCCCGGGATTATCGGCGGTTTAAACCGGTCGTTTTTTGGAAACTCAAGTCCGTGCTGGAGAGGGAGGAGGTACAGGTTGCATGGGTGCAGAAATATCGTCTGGCACTATGCCTTTCCCTGTTGAAATGGAGACTGCCCTACCTGAAGATCATTTTCCATCTGGTGAATGTGGACATTTTTAGGAACAGGTTGCGTCGTATAGGATGGCACTTTTTGCGCCGCCAGGTGGCTTTTTGGGTTGCAAACAGTTACGGGGTTCTAGAGGATCTTCCGGGAGCCAGCCTCCCCGGAGACAACATGCGGGTCATCTTCAACGGAGTAGACCTGGAACGTTTTGTGGAGGGACCTTCAAAGGCGGAAGTCCGACGAATATTTAATCTTCCGGAGGGAGGATTCCTTATAGGGATGCTGGCTCGCTTCCGGAAGGAGAAGGATCAGGAGGGTCTCCTCAAAGGATTCGCTGAATTGCGGGCGAGAGGGGCGGAGGACTCCTATCTGGTTCTGGCCGGGGGAGGTCCCAAAAAGGAGACTCTGGCGGAGATGGTGAATCGCCTTGCCCTGCGGGAACGGGTCTTTCTGATGGATCGCATTTCGCCCGCCGAAGTACCAGCCTTTTTAAGGGCTCTTGACGTCTTTGCCCATCCTACCTGGCGGGAGGGAATGCCCAACGCTGTCCTTGAGGCCATGGCCGCGGGGCTGCCGGTGGTGGTCACCGATGCCCCGGGGTTGCCGGAGATCTTCGACTGTCCTTATCGGTTCGGATATATGGTGCCCCGGGGAGATGTGTCCGCTCTGGCTAAGGCCCTATGGGAACTCTATCGTCTTTCTCCGGCGGAAAGGGAGACCCTGGGGCGCCTGGCCCAGCGAAGGGTTGAGGAGGCTTTTACTATAGAACGTATGGCCCGGGAATTTTTGGAAGTATTCGATCACCTTACAGGAGGTGCTCATACTGTTTCCTGAAACCGGTTCGCTGAAAATTTCTCAAAAAGGATCTTCAGGGGAAAGGTTCTTTAAGTGGCGTTCCTATCGCCTTTTTACTTCGGGAAGCAAAGAGATTATTCCGGTGCTGCAGGCTTTTCTTTCTCGTCCTGCGGAAAGCCGGGTTCTCAAATCCGGGCCGAAACTCGGCAGTTTTGAGTACAGAACGGGCGAACGGAAATTTTTTATCAAAGTTCGCTACGGAAACTTTTTTACGCCCCTCCTGGAGCTATTTCGAACCCCCTGGGCCCTTAGAATCCTTGATAGATACAAAAGGTTTGAGGCTTCCGGGCTGTCCACCCTCATTCCCCTCGGAGGATGGGTAGCGGTGAAACCCTGGGATAAGTTTTATTCGGGACTGTGTTTTGAATATTTACCCTGGGAATACAAGGCCAGTTTCATTTGCCGGCATTTCAAGGAACGCGGGCGAGAAATACTTCTCCTCCTCGTGCAATATCTATATCGGATGCACGAGGAAGGCTTCACCATTCGGGATCCCAAGCTCAGCAACTTTTTCGTGCTCGGGAAAAAAGTAATACTTGTGGACCTTGACTCCCTCAGGCACTTTTCCCGACCGGTGGAATTTGCCCGGCGTATTCGGGATCTGGAGGTTCTGGCTCGTTCCCTAGGAAGAGTGGGCTGGGAGAATCCGGAAAAACTGGTCCGGGACCTCTACTTTGCTTTATTATAAGGCTCCTGAACCTCTGGCTTTTTAACCCACAGGCTCCATTTTCTGCGACGGGCCTTGATATCGGTTATTTTTACGAAATTGTCCCCGGGAGGCCTCCTCCAAGAGAGAACGAAACGACACCGACGAAGCTCCCCTTCCGGAACGAGTCTAACTTCTTTCACCCACTGCCATTTATACTTTAGGTAATAGGTGATGTGAGGGGTATTGACCCGGTAGTCACACAGCTCTACACTCCGGGGCAGAAGGGTCTGAAGTTTTCGGGCTGCGAAGACATAATGGCTTCGGTAACGGGCTTGATAAGGAAAATATGCGGCGGCGAAGGAGAGTTTGGCCAACCACATGAAAAGAAAAAGGAGGATCACTCTGGAGGTAGCCCGGCGGAGGAAAAAGAAAAGAGCCGCCAGGGGGATTAACCCGAGAAGGGAAACCACCGCAAAGGGATTTTCGGCTAAATGCAGACGCTGCCAGCTCAGAATCAGGAAGGCGGTAACTCCCAATACGACCGCAACCATTAGTACTCCAAGCAAACCCTGAATCAAGGCCGAAAATTTTCCCCAAAAGAGATACCGGTGAAGGGGAATAGCAACCAGCAGGGTGAGGCCTCCCACAGCCGGAAGTACGTAACGCAGTCTTGTCCCGGGAAGCAACCAGTAAACCGGGAAGGAGAAGGCTACCAGGCAGAAACTAAAGAGGGCTAGCTTGCTTAGCCCGGGAGATAGCTCTTTTCTCAAACGGCGGTCGGCCCAGCCCGGAAGAAAAAGTATCCAGGGGAGATGCCCTTGCAGATATTCCAGCGGAAACCCGAAGAAATGTCCCCAGAATCCGGAGGGTTCAAGGGGAGATTTCCTCCCCAGATACTCCCCGAGCCAGGCCTGGAGAATGGCCTGAGCTCCCACCCGCTCGGCCGCCGGAACGAACCACAGGGCAAAGACCACGGCGTAAGCCGCAAGTCCCAGGAGATGCGTGGCGGAGAAAAATTCTCGTAGGCGCTTTTTGATGAGGAGATAAGGTCCCACCGCCCCATAGAGAAAGGCCGGAGCCTGAAAGGTCTTGGTCAGAGTGGCGAGCGCCGCAAGGCCCAGAGCTAGAGTCCAGGCTAGCCCCGGCCGATTTTTCACTTCATGGAGATAGAACCACGAGAAGACCGATATGGTCACGAGGAAGGTATAGGTCATATCTATTTCGGCCCGACAGGCCTTGTCCAGTACTTCGGGGATAGAAAGAAAGACTAGACCCGGGAGAACCCAGAGAAGACCCTTCGGTCGCGCCACCTCCCGAAAAATAAAAGCCAGAAAAAGGGCCGTAAGCGTGGCCGCAGCCACCGAAGATAACCTCGCTACAAACTCGGAATGGCTTCCAGTAAGCTTGAAAAAGCTTATCAGCACCCAGTTGTAAAGCGGGGGTTTCAGAAGATAAGGGCGGCCTTCTATGTAGGGAATTACATAATCTTGCCGTTCCATCATCTCCAAAGAAGCCACCACCCGACGGGCGGCTTCGCCTTGAAACTCCCTCTCCCACAGATAGGGCAGGTTGAGGGCTAGGGAATATCCCACTATGAGGAGCAAGCCCAGGAGGAGCGTTTTCCTAGACATGGCAGGTTTCCTCCAGTATTCGGATGAGTTTTCGAGTGCGTGCCGGCCAATCAAACTGTTTGGCCCGTAGGAAGGCCTTTCGGGCGAGTTCTCGGGCCAATTTCGGTTGTAGAAGTACTTCATTCGCCGCCTTGGCTAGGGTCTCTGGGTCCCCAGGAGGAAAGAGTAAGGCTTCATCCTTGGTGATTTCCTCTCGTATGGAAGGAAGATCGCTGGCAATTATGGGACGCCCCGCCGAAAAATATTCGTATAGTTTTTGATGGGCCACATAGGGTTGTTTGCCTTCAGAAAGGGCCGGCAGAATTAAAAGGTCTGCGGCGAGTAGGTAGTTCTTGATTTTCCGGTGAGGTTGGTATCCTAGGAAGGCTATTCGGTTCCCCTGTCCTAATTCTAGAGCTAGCTTCTCCAACTTTTTGACTTGTTTCTTTTGGCCACCTATGACAATAAGCTGTCCTTTTTTGATATGAGGCATGGCCCGAAGGAGGACCTCTACCCCTTGGGTCTCATAGAGCTGACCGACGTATACCATGAGAGGAGGATCCTTGGGGCCCGTATAGGGTTGAGAGTCCATTGGTTCGGAAGCCAGGGGAAGATGTATCAAGGGAGTGGAGGGACCATAGATTTTTGCTATCAAATTTTTAAGGGATTGTGTGGTGACCAAGCCTAAAGAGGCCTCTTCCAAGGCCTCTTTTTCTCTGGGATCAGGCTTTCCTCTTTTAAAATAGGAAAGACCATGAATTTCAAAGACAGCCGGCTGACCATGGGCGCACTTTCGAGCTATACGGGTGAGTCTTTTTTCTGAAAAAAGAAGGACAGCCTTTTCGCGATTTAGAGCCCTTTTGGCTTTCAAAAACCAAAGGTAAAGGATGAAATCATATAAAGCATTGGAGGTGATTGGGATAAAACCTCTTTTTCTAAGGGTTGGGAATGGAATGAACCGAAGTTCGTAGGGAGGTTGCCCCAATCCGTAATAAGTAAGAAGTCGATGGAGACTGAAGCCTTTTTTTATTGGGGCAAGAAGGAGGGTTTCTATTCCAGAACGGGCCAAGTAATAAACAGTCTTTATAACATGTACGTCATGAGCTCTTCCCCAGGGGAAGGGTAAGTGGTGAAGATAGTAAATTTTCATAGGAGCTTTTGCAAATGGTTTTCCCAGGAAAAATCTTTTACGCTTTCCCTGCAATCTTCCAAGGACGGAAGATTTTTTAGTAGCTTTTGGATTTCCTTTGCCCAGAGTTGAGGATCATAGATGACTATAGAGCCGTTTATTCCGTCTTTGATCAATTCCGAGGCCCCGTTCTCTGGCGTGGTCACCACCGGAAGACCGCAGGCCAGAGCTTCGAGCACTACGTTGGCAAAGGGATCGTAACGTGTGGGTAGCACCAAAATGTCGGCCGCTCCATATAGTTTTTCCATTTCTCTGACCATTCCAAGATAGTGCACCCGCCCCTTCGGCCCCAGTTTTTTTCCTCCGGCCACCACCAGTTTGACTGTTTCCGGCAATTTTTCAAGGGCCGAAAGCACTACCGGAAGCCCCTTCCTTCGCCAGTCCGAGCCTGCAAAGAGGAGGGCGATTTCTTTGGGCCCAAGCCCTAATTTGGCCCTCCATTCCTCCCGGAATTTTCGAACCTCTAAGTTGTAGCGTTCAAAGTCTACCCCGTTATAGATGACTTCCACCCGGGAGGCTACCTCCGGATAGTGTTCGGCCACCTGGCGCTGAACCAGTTTGGAGTTAGCGATGATCCGTCGGGCCGCGACGAGGCTTCGCTGCTCAAGCCAGAGGATCAGACGATGCCTGGGACGGAGCTTCCGGAGTGCTACGGCCCCTCCCTCGTAACCCAGGTTGATCCAGACCGCGTGCAAAGGATCCGAGAGCCTTACCCAGTCCGCCGGGAAGAAACGCCAGGTGGTATAGACGATGTCAAACTTTTCCTGGGCCAGAACCTTGCGGGCGCTTAAGAAAAAAGAGAGGGTCTTGGCTATACTCCCCCGGCCGTAGATGCGGGCTTTAGCGTGCCGCACCCCCGAGACGTTACAGTAATCCGCCACCACGACCACTTCGTGTCCCAGGCTGGCGAGTTCTTGGGCCACGGTGGCGGTGTAGTTCTCGGCCCCTCCCAGACTGAAACCCACTTTTGGACGGACGAGTGCGATTTTCATCTCCCTTCGGCATTTTACCACGGGTCTCCCGAAGGGCTTTTAGTTTTGGAAAAGCGGGAGTTCCGGAGAGAAGGATTCGATCTCCCACGGGGTGCAGGCTTCAAAGGGGAAATCCGGATTCTTGCAGCCGCAGATTCTTACCGTCAGACCGAAATGTGAGGCTATATCTTTTATGCGCCGGAAGCCCTCTTCCCGGACCGCCCTTTTGGCCAGCTTGGTGGTAGCGGAGGTGATAACCTTCTGCCAGGGCTGACCTTTATAATATTTGAGGATAGGCCCGAAGATTTTGTTCGGAAGTTCCCTGGCCATTTGCCGGATAACCCCTGGTCGCAAAACGAGATAACTTACCGAGACCTCTTTTGCTCCCACCAGAGAAAGCCTCCGAAAAAGGGCCTCAAGGGCCTCCTCTTGGTCGGTAAGGCCCGGGATTACGGGATCAACCCTTACGGAGGGATTAAGGCCGAGAGCGACCAGACGTTCGAGCTGGGCCAGGCGCACCGGAGGCGGAGCTGTCCGAGGTTCAAAGAGCCGGTGGTAATCCCTGGAGACGGAGACCAGGCCTATGCGTGGCTTGATGAGGGAAGGATAATCCGCAAAGAGGGCCCAGGCCTCCTCCGGAATAAAACCTTTCGTGAGAAAAGAGACCCGCAGACCGGCGGAAAGCACTAGTCTCAGAACCTCAAGAGCAAGTCGTTTTATCTCTGGATGAGGCTGGAAGAGGTCAGAGGCCGTAGAAAAGGTTACGGTTGCGGGGAGCTTTCCCCGGAGCTTTAGTCGCTGTATTTCGGCTTTCAATTTTTCGGAGAGGTTGGCGTAAAGCCAGACCTCTCTGTCCGGCGTTTCTGGAAAGGCCCGAGCGTAGCAGTAGACACAGGCATGAAGACATCCCCGGGTAAGATTTATGGAAGGGGTGCCTTTGAGGCACCCGAAGGCCGGCTTTTTTAAAACTGGGGTTTTCCTTTCGATTGTCCGGAGATACATTAGCTTTAAAAGATTATAACATTCGGGGCTTGACAGCAGGAAAGGAAGGGTTACATTAAAAGCCGTCAGTCGCTCTTTAGAACCTGTCAGGTGTTAGAGCCCCCAACGGGATGTCCGATGGGGGGTTGACAGTCTTCTGTGAGTAGTTATAATAAGCTTCGCCTGGTTGAGGTTGATCTTTGAAAACTGAATAGTGGCGCATGGGCAGGCCTCCGTGTTTCAGCCTCGGCGGCCTGGAATCTTCCCTTAAGGGTGATTCCGGAGCCGGGAGGTTTGAATTTTGCTGAGGGTTTGATCCTGGCTCAGGGCGAACGCTGGCGGCGTGCCTAACACATGCAAGTCGTGGGGGAAAGGGAGGCTTCGGCCTCCCGAGTACACCGGCAGACGGGTGAGTAACACGTGGGTAACCTGCCCCCGGGTCCGGGATAACCTCTCGAAAGGGGGGCTAATACCGGATAAAGTGCGTGGGCGCAAGCTCACGCACCAAAGGGGGCCTCTGCATAGCAAGCTCCTGCCTGGGGAGGGGCCCGCGGCCCATCAGCTAGTTGGTGGGGTAACGGCCCACCAAGGCTACGACGGGTAGCCGGCCTGAGAGGGTGGTCGGCCACACGGGCACTGAGACACGGGCCCGACTCCTACGGGAGGCAGCAGTGGGGAATCTTGGGCAATGGGCGCAAGCCTGACCCAGCGACGCCGCGTGGGGGAAGAAGGCCTTCGGGTCGTAAACCCCTGTCAGGGGGGAAGAACCCTGCTCCGGTGAATAACCGGATGCAGGCTGACGGTACCCCCAGAGGAAGCCACGGCTAACTCCGTGCCAGCAGCCGCGGTAATACGGAGGTGGCAAGCGTTGCCCGGAATCACTGGGCGTAAAGGGGGCGTAGGCGGCCAGGCAAGTCGGAGGTTAAAGCCCGGGGCTCAACCCCGGAAAGGCCTCCGATACTGCTTGGCTTGAGGACCGGAGAGGCTGGCGGAATTCCCGGTGTAGGGGTGAAATCCGTAGATATCGGGAGGAACACCAGTGGGGAAGCCGGCCAGCTGGACGGTTCCTGACGCTGAGGCCCGAAAGCGTGGGGAGCAAACCGGATTAGATACCCGGGTAGTCCACGCCGTAAACGATGGGCGCTGGGTGTGGGGGGTTAATCCCTCCGTGCCGTAGCTAACGCGTTAAGCGCCCCGCCTGGGGAGTACGGCCGCAAGGCTGAAACTCAAAGGAATTGACGGGGGCCCGCACAAGCGGTGGAGCACGTGGTTTAATTCGATGCAAAGCGAAGAACCTTACCCGGGCTTGACATGCTAGGGTCGTACCCGGCAGAGATGTCGGGGAGGTCAGACTTTGTCTGACCGCTCTAGCACAGGTGCTGCATGGCTGTCGTCAGCTCGTGTCGTGAGATGTTGGGTTAAGTCCCGCAACGAGCGCAACCCTCGCCCCTAGTTGCCAGCGGTTCGGCCGGGCACTCTAGGGGGACTGCCGGGGACAACCCGGAGGAAGGAGGGGATGACGTCAAGTCCTCATGGCCCTTATGCCCGGGGCTACACACGTGCTACAATGGGCGGTACAGAGGGTTGCGAACCCGCAAGGGGGAGCTAATCCCAGAAAGCCGCCCTCAGTTCGGATCGGGGTCTGCAACTCGACCCCGTGAAGCCGGAATCGCTAGTAACGGCGGATCAGCATGCCGCCGTGAATACGTTCCCGGGCCTTGTACACACCGCCCGTCACACCACGGAAGCCGGCTCTGCCCGAAGTCGCTGTCCCAACCCCGTAAGGGGAGGGAGGCGCCTACGGCAGGGCTGGTGACTGGGGTGAAGTCGTAACAAGGTATCCCTACCGGAAGGTGGGGATGGATCACCTCCTTTCTAAGGAGTAATCTTTAAGAACTTGAAAGAACGGCCTGTCCATGTAAGCCACTATTCAGCTTTCAGGGATCAACTTTGCTCTTTAAAAGTTTTTGTTTGGGGTGAACGGGCAAGGTTGGGCCTATAGCTCAGCGTAGGTCAGAGCGCACGCCTGATAAGCGTGAGGTCGGTGGTTCGAATCCACCTAGGCCCACCAAATATTTGGGCCGTAGGGCCCTAGTGGGGGTGTAGCTCAGTTGGGAGAGCACCGGCTTTGCAAGCCGGGGGTCGACGGTTCGAGTCCGTTCACCTCCACCACCTGCGGGTTTAAGAAGAGAGTTTGGGCTCTCGCTTAAGCCCGCAGGTTGGGTATGCTCTTTGACAAGTGAATATGGGTATCCGTTTGGCATCTTGACCGGCCTGAGCAAATTTTTAAAAGTTTGTGGCCAAGCTACTAAGGGCCGGCGGTGGATGCCTCGGGCGGGGGAGGCGATGAAGGGCGTGGCAAGCTGCGATAAGCCCCGGGGAGCCGCAAGCAGGCGTTGATCCGGGGATGCCCGAATGGGGAAACCCGGCCGGGGTCATGCCCGGTCATCCACGGGTGAATCCATAGCCCGTGGAGGCGAGACCCGGGGAAGTGAAACATCTCAGTACCCGGAGGAAAAGAAATCAACCGAGATTCCCCGAGTAGCGGCGAGCGAAAGGGGAGGAGCCTAAACCGGATGAGTGTCAAAGCCCCTGGGCGTTGCTCATCCGGGGTAGTGGGGGCGCACCGGAGGGGGCCAGGGACCCCTCAGGGAGTTACAAAACTGTCTCTCTAGCCGAAGGCGCCTGGAATGGCCCGCCAGAGAGGGTGAAAGCCCCGTAGGCGAAAGGGAGGCAGTCTCCTGGGGTGCGCTACCCAAGTAGCGCGGGACACGGGAAATCCCGCGTGAATCTGGGGGGACCACCCTCCAAGGCTAAATACTACCCCCGCACCGATAGTGCACCAGTACCGTGAGGGAAAGGTGAAAAGAACCCCGGGAGGGGAGTGAAATAGAACCTGAAACCGCCGGCCTACAAGCGGTCGGAGGGGGCTTCGGCCCCTGACGGCGTGCCTTTTGCATAATGAGCCCGGGAGTTGTCGTCGGCGGCGAGGCTAAGCCGTTTAGGCGGAGCCGTAGCGAAAGCGAGTCCGAATAGGGCGTTTAGTCGCCGGCGGCAGACCCGAAGCGGGACGAGCTACCCATGGCCAGGGTGAAGGCGGGCTAAACCCCGCTGGAGGCCCGAACCGGTGGAGGGTGAAAACTCCTCGGATGAGCTGTGGGTAGGAGTGAAAAGCTAATCGAGTCCCGTGATAGCTGGTTCTCCCCGAAATATATTGAGGTATAGCCTCGGGTGGTCGCTGCCGGGGGTAGAGCACTGTTTGGGCTAGGGGGCTTACCGGCCTACCGAACCCAGGCAAACTCCGAATACCGGCAAGCGCAGCCCGGGAGTCAGCCCTAGGGCGATAAAGTCCTAGGACGAGAGGGGAACAACCCAGACCGCCAGCTAAGGCCCCAAAGTCCCGGCTAAGTGGTAAAGGAGGTGCCCCTGCTTAGACACCCAGGATGTTGGCTTAGAAGCAGCCATCATTTAAAGAGTGCGTAACAGCTCACTGGGCGAGCGGGGGTGCGCCGAAAATACCACGGGGCTTAAGCCGGGCGCCGAAGCTGCGGGTCTGCGCGTATTGGGCGCGCAGGCGGTAGGGGAGCACTCCGGTTGCCGATGAAGGCGGACCCGCGAGGGCCGCTGGAGGCCCCGGAGGAGAGAATCCGGGCACGAGTAGCGATAAGGAGGGTGAGAATCCCTCCCGCCGTAAGCCCAAGGTTTCCTGGGGAAGGGTCGTCCGCCCAGGGTTAGCCGGCCCCTAACCCGAGGCCGAAAGGCGTAGGGGATGGGAAGTGGGGTTAATAATCCCCCGCCATCAGGGTGGAGGCCGAGGGGTGACGCAGGAGGGAAGGGCCCCGGGGCTGTATGGTTGGCCCTCCAAACCTCTAGCCCGATGATGGACCGAGGCAAATCCCGGTCCGGAGGGTGAGGGGGAGTAAGTAACCGCGAGCCACGGCTCGCGGGAAGGGGCTCGGACCACACTGCCAAGAAATAGCCTCGCGGCTGTTGAAGCCCTGGTGACCGTACCGCAAACCGACACAGGTGGGCGGGCAGAATATGCTCAGGCGCGTGGGGTAACCCCGGCTAAGGAACTCGGCAAAATGGCCCCGTAACTTCGGGAGAAGGGGTGCCCGCGTGTAGGTGTAGGTCCTTGCGACCGAAGCCGAGGCGGGTCGCAGTGAAGAGGCGGTGGCGACTGTTTACCAAAAACACAGGGCTCTGCTAACTCGTAAGAGGACGTATAGGGCCTGACGCCTGCCCGGTGCCGGAAGGTGAAGGGGCGGGGTTAGGGGATTCGTCCCCGAAGCTCTGCCCTTAAGCCCCGGTAAACGGCGGCCGTAACTATAACGGTCCTAAGGTAGCGAAATTCCTTGTCGGGTAAGTTCCGACCTGCATGAATGGCGTAACGACCGCCGCGCTGTCTCGGCCGGGGGCCCAGCGAAACTGTAGTCTCGGTGAAGATGCCGGGTACCCGCGGTGGGACGGAAAGACCCCGTGGAGCTTTACTGCAGCTTGGCATTGAACTTCGGGGTAGGATGTGCAGGATAGGTGGGAGGCTGTGAAGCCGGGGCGCCAGCTCCGGTGGAGCCGCCCTTGAGATACCACCCTTCCTGCTCCGGGGTTCTAACCTGCGAGGGTTATCCCCTCGAGGGACAGTGCCTGGCGGGCAGTTTGACTGGGGCGGTCGCCTCCTGAAAGGTAACGGAGGCGCCCAAAGGTCCCCTCAGGCGGATTGGAAACCCGCCGTTGAGTGCAAGGGCATAAGGGGGCCTGACTGCGAGGCCGACGGGCCGAGCAGGGGCGAAAGCCGGGCCTAGTGATCCGGCGGCTCCGTGTGGAAGGGCCGTCGCTCAACGGATAAAAGTTACCCCGGGGATAACAGGCTGATCACCCCCAAGAGTTCACATCGACGGGGTGGTTTGGCACCTCGATGTCGGCTCATCCCATCCTGGGGCTGGAGAAGGTCCCAAGGGTCGGGCTGTTCGCCCGTTAAAGGGGTACGTGAGCTGGGTTCAGAACGTCGTGAGACAGTTCGGTCCCTATCCACCGCGGGCGCAGGAGGCTTGAGGGGAGCTGCCCCTAGTACGAGAGGACCGGGGTGGACGCACCTCTGGTGGCCCGGTTGTCGCACCAGCGGCACAGCCGGGTAGCCATGTGCGGACGGGATAACCGCTGAAAGCATCTAAGCGGGAAGCCCACCCCAAGATTAGGCCTCCCGCGGGTGGGGCAACCCACCCCCTGAAGGGCCCTCCGAGAACAGGAGGTTGATAGGCCGGAGGTGGAAGCCCAGTAATGGGTGGAGCCTACCGGTACTAATCGCCCGTGCGGCTTGGCCACAGCTGGCTTTATTTAAGAATTCTTGGGCCGGCAAGGTGCCGGCGGTATACCCATATTCGCTTGTCCTAGATTTGGACAAGTTTCCCGGGTGCCCATACCGGAGGGGCCACACCCGTTCCCATTCCGAACACGGTCGTTAAGCCCTCCAGGGCCGATGGTACTGGGGCGTTACCGCCCTGGGAGAGTAGGTCGGTGCCCGGGGTTGATTTTCTGAGCCCGGCTGGGAGTTATCCTGGCCGGGCTTTTTTGTTTTTAAAGGGATAAAACTCTTTCTTTGTTGCTGCACAGGGAAAATGTTACCCCCTTCGGATTTTCGGTTCTGATCTTTAGTCGTAGCCGCTTTTTTGCCTCGTCTTACCCAGCCCTTAATAGGGTATCTCTCCTTGGCTCGGGATAAAAGATCGTGAAGGTGCCATCGAAAATCTTCTTCACTTTCACCTCGAGTCCTGCAAGTCTTTTCATCCGTATTTTGGATTTGAGCTGAAGGATTCGTCCTTCTACCGAGATGGTGAGATCGTTTTTGAGGCTTCTCTCAAAGGTCCGGCAGAGGATTTCTTTCAGGTCATTAGGAGGTGTTCTCCAGGCCAGGGATTGGATCTTCCGGTTCTACGGCGAACTTTCTCATATAGCTGAAGAACCGGTTGAGGTAATGGATGACTTCTTCGGGATCAGAAATCCCCTCAAGGGCCCGTTTTTTGACCAATCGATCTTGGAGGTGGCGAAACTTCATTCTATGCGGCCTCGGGCTTGAGGGGGGAATGGGCGAAGATGAGGTTTATGTTGATTTTGGCCATGGCTATTTGGAAACAGGTAGGGTTTCCTACAGTCTGTTTGACGTGAACGCCTTCGTGCCGGGTGGTTATGAAGACCGAATGTCTGTCGAGGCAAAGGTTTTCTGGGAGGCTGTATTTTTGGAAGACTTGGTAGCAGACTTCGAAGTAGGCCATAAGGGACTCTCTTTTGACGAAATTTCCGTAGAGAGGTTTTCCTCCGGTGGCGTCATCGAGGGCGTAGGGTTTACACCGAACCAGGGGTGGAGGGAACCGTCGATGAAGACGATCTGGCCTTCTTTGGGGCTCGCTTTCGGCGTTTTGTGCGGCGGTAACGTTTTTAGGTGGTGGAAGGGGATCCGCCTCCTTAAGCCAACGTCTTAGGGTTTCCCGGCTTAGCCGGATACATTCCAGTTCTTTGAGCATATCAGTGAAATGGGAAAGGTTGAAGTATTGAAGTTTTGGTATTTGGACTGGTAGAGGGTCAGGACGGTTTGCTTAAGGGAGGAGGGGAAGGCATTTTGGGGTTTGCGACCACGGTTACCGTGAAGGGGCCCTTTAGGGCCATATTTTGAGGACTTTCTTTTTGAGGCGGATAAATTGTCGTTTGGAGAGGCCGAGTTGTTTGGGCCCTTCGGCATTGGAGAGTTTATGATTCAGAGCTTGCTGGATGACATGGTATCTGACGGGATCCTAGACGGTAAACCTCCCTTTGTGATCTCCATGGGTCCCTCCCGAGACAAGATCTTTGAGACCTATGGGTACCTCAGGGGGTGACAAAATCCCTATGCACTTAAGGGGTGACATAGTCGCTGTGCAATGACACATATAACGATACCCCCCTTGACAGAAAAATAAGCAAAAGCTATCCCTTCTCTTAAGGCCTAGGGGTAGAGGTGGGGTATCTATTTCGAAAACAGGGTTGAGATTGTAAAGAACAACCTCAGAGAAGGGCTGGATGAGGGGGGCCGATCCTGCCTCACGGAGGCCTTCGGGCTCGGGGACGAGGAACGGCTGATCCTTCTCCTGGCCTTCGCCTTCGAAAGCGGAAAGCTTGTTCCTTCTCCCGATTTCCCCTGGGCTAAACCGAGGGCCGTAGCTCGCCTGGCCGGACTATATTACCGGAGGGGCCGAGCCCTTTTCGACCCCCGTGGGAGGCTTCTCCGTTTTCGACTTCTCAGATTTCTTCTGGGCTTTGTGGACTATCCCCTCCTTGATCGACCTTACGTGTTGCCGGAGGCCCTCCTCGATCGTTTAACCGGTATCAGCTCCGTCCTTTCCGGGGTAAAGGAGCTTCCTCCTGCGGAAGATGGTCTTTTTCACGAGAAGGCCGTAGAGATCGCCCAGGTCTGTCGTTGCAAGAAGGTCGCCGGCGGAACCCTGCTCCTAGAACTGATGCGTTCCCCCGAGGCCTCTATCCTTCTCATCGAAGGTATTCTGGCCTTACTCGGCCTTTCGGCCTGGACATTTAATCTTGAGGAGGCCAAGAACTCCGGCATCGACTTTCGACTCGCCCCGGGCCTCTCCTACAATGTCTCCGTGTTTAAGCGGAGAGAGGCCTTTTTGTATTTTTCTATGTATCCGGTATTCGACGGCACCCTTTTTCCTCATATTACTATAGAGTTTAGGGATAAGGGTAAGGCGTATTTTGCCTATTTTATTCGATTTTAAAAGTTTTAGGCATAAGGAACCAGAATTAGCGAATATGTTTATTGAAAAGTTTAACGGTATTAATTTTAGAATTATTTTCCTCAGTGAATAGGATAGGAGGTAAAGTTATGAGCAAGGAATGTTTGGCTCTAGTCTTTTCTGACCTCCATCTCGGCGAGGAAGACAGTATCCTCATGTATCCCGACTCCAATGAGGGAGTGAATCGCCATTATCTGGAGGCCTTGAAGGAATTCCTATCCCAAAGTATCGGGACGGAAAGGGTACGCTACTTGATTCTGGCCGGCGATGCCTTGGATCTTTCTTTGGCCCGGCGACGGCAGGCCTTTTTGGCTTTCAAGACCTTTCTCGAGGGGATGCAAGATCTTTTCAGCGAGGCGGTAATTTATCTTCCGGGGAATCATGATCATCACCTTTGGGTAGCCCTCCAGGAAGAGGCCCTCATCTTTCAGAAGGTCCGCGCGGGTCGTCCGGTAGAACCCTATTACCACGCCCTTTGCCCATATCTTGACGAGGAGGGTATCCGCATTCCCGGCCGGAGAGTGAGTACCCCGTACGGAAAGAAGACTTTTCTCTATCACCTTCTCTCTGCCGAGGCCCAGGAAGACGGTCGGGGAATTCTCGTCGCTTATCCGAATCTTTATGTGCATACGGGCGATTTTTCCATCCTTATCACACATGGTCACTTTTTTGAGGAGGCCTGGAGGCTCTTCACCGATCTTTTGAAAGAATCTCTGGCCAAAATGGGATTAAAGCGTTTGAATTTTAAGAAGCTCGAACAGATAAATTCCCCCTTCATCGAGTTTGGTTGGTATTCCCTTGGCCAGGCCGGAGAACTGAGCAAGCTCATCGAAAAACTCTGGGACGACCTCCAGGCCGGAGGCACAGGGCCGATCACCGAGGGAGTACTCGAGGACCTTATCCACTATCTTGACGAACGCCTCACCCGGGAGCCCCGTCACAGAAAATCCCTCCTCGGGAAACTGGGCGCTCTCATGGGCCACTTCACCGGCACGCTATTTGAGGTGGGTTCGGATGCAGCCTTGCGGTTCATTGCAGAGATCCTCAAATACACAATCGTTGCCCAATTAGCCCCTAAAGGTGACCGGCACTCCGGGGCGCCTTTACGACATTTCCCGCGCATCTTAAGTGAGGATAGGACCAGGGCCCGCATTGAGGACTACTTGGAGATGGCCCTTCCGGCCTTTAAAGAGCTTAACACCTTAATCTTTGGTCACACCCACGTACCCTTTGAGCACGGAAGGATTGAAATCGACACCGTAGCCGGTAGAAAAGGCGTGACCTGTTTCAACACCGGAGGTTGGGTGACTGACGTCTACGAGGCCGATCATCTGGCCATCAGCAGGCCTTTTGTCTTCGCCTTAGGAGAGGAAGTCAAGACCTTGGAGATACCTTGGCCATCTTACGAAGAGTTTGAGTCCATTCTCGAGGGCGTAGAGGGGGAAGATCAGGCCCGGGAACTGGTAAAAAAGCTGGCTTGGGGCAAACTTTTTTAACAGGAGCTTCATTGATATTGGAGGGTATTAGATCTCCGATGAAAGGGCCGCAATCGGGCTCCCTTCGGAGTGTTGTTTTTTTATATCATAATCTACAAAGAACCCTCAAAAAACTCGCCTTTCCTTACTCCGAAAAGTCCATGCAGTATGCTCTGGAATTCTTAATCCTTCTAGGGAAAACGAGACTCCTACTGCAAACAAGTTCTCCCGCCAGACTGGTTCGATATCTGCATTGATGCTTACCGGGAAAGATTAGAGACCCGGGAACCGGTGCCCTCAAAGGGCTCCCCGTTTTTGTGCCCCTCGGTATAGCTTTCGAGGCTTGTTCTTCTGGCCCTTAAAAGGCTGAGAAAATAAGACCTTCTGGACAGAAATTATACAGAATTCTTGAGCCGAGGCCTCAAAAGGCATCTACTTTTCGTCACCGATGACTTCCGGAGCCTTACTGAAGCCACCTCCAATTTCTTCCCCTATAACTCAGCTCTACCTTCGGCGTAACTTTAAAGCCAAATTTCCTTCAAGGATTATCGCAGAGTAAGGGAGTTCTTTCCCAAACTGAAGATCTGATCGGATAGACAGGAAGGGGAGAGACTATTTGCAGAACTTTGCCGGGTGGTCAAGAACGAATATAGCCAATGGGGCCAGAGCCTTGAGGAAAAGGCTTCCCGTTACCTAGCCTTTCTAGATTGCCCCAGAGAAGTGAGAAAATACATCTATTCCCCCAATCCTGTGGAAAGCATCAATTCCGGGCTAGCTAGGATGGCTATGGAGCTTGGAAACTATTTTCCTTTGGAAAAGGCTCTCGAAGTGAACCTTTTCGTCCAAATGGCCGATCTCTAGTAGAGGTGGTGACTAAAACTCTTGTCCACCGTTCAGGCCTTGAGCTACGAGCTCTAGAAGAAGTTTATTTTGACCTATGAACTCAAGCAATCTAAAATGCCTTTACACAAAAGGCCCTGTAGGTCTTCTCAGGGGGCGTGACGTTGTCCCTCAGATTGAAGTCAGCCTCACTTGTCCCGCACCGACACTTAATCCTAATCTCTAGGAACATTAAGATACTTCTTATTAGGAGTATCTTAATCCACTATTACATAAAGCTGGGCAGATGGTCAAGATGGAGCTTTGCGAAGGATTCGCTCCAGAGTATAGGTGACCATAATCATTTTGATTTTAAGGGGGACACTATGGAGAAATTTGTCGCCTGTCTCAACTGTATGGATGGTCGGGTTCAGGAACCGGTGATCTCCTGGGTCAAGGAAAACCTGGGGATTCCCTTCGTGGATATGATTACCGAGCCCGGGATGGATGGCCTTCTGGGAAGAAATTTCGGGGAGGAGATTCCGCCACCCATCCTCGCTAAACTGCAAATATCTCTTAAAAAGCACGGCTCAAAGACTGTGATCGTGGTGGGCCACTACGACTGTGCCGGAAATCCGGTAGATGAAAACACGCATAAGGAACATCTCCGGGTAGCGGTGGAAAAACTTCGCAAGCTCTATCCGGAACTTACAGTGATAGGGCTCTGGGTTTCCGAAAAGTTCAGAGCCGAGAGATGGTTTTAGAGTTTGGCCAGCAAGCAGGAATACCGTAAGATGTTGGGTGGTAAAGACTTTAGCGACGGAGAAAATCCCCTCTTTGAGAGGGGGATAGGATGCCCTTTTGGGCCTGCGAGGTTAAAAGAAAGAACCTTTGCGGAGGTGGGGATATGAAGTTGGGATGGATAGGAGCGGGGTCTTTGGGTAAGGCCATGCTGGAAAGGCTTCTCGGGGAGGGCTGGAAGCCCCTGGTCTGGAATCGTACCCCTGAGAAGCTGAAAGATCTGAAGGTGGAGAAAGCCTCCTGCCCAGAGGAGGTGCTTCGGGAAAGCGAGGTGGTGGCCCTGTGTCTTCACGATTCTTCGGCGGTAAGGGAAGTTCTCGAAAGGCTCGTCGGTAAAGGTCTTCATGGGAAGATTTTGGTGGATTTTACCACCAACCATTTTGAGGAGGTGGTGTCTTTCCATGAGATGGTATCCCACGCCGAGGGCAGTTATTTGGAAAGTCCGGTGCTAGGTAGCGTTATCCCAGCCTCCCGGGGAGAACTTACCATCCTGGTAAGCGGAGAGGAAGGCCCCTTCCGCAGGGTACAACCTCTCTTGGAGTGTCTCGGACGTAAGATCTTTTTCTTTTCTGAGCCCGGTAAAGCTAGTCGTTTCAAGCTAGTCAATAATCTAGTGTTGGGAGGGTTCCTTGCGGTTCTGTCCGAGGCCGTAGCTCTGGCGGAAGAGTTAGGGTTTGACCGGAGTGAGACGCTTGAGGTTCTTGAGAACGGAGCCGGGCGTTCGCTGGTGCTTTCCGCCAAGAAGGCCAAATTCCTCAACGAAGATTTCTCCCCGCATTTTTCGGTCAAGAACATGCTCAAGGATCTCGACTATCTGTCTGAGATGGCCCGCAAAGCGGGAAAGCCCCTTCCCATTATCTCGGAAATACGTGAGCTTTATAGAAGCGCCTTTCGTCGCGATCCAGAAAAGGATTTCCTCCTAGTGTGGAAGGTCCTGCGGGAACTATAAACTCGCAAGGAAGGCGCAGCGAAGGCCGCCGTGTTCGGTAGTAAGGATTTGCCGGAAGCGAAGACCAGTGAGGCGCGAAAACTCCCGGGATCTGGCTTCGGGAAAGATCAATACGAGACGCCATCCCGAAAATCTATCCCTGAATATTTTTCCCAAAGTGCGATAGAAGACCACAAGGTTCCGGGATTTTAGGCGCTTTCCGTAAGGAGGATCGGTTATGATGTGTCCCGAACCCGGGCTCGGTGGCGAGAGTTCTTCTAATTTTATTTGAAAGGTTTCAACCCAGGGTTCAAGGCCTGAGGCCTGAAGGTTTTTCCGGGTAGCGGAAAGGGCCTTATCCGAAGCGTCCCCGGCAAAGATGAAGGGTTCCTCTGGAGGCGGGTTTTCGCAGGACCGGGCCTCGGCCTTTATTTCTTCCCAGAGCCCGGAGTCAAAGTTCGGCCAGTCTTCAAAGGGGAAAGACCGGAGAAGTCCGGGGGCGCGGTTTGCGGCGATAAGGGCGGCCTCGATGGGGATGGTACCGGTGCCGCAGAAGGGGTCAAAGAGGGGCGCGCAAGGGATCCAGCCCGAGGAAAGAATCAGGGACGCAGCCAGGTTCTCCCGGATGGTGGCCAGGCCCTTGCCCACCTTGTAGCCCCGCCGGAAGAGATCGCCCCCGGAGGTGTCAATACTTATGGTGCACAGGTCCTTCACGAATCGGACTACGATGAGGATCTCCTTTTCGGCAGCCTGAGTAAGGGCCCGTCCGAGACGATTCCCTAGGGCCGTAAGGACTCGTTCCTTGATGGCCCTCTCGTGATAGAGCTTTGAGCGATAGGAGGTCACCCGGAGCTTCACTCCGTAACCCTCGGGGATGTAGGTCTCCCAGGGATAGCGTTCGGTCTTGCGGATGAGTTCCGGAAAGGAGAGGGCCCGGAAACGAGCCACCCTGAGGAGAACACGGTTGGCCGTCCGCAACCAGAGGTTTGAAAGGTAGAGTTCTCTTAGACCGCCTTGGAAACGTACCCCTCCGATCTCAATCTCTCCTGAAAGACCAAGGCCCTTAAGCTCTTGAGCCACGAGCTTCTCAAGCCCTGGCGGAGAGACCGCAAAGAGTTCAAGGCTAGCCTCCCTCATCGTTCCTCCGAGTCTAACCCTTTTATATCTTTGGGCAATTATTCTGGAGGGCTTTTATTTATGAAAACTTTTTGACGTTGTCTATAGATTATCTTTAAAATTCCGATAAAACCCCTTGTGAGGGAGGCGGGGGATGCCCAGTCGACGGGATTTTCTTAAAATGGCGGGGATTGGCCTTATGCTTGCGCCGGAAATCCTAAAGGGAGAGGCCAGAGGCGGAGTGAGGCTTCCGATGGTGGGCTATGATTCCAGGAAGTGCCTGGGGTGTCAGGCTTGTGTGCTGGCCTGTCAGAACGCAAGGGGCCTTTCCCCGGAAACGAGACTGATCGAGATCACGATTTCGGAGAAAGGCCGCTACCCGGAAGTTAAGCCGGAATTCAGGCTGCGGGTCATGGGGTGCGATTTCTGTATTATGAAGCTCGGTGAAGGGGAGGTTCCGACCTGTGTAAGGGTATGTCCCACCGGGGCGCTTAGCCTGAAAGGCTCTTACAAAATCAAGCCGGGAAACCTGCCCCTTTCAGGGACGGAAAGGGTGGTGCATACGGTGTGTTTGGCCTGTAACGCCCGCTGTGGCCTGAGGGTCCGGGTCAGGGGAGATGGGATTGCGGCCGTGGATGGCAATCCCTATCATCCCTATAACCGCGCAGGAAATCCCATCCCCTATGAGACCCCGGTGCGGGAGAGCCTTTCGGAGGCGGCTAGCACCTGCGGAAAACCCCAGTGTGATCGGGACTATTTAAAGAATACCTACCGGGTCCTTTTGCCCTTGAAGCGAAACGGGCCCCGGGGCTCGGGCCGTTTTGTGCCCATCTCCTGGGATCAGCTTATAAGGGAGATCGCCGAGGGCGGAAAACTTTTTGCCCATCTCGGTGACGAGCGTCACTACCCGGGTCTCAGGGAAATACTTTCGGATGACCCCATTGACCCTTCTGCTCCAGAACTTGGGCCTAAGCGGAATCAGCTGGTCTGGCTTACCGGGCGCTCGCAGGCGGGCCGAAAGCACTTTATAAACCGGTTCGTGAAACAGGCCGTGGGGTCCGTGAACCACATCGGGCACACGGACATCTGCGGGATCGGTTTCCGGATGGGAAACTACATCCTTACCGACGGAAGGCAGGTGGAGCTTAAGGCCGATCTCAAAAATTCCCGTTATATGATCGTTTTCGGGGCCAACATCTTCGCCGCCGGGCAACCTGGAGTGAACACCGCCGGGGCTATCATAGCCCGTAGAGCCGTGGCCGGAAAGCTTAAAGTGGTCATCGTGGATCCTAGGGGGCACGAGGGGCTAGCCATAGCCCACGAGTGGCTTCCGGTTAAGCCCGGGGAAGACGGGGCACTTGCCCTGGGGTTTTTGCGGGTCCTCCTTGAGGAAGGGCTTTACGATCGGGAGTTTCTGGAGCTTCCTTCAAAGGAAGCCGCTTTTCGTGCCGGGCGGAACCTTTACACCAACGCCACCCACTTAGTGGTGACCAATGCGGACCATCCTCTTTACGGAAAAATTCTCAAAGTGAAGGATGTGGCCGGCGTTTCCGGAGCGGCCGAGGACCCAATGGTGGTTTCACCAGAAGGAAGGCTTTCTCCCGCCTCATCGGTGTCCTGCGGTGTGCTTGAGTGGGCCGGGGAAATTGAGCTTGCGGATGGCAGCCGAGTTCAGGCCAAGACCACCTTTCTTATTTTTAAGGAAGCCGTTTTTGAACATACGCTTGACTACTACGCCGAAAGATCGGGGATCCCGCGGGAGAAGATCGTAAAGATCGCCCGTGAGTTTGCGGCTCACGCCCCACAGGCCGCAGCCTTTGCCTATCACGGTGGCGGAAACTATCTGGGCGGGGCCTACGCCAGCTATGCCATTGCGCTTTTAAACGCTCTTGTCGGCAGTGTAAACCGTCGGGGAGGATATCTCCCTTCAGGTGGGGCCGCGGCCGACTGGCGGAGAGGTCTCTATGATCTTAAAGACTTTCCCGGGGCCTTAAAGCCCCGCGGGGTCAAGATCTCGCGTGAAAAATACGCCTATGAGAGGACCTCGGAATTCAAAAGAAGGGGGTATCCCGCGCCCCTTCCCTGGTTCCCCTTTACCAAGGGCGGCCTTTCGGTCTCGGCCATGGTGGGGATCGACCGCCAGTATCCCTACCCCGTAAAAATCCTTTTTACCTATTTCTTTAATCCGGTCTATAGCATGCCGGGTGGGAAGAGGTTCGAGAGGACGCTCGCCGATCCTGAAAAGGTTCCTCTCCATGTCTCCATAGATGTCACCATAAACGAGACCAACATCTATGCAGACTACATTGTGCCGGATGTGACCTATCTTGAGGGGCACTACGGGTTTCTCAACCCCCACGCCCCGGGCGAGAGGTTCACCGCGGTGCGTACCCCGGTGGTGGAGCCTCTAACCGGCCGCACCCGGGACGGGCGCCCATTCTCGCTTGAGACCTTCCTCATTGATCTTGCGGAGTATCTCGGGCTTTCGGGGTTCGGGGATAAGGCCATCCCGGGAGAGGACGGAAGGCTTTACCCCCTTCATCGGGCCGAGGATTTTTACCTGAGGGGGATTGCGAATCTTGCCGAAAACGCCGGGGTTCCTCCTGCGGCCGAGGAGGAAAGACGCTATGTGGAGGCCAACTATCCGGTTTCCCGCCATCGGGATCTTTTAAAGCCCCAAGAATGGGCCCGGTGCTGCACGGTGCTCGCCCGGGGCGGGGTGTTTCTGTCTCCGGAGTCCCTCTTTGACGAAAACGGAAATTTTAAGAAGGGCCTTCCCTATGTGCTTTTCTGGAACGAGAAACTGGCAAGCTGTGGGGATGGTCTTTCTGGGAGACACTTCCACGGCACGGTTCGCTATCGGCCGGTCTCCATCCGTGGGCAGGAGGATTTCCCCTTCGTGCTTCTATCGCACAAGCTTGCCCTCCACACGCAGTCGCGGACCATCTGTTATCGGCAGGCCCTGGCCCTTTTCCCCGAGCCCCCGCTTCTCGTAAACCGGATGGATGCGGAGCGCCTGGGGCTTTCCGACGGGGATCGGGTGCGGCTTACCTCGGCCTCCTATCCCGAAGGGGTGATCGTGAGAATCATGGTCTCGGAAAGAATTCGGCCCGGATGCGTGGCCCTGCCCCATCACTACGGGCACTGGCAGCACGGGGCCTCGAAACTTCAGGTTTTGCGGGCTGAAGAGGTCTTTCTCGGGGGAGGCCGGGTGGCCCGTGGAGATCGGGTTCTTCCTGATCCGAGGAGGGCCCGCGGCGCAAATCCAAACCTTTTGAGTTTCCGTTCGACCGAAAGTTTTGATCTACCTCTGGTAGATACCCTAGGGGGCATTCCGGATTTCAGCCTCACCAAAGTACGGGTAGAAAAGGTCTCAACGGAGGGGAAAGATGCGTAAAGTGATCCTTGGGTTCTTTTTGATTCTTGCGGTTTTTGGAACCGGAAACTGGGTGCGGGCGGAGAAGAAGATCTCGGGGCGGATGGTCTGGCGCTTAAGCATCTCCCCTCCGCCCGGGGCCAAGAAAGCCCGCCTCTGGCTTCCCTATCCCCGGACGGACAGGTATCAGAGGATACAAGATCCAGAGGTTTTCGGTAATTACGCCTATCACGGCCTTTTTACCGACGAGCACGGAAACCTCATTCTCTATCTCGAATGGGATCTTGACCGCACCACAAGGCCGGAGATGGTCCTTTCCTACCGGGTCTTGCGCTGGGAAGTGGTGCGGAATGATTTTCCTGAACCCCCTCAAAGCTTTAACCCCGAGAATTTCAAAGAGTTTCTTTCCGGAAACCGCTACGTAGAGGTTGGAGGGGAAGTTAGGAAACTAGCCTTGGAGATCACCCGGGGCAAGACCTCGGTTCGAGACAAGGCCCGGGCTATCTATGACTGGGTGGTGGATAATCTCAGGCGGGATCCGAAGGTCAAAGGCTGTGGTAAGGGTATCGTTTGCAAGGTGCTAAAAAATCGGTGCGGGAAGTGTGCGGACCTCAACTCGGTCTTCGTGGCTCTGTGCCGGGCAGCTGCCATTCCGGCCCGGGAAGTCTTCGGTCTGAGGCTTGGCCAAGAGGGCGGGGAGAACCTCACTGGAGCCCAGCACTGCTGGACGGAGTTTTTCGTTCCAGGCTACGGGTGGGTGCCGGCTGACCCGGCCGATGTCCTGAAGACGGCCCTCATAAAGGGGCTCTCGCCCAGGGCTCCGGAATTGAGACCCGTGAGGGAATACTACTTTGGGGCCGTGGATGCCTACCGGGTGAAGCTCTCAGAAGGGAGAGACTTAATTTTCAATCCTCCCCAGGAAGGTGAGCCCGTAAACTATTTCGTCTATCCATATCTAGAGATAGACGGAAGGCCGGTGGATATCTTTCGTTCGCCAATTCTTGACTTTGAGATCACCTGGGAGAAGGAATAATATGTTTTGGCATGGGAAAGATTATTTGGCTTCTTGCCGGAGTGGTCGTGCCTCTAATTCTCGTCAAAATAGCCTACGCTGTAAGCATGGTCTTGGTCCTTCCGAAAACCAAGGGAGCCCTCTTTGTCTCCACCTCACGTCGTAAGATCCGGGCCATTCTTGAGGCCGTCTCCATGAGTCCCGAGACCAGGCTGGTTGATCTCGGCTGCGGGGACGGGCGATTTCTGCGGGCGGCCTGGAAACGATACCAGGTGCGGGGTGTGGGCTACGAGATCAATCCCTGGGCCTATTTTTTGGCCAGAGCGAAAAACGGACTCTTTCGGGTTCCGACAGAGGTGCGATTTAGGGATTTCATGAAAGAAGATCTCTCGTCTTATGAGGTAATTTTTTGTTATCTTTTTCCGGACGTTCTTCGAGAACTGTCGCCCAAACTCCGGCAAGAATTGCGAAAAGGGGCTATCGTGATCAGCTGTAACTTTCCTCTGCCGGGTTGGAGGCCTCAAAAGGTGATCCAGGAAGGTGATCCTATTTATATCTATCAGGTCTCCTAGGAGGGCCAGGTTTGATCCAACAATTTCTGGATGAAGTCCGAAGGAAGGCCATAACGAGTCATGACCCGCCTGAAGATTTCGGTGGAGGCCACCAGTTCTTCGGCAACCACTTCGTCGGCTCCCAGATTTTTGAGAACTTCAATTTCAGTGGCAAACCTAGTCCTTGCAATGAGATAGACCTTGGGATTGATACGCCTTACTAAGGCAACCACAGCCCGGGCGGTCTTGGCATCAGGAATGGTTACAGCTACCACACGTGCCATCTCTAGACCGGCTTCTTGCAGGATATACGCATTAGAGGCGTCGCCAAAGACGATAGGAGTCCCTTTCAGCTTTTCCCTTTTGACAGTCAAGGGGTTTAGTTCGATAACTACAAAAGGCAAGGAGGCCCTCTTGGCAGCTAAGGCTAAGGTGCGCCCAATAACTCCGAAGCCGATTATAACCAAGTGGTCTTTGAAGAATTTATCTGAGGCTGAAGGTTTGGCTATGGCCCCCCAAAAGCGCCCGCCAAAACGTATCAAGAAGTTATAGCTCAAAGGCGTAAACAAGATGGAGAAGAGGGTAGCTGCAATGAAGATCCGGTGTTCTTCGGGTGAAAGGAGCTGGTATTTCAAACCTTCCTGGGCCAAGACAAAGGAAAATTCTCCTACTTGAAAGAGCAAGAGACCTGAAGTCAGGGCGATCTTGAAGGGATATCTCAAGAGCAAGACTGCTCCCAGAGCGATAAGACCTTTCAGAACGATAATGCCCGAAGTGAGTCCTAGGACCTTGAGCGGCTGTTGCCAGAGTGTCTCCGGTGAAAGCAGCATGCCCACCGAGATGAAAAATACGCACACCAAGAGGTCCTTGAAGGGCAGGATTTCGGCTACTATCTGGGCGTGGTAGGGGCTGCGGGAAAGGAGGAAGCCTGCCAGAAAAGCACCCATAGAAAGAGAAAGGCCGGCCTTGTAGGTGATGAGGGAAATGCCTAGGCAAAGAGCGATCACGATCAAGAGAAAGAGTTCGCGGTTGCGGGTAAGAGCCACCTGATCCATGATCCAGGGCACCAGCTTGGTGCCCGCGATATAGAGGGCGACGAAGGCCCCTGCGCTTTTCAAGAACAGAAAGGGCCAGCTTTGGGTTTCCCCGCTCACATCCGGGTTGAGCAAAGGGATGGCCATGAGCATGGGTACCACCATGAGATCCTGGAAGAGGAGGATTCCCATGGCGATCTGTCCTTGAGGGGTCTCCAGTTCATGACGATCCTGCAGCAAGGAGAGTACCACTGCGGTACTGCTCAGGGCCACCACCAGGCCCCAAAAGATGCTTCGGCCTAGAGTCAAGCCCGCTAATACTTGCAAGAGCAGAGTTACGGTCAAAGCCGTGGCCAGGATCTGAAAGGTGCCTCCCAGAAGGGCAATCCTCTTGAGGCGGGAGAGTTGGGCAGGCGAAAACTCGATCCCGATAGTGAAAAGCAGCAAGATGACCCCGATCTCGGCCCAGAGGTGGATTTCTTCCAAGTTTTGTATAAGGGCTAGCCCCGAAGGCCCTATGAGGACTCCGGCCAGTATGAAGCCTATGAGGGTTGGAATACGCAAATGATGGGCTAAAAGACCAGTCAGAGCCGCAGAGCACAGGATAAGGACGATTTCTTGGAGTAGGGCCACCCTTTCTCACCTTAGAAAGAACGGGGAGGGCCGGTCATAAGCCGGGTTCTGTAGCCTGCGGAGCCTTTCGACCCCCGCAGGTGGTGGTCATTCCTCTAGGCGGCCGGTTGCCCGGCCGCTCTAGCGGCCTACCCGGGGGCATCGGGCGGGCCACCCTCAAGCGCCCCCCTATGCGGCCTTTCTCCGGGCGGGGTTTGCCGTGCCTTCCTCCCTCTCGGGAGGAAGCGGTGGGCTCTTACCCCACCTTTTCACCCTTACCCCGAGGCCAAGCCCCGAGGCGGTCTGTTTTCTGTGGCACTTTCCAGGGGTTACCCCCTCCGGGTGTTACCCGGCGCCCTGCCCTGCGGAGCCCGGACTTTCCTCCGGAGGTCAAAGACCTCCGGCGACCACCGACCGACCCTCCCAGAAATAAAATTTAAGACGGAGTAACCTATAAGCAAGGGCGGGTTTAGGCCCGGGGCCCTTCCTGATCCTCTTTTAGGGCCTGACAGTATTCCTCGATCAGTTCGTCAATAAGTTCTTGGACCGAGACGATCTTGTCTACCCGCCAGGCATTGGCCCCGGCAAAGACGAAACCAGCTTCAAGTCTACCTCGCTGGGCGTTTATCAGGGCCGCAGCGATACAGTAAGGACTCTTGCGGTAATCGCAGGTCTTGAGGCAGTGATAGATACACTTATAAGGCTTCTTTTTGCCGGCCTCTACCTCTTTGATGAAAGTACCCCGGATGGCTCGACCGGGAAGTCCCACAGGACTTTTGATAATGGTGAGATCTTCCTTGGTGGCCTTGACGAAGGCTTCCTTGAAAGCCGGGGCAGCGTCGCACTCGTGGGTGGCCACGAAGCGGGTGGCCATCTGGACCCCGGCAGCGCCGAGTTTGTTAATGTAATAATAGATGTCGCGTCCGGTGTATATGCCGCCTGCTGGAATTACCGGAATAGGTTTGCCCGCCTTGTCTTCAAAGGGTTTCATGGCTTCTAGCACTTGGGGAACCAGGACTTCAAGGCGTGACTCCTCGGCTTCTATCTTGTCCGGGGCAAATCCTAGATGGCCTCCGGCCTTGGGACCTTCCACCACCACCGCATCGGGTACGTACTGGTACTTGCTCCACCAGCGTTTGGCAACGAGTTGAGCCGCCCGAGGCGAAGACACTATGGGGACCAGCTTGGTGTTCGCTCCCTCGGGCCGAAGTTCTGGAAGGTTCAAGGGAAGCCCGGCTCCGCAGAATAGGATGTCGGCTCCGGCTTCACAGGCCGCCCGGCATAGGGGCTCAAAGTCCGTAAGGGCCACCATGATGTTGACCCCGATGATTCCTCCCGGGGCCTTCTTCTTGGCCAGGGCGATCTGGCGTTTAATGCCTTGGATGTTGGCTTCGGTGGGATTCTTGAAGAAATAGGCCTCGCCCTCGTAGATTCCAACCAAAGCCGCAGATATTACACCAATCCCACCGGCTCTAGCTACCGCCGAGGCCAGGCCCGCCAGCGAAATACCTACGCCCATGCCTCCCTGGACAATAGGTACCCGCGCTACGAGATCACCAATTTTGAGGGCCGGGGGTTCACAGGACCATTTGGATTCCATCATAACGATGACTTTTTTAATTCTTTTTGAGACTAAAGTCAATCTCTAATATGTCAATATCAAAGCCCTGTAGGAAATTTGGGTAATTTCTCCAGAGCCTCCCGGATCTTTTCTTCTGGATACTCGTAGTCTTCAAGCTTCCCTTCCAAGAAAGCGTCATAGGCCGCTAGATCAAAGTGGCCGTGCCCGCTGAAGCAGAAAACAATGGTTTTCTCCTCGCCAGTCTCTCGACACTTGATGGCTTCGTCTATAACCGCCCTTATGGCGTGACTGGTTTCGGGTGCCGGAATGATTCCTTCAGTTTGGGCAAAGAGCACCGCCGCTTCAAAACAGGGGTTTTGGGGATAGGCCCGTGGTTTTATCACGCCCTCTTTTACCAATTGGCAAATTAGGGGAGCATCTCCATGATATCTCAGACCTCCCGCATGAATGCCTGGAGGCTCAAAGGTATGCCCCAGGGTGTGCATCAAAAGAAGAGGGGTGAGACCAGCGGTGTCGCCAAAGTCATAACGATAGACGCCCTTGGTGAGCGTAGGGCAGCTGGTGGGTTCAACCGCAATCACCTCCGCCGAAAGACGACCCTCAAGGATCTCTCCAATGAAAGGAAAGGTAAAACCAGCGAAGTTACTTCCCCCACCGACACAACCAATAAGGATGTCCGGTCGCTCTTCTATCTGTTCAAGCTGTTTCTGGGTTTCAAGGCCGATAATGGTCTGATGAAGGAGTACGTGGTTTAGAACACTACCTAGAGCATAGTTAGTGTCCTCGTGAGTGGCAGCATCTTCTACCGCTTCAGAGATAGCAATCCCCAAGCTACCCCGAGTCTTCGGATTTTCGGCAAGGATTCGACGGCCGGCCGCTGTGCGTTCAGAGGGCGAGGGGAAGACTTCTGCTCCCCAGATGTGCATTAGACTCTTACGGAAAGGTTTCTGCTCGAAACTCACTTTCACCATGTAAACCGTGCACTCAAGGTTAAAAATCTTACAGGCAAAGGCCAGGGCGCTGCCCCATTGCCCGGCCCCGGTTTCCGTGGCCAGCCGACGGATACCTTCCTTTTTGTTGTAATAGGCCTGGGCCACGGCGGTATTGGGCTTGTGGCTGCCAGGAGGGCTAACACTTTCGTCCTTGTAGTAGATTCGGGCCGGCGTCTTCAAAGCCTTCTCAAGATTGTGGGCCCGGCGCAGCGGAGTCGGCCTCCAGAGACGATAGACTTTTTTCACTTCCTCGGGGATTTCAATCCAGGGTTCCGGGCTCATCTCCTGCTCGACAAGGGCGCGGGGAAAGATGGTGAGGAGGTCTTCGGGCTTTATAGGCTCCCCACTTCGGGGATCAAGCGGTGGAGCTGGCGGTTTGGGTAACCGGGGAATGATATTAAACCACGCCTCCGGCAGTTCGGTTTCTGGAAGGAGGATTTTGGTCTCCAAGATGATTAAACCTCCTTAAAATAAACAGTCTAGCGCAATCTAGACTTTACACAAAAGAAGGTTCTATGCAAATAGGAAAAAATTAATAAATAAACATTAATAAAAGAATCAGGAAACTAACCATTACGGTTTTCGCCCCTAAGAAGTGGTATTCGGAGTTGGGTGAAGATTAAGCACGTCAGTTCCGGGCAACATCGCGGTCAAAACTAAAAGGTCTGTACCCTTTTACGTTGCCCCAAGCCAAAACGATGGCGTCCACTATGTCGACTTTTCTGGCTCCAAAGAGGACCAGGGCTTCCCTGTAAACGGCAAGCTCTCCTTCTAAGCCTTTGTAGTCCAAGAGTTGGGATAGCTTCTCCACGGCCTTCTCCTTGGGCACACCGTAAACTTTCAGAAGAACGTAGACGGTCTCGGCAAGAACACTTTCCGGGATGAAGGCCTGAACCTTTCCGAGTTTGACTTGCTCCCAGAAGGTCCGGGCTTTCTCGAAGTGCTCTGGGTGATCCCCGATGAGGTAGCGGATGATAACGTTAGTGTCTACCACTACCAAACTTTTCACGCACGGCCTCCGTCCAGGCTTCTTCCTTGGCTTTGGTTAGGTCCACGGGCTTAGCGTATTCCTTGAGAGAACCTGCCAGGTCTTCCACCGGCTCAATGATTACTTTCCGATCCCGGAGAACGAGCCTGAGAACCTCGGAGCCAAGGGCTTCTCTCATCTCCTTGGGAAGCGTGATTTGTCCCTTTTGGGATACTTTGACAGTCTTAATCAACATGACTTTACCTCGCACGCAAGCTTTACTTTGATTGTAAGTCAAACCAGAGGGAAAAGGAAGTGGATGCCATTCAAGGAATACGCCTGGGACCGCAAGTGGAACCTCAACTGGACGGCCGATCACCTAGCAACTGAGGCCAAACTCATAAACGACCTTTTGGCTCAGATCCAAAACCAAAACATAAGGGGTTAAACCATGAGCACCAGAGAACGCTTAGACCTAAAATCCAAGATCCTTGAGACTAAAGTGCACGAACTTATGGACGTGTCTTTGGCCCTGGAGGTTTTGGCAGACGTGGCCCGGTTGGCCGAGGATGTCCAAGAAGTCGATCCGGAAGGCAAGCTAGGCCTTTCTTTTCTAGCCGAGAAAGTCAAGAACTCCTACTCTACAATCTTTAAGACTTACACCATGTGGATGACCGAAGACCTGGGCAAAGCCAAGTTTGAGATCAGGCAAGCCGTCAATGACCTTCTGGCCCAGACCAAGACCCAGAAACCCGGCCCCGAGGAGGAAGAGGACATCAACGACGGCTGCGGGTGCGAGGACTAAGTTCGCCAGGGCCGAGATTACGAACTTACTTCCTGGCCCTGGTCACCAAAACTAGACCGAGGAGGGGGAAGTCATGAACATCAAAGAAGCCATCTAAGACCACGTTAAAGGTATCCGCATGAGGACGAGAGAGATCTTCACACCGAACACCTTGCCATTGAGAACCTTGCTTTTTTGGGAGTGTTTGCGAGACTTCGTCTATTTCTTCCGGGGCACGGTTAACCGCTACGGGTTCTCCGATGTAGATATACAGGAGAGTGCCCCTGGACTCTCTGCCCTCGCTTTTTGATCTCCTAGCTCACTTTGCCTTTGACCGTAAGTGGGCGCTTGTCGAGATCTAGGAGGCTCTTGAAGCCGAAAGGAAAGGCCTCATGATCTTGGCATCCGAAGAAGAAGGCTCCAAGCCCAAAACACCACACCACGGAGGTGCCAAAATGCCTAAACTGAAAAATCGAAGGCTTTCGACAAAGAGGCTTTGATCGAGGCCCATTACGTCCTTTCCGAGGCCTACCATGAGCTTGAGCGGTTACCTGCGGCCATGGAGGGGATAGCCGAGGCCCTGAACATGCTTTCCCGGTATGCGAGCCTTGAGCAAGCTCTTTTTACCGGGCACGCTAAAAACCGAATGTGCTTCCATAAATTTCCAAGGAAGAGGTGGAGAATTAGGATCTATCTTACTTCTAGGTAATAGGTGGGGAAAATCAAATTATCAGGAAGAATAGATCTTCTGAAACCGTTGAGAATCAAGGTGCCGGGGGGCGGAATCGAACCACCGACACGCGGATTTTCAGTCCGCTGCTCTACCGACTGAGCTACCCCGGCACGTAATTTATTTACATACCATCTTTTGAAAGGCTTGCAAGCCCCTAAGCGGGTTTCATCTTCTTGTGCTTGGGGACCTCCTTACGACGCTTGATAAGATCCTCGCCGAAAAGGACGCTCTTGAGCCACCGGAACCCGAATTGGAGTAACGCCAGATCATCCTCCCGAATGCGATCTTGAGTTTCCTGGTCCACCTCAAAGATCTCTAAAAATTTGCTCTCAAATACGAACCGGCGGAACCTTTCAGGATTAGTGCTCACCATGAAAAAGAGCTGAAGGCTCTTTTCCGGGACCTCAATAGGGCCCAGGGACTCTTTTTTCATGACGATCTCGGCCCACTCCTTAACCGGCTCCTCGGTCTCGGGAATGCCCTGGCTCTGACGGTACTCTTCGACCGTTATCTCCGGGCCGGAATCGAGTCCCTGGCAAAATCCTTCCTTGACCAAGTAATAGAAATCTTCGTTACGGCCTTCGTCCCGGTTGCGGAAAATTCCCAGTCCAAGGGGATAGTAACGACAGGCCAAAGGCCTTACTTCGTAAACTTTGCACCCTTCTTCACTTAAAAAGGGACAGGTCTTTTCCTCGTTGTCTTGCATCTTGAGGCGAGCTACCGGCAGTCCGGAGCGAGGTAAGATGAAAGGCTCGGTGTACTGCAGCAGAAACTCGTCGGTCGAAAGTCCTAGGTGATTTCTCAAACGAAGGATGTCATAAGGTGTAAGCGGAAGATAGAGGGCCGAACAGCAGAGTTTGAAACAGGGCACTCCCGGCCCGCATTGAAAAATGAACTTCGTCCCTGGTTCGAGCTTAATAGGGACGATGACGCGATCCATACCTCGAAGTTCGGTGATGGCCATCTCTCTCTCCTCAACTCCTTTTTTTTAATCTTACCCCGAAAAAACCATCCAGACCATGGCGATGGGGATAGGTGTGCAGAAAACCATTTTCGTCAATGAGCTCCCGGGCGGCTTCGGGAAGGGCCTTTCTGGGGTCGTCGATCTCGAATTCTGGATGACGGGCCAGAAATTGCTGGATCACCTCTTCGTTTTCCTCGGGTTCAAGGCTGCAGGTAGCGTAAACCAGAAGCCCCCCTTTTTTTAGAGTTTCGCTAAGAGATTCTAGAAGGGCCAACTGTTTCTCCGGGACTTTTACCAAATCCTCGGGTTTGCGGGCCCATTTGATGTCGGGATGCCTCCGAATAACCCCGGTTCCGGTGCAGGGGGCATCGATCAAGATGCGATCGAAAAAGTTCCCTCCGAGGGCCTTTACGGCCTCTGTCACGTCAGCTGTGATGGTCTCCACGTTGGTGATTCCCAGGCGCTCGGCGTTTTCGCGAAGCCTCTTAAGGCGCCATTCATAAAGATCGTAGGCATAGATGTGACCGGTATTGCGAAGGAGTTGGGCCAGATGGGTGGTCTTGCCTCCAACTCCGGCGCAGGCGTCAAGGATCTTTTCTCCCGGCCGAGGCGAGACCAGGTAGGAGACCAGCTGGCTGGACTCGTCCTGAACCTGGAGCCAGCCCACCCGAAAGGCCCGGAGGTTTGTCACGTGACCCCGAAAGCCGTGTAGAATGATGCCGTCAGGGCTATAGCGGGTAGGTTCGGCTTCTGGTATCTCGCTTTTGAGATAGAGGAGGAGCTGATCCCTGGTAACCCGCAAGGTGTTGGCCCTCACCACCAAAGGGGGTTTTTCGTTGCCGGCGGCGAGCAAACGTTCAGTTTCCTCTTCGCCAAAACGGGCTAACCACCTTTCTACCAGCCACTCGGGGTAAGAGTAACGCACGGAGAGATAGGCCACAGGATTCATCTCTCGGGGAGGTTCAGGCGGATTCTGTCTTTTAGCGGCGATTTTCCTTAAAACGGCGTTTACGAACGAGATAATCCACTTCCCGCGGCCTCTTTTGAGGAGCTTTACGGCCTCGGCCACCGCGGCCCGCTCGGGTATGCGGGTAAAAAGGAGTTGGTAGGCCGAAAGCCGCAACAAGTTCCTCACTTGGGGATCCATTTTCTCTAGAGGCTCTTCAGAAAAGCGAGAGATCACGTAATCAAGGTAATAGAGATGCCGGACCACTCCGTTCACCAGCTCCCCACACAGAGCACGGTCCCGAGGGTCCGGAAGGACGCTCTTGGTTAGAACTTCGGCCAAGATCTCGTCGAGGAGAGGTTTCCCCCGTTCCCAGCGGATAAGGGTTTTTAAGGCCATAGCCCGAGGATTTCTGCGTGGGAGCTTCGGCATAGGCTAAAGGACTTTCCTTATACGTTCGACGGTTTCGGAGTAAAGGGCCCTCAATTTCTCGGAGATGCGAGTAGAGGGTGTACGTTGCCCCTTCCGGATGTCTTCGGGAAGGCTTTTGAGGTTCTCGGCGGCTTTTTTTCGTATTTCCGGAAGGGGCGGGTTTTCCATGAGGAGACGGCCATCCCGCATGAAGCATTTCAGAAGGGGGTTGCCTATAAGATTTTCTTCCCTAAGACCTAATTCATCTTCGTAGAAGAGCCCCGAGGGGTCAAAACGCCGGAAGACCTGCTTGCGGCCGGGATAGGTGACCTTGCCTTCGGAAAGTTTGAGTCGAGGTTTGCCGTCATATTCCACCAGCTTATAGGCTAGGTCGAGATAAGGGGCGTCGGCCGAAACGCCCATCTTGGTGCCTATGCCAAAGGCGTCAACCGGGGCTCGGGAGGAAACGATTTCGGCGATTTTGTGCTCGTCAAGGCCACCGGAGACAAAAATCTTTATTTCCGGGAATCCGGCCTTATCAAGAAGTCTTCGAACCTCCCGGGCCAGTTCGATCACGTTTCCGGAATCGAGCCGCACCCCACGGACGCGAATACCCCTTTCGGAAAGCCGTCGGGCGACCTCGATGGCCTTTTCGGCTCCGCGGAGGGGATCGTAAGTATCGATGAGAAGAACCGTGTTTTCGGGGAAGTTTCTGCCAAAAGCTAAGAAGGCCTCTTCCTCGTTTGGGAAACTTTCCACATAGGAATGGGCCATGGTCCCGGTAACCGGTATGCCGAAGAGTTTTCCGGCCAGCACGTTGCTGGTGGCCGTAAACCCCGCGATATATGAGGCTCGGGCGGCATGTAGGCTGGCCTCAAGGCCCTGTGTACGCCTGGCCCCAAAGTCCACACAGGGCCGTCCATCTGCCGCTATTACGCATAGGGCAGCCTTGGTAGCCACTGCGGTTTCAATATTTAAGATGTTGATGACTAGGGTTTCTACAATCTGGGCCTCGGGAAGGGGTGCTGTAATCTCCACCACAGGTGCGTTTTCAAAGAAAACCGTGCCTTCTGGAAGGGCCCAGACCTCCCCGGTAAAACGGAAGTTTTTGAGATAATCCAAAAAAGTGGGCTTAAAGAGCTTTAGAGATTCCAAATAAGCGAGGTCTTCTTCGGAAAATCGGAAGTCTTGAAGGGCCTCAAGCAGGGGCCAGAGACCTGCGGCCAGCAGAAAAGAGCGATTTTGGGGAAGTTTCCGAACGAAAAGCGAAAAGGTTGCCGGAGCGAGCATGTCTCGCTCCACATAAACCTGGCTCATAGTGAGCTCATAGAGATCCGTAAGAAGGGCGGAGACGTTAAGCCAGGAGGACATCAAATCACCTTGGCTTTATAGATCCTCTCCATACGTCGCAGAGCAAAGGCGTGGGCTTCGGGATCGAAGTCCCCTACGGCCCTCTTCGGAACAACTACCTTAAAGCCCCGGAAAAAGGCCCCAGCCGCGGTGTCCATCACGCAGATGCTGGTGCAGACCCCGCAGAGCCAGACCTCGGTAACTTCGAGTTCCTTGAGGACTTCTTCGAGCTCGGTGCGGAAGAAGGCGTCAAACCGGGTTTTGGGAAGTACCTTATCCCCGGGCTCCGGGGCGATCTCCGGGATGACCTCTGCCCCCCACGTGCCCTTCACACAGTGGGCCGGAAAGGCCTGAAATTCCCTGTCGTCTGGATCGTGAGCGTCGCAGACATAGATAACCGGTTCTTTCCGCGATCGGAATTCTTCGATGAGCTTTTTGACTTCCGGAATGATTTTTCTGGCCGCTTCACCGCAGTAAAGTATCCCCCTAGGGTCCATGAAATCATTAAGCATGTCTATAACAACCAGGCCCCGCATCTTGCCCTCCACGTGGAAAGATTAATCAAGGGCAAATCGTTTGGCAAGATGATCTGAATGGGTTAGAAATAGAGAGCATGAAGCGTCGAGAAATATTAAAGTGGATATTCGCAGGGGGAGCGGCTGGAGTTTTTGGTTACATGGGCCTAAAAACTGTGGTCTATTTTCTCCCCAGACCGCCGAAAAAGGTTTTTGTCAAGGCCGAGGAACTCCCTCCCGCTGGAACTCTCAAGGTGAAAGAGGAATTCTTTATGGTGAGGCCTTCCGATGGTCATCTCCGAATTCTTTCCCGCCGGTGTCCTCACCTGGGCTGTACGGTGAACTATAGCTCTGGAGAAGATCTCTTTATCTGTCCTTGCCATCAGAGCCGGTTTGCTCTGACCGGGGCCTATCTCTCCGGGCCGGCCAAAAAGGACCTTGTGAAAATCAAGTGGGAAAAAGTTGAGGGCGGAATCATCCTCGAAATTCCGGGTTAGTCCCCGAGTGGCCTGGGGACTTTCAGCCAGTTTCCTCGTGGCGATCGTTACGGGTATTCTGCTGGCTTATCCTTTTAATGAGAGCTATCCCCTCCTTTCTACGGTGGGCATAGAGAACGTAGTACCCTTCGGGAGGTTTTTTCGAAGATTGCATTACTGGAGCGGATTCTTTACCCTAATTCTCCTTTTCTATCATGCTGCCGAGACCTTAGTGGCCGAAGGGTACCGCAGACGCGATTGGGCAAGGTGGCTGGCCCTTTGCGCCACCCTACCGCTTTTGATTCTGATAGCCTTTACCGGCTACGTGGCCCGAGGCGACGAGACTGGACGGTTTGCCGGTTATATCGCCGAAAGTTTGGTGCTCAAGGTCCCCCTTTTAGGATCTCTGTTGAACGCTTGTCTTTTCTTGGTCCGGGAGTCCGGAGTCCATCGACCTTATCTCTTTCATTTCTACGCCTCGTTAGCCCTTTTCTTTGTTTCAGGAATCTGGCACTTCCGGCTACGGCGCTTGCCTCTAGAAGATCTCCTTGGGTGGCTCCTTGCCCCTATGATCCTGGCCCTGGTCTATCCCTTGGGGTTGCATGCCCCTGGACCATACCTTTTGATAAAAGGCCCCTGGTTTTTCCTAGGGGTACAGGAAGCCCTGAGATATTTTCCACCGGTTTGGGCTGGTATTTTATTTCCGGCTTTAGGGATCTTGCTCTATGTGCTGGTTAAAATGGATAGTCTAAGGAAGTGGGTCTTCGGAGGCCTCCTAGTCTGGACAGGGGTTTATATGTTCTTCATGGTTTACGGGCTTTTGCGATGAGAAATCATTGGTGGTTTTTAGTTCTAATGCTGGCCATGTTTGCGGCTCTGATCCAAGAGTTGCGTTTCAAACGCGCCGACAAGGTCTATACCTTAGCCTCCGGTCGGGTGGACATGTGTCTTGCCTGCCACAAGGAGGCTCCTGGGAAAGCCCATGCCCGAGGGGTAGTGGGGTGTGCGGACTGTCATTTGGGCGACCCCCTAACGGTAGAGAAGAAGCGGGCCCACCGGGGGATGGTGAAAAATCCGGGAGACCTTCGGGTAGCGGATCAGACCTGTGGTCGGCCGGAATGCCATCCGGGCTATGCCGAAAGGGTCAAAAAGAGCCTTATGGCCACCAACCGAGGTATTATTACTACTCTCCGTTATTACTGGGGGGAAATCGAAGACTTTCACGCTGAAGCTTCGGTGGAGACCCTAATGAAGACCGACGAGACCTCACCGGCCTTGGACTATTTCCGCAAACTCTGTGGCACCTGCCACCTGTGGCTCCCCAAGGAGAAGCTTCCGGGATTTCTTAAGAAAAAGGGCGGAGGTTGCGTGGCCTGCCATTTGATTCCGGGTAAGAATAAGGATAAGAAGGTACATTCCATACTTACCCGAAAGATCCCGCTTGAAAATTGCGTGCGCTGTCACAACCGGAGCGGACGTATCGGATTGTCTTACCAGGGGCTTTATGAAGACGAACAATACGGAGCGCCTATAGAGGAAGGCGAATTCGCGGCCGAAGAACTCGAAGACGGACGTTTTGTGGCCCGTATACCACCGGATGTACATTTTAAGGCCGGTATGGTTTGCGTGGACTGTCACACCCAGAACGAGACCATGGGAGACGGCAAGGCCTACGCCCACTTTGAAGAATCGCTTGAGATCACCTGCGAGGCTTGCCACGAGGGGACAGGCCGAACCCGAAAGGGCACGCTCCTCACCAACCTCAAAGTAAAAGACGGAAAAATTTACTGGCAGGCCAAACTCAGTGGAAAAGAACTTGAAGTTAAAAGGCCGGATCCGGTGGCCTGCCGACATCCGGTACACCGCAGGCTCACCTGTGAGAGTTGTCACGACCAGCGGGTTCCCCAGTGCTTCGGTTGCCATGTGAGGCGGGATCCCCGAGAAAAACAGCTTGACAAGTTGTCTTTTAAGGAGACCCCCGGCCTCTGGGAGGAGTTCCGGAGCTATATGCGGGTTGAGGTGCCCACCCTCGGAGTTCGAGAAGACAAGGTAGTGATTTTGGTCCCAGGATGACAGGACTTCATTTCCTTTCTTTCCCCGGAGGGGAAGTTGGAGAAGGAATTTAAACGCATCACCTGGTCTTTCATGTATCCCCACAATACCGGCAAGGCCCGTACTTGTAAGGACTGTCACCAGTCAGCCAAGACCGTGGGCCTGGGTTACGGTAGCCTTACCTACTTAGGAAAGGGTCGCTTTCGATTCACGCCGGCTGAGGCTCCCTCGGAGTTGCTCGAAATTGAACACGGGCTTTCGGCGGTGGTGGATCTTTCGGGGAAACCCTTGGTGAACTTCCGCCCCGGGGTGAGAGGCTTTAATGGGAAGGAAATTCGACAAATTTTAAGGGTTGGACTCTGCCTCTCGTGTCACAGAGACTTTTCCGATCCCGTTATGCGGAACTGGCCTCCCAGGAAGCCCTGTCCGGTTTTCAAGGAGTAGAGGTGCTGGTTCAGCTCTGGGAGAATCGAGAGGCTTTAAGGACTCTGGTGGAGTCCAAAGGCCCTCTTGGGCCGGTGATTTTCGTGCTGATTCAGGCCGGCCAGGTGGTGCTGGCTCCGCTTCCCGGCGAGGCCACCGGGCTTGCTGCGGGTTTTATCTTCGGGGCCTGGGAGGGCTTTGTACTGGCCATGATGGGCCTGGCTCTAGGGTCAAGCGCCGCTTTCGGGCTGGCCCGTCTTTTCCGTGATCTAGTCCACCGGCACCTCGCAAGGAAGGTCTTTTACCAAAAAGTTCTGCTCTTTAATCGCAAGCACGGGCCCACGGCAGCTTTTTTACTCTTTCTCTTTCCCGGTTTTCCCAAGGACTATCTATGTTACGCCCTAGGGCTTCTCCCTCTCCCCTTTCGGGTTTTTTTCCCGATTATGTTACTTGGAAGGGCTCCGGCTACCCTAGCCCTAACCCTGGAAGGTGAAGCCCTTTATAGGGAAGATTGGCGGATGGTAATTTGGGTGGCGGTAGTGGCCGTAGTGGTGCTTGGGCTTTTTAGGGTGTTCAAAAAACGATTTTATCAGGAGATTTCGGTATGAAGCGGGCCTATCTTCAGGCTGTGGGTGGGGTTTCTGGAGACATGTTCCTTTCGGCCTTGATCTCGGCTGGGGTACCAGCTGAAGAACTTGCAGGATTTCTGGCCAGGCTTCCGGGGAAGCTGCGTTTAGAGGTAAAGGAGATCACAGTTTCCGGTCTCAAGGCCATAAGGATCAATCTTTCTGCTGAAAGCCCCGGGGCCCTTCCGTCCAGGTTCCCGGATTTTATGGCTATGCTGGAGAAGCTGGACCTTGAACCTTCGCTAAGAGAAAAGGCCCGGGAGATCTTTGCACTTATTTTTCAAGCCGAGGCCCGGGTGCACGGTCGGGAACTTTCTGAGGTTAATCTCCATGAGCTTTCGGCCTACGATACGCTGGGGGATGTCCTGGGCGTGCTTTACGGGCTTAACTTTCTTGGAATCTCTGAACTTTATGTCTCTTCTCTTCCTCTAGGGGCGGGCCTGATCGAGACCGCCCACGGGCGGCTTCCCCTTCCGGCCCCGGCGGCAGCCGAGATCCTTAAAGGAGTCCCGGTCTATGGCATTTCGGAGTCCTTTGAGACTGTGACCCCCACCGGGGCAGCCCTGGTAAAGGGTCTGGCGAAGGATTTCGGTCCTTTTCCGGAAATGACAATTGAGGCCGTGGGAGTGGGTACTGGGACCTTTTCGTTTGAGGCTCGGCCCAACCTTTTGCGTCTATTCGTTGGCGAGCCCGTGGAGAAACTTCCCAAAGAAGAGGTGTGGGAGATTATTACCGATCTTGACGACGAGTCACCGGAAACTCTGGGATATTTAATGGAAAGGCTTCTTTCGGCTGGAGCTCTTGATGTGGGGTTTAGTCCGCGTTTTATGAAGAAAAATCGTCCAGGGCTAAAAGTAGAGGTGATTTCGTCTCCGGATAAAGTGCGAGAACTCGCCCTCATCCTACTTGAGGAGACCTCTACCTTAGGAGTGAGAATCCGCAGGGCCGAGAGATTATGCCTTCCCCGTGAGATAAGAACGATAGAGACCCCTTACGGCCAGGTCAGGGTCAAGATTGCCCGTACCCCTTCGGGAGAGACCAAGTTCAAACCAGAGGCCGAGGACCTTATCAAGTTCTCCCGCGAAAGCAGGCGCCCTCTGAGAGAGGTGAGACAAGCGGTCTTAAACGAGATTAGATTTAAGTTTAGGGACTCAGCCTGATTTTTCGGTCAGGATGTTTCCTGCCTGAAAGGCATTAACTTATGAGATGAATATGTTCTACGGTTCGCGGAAAAGGGAAGAAGAGTTTAGACTGGCCACCGAACTCAAGCCCTGTGGGGATCAACCGCAGGCCATTGAGGCCTTGGTGGAGGGGGTCTTTTCCGGGGTAAAGCACCAAGTCCTCCTTGGGGTAACCGGCTCCGGTAAGACCTTCACCATGGCCAATGTGATAGCCCGGGTGAACCGTCCCACCTTGGTAATCGCCCCCAACAAGACCCTGGCTGCCCAGCTCTACAACGAATTTCGCCGTTTCTTTCCGGATAACGCCGTGGAGTACTTCGTCTCCTACTATGATTACTATCAACCCGAGGCCTACATCCCGGCCACCGACACCTACATCGAAAAGGACGCCTCCATCAACGACCTTATAGACCGCCTTAGGCACGCGGCCACCTCTGCGGTGCTCTCCCGCAAGGATGTGATCGTGGTGGCCAGTGTCTCTTGCATCTATGGCTTGGGCTCACCCGAGGAGTACGCCCGTATGCACCTCTATCTTCGGGTGGGGGACACCTATCCTCGGGATCAACTCATAAGACGCCTCGTCACCATGCACTACGAGAGAAACGATTACGACTTTAAACGCGGGACCTTTCGGGTTCGCGGAGACGTGATCGAGGTCTTTCCGGCAAGTGAGGAGAAACGGGCCCTTAGGATCGAGCTTTTTGGGGACGAGGTGGAAGCCATCAAGGTCATAGATCCCTTTCGAGGAAAAGTCCTCGGGAGACTTAAGGAAACGGTCATTTTCCCCGGGACCCACTATGTGACCACTGAAGATCGCCTACGCCGGGCCATAGAGGAAATTCGGAAGGAACTAGAGGAGAGGGTGCGCTACTTCGAGAGTCGAGGAGAACATCATTATGCCGAACGCCTCAAGAAACGCACCCTTTATGACCTTGAGATGCTCGAGGAGATGGGCTTCTGTCACGGGATCGAGAACTACAGTCGCTATCTTGATGGCCGACGACCCGGCGAGCCTCCCTACACCCTGCTTGACTACTTTCCGGATGACTTTTTGATCTTCATCGACGAGAGCCACATCACTATTCCCCAACTCGCCGGGATGTACCGAGGTGACCGCTCCCGCAAGGAGACCCTGGTGGAATACGGTTTCCGGTTGCCATCGGCCCTTGATAACCGACCGCTTACCTTCGAGGAATTCGAGGCCCGGGTGAACCAGGTGATCTATGTCTCGGCCACCCCCGGACCCTACGAACTCGATAAGGCACAGGGCCGCGTGATAGAGCAGATCATAAGACCCACCGGACTTATGGACCCGAAGGTGGAGGTACGTTCGGCAGAAAACCAGGTGGACGATCTCCTCGGCGAGATCCGCAAACGCATTGCGCGCGGCGAAAGGGTCCTGGTCTGCACCCTTACCAAACGCATGGCCGAGGAACTGACCGACTATTACGCGGACCTGGGGATCAAGGTAAAGTATCTCCACTCCGACATCAAGACCCTAGAGCGGGCAAGGATCATAAGGGACCTGCGCCGGGGGGTCTTCGATGTCCTTGTCGGAATAAACCTTCTGCGCGAAGGGCTTGACATTCCGGAGGTGTCGCTGGTGGCCATCCTTGATGCGGACAAGGAGGGCTTTCTGCGTTCCGAGCGATCGCTCATCCAGATGATGGGCCGGGCGGCTCGGAATGTGAACGGCACGGTCATTCTTTACGCCGACACCCTTACCCCCTCCATGAAAAGGGCCATCGAGGAGACCAATCGCCGAAGGCGTATTCAGGAGGAATACAACCTTCGGCACGGCATCACCCCAAAGACGGTGAAAAAGGAAGTGGAGGATACGCTCGCCCGCATCGCCGAGGCCGATTATGTGGATCTTCCGAAACTGATGGAGGTCGAGGAGGAGAGATTCGAGAGCCTGGAAGAGCTGCGCCGCGAGATCAAAAGGGTGGAAAAGGAGATGAAGAAGGCCGCCAAAAACCTCGAGTTTGAAAAAGCCGCCGCTCTCCGCGACCGTCTATTCCATCTGCGCCAACTTGCTGTGGAATGGAATTAGCTCCTTCTATTGACCCCCTTTATCCTCCTTGATAGCCTTAGAACGAAATGGTAAAGGGAGCGATTCTGGCCATCGGGGACGAACTGCTCTCGGGCCGGGTATTTAATACCACCAGTTTTCTGGCTGCCGAAAGACTTTACCGGGCAGGCTATCGTATCCTTGAGATCGTAACGGTTGGAGACGAAAAGTCCGAAATCGTATTTCAACTGAAACGTCTTCTTGAAAAAGTAGATTTTCTTATAGTAAGCGGGGGGCTGGGCCCCACGGAAGACGATCTTACCAACGAGGCCGTGGCTGAAGCCCTGAGTCTAAAACTCGTTCCCCGTCCGGAGATTCTTTCTCGTATAAGAGAGAACGAAAGGGCCCAAGGACTCAAGCCCAACGTGTTAAGGGACAAGATGGCCTATCTCCCGGAGGGGGCCGAGCCCCTGGCTGATGACCTCGCGGTTGCAGGCTACCTCTTGAAGTATCAGGGAAAACCCCTCTTTTTCCTACCGGGTGTGCCCTCGCAGTTTGGTAAGCTTCTTGAGGAAAAGGTCCTGCCTCAGCTCTTCAAACTTTATCCTCCGAGAGAGGCTGTTTTTACCAAAACCCTGCGTTTTTTTGACCTGCGGGAAGCCGAAATCAACCAGGCGGTAAAGGAGTTAAAGGCCGAAGGGGTGGAATTCGGTTTTTATCCCGTTTTCCCGGAGGTACACCTAACCATTACCGCCAGGGCCAAAACCGAGGAGGAAGCCCGCAACCGGGTACTTTTAGTGACCGAAGCCCTTAAGACCCGCTTCCCGGAGCACCTTTTCGGTGAGGATGGGGAGGAGTTGCCACAAGTGCTAGGCCGTCTCCTTGGAGAAAAAGGGAAGACGCTTTCCGTGGCGGAGTCTTGCACTGGGGGGCTAATGGCCTCCTTGATCACCCGCATCCCTGGCTCCTCGGAATATTTCATCGGTGGAGCCGTGACCTACGCCAACGAGGCCAAGATGAAGACTCTGGGAGTGCCGGAGAGGTTTTTGAGGCTTTTTGGGGCCGTCTCCCGCGAGGTAGCTCTTTCTATGGCTGAAGGGGCCAGGAAACATTTCGGAACGGACTTTGCCCTTTCGGTAACCGGTATCGCCGGCCCGAGCGGTGGCAGCTCTGAGAAACCAGTGGGCACGGTCTGGATAGGCCTTTCCGCCCCCACTGAAACCGTGGCCCGCAGGTTCCTCTTCCCAGGCACCCGCTACGAGATCCAGACCCTCACGGCCTACACCGCCCTTGACTGGCTTCGGAGGTACCTCCTTCATGATACGCTGTTTCCTCGCTATCGCTTTGCCCGAGAGGATTAAAGAGATATTGGCTGGCCTACAAAAGGAACTTAAGACCATCGGGGCGAATGTGCGCTGGGTGCGGCCGGATGGATTTCATCTGACCCTCAAGTTTTTCGGAAACATTCCAGAGGAAAAACTTCCGGCCTTGGTCCGGGCAACCGAAAAGGCCAAGGACGACTTTAACCCTTTTGAACTTTCCCTATCCGGGCTTGGCTTTTTCCCGGAGAAAGGACCGCCGCGGGTCATCTGGGTAGGGCTCTCTGGAGAGCTTGAGCCCCTACTTGCCCTTCAGAGGCGTCTTGAAAAAGCCTTTAAAAAGGTGGGCTTCCCGCCGGAGAAACGTCCCTTTCATCCCCATCTTACCCTTGGGAGGGTAAAGGAGTCCAGAGGAACAGGTAAACTTAAAGAGCTGGCCGGAAAGCTAAAAATTCCGGCCGAGAGTTTTCGGGTGGAACGGCTTACCTTTTACCGCAGTGTGCTTCACCCTGAGGGAGCAGTCTATTCGGTTCTTGAGGAGGTGGAATTGTAGATCGTGAAGTTCGGGATCAAGCTTCTAATAATTTGGTGTCTTATTTTCTATAGTCTTTTCTGTGGTCGGACTCCGGCTCAGGACTACGGGGACGCTCTGGTTATTGGGACCATTGGGGACGCCAGTACCCTGATCCCGATGCTGGCCACGGATGCCGCCAGTCACGAGGTGGCCGGTCTCATTTTTAACGGTCTGGTGAAATACGATCCCTATCTCAATATCGTGGGAGATCTCGCCGAGCGATATGAGATTTCTCCAGACGGACGCACCATCACTTTTTATCTTCGCAAAGGGGTCAAATGGCACGATGGAGTGGAGTTTACGGCTGAGGATGTCATGTTCGGTTTTAGGCTTATCACCGATCCCAAGACCCCCACGGCCTATGCCGGAGATTTTCTTGAGGTGGACAAGGCCGAGATCGTGGATCGCTACACCTTCAGGGTGCACTACAAGAAGCCTTTCGCCCCGGCGCTTTCTTCTTGGGGCAACCTGGTAGTGCTTCCCAAGCACCTTCTCAAGGGCCAAGATATCACTAAGACCGATTTTGGGAGACATCCGATTGGCACCGGTCCTTTCCGTTTCAAGGAGTGGCGGGCCCAGGAGAAGATCGTTCTTTCGGCCAATCCCAATTACTTCGATGGCCGACCCTATCTCAACTACATCATTTATCGGGTTATTCCGGATCCGGCCACCATGTTCATGGAACTCAAGGCCGGAGGCATCGACTGGATGGGACTTACCCCCCTCCAATACGCCCGTCAGACCAATTCTGAAGAGTTCCTCTCCCGGTTCCGTAAGTATAAATATCTGGCCTTCTCGTACACTTACCTAGGATACAACCTGAAACATCCGCTTTTCAGAGACAAACGTGTTCGTCAAGCCCTTTCCTACGCCATCAACAAAAGGGAAATCGTGGACGGGGTGCTTTTCGGCCTGGGGGTCCCGGCCACCGGGCCTTATAAACCTGATACCTGGTTTTACAATCCCGATGTAAAACGTTATCCCTATGATCCCCAGCGGGCTAAGAGGCTTCTTGCCGAAGCGGGCTGGCGGGACACTGACGGAGACGGCATTCTCGACAAAGACGGTCGGCCCTTCGAGTTTACCATTCTTACCAATCAGGGAAATCTCTCCCGCTTGCTTACCGCGCAGATCATCCAGCGCCGTCTTTCCGAGATCGGGATAAAGGTCCACATCCGAACCGTGGAATGGACGGCCCTTATCCACGAATTTATTGACAAGCGTCGCTTTGAGGCCGTGATTCTGGGCTGGACCACCGGACCAGAACCCGATCTCTACGATATCTGGCACTCAAGCAAGATCAAACCCCCGGGCCTTAACTTCGTCGGCTATGCCAACCCGGAGGTTGACCGACTGTTAGAGGAGGGCCGGAGGACCTTCGACCGAAATAAGCGCAAAAGAATATACGACCGCTTTCAAGAAATCCTGGCTGAGGATCAACCCTACACCTTCCTCTATGTGCCTATGGCCCTTCCATGCATCCACAAACGCTTCCGGGGCATAAAACCTGCCCCTATTGGCATCTCCTACAACCTTGAGCGCTGGTGGGTCCCGAAAGCCAAACAGAAATATCTTTTACCCTAAGGGCTTTTCGGGCTTGTCTTGTAAAATTGGGCCGGGTGCCAACCCGGCCCTTGATATGATATTAAATAACTTCTATTTCACCTTGGACGTATTTCTGGCGGCAGATGGTAACGAGCTCGAAGAGGATAGAGATAACCTCTTCGAATATGGGATAGAGATTTTCTTCTAGCCACTTTATTTTTTCCTCGGTAGAAACTATATGGTTAGAGCTATCCATGAAGCGATCCAGTTCGTTGACCATCTCATGCAGTCTACGATGGGGTTCCTTCACTTTTTCTACCAGAGAAGCCAACGTGGGATCTTCAGGTTCCCAGACCGAAAGCACCCGGCCGAGGTAACAGCGTGTGGGGTCCCTTTCGACTTGGGGCGAACTACCTGTTAGAACGGCTTCTATCACGCGGCATCTCCACATGATGTGTCCAAGGATCGCTTCTTGAAGGGCCAGGGCACAGGCTACGCCTTTAACTTCCAAGTGAGTTTCTCGACTCGAAAAGAGCCGATTTATCCTTTCGAGTTCTTCTGTGCTTTCTTTTATACCTTTAAGGGTAACATACAGTTCTTGGGCCATCTGATTAAAGTCCTCGGAAATACGGGTGAGGTTTTCGGATTTCTGGGAAAGGCTGTCTACTTCTTGAGATACCTGGCCAAGATTGCTGGAGATTTCGGAGACCACGGCTGTTTGTTCCTCTACTGCCGAGGCAATGGTATTGGCATGTTCGTTGAGCTCTATCACCGTGCGGGTAATCTCATCCGTAGAGGCCACGGCTTCCTCCACGCCCTGCTGAATACGCTGGATAGTTTCTGTGATTCGTTTGGTGGCTTCAGCGGTCTGACGGGCCAACTCCTTGACCTCATTGGCCACTACCGCGAAGCCTTTGCCGGCTTCGCCGGCCCGAGCGGCCTCAATGGTAGCGTTCAGCGCAAGCAGATTGGTCTGTTCCGCGATGGTCTGAATGGTCTCTACGATGGAGCCTATCTCTCGGGCTTGCTCTCCTAAACGCTTGACCACCGCGTCTGTGGCCTCGGCTTTGGTTCGGGCCTCACCAGTAGCCGCAGCCGTGCGGGTTACACTTTCGGAGATCTCATTAATGGCTTGCGTGAGTTCTTCCGCCGAGCGGGTTACGGCTTCTACCGATTCCCGGGTGGTGATTACCGCCTGAGCGATATCTTCCGAGAAGCGGTTGAGTTTTTCGGATTCAGACCTTAGCCGATCCGCACTTTTACGCACGGTGTCTTCAGAGGCCTTTTGGACTTCGTTTTGGATCTTTAAGGCCTGAAGAGTTCGGGAGATAAAGTTGGCCAGCCCCATAGCTGCTTCAGAAAGGATCTTGACCTCTGTAAGTTGACTCTTAGGAAACTCCACGCGCATATCTCCGGTTCCAATGTGTCGGAAGACCTCGGTGATCATGGCTAGTGGTCTAATAACCAATCTCCTGGTGGTTAAGAATACGACCAACAAAATGATAAAAAATATACCTAAAATAACCAATAAAGATGTTTCTGTGCGCTTTTGATTTCTTAAGGAGACTTCTTCTATGGTTTTTACTACAGAATTGCTTATTTCAAGGAGTTTTAAATTATTATTTAGAATATATTCCATGTGTCTTTCGAAGTCGGCGTCTCCAGGGGAAAGAGTTAAAAGTATTTCAATTTCTTTCTTGAAAATTTTCCAAAAGGCGAAGTTTTTACGGAGGGCCTCTTGAACGGAGGTCTCTTTTTCGAGGCTTGAGGCTGCTTTTAACTTGTGGAGGCTTTCATCGTAAAGTTTTAAGGTAGTCCTTATACGTTTTCGGTTTTCCAAAGAAGGGGTTCTTCGATATTCTAAGATTTCCTTGGTCATCCTCTGGGTGAGCATACGTTGCCTGCCAGAGAGGTTTATTAAAGTGGCTAGTTCGCCCTGATTCCTAAATAGGTACCAGACAATGCCTACCGAAAGAAGTTGCAAAAATAACAAAACTCCCAAACTTAATGATAACAGGGATTGTAGAGAAAGACTTTTTCGCATTTTTGCCTCCTTAAAATTTAGTTTAGCGAATGTTTATTTCTGAACTATCGCAATTTTGGATAAAAAGATCCTCAAAATTGAATCTGTTAGTTAGCATTTATGATGCTTGAAGTTATTTAAGGTTATAACAATAAGTAAATTATAACAATATCATTCGTAATTCAAGAGATCCCAAGAGATTCCCTCGATTCCTGCTTAAGCGGGAATTGGGGGAGCTAAACCCGTTGATATGTTTGGGATTGAGTCGAATAGTCGGTCTCATCCGGTGGGTGAAAGGTGAATCGGAAAACATACAGACTAAACCGAAAAACACCGCAGGGGTTTTATGGGGGCACAAGCTTCCTGAGGAAACGATTAAGCGGGTATGAGGGAAGAAAATAATGGCCGAAATGTTCATTGAAATTTAATAAAATTGAAACTGGCCAAGGAAAGAGAGAGGCCCATAAGAAGATATAGGGTGCCTAGATAAAGGTGCGGGATAGGAGAATGTCGCAGGAGAATGCCCAAAGAGATCATGAAAAGCATGATGCCATAGCTTTTGGCCGGCTGGAAGGCGAACATACATACTTTGTCCGGGAGTTTTTGGATATGGGTGAGGGTTCTGCGGGTGACCCTCATAAGGATTTTGGAGGAAAAGGCGATGGCTAGCGGAATCAAAGTAACGAAATATAAAATAGAAAGGGTAAGACTGAAGTTTTCTTGCCACCAAAGGAAGCCTCTTATCATAAGCCCCAGGCCTACCGTAAGCCACAGGCCTCCAGCGATATAAGGAAGATATTTGCGTTTAACGCGCATGATTTTTGAACTCTTCCTTTAGGCGACAGACTAAACAGGGGCTTGAGACGGCAGGCTCCCCGCAACGTTCACACTTTATAAGGGCCTTGTCCATAAAATTTTCACGTTTTTCCGCAAAGAGGGGTAGGGCCTTTCGCAAGTACTCTAGGTAGAACCGGAGCTTGGTTCCCGGAGCCTTTTCTTCAAGTTCGTCCATAAGTTCGGCATAAAGAGGCCTGGTGGCCTCTTCCGAAAGAGGACAGCTTTCGGGAAGATAAGGTAACCCTTTTATTTCAGCATAAGTCCGTATCTCTTTAGCTGTAAATCGGCAGAGGGGCTTCACCTTGCGCACAAAACCGTGTTCCTCGGGAAGTACGGGGTATTTCCTGGCTAAATATTTAAGGTTCCAGTTGAGAAGATTCCCGAGAAGTGAGGAGGCCTCATCATCAAGGTTGTGACCGGTGGCAATGACCTGATAGCCTAGCCGCTTGGCAAGTTGATTCAGATAATAGCGTTTTACGCTTCCACACATCGAACAGTACTTGCGGGTCTTCTTACGGAGATCTGGAATGGTGAAGCCTAGTTCGGCTTCCATATCTATAATGTGCAGGGGACGGCCAAGTCTTTCGGCGGTGGCCTCCACCGCCCGTCGGGAGAGAAGAGAAAAGGAGTTTTCCTCTATGCCCAAGTAAATGAAAAGCCCGTCGGCCTCATATCCGAGGGAAGTCAGGGCCTGCCAGAGGGTAAGACTGTCCTTGCCACCTGAGACTGCTACTAGGATCTTTTCTCTGCGGGAGAACATGCGGAAGGATCGGATTGTGCGTTCCAAATACCGTTCGAACCACTCTACAAAGTGCTGACGACAAAGAGGTAGCCGATGAGCCGGAAGGTAAATTTCGGCCGGAGTACGTTTCTTTTCGTTTCTACAGAGACGACAACGGGCCATCTTTAACTTTTCAGCTCCGCAAGGGTCTTCTCTAAGAATTTCTCCAAAGTTTTAAAGCTAAAATAGGCCTTCTGCAAGCTTTCTTTGGCTGGAGGTTCTCCAGGGAGTTCTCCAATAAAGGGAGACACTATATCTTTTATTTTTATAGTGACCATGTCCCTGGCCAAGAGGAAGCCTCCTTCCGTTCTAAGGATCAAGGACTTTTCTTCCAAAATTTCCAGGACTTCTTCAATGAGAGCGGGGGAGGTATTCAATTTTTGAGAGAGCTCGAAGATTTCAAGAGGGGCTTCTCCTTTTTCATAAGCTCTTCCTAGTTCTAGGGCTATAGCCAAAGCGAGCAGCGGTTTGGGAATTTCATAGCCATTGGCCAGCCATTCCTTTTCTTCATACACGGCCGCGGCTTCGGCCCCAAAGAGGGTTACGGCCCAAGAAAGGAAGAGCCAGAGCAGGAATAAGGGGAAGGCCGCCAACGACCCGTAAAGCTTGGAGTAGGCCACGGCTTTAGCGGTATAGAGAGTGTAAAGATAGGCAGTAAGCACCCATAGAAGTCCGGCCACCAGGCCCCCGAAAAAGGCCGCCTGAAGCTTTACCTTCCTTCCAGGAAGATAGAAATAAAGTCCGATAAAGAAAAAAATAACGGTAAAAATGTGAAGCCCTCTTAGGGTCCAACTTAAGAAAGAAAATCTTCCAGCGAAATGTGAGAGATAAATAGAACCGATTAAAGGCAAGAGTAGAAGCACCGGTCCCAAGGTAATACCCATCCAGTAAACCGTAATTTTTTGGGGGATATTGCGACCTTTGCGGACTCTAAAGATCTTGTTTAATACTCCTTCGGTTTGCATAAGAAGACCAAGGATCATAAATAAAAAAATGAGCATACTGGCTTTGCCCAGAGGGGCTTCCTGAGCCTTTTTTAGGAGACCAAAAAGGGTTTCTTGGACGCTTTCAAGGGCGGCGGGATTTAGAAACTGAGAAAGGAGGGTCTCAGCCCGGCTCATGATGTCTTCGGCCTGGATGAAGAGCCTGGCGATGGCGAAGACCAGGGCCAAAAGGGGGATCAGGGCAAAAAGTGTGGCGTAAGTTAGGGCTTGGGCTTGGGTAAGACAATGATCTTGCCAGAAACGTTTTCCGACGGTTTTCCAGTAGATGAGATTTAGCATAGAATAAAATCGTAAGGATTTTTCTTTCTCTTGACAAGACAGTGGTTAGTGGATATAGGTTTTTTGCGGTTACTCGGGACGTAGCGCAGCCTGGCAGCGCACCCGCTTGGGGTGTGGGGGGTCGCCGGTTCAAATCCGGCCGTCCCGACCATTTTGTTTTTTTAAATCTTTTAAAACCAGGCCCTGGCCTGGGGGGAGGTGCGTCATGAGGGAGATGACCCCTGTGTGCCAGATTGACAGACTGGATGTTTTTCCCGCCCAGGGGGGCAGGCAAGAAAGTATTCCGGTAACGACTCATCTTTTGGTTGAGATGTGGGAGGCACCTTTTAACGTCTTAGCCCGGGTCAAGGAGGTAGAAAAGGCCCTTCGATATTCCGGCAATGGCCATGGCGAAAGTGGTGAGGTTATTTCCTATCAGTTTGAGCCTTACGGGGTTTCGGCCAAGGCTACCTTTGAGGAAGTTCATATTTTCATTCATACCTGGCCGGAAAACGGATACGCTGCGGTGGACATCTTTGCTTCTTCAAAAGAGGGGGCCTACGAGATCCTAGAACGCATGAAAGAGGCCTTTCGGCCTCGGTATATGCATGTCGTAGAGGTCAAAAGAGGCAATCTCGTTTCCGAGGGGGAAACTTGACTCATTACTGGTGGCGTGAACGCATCGGCCGGGATTACGGTCACGCCTATAGGGTTAGCCTAATCTACGAGGAACGCACCCCGGCCGGCCAACACCTGCAAATTTTCAAAAATTCTTTGTGGGGACGTTTTATCGTCCTCGACGGTATCGTTCAGTTTACTGAGCGGGACGAGTTTATTTATCATGAGACTATCGTCTTCACTCCGGTGGCTATGCTTTCGTCCCCCCCTGAGGCCGTCCTTATCATCGGTGGGGGGGATGGAGGCGTTTTGCGTGAGGTTCAGAAACTTTCCGGGGTAAAGAGGATCCTTCAGGCTGAACTCGATCTGTCGGTCTTCGAAGCCTGCCATAAATATATACCCGAAATTTCGGGAGATTATGGTGATCCGCGGCTAGAGTTTAGAGTGGCGGATGGTTTGTCAGTAGTAAAGGGGTTACCAGAGGCCTCCTTTGAGGTGGCCATCGTGGACTGCACGGATCCGGTAGGTCCGGCCAAAAGTCTTTATACCGAAGAATTCTATCGAGAACTTTACCGTGTCCTTAAGCCCCAGGGTGTTTTTGTTCAGCAGGCCAGTTTGCCCGGGTTCTTTCCCGAGATTCTAAAAGAGGCCTATGCCCTTGCTAGCAAAGTTTTTCCTAGGGTGTACGTTCTCCGGGCTCCGGTCCCCTGCTATGGAGACGAGATTGCTTTCCTCTTGGGGGTAAAATCTCCGGAAATTTCCCCTGAACCCCGACAAACTTTTCGGGGTAGATTTTACAATCCAGAGGTCCATAAGGCCTCTTTTGCCCTACCTGAGTGGTGGCTCCGAGAGCTTTTATCTTAAATACGGATTTGGATCGAGCTTCCCTCCTTTCCGGGTATGACTTCCAAGATGGCCGGAATGCGATCCCGGAGTTCTCTAACATGGGAGATGAGGCCTACCAGACGACCTCCGGCTTTTAGTCTTCCAAGCACGGAAAGGGCTGTTTCCAGGGCTTCGGGATCAAGATTGCCAAAGCCCTCGTCGATGAAAAGACATTCAAGAGGCCTTCCGCCGGAAAATTCCTGAACCACTTCGGAGACCGAAAGGGCCAGGGCCAAAGCGGCTAAAAACGATTCTCCACCCGAAAGGGTGGCCACCGGTCGGGTCTTGCCGTGCCAGGCATCAAAAATCAATAGATCGAGCCCTGCAGCTCGTCGGCGGTCCAACACTTCGGTTTCCCGCAACAGGGTGTAACGTCCGCCGCTCATACTTCGAAGTTTTTCCGAAGCCCGAAAGAGGATCCTTTCAAGGAGGGCTGAGAGCACAAATCGATGAAAAGAGAGTCGTTTTTCGTTTTGTCCGGAAAGAAAGGCCGACAGCCTTGCCACCAGACGGTAACGTTTCTCCGTTTCTCGAAGCTCTTCGGCCAGTCTCTCGATCTCATTCTTTCTAGCTGCAAGGGTTTCCTTCCTTTCATGAAGGCGGGCCAGTTCCTCCCTCAGAACCTGCTCTTGTTTTCTGAGCTCTTCACACCTGGCTTTCATTTCATCTACTGCCGGCGGACTTTTCGCCCGAAGTTTGGTCTCTAGTTCTTGGAACTGGTGCTTTAAGATCTGAAATTCTTCTTCGAAGGTTTGTACCCGGCGTTGATACTCCGCCTTCTTGCCGTCTTCAAGTCTTGCGGCTAGGAAGGCCTTTCGGTCTTCGAAGCCGGCTTCTCTCAGGGCGATCTCAAATCGGGCTTCAAGATCCTTCTTTTCTTCTAAAACCTCTTCTTGACGTCGCGCAATCTCCTTGAGCAGTTGACGGAGCCCCTCTTTGCGAGCCGATAGTTCTGAGAGCCTTTTCTCAAGGCCCCTTAAATGGCTTTCCCAGCGCTCACAGGTGCTCGTCAGTTCTTGGATGTGCCTGAGGATAGTTGGGGAGTCTTGTTTTTCGGGGACTTCGTTTCTCAAAGTGGCTATTTGGCTCTTGAGGGCTTCCATTCGAAGGGTCAGGTCTTCCTTTTCCCGCTGAAGTTCTTCTTTGCGAGTTTTGAGGCTGTTGAGTTCGTTTCTTATTTTTTCGGCCCTCTGGGTAAGCTTTCCAAGGGTTTCCGCCTGTCTTCTCTTTTCCTGATAAAGTCTTTCCAGTTCTGCCTGTTCTCGGGCTAATTTTTCAGGATCTTCCTCACTGGAAATATCTTTGCCAAACCTTTCAAGCTCCTCGAGAAGGGTCCGGGCTCGTTCCTTGAGGCCCTCCAGTTTGGCTATTCGAGCTTGTAAAGCCTTTTCCTTTTCATTGATTTTGGCCTCCAGACTTTCGGGGTCTTCTGCCATAAGGGCTTCCGGGGGCGAGGCCGGATAAGGATGCTCTCTTGAGCCGCAGACTGGGCAGGGTACTCCTGGTTCTAGCTTTCGCGCCAGTTCCCAGGCCGTATGCTTCCATCTTAGTTCTTGGAAAATAGCTAATCTTTGCCTGAGAGCCGAAAGTTCTTTTTTCTGGGCCTGGATTTCTGACAGAAGTCTTTGCCTTTCTACCGATATTCGGGAGAGTTCCGCTTTTAACCGCTGGCTTTCTCGGAGTTTTTCAAGCATACGTTTCCGGACCTGGAGTCTTTCGAAAATGGAGGAGGCTTCATCGCCGGCTCGAAAAGCCTCTTCCTGAGCCCTCTGGACTTTCTCGAGTTCTTTTTCTAGGAGATTTTCCTTCTGTAAGAAAGATTCAAGTCTTCTTCTGAGAGTTGAAGAGCGGTCTTCCAGTTGCTTTAACTCTTTCTGGAGGGTCTCTAGCTTGGCCAAAAGTGGGAGTTTTTCCTTGAGGAGAAGGGCCTCCTTCTTTAGTTTTTCCATTTCCTCTTTGCGGGCCGATTCTTGCTCATACCGATGGAGGGTCTCGGCCGAAATTCGTTCCAAATCTTGGAGGCTCTTATGGATCTCGGCTTGCCGTTTTTGGTCTTCGAGTAGCCCCTTTTCGATGCGAATAAGGGCCTCATAGAGAGGAAAGATTTTTTCGGCAGCTTCAGCCTTGAGGAGGCGGCTTTTCAGAGTCTCTACGATCGGTCTTTGATGTTCGAGTTCATCAAGGCGTTTGCGGGTTTTCTCAAGCTTACGAAACTTTTCGGCCAGCTTCAGGGCCTCCTCAAGTCGGGCTTCTTTCCTGCGGAGACGCTCCTCGATCTCAGATAGTCTCTCCCTGAAGCGGGCTTCTTTTTCTTTAAGGCGATGTATTTCTTGCAAAAGTTCGGATAACTCCGAAAAGCCTTCGGCTTTGAGCAGGCTCTCGTAGGCCGCTCTTAGTTCTGAGATCCTTTCTCGGGTGGTCTGCTCGAGCTTTTTGAAATATTCCTCGATTTCAAGGAAGCGTTCGGTCTGAAAGATGGTCTTGAGGAGGCTTTCTCGTTCTTCGCCTCGGGCTAGGAGTATTTCTCGGAATTTTCCCTGCGGGATTAGGAGTACCCGGCGGAATTCTTTGGCTGAAAAACCTAGGAGCTCCTTTATTTTGCGGTTGACCTCGGTTATACGGTGGGCTAGCAGGCATTCCTCTTCCCAAAGGGCGGCCTCTTTGCGAAGGTCATGGCGGGCTTCCGTAAGTACCCTTCGTACCCGATAACGACGGCCTCTAAGGAGGAATTCCAGTTCCGCAAGGGTGGCTATTCTATTGGAAGCTTTAAGGTTTCTAAGATCCCGGTCTCGCTTTTCTTCCAGACTGGTTTCACCATAAAGGGCAAAGGTTAAGGCATCAAAAATAGTGCTCTTTCCGGCTCCGGTGGGCCCGGTTATTAAAAAAAGTCCATGTCTTTCGAAAGAGCTGAAGTCGATTTCAACTGGCTGGAGATAGGGACCAAGGGCCTGGATTTTGAGCTTTAGCGGTCGCATTTTTTATATATTTTCTTTTCTAGGACTTCAATATAAAAATATATGGGCAAGGCTTTCTCTTTTGAAACGTCATTGCAAGAGAAAATTTTTTAAGTTATTTTCTCTATTATAGCTTATCTCAAGGAGTAAGGAGACATGCAACCTGAAAAAACCATTTTCCTATCTTTGTTTCTGGCAGTAGTTTCAGCCTTTGTCCCTGTAATAGGAAAGTTTACAGAGTTATGGGCTTATATTTTTCCATTCTTGACGTTGATTTTGGTAGGTTTTGCTTTTCTAAAGTTTAGGACCATGAAGACCCTTTGTCAGAAAGCCGCTCAAAGGATGGAGGGGTACACACATTTAGAGTTCAAGGATGTGGTCTGTGGAGAGGAATTGCCGGGAGTTTTGGCTCCCATGGCAGACAAAGTAGCCAACTTTGCGGCTCTAGTTTCAGCCCAGCTTAACACTTTGGCCCAACAGGCTAGGGTGCTTTCGGAGGTCAAAGACTTTGTAGGGGATTCCGCCGAAAAAATAATGACCTATGCCGAGAAGACGGACCAGTTCGCTTTGGATATGTTGAATTCTGCTTCTCGGACCGCTCAGGATGTAGAAACTCTAACCCAGGCTCTTACAGATTTAAATACCGCGGCCTCTGAAATCGCAAGTAGCATCGCCCATACTGCACAAAAGACTTCCGAGGCCCGAGAGAAGGCCATCCAGGCCAAGGAAACCATTGAGAAACTTCTTGAAAGTTCGGAAAAGATAGGTTCAGTAGCTCAGGTTATAAACGATATTGCGGATCAGACCAATCTTTTAGCCCTTAATGCTACCATTGAGGCCGCTCGGGCCGGCGAGGCCGGCAAAGGCTTCGCGGTAGTGGCCAATGAGGTCAAGGAGTTGGCCCGTCAGACCGCCGAAGCCACCAAGGAAATTACCCATATTATAGAAAACATCCAGGCCGATACCCGCCGGGCCGTAGAGGCTGTGGAAAGCATTACTGGTGGGGTGCTCGAGATAGACGATTTAGCCAATACCATTGCCTCGGCCAGTGAAGAACAAACGGCTACCATCGCAGACATTACGCAAAACATCGAAAACGTAAAAGCCTTGGTGGAAAAGACTTACCAGCAGGCCGAGACCTTAATGAAGCATACCAGAGATTTTGGAGAACTCAGAAATCTTCTTGAGACCTCCAGGGTCTCAGTGGAAAGCATCGCTCTAGAAAATAATGTGCTCCTTTCTGGTCTAGTGTTGGAAGATCACTTTTTTGAAAAGGCTCAGAAGTGTCTGGATGAACACATCCATCTTAAGATTATCCTTTTAAAGCATTACGAGTGGGTAAACGAAGTCATAAACGGCCTGGTACTCGGGAAACCTCCGGAGGTGCAGACGGATCCTAATTTGTGTGCTTTGGGTGAGTTCCTGAAGTCTTATAGGCCCGATGCAAAGACCGAGCCTATTCTTGAGGAACTTCTTCCTCTGCATGAGGAACTTCATCGTTCGGCCATTGAGATCCAAAAGAGGCTTGCGGCTAATGACCGGGAGGGGGCGTTATCCTATTTCGAGAAAGAGACGCTTCCGATCTTTTTCCGGATATCTGAACTTTTTAATCGCTGGATAACAGCCGTGGGGGGGAGGGTAGAAGAGGTCTCCTTGGTTCGCAAGGAGACCCAGGAGGAATTTATGAGCTGGGGGCCTCAGCTTGAAATCGGTATCAGGGAGATAGATCAGCAACACCGAAAGTTGGTCTCGATGGTGAACGCCCTCTATGGCGCCATTAAGGAAGGTAAAGACAAAGAGTCCCTGGGCGAACTATTGAACGAGCTGGTCTCTTACACCGACTATCACTTTAAGACCGAGGAATATTACTTCGATAAGTTCGGCTATCCGGAAGGTGAGATTCACAAGGAAATTCATCGTAAGCTTACGCAAAAAGTGTTAGACTTCAAGGAGAAGTTTGACCGAGGTGAGGCTACCATTTCCTACGACCTGCTTAACTTTCTCAAGGACTGGTTGGTTAACCACATCGGTAAAACCGACAAAAAGTACGGGCCTTTCCTTAAGGAAAAAGGGGTTAAGTAGAAAGGTGCCTTAAACTGTTAAGGCCCTCTTCAAAAAGATAAGTCTCTTCGCTTGAAGGGGGCCGGCCAGTTATTTCGCGGAGGAAGGCCTTGAAAAGCTCTCTTTCGTCAAGGCAGAGATCGATTTCGGGACTAGAAAGTTCTCCCCCCTCTCCCCGCAGGTAAGGGGTCTCAAGGGCTAGAAGATTCGGGAACACCTTCCTTAACCTTTCGAAAGCCTCGGGGACGGGATTTTCGTCTCTGAGGATGGCTTTTACGTAGGCTTCGGTTTTGGGATAGTGCAGTAGTTCTGCGAAATATTCTTCCACCACCAGAAATTCGCGTGGGGGAGTGAGAGGGATAAATTCTCGGTGTGGTCGGGCTTGGGAGCTGACCTCCAGGAGCACAACGCCCTTAGCTTGTCCGACCTCTGAAAAGGAAAGGGGGAGAAGAGAGCCGGAGTAGAGTACGTTTTCGGCTGGGCTCTGATGGCGATGGAGGTGACCGAGAAGGACGAGATCGAAATCCGAAAATAAAGACTCTGGAAGGGCTTCCTCACCTCCTACCCATAGATTGGTCTCGGAGTCCCCCTTTTTTCCACCCTCAACGAAAAGGTGGGCCGAAAGAATTCTTCGTTCTCCACCCTTGGGAAGACTTTTTAAGAGAGTTTCCCAAAGATCTCGGATCTCTTGCGTATCTTCTGAAAGAAGGCCTCGCTGTTTAAGAAGTTCCCGCAACTCCAGAGGCGAAAGATGGGGTATGAGGAAGAAGTTGGTGTTCGAAATTTTTAGGGGTTCAAAAAGATAAGTGTCGGAAGAAGCCACAAAGATGTGGAGGCGAGAGAGTAAATCTCGGGCAAAGGCCAAGCGTTCGGCGCTATCGTGATTCCCCGGCAGAAGAATGATCTTGGTGCCGGTCTCATGTAGCCGAGTCAAGATTTCGCTTAAAAGGGAAACGGCTTCGGCCGGAGGGATCGGCCGGTCGAAGATGTCTCCGGCTACAAGGACGACATCTGGTTTGAAGTCCCGTACGAGAGGCACCAATTCCCGTTCGAAGAGAAGGGCTTGGTCTTCGGTGAGATGTAGGCCATGAAAGAGTTTGCCGAGATGCCAGTCCGCAGTGTGGAGGATTCTCATGGAAGATTTTCGCTTTCGAGTTGGCGCCTGGCGCTGGCGATGGCTTCACGGACCCTTTCTGGAGCCGTGCCTCCTAAGGTTCGACGGCGGGCCACGGAGCCTTCTACTGTGAGCCACTCGTAGACGTCCGCTTCTATGCTTTCGGAAAACCGCCGCAGTTCCTCAAGACTGAGCTCCCACAGTTTGACTCCCTTCTCCTCGGCATAAGCTACGATTTTACCAGTAATTTCGTGAGCCTCCCGAAAAGGGATACCCTTCATAACCAGGTAGTCGGCGAGATCCGTGGCCGTGGTGTAGCCCTCTTCGGCGGCGGCTCGTAGGCGTGCAGCGCGTGGCTTTAGTCCCGAAACCATGAGGGTTGCAAGTTTCAAAGACCGCTTCACCGTGTCCGCGGTGTCAAAGACCGGCTCCTTGTCCTCCTGAAGGTCGCGGTTGTAAGTAAGAGGAAGCCCTTTGAGTACGGTTAACAGGGCCATGAGGTGACCATAAACCCGGCCGGTCTTTCCACGGATTAGTTCGGCCACGTCGGGATTCTTTTTTTGGGGCATGATGGAACTGCCCGTGCAGAGGGCATCCGGAAGATCGATAAAGCCGAACTCCGGACTCATCCACAGGATGACCTCTTCGCATAGTCTTGAAAGATGCATCATGACTATTGCGGAGTTGAAGAGAAACTCCAGGGCGTAGTCTCGATCTGAGACCGCGTCCAGGCTGTTGGCAGCCGGTTTCTCAAAATCTAATTCTTGAGCGGTAAGCTCTCTATCTAGGGGGTAGGGAGTGCCGGCCAGAGCCGCCGAGCCGAGGGGAGAGATCCGGAGGCGTTTTAAGGCCTCTCGGAAACGTTCGGCGTCCCGGGTGAACATCTCGTAATAGGCCATAAGGTGATGGGAGAAAAGTACGGGCTGGGCGTGCTGAAGATGGGTAAAACCCGGCATGATGACGTCTAGATGGGCTTCGGCCTTGGCTACCAGGACTTGCCGTAAGTCTTTGAGAAGCGATAGGATATCTCGGGTTTCGTCTATGAGATAGAGCTTGAAGTCAGTGGCGACCTGGTCGTTTCGGCTGCGACCGGTGTGAAGCTTTCCGGCAAGGGGGCCGATCCTTTCAAAGAGGGCCCGTTCGATATTCATATGGACGTCTTCAAGCTCCATGCGGAACTTAAACCGGCCTTCGCGGATCTCGCGTTCGATGGCCTTGAGGCCCTCTGAAAGCCTTTGGGCTTCCTCTTCAGTAAGGAGCCCAGCTTTTTGTAAGGCCTTCACGTGGGCTAGGCTTCCTCGAATGTCATGGAGGGCGAGTCGGCGATCAAAGGAAACCGATTCCGTGAATTCCTCTACCAGCCGATCAGTGGCTTCCCGGAAGCGTCCTCCCCAAGGCTTTCTTAGCTCCGCCATACGATTCGCCCCTCCACCATAGTCATGACCGTCCGTCCTTTCATTTCCCAGCCGAGAAAGGGACTATTTTTACTTCTGGAATGTAGATTTTCCTCGGTAACTACCCAGGTCTCTTCGGGATCGATCAGGGTGATATCCGCCGGTGAGCCCGGTTTGAGCGTACCTCCCGGGACCTTCAAAATACGGGCAGGGCTGGTGGCAAGTAGTTCTACCATACGCAGGGGGGAGAGGAGCCCCTCCCTTACAAGGTTAAGGGTTAGCGGCACCGCGGTCTCAAGCCCGATGAGACCGAAGGCCGCTGCCGGAAACTCCACCTTTTTTTCAAGAGGACCGTGGGGAGCGTGGTCCGTGGCGATGGCGTCGATTACGCCTTCGGCCAGAGCCTGTCTTATGGCCTCGCGATCTTTTGCCGTGCGAAGAGGTGGGTTCACTTTGGCGTTGGTGTTGTATTCCAGGACGGCTTCTTCGGTAAGGGTAAAGTAGTGGGGAGCCGTTTCCGCGGTTACCGGAAGCCCGGATTCCTTGGCGCGACGAATGATCTCCACACCTAGAGCCGTAGAAACATGGGCGATGTGGATGGGATAGCCTACCAGTCCGGCGAGGGCCACTTCCCGAAAGATGGCTACGGCCTCGGCTTCTGCCGGAATGCCTTTAAGCCCCAGTCTGGCGGCCACCATACCCTCATTGATCTGCCCCCCGGCGGAAAGCCCGGGATCTTCGGTATGCGAGATAACCGGGAGATCGAAACTCCGGGCATACTCCAGAGCCATTCGCATGAGTCCGGAATCCGCGACGGGCCGTCCATCGTCGGAGACCGCTACGGCCCCGGCTTCCTTGAGTTCGCCGAAAGGCGCAAGGTTTTCTCCTTTTTGCCCCTTGGAAATACAGGCCACAGGATAGACCCTGGTGAGGGCTACTTCGCGGGCTCTGTCAAGGATATAACGGGTAACCTCGGGGGAATCATTGGGAGGCTTGGTGTTGGGCATACAGGCCACTGCGGTGAAACCCCCGGCCGCCGCTGCCCGCGTGCCGCTCTCTATGTCCTCCTTCCATTCCTCTCCCGGTTCCCGCAGATGGACGTGCATATCGATGAGCCCAGGCACGAGCCAGAGCCCCCGGGCAGAAACCACCTCGGTGGCGGCTTCCGCCGGGATCTTCCGATCTATAGTCCGGATAAGACCGTCTTCGATAAGAAGGTCGCCTTCCAAGTCTAGGTTCTGCGAAGGATCAAGGATACGGGCACCTTTGATGAGGAGTTTCATGGCGTTCATAAAAACTAAATTTTAATCTAATCCTTAAGTTATTCCCACCATAAAAATCAGACCAGCAGATATGGCCTTCCCTAAAGAAGACGCATAGCCGGAGTTTAAGGAAGTTTTAATGCCAGCCATTGCTACCGCTAGGGCGAGATTTGAGGGCCAATTTCTGAATTCAAAAAGTGGTCGCGGTCTCATGTTTCAGAGGCTTTAAGCAGCAAGAGAAGCAGGGCCATTCTTACGGCCACACCATTTTCTACCTGATCTAGGATGACCTGGCCAGGGAAATCTTCAAGCTCTGGGGCGAGCTCTATGCCCCAGTTGATGGGACCGGGATGCATGAGGATGGCGCCTTCGGCGGCCAGGGAGAGGACCCTGCGGTTTAGCCCGAAGTAGCGGGCGTATTCATGGAAGTTTGGGAAAAGTGGCCGACCGTGACGTTCCTTCTGGACCCGTAGGGCCATGACCACGTCTGCCCCTTCCACAGCTTCTTCCAGTCGTAGGCACACCTTGGCCCCCAAGGCTTCCCTTTCCGGTGGTAGAAGGGTACCCGGACCGGAGACATATACTTCGGCTCCCATCTTACGAAAGGCCAAGATGTCTGAGTGGGCCACCCGGCTGTGGCGGATGTCTCCGATGATAGCCACTTTCAGCCCTTTTAGGGTGCCTTTTTTCTCCCACACAGTAAGGAGATCGAGCAAGGCCTGAGTGGGGTGCTCATGAAAGCCGTCTCCGGCGTTGATGACCCCGGCTCGCACGTGACGAGCCACGAAATGCGGGGCCCCCGAGGCCGGATGTCTTATCACGAAGAGATCCGGCCCCATGGCTTCCACGTTTTTGACGGTATCAAGGAGATTTTCGCCCTTCTCCAGGCTGCTTCCCCGGGCCGAAAAGTTCATGACCTCAGCCGAAAGGACCTTGGCCGCCCGTTCAAAGGAAAGCTTGGTCCGGGTGCTGGGCTCGAAAAAAAGGTTGGCCACCACCTTGCCTCTGAGAGTGGGGACCTTCGGTATAGGACGTTTTAGAACCTCTTTCAGGTTGTGAGCAGTTTTAAGAATGGTCCAGATATCCTCCTCGGAAAGAGGCCCGATCTCAAGAAGATGTCGGTGGGGAAATTCTACGGCCATGGATAGTCCCTATTTAGTGGAAACACCCAAAAATTTAGCAGAAACATCCTCAAGAGGTCAAGCCTAGAAGGCCCTCTACCTGTTAAGGGACTCGGGAGTAAAATAGAAAAAAACCTTCGGAGAAGGGTCATGGCGGAGTTCGTGCATCTTCATGTGCATACGGAGTGGAGTCTCCTTGACGGAGCTTTGCGGGTCTCGGATGTGGCCAAAAAGGCTGTGGAATATAGAATGCCGGCGGTGGCCATCACCGACCACGGCAATCTCTTTGGAGTGGTTCACTTTTACGAAAAGATCAAGGCGGCTGGCCTCAAGCCCATCATTGGTTGCGAGGTCTATGTGGCCCCTGGGTCACGGTTCGAAAAGAAGGCCAAAAGTGCCACCGAAGCCGGGTATCACCTGGTCCTCCTGGCGCAGAACGAGATCGGTTATCGCAATCTCTTGAAACTGGTCACGAGAGCCCATTTTGAGGGTTTCTACTGGAAACCTCGGGTAGACAAAGAATTGCTTAAGGAGTACGCCGAAGGTCTCATTGCGCTTTCGGCCTGTCTTCACGGAGAGATTCCGGCAGCCATTCTTTCCGGGGACAAGGATCGGGCCGTGGCCCTGATAAAGGCTTACAGTACCATCTTTCCCGGTAGGTTTTATCTCGAGATCCAGGAAAACGGAATCCCGGAACAGAAAAAGGTGAACGAAGTTTTGCTTGAGATGGCTGAAACTTTTGGCCTTCCGGTGGTGGCCACTAATGATTGTCATTACCTCTCGCGAGAGGATGCTTCCGTGCATGAGATTTTGCTCTGCATTCAAACCGGAAAGACTCTCTCCGACCCCAAACGCTTTCGATTCGATACCGATCAAGTGTATTTTGCCTCTCCAGAGGAGATGAGGTCGCGTTTCCGGGATTATCCCCCAGAGGTCCTTGCTAGAACTCTGGAAATAGCCGAACGCATAAATTTTGAACTTACGCTTGGAGAACACCGCTTTCCGGTCTATCCCCTCCCTCCGGGGAGAACCTATGAGGAAGTCTTCGAAGAAAAGGCGCGGGAAGGCCTAAAAGAGAGACTCCGGGAACTAAAAGAAGGCCCTGGGCTAGCAGCTTCTGAAAAGGAATACTGGGATCGGCTAGCTTACGAAATTGAGGTCATCAAGAAGAAGGGTTTTGCCAGCTATTTTCTGATTGTTTCCGATTTTATCAACTGGGCTCGTAAACAACGGATTCCGGTGGGACCGGGGCGAGGTTCTGCTGCCGGAAGCCTTGTAGCCTATGCCATGCGGATTACCAATCTGGATCCCCTCCGCTATGGCCTCCTTTTTGAACGTTTCCTGAACGTGGAAAGGACCAGTCTTCCGGACATCGATGTGGACTTCTGTATGCGCCGGCGGGATGAGGTCATAGAGTACGTTCGAGAGAAATACGGGGGTAAGGATTACGTGGCCCAGATCGCTACCTTCGGACAGCTCAAGGCTCGGGCCGTGGTACGGGATGTAGGCCGAGTGTTGGGTTTCAAGCCCAAGGAGATTGACCCTATCGCCAAGTTGATCCCTGAAGGGCCAAATGTGACTCTGGAGATGGCCCTTTCATCCGAGCCCCGCCTGCGGGAGCTCATCCAAAAGGACGAGCGAGTAGCCCAGCTTTTTGCGGTTGCCCGAGCCCTTGAAGGACTTCCTAGGCATTCCTCGACCCATGCCGCTGGGGTTATTATCGCCGATCGGCCCCTTTCGGAGTATTGCCCCCTCATGAAAGGAGACAAGGGTGAAATTATCACCCAGTTCGATATGAAGGCCGTAGAGAAAATTGGCCTCATCAAATTCGATTTTCTAGGCCTCAAGACCCTCACCATCATAGATCATGCCCTCAAGCTCATTCGAGAATACTATCACCAGGATCTCGATCTTGATCGGATCCCTCTCGACGATCCCGAGACCTACGCCCTCCTCTGTCGAGGTGAGACCGACGGCGTGTTCCAGCTAGAATCTTCAGGGATGAAGGATCTCCTGCGCAGGCTTAAACCTACAGATTTTAACGACCTTATTGCGGTCCTGGCTCTTTATCGGCCGGGGCCGCTTGAGTCCGGTATGGTGGAACAGTACATCGAGGTCAAACACGGTCGCCGCGAACCAGATTATCTCCATCCTAAGCTTGAGCCGGTGCTCAAGGAGACTTACGGGGTGATCCTCTACCAGGAACAGGTAATGAAAATTGCTCAAGTGCTTGCGGGTTACACCCTTGGAGAGGCGGATATTTTGCGCAAGGCCATGGGCAAGAAGATCCCCGAGGTCATGGCCGAACAGCGCAAGCGCTTTGTCTCCGGGGCGGTGGAAAGGGGTATTTCCCGGGAAACCGCGGAACACATCTTCGACCTCATGGAAAAGTTTGCGGGCTACGGTTTCAACAAGAGTCATTCTGCAGCCTACGCCCTGGTGGCCTATCAGACTGCCTATCTCAAGGCCCATTATCCCCTCTGTTATATGGCAGCCCTCCTCTCCTACGAAATGGACAAGGCCGAGGAGGTCATGAAGTATGTGGCTGTCTGCCGGCGGATGGGGATCGAGGTTCTGCCCCCGGACATAAACCGTAGCGGACTGGAGTTCACCCTTGAGGAAGGGGCCATACGGTATGGTCTGGCGGCCATCAAGAACGTAGGCGTGGGGGCGGTGGAAGAAATCCTGAAGGAAAGGGCCTTGAAAGGACCCTTCAAGTCCTTTGAGGACTTTTGTTTGCGCGTGGATCCCGGCCGCATAAACCGCCGGGTCCTTGAGGCCCTCATCAAGTCCGGGGCCTTTGATACCCTGGGAGAGAATCGGGCCACCCTGATGCACAATCTGGACACCATCCTGGATTGGGCCCAAAAGGAAAAGGCCGCCCGAGAAAGGGGACAGATCTCCATTTTTGCCATGGGAAGCGGTGAGACCGCAGTTTCGCCCTTGAAATTGGAGCAGATTCCGGAGTGGGATCCCGAAATTAAGCTTACCGAGGAAAGAAAGGCCTTAGGGTTTTATCTTACCGGACATCCTCTTTCGTCTTATCGGGAGTGGCTTTCGATAATCACGCCCCATGCTGTGTCCAGACTTTCGGATGTCCCAGACGGTCGGAAGGTGATTCTCGGGGCCGCCATCGGGGCTATCAAGATCAAAAATACCCGCCGGGGAGATAAGATGGCCTTCATCCAGCTCGAGGACGGAGAAGCCGTGGTGGAGGCCATTGTCTTCCCGGATCTTTTCGGAAAGACCTTTTCTTTCCTTGAAGAAGGAAAACTGGTGCTTGTCCGGGGAATAGTAGAGAGAGAGTCAGGAGAGGTAAGGCTCCTTTTGGAAGATCTCAAACTCTTAGCGGACGCTTTGAAGGATCTTTCCGGAAAACTAGTTCTGGGGTTTAAGGGCGAGGGGTTGAGCACGGAGGAGTTGGAGACTCTCAAAGAATTGCTCACCTCCAACAATGGCAGATGCGAAGTGGCTCTGGAGCTCACCTTTCCGGAGGGTGTGGTCCGCATAGATCTCAACGGGAAATTCATGGTCTCACCGACCCCGGACTTTATGACCAATCTCCGCCGTTTTCTCGGAGATCACTTTGTGAAAGCCTCTTTGGAATGAAGAGGCTATGGATTGAGCTCTGAGAGGTCGGCTACCCGGAGGAAGAGCTCCGCTATCTCCTGAAGTAGGGCCAAGCGGTTTTCCCTCAACGCCTGGTCCTCAACCATCACGAAGACGTCTTCAAAAAACCGGTCAATGGGGGCCTTGAGGCTCGTAAACCTGCGGAGAGCTTCCTCGTAGCTACGAGCCTCAAGTAAGGGTTCGGTCTCGGCTCGGATCTCAAGAAAGGCTTCTCTTAGGGCCTTTTCGGCAGGTTCTTTAAGGAGGTCTTCATCAAAAGAAAGCTTTGCGGTTAGTTTTTTGACCATATTCATGACCCGCTTGAAGCCTACCGAAAGGGCGGCAAAGTCTGGACTTTGCCGAACCTTATGTAGGGCCGAAAGCCTAAGGTAGGCTTCATAGGGATCATCAAAGTCTACTTTGAGGACTGCCCGCACCTCGTCCAAAGGAAATCCCTGAGCGAGGAATTCGCCTTCTAGACGTTTTTCAAGGAAGGCGAGGAGCTCGGAGAGGACCTCCTCCTTTGAGGATTTGAGATGTCCCTGTCTTTCAAGGACAAAGAGGCTAAAGCTTAATATTTCGCGAAGAGAGAGAGAGAGAGCGTGATGAAGAACAGTCTTCAGTAGGCCGTAAGCCGCCCGTCTCAACCCGTAGGGGTCAGCGGCTCCTGTGGGACGTTCGCCTACCGCAAAGAAGGCCGAAAGGGTGTCCAGTTTGTCGGCCAGTGAAAGGAGGATGCCTACCGGGTTTTCGGCCACCCGGTCTTCGGCTCCCCGAGGTAGATATTGTTCATAAAGGGCGAGGGCTACTTCTTCGTCCTCTCCGGCCGCTAGGGCGTAAATTCGGCCCATCTCCCCCTGAAGCGAGGGGAATTCGCCTACTACTTCCGTCACGAGATCCGCCTTGGCCAATTCCGCTGCCCTTACCGCGAGGTCCTTCTTTTCGGGGAAGAGTTTCTCTGCTAGAAACCCGCAAATGGATTTTAGTCGTTCGGTCTTTTCGTAAAGGGTGCCCAGTTGGGCGTGATAGATCACTCCGGAAAGCTCTTTAACCCTCTGTGGAAGAGGGACTTCGAGATCCCGTTCATAATAGAAACGAGCATCTTCGAGTCTAGCTTTGAGTACCCTTTCGTGTCCTCTCCGAAGGATGTCCGGATCTCGGGGGCGGTTGTTGTTTATGGCGATAAAACCGGGGAGGAGTTTCCCGCCCTGGTCTCTTACGGCGAAATATCGCTGGTGTTCCCGCATGGCAGTGATAATGAGGGCTTCCGGAAGTTTAAGATATTCCTCCGGAAAGGTTCCGGCCAGGGCAAAGGGATATTCCACCAGGTTGGCGTTCTCAAAAAGGAGCTCCGGATCTTCTTCGGCTTCTCCTCCCAGACTTTCAGCTGCTTGACGAACCTCCTGTGCGGTAACTTGGCGCCTTTCTTCAGGATCGACCAGGACGTATCTCTCACGAAGCCTTTCGAGATACTCTTCAAAACTACCGACGGCCACGGCTTCTGGAGCGAGAAACCGGTGGCCATAAGTGTAGGGTCCGCTTTTTACACCTGCAATCTCAAGAGGAATCACCTCTTCCCCGTAAAGGGAGAGCAACCACTTTATGGGGCGGGCAAACCGGAAGTCATAGTTTCCCCACCGCATGGTCTTGGGAAAATGGATCCGAGAGACGAGCTCCTTAAGGAGCCCGGGTAGCAGTTCCCGGGTCTCTTTTCCCTGGATGTATTTTTCCACGCAGAGGTATTCCCCCTTTGCAGTGGACTTGATCTTGAGCTCCGAGGGGTCAACCCCTTGCTTGCGGGCAAAACCCAGGGCGGCCTTGGTGAAAGAGCCGTCTTCACCTATGGCCACCTTTTTGGGCGGTCCCATGACTTCTTCGACCCGATCGGGCTGTTTTTCGGAAAGTCCGGATATCAGAAGGGCCAGCCTTCTAGGGGTACCTACGGTTTTTATGGCTTTAAAGGAAAGATCACTTTCTGCAAGCAACTTCTGGGCTTCTTCGGCCAGACTTTGCAGGGCCGGTTCAATGAACCTTGCCGGTAGTTCTTCACACCCGATTTCGAATAGCAGATCCTTAGCCATTGTTATCCCTACCCACAAGTTTTTCTCGGTTCAGCCAGGCCTCGGCGCTTTTTTTGGCCAGGGCCCTTACCCGGGCGATGTAGGCCGTGCGTTCGGCCACTGAAATGGCCCCTCGGGCGTCCAGCAAGTTGAAGATATGGGAGCACTTGATGGTGCAGTCGTATCCCGGAAGAGCCAGGCCCAGTTCAAGGAGCCGAAGGCCCTCTTTCTCGTACCGGTCAAAGAGTTCGTGCAACATTTCTACGTCGGCCTCTTCGAAGTTGAAAATAGAATATTCCACTTCGGCCCGGTGATAAAGATCGCCATAGGTGAACTGTTCGTTCCAGCGAAGCTCAAAGACGTTTTCTACCCCTTGAAGGAACATAGCCAGTCGTTCAAGACCATAGGTGATCTCTACCGTGACCGGTTTACAGTCGAAACCGCCTATCTGCTGGAAGTAAGTAAACTGGGTAATCTCCATACCGTCCAGCCAGACCTCCCAGCCCAGGCCCCAGGCTCCGAGAGTGGGACTCTCCCAGTCGTCCTCCACGAACCTTATGTCATGGTCCTTGGGGTCTATGCCAAGGGCCTTGAGACTTTCGAGATAGGTTTCTTGTATGTCATCTGGAGAGGGTTTTATGACCACCTGGTACTGGAAATAGTGTTGCAGGCGATTGGGGTTTTCGCCATAACGGCCATCAGTTGGTCGGCGGCAAGGTTCGGGATAGGCCGCAGCCCAGGGCTCCGGACCAAGAGCCCGCAGAAAGGTGGCCGGGTGAAAAGTTCCGGCTCCTACTTCCATGTCATAGGGCTGAAGAATAAGACAGCCTTTTTCCGCCCAGAAACGGTTAAGAGTGGCTATCAGCTCCTGAAAATACATCCCTTCCTCCTGTCGTCAGAGCTTCACCCGAAACCAATTAACCCTAGATGGTTTAACCTTTCTGGATTTAAGATTCAAGTATACCGTAAAATTACTTTGCTGGCCTTACTTTCAGGTAAACCTTCCCCGCCTCTGTGGGGAGCTTTATAACTATCTCAGGGTAGGTTTTTATTATGCGGTACCCCACCGAGGTTTTTTCGAGCCTGATTTCTTCTTCCGGCAGGAGAAATTTCTTTTTACCTTTTGGGGTTAGAAACACTATTCGATTTTGGTGATGCCAGAAATAAAAAAATACTTTCTGACGGTAAGTTAGGAGCCCTTTTTTCTTTTCGAACCTTAGATCCAGACGGTAAACCCCATCTTTCAAAGGAGTTATACGGTAGGCCTTCAACTGATAGCGGCCGTCGGCAAAGCCTCCCAGAAAGTCGAACTTGGCATAAGAGGAATCTAAGATTTCAAAGTTTAGCGAGATTCGAGCTTGTGCTATCTCTTCACGAAAGGCCGAAAGTATCTCGGAAAGACCAGTTTTTTCTGTAGGCGCTCCGATTGAAAGAAACGGCCATAACCAGCATAGTAATCCGATAAAAGCTAACCGAAAAGTTTTGGCCACCATTTTAAAGCCTCCCTGCAAGAGGTCTTCGCCGAGGGCTCGTTTGAGCCTTATCGGCACCAATAGATCTTCACTCCTTAACGCCTTTAAAAGCCTATTTGGAGGTGCGCTCTGGGATAGATACCATTATACTGAAGAAAAAAGGGATCATGCAGGTCAGAGTAAAGACCAAAGAAATAAAAGCTAGGCTCGAAAACCTGGCGGTGGTTCTGGTAGAGACCCTTTATCCCGAAAATATTGGGTCTGCTGCCAGGGCCTGCGCCAATTTTGGTGTGTCCCAGCTCATTTTAGTCCGCCCCAAGGATCTTACCCCTGAGAAAATGCGGGCTATGGCCACCAGAAGCGGACTCCCCATCCTTGAGAAGATGAAGATCTACGACGATCTAATTGAGGCCCTGGCAGATTTCAATTACGTAGTCGGTACAACCGCTCGCCTGGGCAAACAGCGTAAGGTCTACGAGACCGTACGAGAAATCGTTCCTAGGATAGTGGATCTGTCACAGAACAACCGTATAGCTTTTCTTTTCGGAAACGAAAAATGGGGCCTTACCAATGAGACTCTCTACCATTGTCACACCGTAGTCACTATTCCCACCACCGAGGCCGCAAGTCTCAATGTTGCCCAGGCGGTGGTGATCGTGCTCTATGAGATGTTCTGTGCCTCGGCTGCGGTAGAGATACCGAAGCCGCGTCTGGCGACCATCAAGGAACTCGAGGTGATGTACGAGATCTTGAGAGAGACCCTGAAACGTATAGACTATGTTCCGCATGACAACGAAACCCTTTGGATGACCACCATAAGACGGTTTCTTTCCCGCCTTGACCTTACCGCTCAGGAGGTTCGGGTCATCCAGGGCTTTTGCAAACAGCTCCTTTGGGCCTTGGGATCAAGCTCTTCTTAGCACGGCCAGGGCTTCTAGATGATACGTCTGAGGGAACATATCGAAGGCCAGAATCCTTTCGATCTCAAAACCGGCCTGAAGCAAAAGTTTGAGATCTCGGGCTAGAGTTGGCGGGTCACAAGAAATGTAAAGGATTCTTTCCGTAGCTACTTCCGGAAGATACCGCATGAGCTCCCGGCAGCCGCCCCGGGGAGGATCAAGGATGATAAGGGGATAAGTTTCGGCGGCTTTCCAGGTCTCGATCAGGGCCTCCGTGGCCGAAACCCGTTCGAAACGGACCTTTCCGGAAAGCCCTAGATATTCGGTGGTGTACTGGGCGTCTTCTATAGCCCCGACATCCGTGTCTACCCCCAAGGCTTCCTTTAAGAGGGGTACTAGGGGCAGGAGGAAGTTACCCATACCTGAATGGAGGTCCAGGGCCCGGTCGAGACCTTCGGCAAAGGGCCGAATGGTTTCCATGATCTTGAGGTTTATTTCCCAGTTGGCCTGGGTAAAGACCCCCGGTCTGACTAAATAAAGGGGTTTTTCCGTTTGTGGAAAGTATGCTTGTGGTACTGGAAAGAGCCTTCGGCCGCTGTGGGGGGCATCCTTAGGAAACGGACCTTCGGGCTTCGGTCCTCGTACCCAATAAAAGACACACTTGGTATCTGGAAGCTCTCGAGCTAGCTCTTCCACGTCCTGGACTTCGGGTTTGACCGTGATCCAGAAAAGAATGGTCACGAGCCCTTCAACTGGAGACAGCTCCAGTTTTACCCGCTTGGCAAAACCTTGGAGTCTCTTCCAGGCTGGGATCTCCGGTAGGGCTTCAAGGACCCGATTGAGTTTCTCATGTCCAAGGAGACACTGCTTGGTGATTACCAGATCGTGGCTTTTGCGTTTTACAAATCCGAGCTGACCGGTTCCTGGTTCTACATGGAAACGCAAGCGGTTGCGGTAACGGAAAGGGATTGGCGAAGGAACGAGCCCTTCCACTAAGTTTTCGGGAAGGTTTCCTAGCCTCCGCAGAGTTTCCTTGAACATTTCAAGCTTTACGGAAGTCTGGGTTGGGTAGTCCATGTGCTGGAGCTGGCAGCCTCCACAGGTTCCGTAGTAAGGGCAGGATGGCTCTACCCGAGCGGATGAAGGGATGATAACTTCCTCAACCTCGCCCTGGACGTAGTCCTTGAATTCCTTTACAATGCGGACCTTGATCTCCTCACCAGGAATGACACCGGGGACGAAGAGGACTCGACCATCCGGTAGGCGTGCCAGGCCTTCTCCGCCGAAAACGATTTTTTCAACTGTGACGCGCATGCGGAAAATTGTCTCGAAGTCGAATTTATGGTAGGAGCCTAATATAAAATAGATTCAGGGATTTAGCTATGGCTGAAAAGCGTTTGAGTACCGTGAATCAGATAGCCAAGTTGATCTGTGAAGCCGTGAAAGAGGTCCTTGAAACTTCTACTCAGTCAAGTATTCGGTATGCTCCTACCATTCAGAGGGTCCCCCTGGTGAGTCTCAAACCGGATTTAGGCGTCTTCGTAGAGTTTACCGGGGACTATTCCGGTCTTTTCTGTATGAACTTTTCGGGTGAGGCCGCGGTGGAGCTCTACCGTAGGGCCATGCGTTTCATGGGGCTTCCGGAAGAGGATCTAGCCAAGGACTATACTTCGGATGAGGTGGTGAATTTTGTAGGCGAATTAGCCAACCAGGTGATCGGAGCGGTGCGGCGTAAAATCGAGACTCGATTTGGGCTTTCGGCCCAAAATAGTCAGCCTCGGGCTATCGCTATCAACCAAAGCATTACTTTGCTCCTTAATGCCATGCTGGAAAAACCTCAGTGCCGAAGGCTTTCCTTCCGTACCGAAGACCATAAGGCTTTTTACGTGGAGTTTGGGCTTGAACAGACGGAGTTTATCCCAATGGAAACACCTGAAGAGGTGAACGTGGACGACATTTTATCCAAATTTGGTTAGGAGGCGTAAGAATGGCTAAACTATCCATTATTGGAGCCGGGGCGGTAGGGACGGCCGCGGCCCACTGGGCGGCGGTAAAGGGTGTAGCTGAGGAGATTGTACTCGTTGACGTGGTTCCCGATCTCGCCAAGGGCAAGGCCTTGGATATCGCTCAGAGTGCTCCGGTTCATGGTTTTTCCTGCCGGCTAAAGGGGACCGAGTTCTGGGAAGATATTGCGGACTCCGATGTAGTTATCCTTACCGCCGGACGCCCTCGTAAGCCCGGCATGACCAGGGATGATCTCCTCAAGGTCAATTTAGAGATCGTGCGTTCCTGCGCAGAAAAGGTGCGAGAGTTGGCTCCTTCCGCTTGTCTTATTGTGGTGACTAATCCCATTGACGCCATGGTTTATGCCGCTTACCGGATTACCGGTTTCCCGAAGAACCGGGTTATCGGTATGGCCGGGGTGTTGGACTCTGCCCGCTATCGCTACTTTATCGCCGAGGCCTTAGGGGTCTCGCCCAAAGACGTGCAGGCCTTGGTGATGGGTATTCATGGAGATCACATGTTGCCCCTGGTGAGATTGGCGAATGTGTCCGGTATACCTATTAGGGAACTTCTGCCGGAGGAAAAGATCGCTGAGATCGTGGAACGGACCCGGAAAGGAGGGGGGGAGATAGTCTCCTATCTCAAGACAGGAAGTGCCTTCACCACTCCGGGGCTTGCGGCTGTAGAGATGGCGGAGGCCATCCTGAGAGACGAAAAACGGGTGCTTACATGTTCGGTCTGGCTTGAGGGTGAGTTCGATATTTCGGGTGTTTTCTTGGGGGTTCCGGTGGTTTTGGGTCGAAACGGAGTGGAAAGAATCCTTACCTTTACACTCACGGAGGAGGAAAAGAAGGCCCTTTCGGCCTCGGTTGAGGCCGTCAAAAATCAGATAGCCTTGACCGGGCTTTAGGGCCTTGTCAAAAAGAATCTTTTTTGATATGAGACCAAAAATTTCTAAAGGGAGGTGTTAAGGTGAGGAAGGGTTTAATCGTGGGGTTGTTTTTGGCCTTATTGATTGTGCCCTTGAGTATCTCCCGGGCCTCTTCGGGGGAGGAAGATCTTAGAGCTTTAGTTCAAGAGCTACTTAAAGAGGTCAAGGAACTGAAGAAGGAGAACGCGGAGTTGCGTTCCGAGCTGGAAAAGATCAAGGCCCAGGGGGCTCCGGCTCCGGCCGAGGCCCTGGTGACGGCCCCCAGCCAGAAGAAGCACAGCTTCTTTAGCAAAGGCGGCTACGGTTCCTCGCCCAGCGGCATCGACTTCTACGGCTTCTTCAAGATCGACGCCGTCTGGCAGGATAATTCGGCTATAGGGGACGTTTATGTCCTTTGGGTCCTCCCGGAAGATGGGGATAACAAGTTTACTTTGAACTATCGTCATAGCCGCTTTGGTTTTGATTTTTGGAAGTATTATTCAGATTTCAAGGTTTTTGGAAAAATAGAAATGGATTTCTACCATGCATACAGTGATTGGAACGATGTGCACTCGCCTCTGCGGGCGCGTCGCGTTTACGCGGGTGTAGAGAAAGGCACTTGGCAATTGGTAGCTGGGCTTGACTGGCAGACCATTTCGCAACTCTATCCCCACCTATCTAATTTCCCCGCGGGAACCTTTATGGGGAACTTCGCCTTCCGTATGACGCAAGTGAGACTCTCTAAATGGTTCAATTTAGGAGATTCGAAGCTTCGAGTGCAGGTGGCGGCGGAACAACCTTATAGCTTTGACGATACTGCAGCTGGGATCTTTGACGATGATCCCGCCAATGATGCCGGGTTCCCGGGGGTGGAGGCTCGTGTGGCTTACGAGACCAAGATCAACGGTAAGCCGGCTCTCTTTGCCATCTGGGGACATTATTCCCAAGAAGAATATGATATAAGCACCGGAGAAGAGGATGCCGATAGCTACTCTTTGGGCCTGGAAGTCAAAGTTCCTGTGCCTTTGCCGTTCGCCCATAAGGCCTTCCTCCTCGGCGAAATTTGGACGGGACGTAACGTAGACCGTTACTATACTGCTGGTGTTAACCAGGGAGTCAGGTTCAATTATGGAGGTGGAGTGTACGATACCAATGGAAAGAACGGGGTTGCGAAGGCAATAGCCGTGGATGAAATCGATGCCACCGGTGGTTGGATTGAACTTGAGATTTTCTGGACTCCCAAATTGGTTACCCATTTCGGATGGGGCGTGGATAATCCTGACGATGATGATTTGGACGGAGTTACTAGTGCCCGTCTCCAGCAGCAAATGTACTACGCCAACTTCCTTTATCGGATCACCAAGGAGTTCGCCGTGGGTGGGGAATACATGTACGTAGATTGTGACTACCGTGAATCTTATGCCGAAGACGGCGAACTCAATCGTTTTATGGCGAGCTTTTACTATTTCTTCTAAAGCAAAGTTTAACGGTGTCTCCAAGGCCGGGGCCTTCGCGCCCCGGTTTTTTTATTTTTGAAAGTTTCAAAATAAAAAAGGCCCGCCGAAGCGGGCCTTTTAGTTTTCAGGGCCGAACTGCTAACTAATCGATGACCTTTACGTTGCTAGCCTGCTCTCCCTTCGGGCTTTGCGTGACTTCGAATTCCACCTTTTGGCCCTCCCGAAGGGTCTTGAAACCGTCCATCTGGATGGCGGAGTAGTGCACGAACACGTCCCCACCATCGTCCCGGGAGATGAAACCGTAGCCCTTCTTCTCATCAAACCACTTCACCGTTCCTGTAACCATGTTGCTTAAACCTCCTTAAAATTTGATTCTCTAAGGCAAGCTAACATCCTAATTGTCAAAAGTAAAGGCCTTGTTTTAACGAAGCACCACCAGGTTGTCCCGGTGGATGACCTCTTCTTTACCTCTAAAGCCTAGTTTTTCATGTATCTCACAACTTTTGAGCCCGGCGATGCAACGTAACTCCCCGGAGGAATAATTGGAAAGCCCGAGGGCTATCACCCGACCTTCCTCGTCCAGACATTCTACGCAGGCCCCCCTGGTAAAGTCGCCTTCTACGGCCTTTATGCCCGCAGGCAACAGGCTTTTACCCCGTTTGAGGATGGCCTCAACTGCCCCGCGGTCGAGAATGAGTCGGCCTTCGGGCTTCAGGTGGTGGGCAATCCAGAATTTTCTGGGCGAAAGAGTTTTTTTCTCGGGAAGGAATAGGGTACCAATCTCTTCCCCGGAAAAGATTCTCTCCAAGATGAGCGGGGTTTTTCCTGGGGCGATGATCATGGGCACTCCTAGGGAGGTGACCATTTTGGCCGCCCGCAGTTTGGAAAACATTCCCCCGCGGCCGAAGCGTCCGGGCTTTTTCCCAGCCATGGCTTCGATTTCTGGGGTTATCCTTTCTACTAAGGTGAGCTTGCGGGCCGTGGGGTCTTCTCGGGGGTCGCGTTCGTAAAGGGCGTCTACCTCCGAGAGGCACAGCAGGAGGTCGGCCCCCACAAGCCCCACCACCAAGGCCGAAAGGAAGTCGTTGTCTCCGAACTGGATTTCCTCCACCGCTACGGTGTCATTTTCGTTGACGATAGGAAGAACCCGCCAGCGGAGAAGGATGTTGAAGGTATTGCGGGCGTTGAGATAACGGGTACGATCCTCAAGATCCTCCCGGGTAAGGAGGATCTGGGCCACGGGCTGGCCGTGATGCTCGAAAGCGTCTTCATAAGCCTGAATGAGACCGGCCTGTCCGGCCGCCGCCAGGGCCTGTTTTTCAGAAAGAGAAAAGGGCCGGGTAGGGATGTCTAATTTTTTACGGCCGCAGGCGATAGCTCCCGAGGACACCAAAATCATTTCATAGCCCTGGCGCATGAAGCGCGAGATCTCGGCCGCCAGGTTGTCTATGACTTCGAGTGAGAGCCCCTCTTCGTTCGCAATGACCGCACTGCCCACTTTGACCACGATGCGCCTGATTCCGGTGAGATATTTCGTCCGTATATTGCTCATGCCTATAAATCTCGAGGGTCCAGTTCAGGATTGGTTAAAAGCCTCCATAGGCCCTCAAGCAGATCCTTTATTCCTTCTCCGGTAGCAGCCGAAATGAGATAAACCGGGTGTCCCCGGCTTTCGAGTTCCCGTTTTAAGGGGTCAAGTTGGCTACGATCCTGGATGACGTCAATCTTATTCAAGGCCACGGCCCTGGGTTTGCGGAGGAGCTCGGGATGGTAATGGGCTAGTTCCTTTTCCACGATCTCAAAATCAGCCAGAGGGTTTTCTCCGCTGGCGTCAAGGACTTGGAGTAGAACTCGGGTCCTTTCCACGTGGCGAAGGAATTCAAGCCCAAGGCCTACGCCTTTGTGAGCCCCTTCGATGAGACCCGGAAGATCTGCCACCACGAAACTGCGATGATCCGAGAGAGAGACCACTCCCAGATTGGGTTGCAGAGTGGTAAAGGGATAATCCGCTATCTTAGGTCTGGCTGCGGAAATCCGGGAAAGGAGGGTGGATTTGCCGGCGTTGGGTAGTCCTACCAGCCCTACGTCCGCAATGAGTTTTAATTCCAGAACCAGCCATCTCTCCTCACCCGGTTTTCCGGGTTCGGCAAATCTCGGGGCTTGTCGGGTAGGAGTAGCAAAGCGGGCATTTCCGCGGCCGCCTTTTCCTCCTCGGGCCACCACTAGAGTCTGTCCGGGCTCGACCAGGTCTCCTAAGATTTCTCCGGTTTCGGCGTCCTTTACTATGGTGCCCACCGGGACTTTCAGGATCAGATCCTCTCCGTCTCGCCCCTTCATCTTTTTTCCCATGCCGGGCCGGCCGTTTTCGGCCCGAAAGTGCACCTGATGATAGAAGTCGTAAAGAGTATGAAGCTGAGGGTCGGCTACCAGAATGACGTCCCCACCGTCGCCTCCGTCGCCTCCGTCCGGTCCCCCGCGCGGGACATACTTTTCCCGTCGAAAGCTCACACAACCGTGGCCGCCGTTTCCAGCTTGGACGTGTATTTTGGCCTGATCTACAAAACGGGCCATACTCTTTTATCCTTGAGAGAGTGCAAAGGCCAAAAGGTCAAAAGGAAGCGTGAGGTCGGCATTCCGCAATATAAGCCCCTCCTTCTTAAATTCAAGGGGATCTGGCCCGAGATTGAGGATGGCTTTGATACCGGCCTGGCTCATCCTTTCGGCCATTTCTTCGGCTTCTTTGCCTGCCAGGGTAATCACCCCGATATCAATTTCGGATTTCTTGACTATATAAGGCATCTGTTCTAGGGAATAGACATAGACCTCTTGGATGACCTGGCCCACCCATTCCTCCCGCCAATCAAAGGCCGCCACAAACCGAAACCCCCGCTTGGCGAGACGAGTCTCGGTTATAAGGGCCTTACCCATCTCGTTCAGGCCTCCAAGGGCCAGATGCCAAATCTTATCCCGACCAAGGATGCGTTTTATCTCCTTTTCTAAGCCCCGTACGTGATAGCCTACGCCCCTTACCCCAAAGGCTCCGATGAAACTCAGATCCTTACGGAGCTGAGCCGCCGAGACTCCACAGAGTTCAGCCAGCTCTTCGCTTCGAACGAGATTCCGTCCCTTCTGGGAAAGTTTTTCAAGCGTTCTAAGATAGAGGGCCAGACGATAAACCGTGACCTCAGGGAGTTTGATTTTCACTGCCTATAACCTTAGGGATGTTTTCGGAGTAGGGTGGATATATAAGGCCTTTTTCCGTGATAATGGCCGTAACGAACTTCGCGGGGGTGACGTCAAAGGCCGGATTTACGGCCGAAACTCCGCAGGGAGCCACACGCCTTCCGCCACAGGAAAGGACTTCTTCGGGAGCTCTTTCCTCAATGGGGATATTTTGACCAGAGGGGCAATGGAGGTCGAAAGTGGAGGAAGGCGCCGCCACGTAAAATGGAATTCCATTTTCCTTGGCGAGGACCGCCAGAGCGTAAGTCCCGATTTTGTTGGCGGTGTCGCCGTTGGCTGCGATGCGGTCGGCGCCCACGATTACGGCCTGAACCAGTCCTCGGGCCATGAGGAACCCTGCGGCCGCATCCGGAATGATGGCTACCGGAACGCCAGCCTTTCTGAGTTCCCAGGCCGTAAGTCGAGCCCCCTGGAGATATGGCCGGGTCTCGTCAGCGAGAACTGAGAGTTTTTTCCCGGCCTCCACTGCCGCCCGGATGACTCCCAGGGCCGTTCCATAGCCTCCAGTAGCCAGCGCCCCAGCGTTGCAATGGGTGAGCACAGTCCCTTCCTTTGGAAGAAGTTCCGCCCCCAAGCGGCCCATACGGCGGTTGGCGGAAAGGTCTTCCTCCCAAATGGTAAGAGCTTCCTGGCGTAAAATTTCAACCAGTTCTTGCGGCCCGGCGTCTCCTTCGGCCTCCGCTCGTTTTATCATCCGCTCAAGGGCCCAGAAAAGATTGACTGCCGTAGGCCGGGCCTTGGAAAGGCCCTGGGCTACACGTTTCAGCCCGGAAAGAAATGCCCGACGGGTGCGGGCCCGTAGTCTTTCAGCTCCGAGCACCAGACCTATAGCCGCGGTGATGCCTATGGCCGGAGCCCCCCGGACCACCATGTCTTTGATGGCCCGGCGTACTTCCTGCCATGTGCGGCACCGAATGTAGGTCTCCTTCCAAGGGAGGAGCCTCTGGTCAAGGAGGTAGAGCCCCCGGTCCGTCCACCGCCAGGCAGAAATAATGTCAGGATCTTGGGGTTGATAAACCTTCATGCTTCAAGAAGTCTGGTCAGAATCTGGTTTACCAGTTTGGGGTTGGCCTTGCCCCGGGTCTTTTTCATGACCTGACCTACGAAAAAGCCGATTACGCCCTTCTTGCCGGATTTGTACTTCTCCACCTCCGCCGGATTTTCCGAAAGCACTTCCCGGCAGATGGCCTCTAGCGCCCCCTCGTCACTTTCTTGACGTAGGCCCTTTTCCTCTACTAGCTCTTTGGGGTTCCTTCCCGTGGCATAAACCTCGGGAAAGATCTTCTTAGCCGCGGTGATGGAAACCACCCCATCCTCCACCAGTTTCAGAAGCTCGGCGATGTGTTCAGGCTTGAGATTGGTTTCGTCTATTTCTTTGCCCTCGCGGTTGAGTTCCCTGAGGACTTCGGTCATGAGCCAGTTGGAGACCTTTTTGGGCTGAGGAAAGAGTTTTACGCACTCTTCGAAGAACTCCGCTAGCGGCCTCGAGACCGTAAGGATCTCGGCGTCATAGGTTGGAAGCCCATACTCTTCAATGAAACGTTGTTTTTTGGCATCCGGAAGTTCGGGGAGTTCGGAGCGGACTTTTTCGATCCACTCAGGATCGATTTTCACCGGAACCAGATCGGGATCCGGGAAGTAACGGTAATCGTGGGCTTCCTCCTTTCCGCGCATGGAATGGGTCACCCCTTTGGCTTCGTCAAAGAGCCTGGTTTCCTGGACCACCTCTTTGCCTTCAAGCAGAAGCCCGATTTGACGCTTGATTTCGTATTTCAGAGCCCGTTCCACATGCCGGAAAGAATTCATATTCTTAAGTTCCACCTTGGTCCCGAATTCCTGGCTTCCCTTGGGGCGTACCGAGACGTTGGCGTCACAGCGGAGACTTCCTTCTTCCATGTTCCCATCGCAGATTCCGAGATAGCGCACGATGGTGCGTAGCTTTTTGAGATAGGCCACAGCTTCTTCGGGACTGCGGATGTCGGGCTCACTTACGATCTCAAGGAGCGGCACCCCGGTGCGGTTGAAGTCCACATAGGATACCGGCCGTTTCTCGTCATGGACGAGTTTGCCGGCGTCTTCTTCCATGTGGATTCGAACTAGACCGATGCTTTTGCGCTGTCCATCCACTTCGATTTCGATGGCCCCCCCTTCGGCAATGGGGGCCTCGTACTGGGAGATCTGGTAGTTCTTGGGAAGATCCGGATAGAAGTAGTGCTTGCGGGCGAAGACGCAGACCGGATTGATGCGGGCTCCCACGGCCAGCGCCAGACGCAGGGCGAACTCTACTACCCGCCGGTTTAACACCGGGAGGCTACCCGGCATACCGGTACAGACTGGGCAAGTATGATGATTAGGGGGCGCTCCGAATTTGGTGGAACAGCCACAAAAGATTTTGCTTTCTGTAAGAAGTTGGGTGTGGACCTCAAGCCCTATGACGGCCTCAAATTCCATGTGTCCCCTCCGGGAAACTTTTCACAAAGCTTATCCTCGCGAGCTTATCCGGTCAACCGGAAAGTTCCTTGAGACGGGTTATGAGTTCTTCGGCCACCTTACGGTTAAATCCCGGCAGACTTGCTATTTCCGAAGCCCCGGCGGCCAGAATTTCCTCCGGCGAGGCAAATTGGGATAGAAGTACCCTTTTGCGTTTCTCGCCGATCCCTGGGATTCCGTCAAGGAAAGAGGAAAGGGCTCTCTTTTCCCGGGTCTTACGGTGAAAGGAGAGCACGAATCGGTGGACCTCATCCCTTACGCGCATTAGAAACCTCAGAACTTCTCCGTGCTTGGAAAGTTTTAGAGGATTTTTTCTTCCGGGGATGTAAACTTTCTCGCCCTCTTCCTCTCTTTCCTTGGCGATGGCACAAAGCCCGATCTTTTCGGAAAGCCCTAGTTCTTCGAGGACTCTCCTTCCGGTTTCGAGATGCCCTTTCCCGCCGTCTATGAGTAGGAGGTCCGGAAGATCTTTTTCAGCGAGGCCTTTCTGGATTCGACGGAAGAGCACCTCGTAGAGCATAGCATAGTCATCAGGAGTTCCTGAGACGGTGCGAATATGATACCGTCGGTACCGACTTTTGTCGGGCTCCCCTTCAAAGAAGCTCACTATGGCCCCTACCGGAGCTGTACCCTGAAGACTGGAGAGATCCACGCCCTCAATCCTTACGGGTATAACCGGCAGTCGTAGTACGGTTGCCAGCTCCTCTGCGAGCTCGTCCCAGGTCTTTTCCCCTTTGAGCCTTGCTCTTAGGGCCTCTTCGGCGTTCCTTTGGGCGGTCTCGTAAAGCCCGGTGAGGATCTTGTCCTGAGGCCTTACAATTTCTACAGGCCCTCCCCTCAGCTCCGAAAGCCACTCCTCAAGGAGTTTCCTTTCGGCTGGGATTTCGGGAAGCACCACCGTTTCCGGTATGAGTTTACCTTCATCGTAAAACTGTTTAAGCAGGTTTTCCCAGGGGTCCTCTTCGGTGCTTCCGCGCAAATGGAATACTTTATGGCCTATAAGTTTTCCGTGACGCACGAAGAGGACCGCTCCGGAAATTTTTTCATTTTTCTGAGCTAGAGCAAAGACATCTAGGTCTCTTTCCTCTGGTAGTACTGCGGCCTGGGTCTCGAGGATCTTCTCTAGAGCACGGAGGCGGTCTCTCAGAACTGCGGCCCGTTCGAACTCGAGGTTTTCGGCGGCGGCCTCCATGTCAGTCCGCAGTTTTTGCAAAAGGTCTCTGCTTCGGCCTTCAAGGAAGGCTACCGCTTCCTCTACGATCTGTCGATACTTCGCAGGCGAGATAAAGCCCACGCAGGGGGCCAGACACTTTCCAATTTGATAGTAAAGACAGGGACGGGTGCGACGGTTCATTTCAGCGTTGGAACAACGTCTTAGAGGGAAGAATCTAGTGAGGATCTTTACGGTCTCGCGCACCGCTCTGGAGGAGGGATAGGGACCGAAATAAAGGGCCTGGTCTCCTTTTCGTTTGCGACGCACTACCATAAGACGCGGAAATTTGTCCTTGAGGGAGATACGTATTAGGGGATAAGCCTTGTCGTCGCGCAAGACTATGTTGTAACGAGGTCGATGTTTCTTGATAAGGTTGGCTTCAAGGATTAAGGCTTCCTTTTCGTTTCGAGTTAGAATGGTCTCAAGGGTCTTGGCCCGAAGCAAGAGGTTTTGGGTTTTAGGGGTGTTTGGGGTGAGGTATGAAGACAACCTTCGTCTCAGGTTTTTGGCCTTGCCCACATAGAGCACTACTCCACGTCCGTCTTTAAATAGATAAACACCGGGAGCCTCGGGAATCTTCCTTAACTTTTCAGGCGTGAGATCCATCTTTAAGAACCGCGGTGGCCCAGGCAGCCACGGCTTCTCCGCCCCAGAATCCTAGGCCTTCAGTGGTTTTGGCTTTAAGGCCAACGCGATCACGGGGGATCTTAAGCCACCGGGAGAGATTGGCCTGCATGGCCTCACGATAGGGAGCAATTTTAGGCTGATCTAGAACCAATACCAGATCTACCTGGTAAACATAGAGGCCTTTTTCGCCAATGAGTCGCAGGGCCTCTTTTAGAAAAATTTTACTGGCCGCCCCTTTGAAACGAGGATCGTCATCTGGAAAAAGGATCCCAATATCGGGAAGCCCCGCGGCTCCCAGAATGGCGTCCGTCAAGGCGTGGAGGGCCGCGTCTGCGTCCGAGTGTCCGAGAAGGCCTTTTTCATAGGGTATCTCCACTCCGCATAAAATTAGTCTGCGGTCTTTTGTGAACCGATGGAGATCAAACCCTATTCCCACCCGCATAACTTATTCCTCATTTGTCAATTGTTTGTCAAAATTTCTATTTATACTATACCCAAAAGGGATCTTGGCTGGAATGTGTATTCGATATTATGTGGCTAGACAGCCCATTTTAGATGACAAAGGCCGAACTTTTGGTTACGAGCTCCTCTACCGGGATGATCTGGAAAACATTTTTAAATGCATTGGCACAGAGGAAGATCGGGCTTCTTGGAAAGTTCTAGCCCATACTTTTCTTGACTTCGGCCTGAATACCCTGGCCTTTAATAAAAGGGTATTCATAAACTTTACGGCCAAGCTTTTACGGGAAGGGGTTCCCTTTTTATTGCCTCCTCATAAATTGATGATTGAAATCTTGGAGAGGATAGAGGACCCTAACGAGATCCTCCAGGCGTGTAAAAGGCTCAAAGAAGAGGGGTACTCTCTGGTTTTGGATGACTACCGCCTGGATTCTCCCCTAGAAGTTCTTATTCCTTTCGTGGATTACATAAAAGTAGATTTTAGAAACACCCCTTGGTCCGAAATAGAAGTTATTGTAGATAAATATCGAACAGACTTAAAACTCATTGCGGAGAAAATTGAAACCCAGGAGGAGTTTGAAAAGGCCCGTGATTTGAATTTCAAGTATTTTCAAGGTTTCTTTTTTGCACGTCCTAAAATTATTACAGCTAAAGAAATTCCTGTTTTTAAGAGGCATTATATAAAACTTATGAGTCTCCTTCATTCCCCAGACTTAGACTTGAATGAACTGGTGAATATAGTCAATTCCGAACCCTCGTTGGCTTTAAAGCTCTTAAGATATATCAACTCGGCCTTTTTTGGTTTCCCTACCAAGATCAAGTCCGTAAAACACGCGGTTCTCCTGCTAGGGTTGATGGGGCTTAAAAAATGGGGATCGTTGATCTCCATGGTTTGTCTAGCAGAGGATCGACCCTCAGAACTTGTAATCCTTGCCATAATAAGAGCTAGATTTATGGAGCTCCTGGCCCAGGAATGCGGTTTAGGAGACCGGGCTGAAAATG
>NZ_LWLG01000002.1 GCF_001652585.1 Thermosulfurimonas dismutans
GCGGGGAGTTTGGGAGTATTGAAAGAGAGGGAACTTGACGACCTAAAAAATTTAGGTAGTTATAAGAATATAAAAAAGTAGACAAAAAGGTCTCCGGGTGCCCCGCCCCTTTCGAGGCGGCGGGGTTAAACGGGAAGCCGGTGAGAATCCGGCGCTGGCCCGCAACCGTGACCGGGGACGAAAGCCGCTGGAGGTCGGGCCTAACAGCCCGGCCTCTCGCCCGGGCGCTCGAGGGGGTGAACCCGAAGGGTTCCCGGGTGGGCCGCGGGGTCGCAAAGGGCCCTGTGGCGACAGGCCACTGGGTGGGCCACGGACGTAGGTAGTCCGTAGGCCCCCTGGGAAGGCGCGGCGAGTAGGACGATCCGGAAGCCGGGATACCGGCCCGGGGGCCGAGAAAGGGAGCGGAGCTTCGAGGCTAACTGCTCCGTTCCCGAGTCGGAGAACGTGCCTCTGGGCCGCGGACCAGAGGCCTCTCCTCCTCGGGAACATTTCCTCGAAGCTCCCTCCTTCGAAAAAAACTTTGCGAAGGGGGGAGGCGTATGGCGAGAAGTTTTCTTCTGTTTCTGTTGGGCATGCTGGTCTTCGGATTTGCCGCGCCGGTTACGGCTCAAACCTCCGCGGAGGAAGGAGCGGAGGTAGTGGTAACCGCCACGCGAGTTGAGACCGATGTGCGACACCTTCCGGACTCGGTGACGGTCATCTCCCGTGAAGACATAGACCGGCGGGAAGTCCAAGGGCTATACCAAGCTCTTGAGACCTATCCTTCCATATCCATCAAACACAACGGCTGGCTGGGACAGTGGGGTTATCTGAGGCTTCGAGGAGGAAAAAGTCAGGATACAGCGGTGCTTTTTGATGGCGTACGTCTCTATGATCCTTCTTATCCCGCCAATGATTTCGGAGATCTCTGGTCCTGGTTCGATGCCGAAAATTTCGAACGTATAGAAATTGTGCGTGGTCCCCAAAGTGCTCTTTATGGGTCCAACGCCATGACCGGGGCCGTAAACCTCATTCCCCGGAAAGGCGGAGGCCCCTTTGAGGCCCGCTTCAAAGGCGGTTACGGTCGCTACGATACTTGGCGTGGGACGGGCCATGTAAAAGGCTCCCTCGGGCCCCTCGGTTATTTCGTAGGAATCTCGGGGGTGAACACTGATGGTCTCTACCGAGATTCCGAATTCCGTCAGTCCACCGTAGACACTAATCTAAATCTCACTCCCTTTGCTAACTCCTCAAACCGGATCCTGAAGACCCTCAAACTCGACTACACTCTCCGCTACGCTTACGGGTATCTCAATTACGGACAGTGGGACTGGAAGAGCTTCAGAGCCTACAACGATCCTCATGCCGAACGCCGTCAGATCATCTTCCTCAATCATTTTACGGTGACTTTAAAACCTACTAAATGGTGGAACAGCAAATTAACTGCAGGTTACCATTTCACTAAAAGAGACTATCTTGACCGGGACGACGGGGTTCTGGCCTACAGAGCCGACGGCTCTCCGGTGACCGATAGTTACATGGATGGTCTTTATCGCGGAAAAGTCTATCCGGTGATCTTTCAAAACGACTTCTTTTACAAGGATTGGGTAATCCTCTCGGCTGGCATCGAATATTACAAAGAAAAAGGAGACTTTTATAATGCCTCTTCCTGGGGAACCAAGGAGTATGACGACGAGGTTTCGACTACCTCTTATTTTGCCAACCTTTTCCTATTGCCGATGGATGAGCGTCTCGCAGTGAACTTAGGGGCTCGCGTGGACGATCACGAAGAATTTGGCACGCACTTCACCTATAAGGTGGGCATGGCTTACTTCCTTACGGATACCTTGAAGATAAAAGCCAATTTAGCCACCGGTTTTCGGGCACCTTCCCTTTTCAATCTATATGATCCTCGCTACGGCAATCCGGATCTCGATCCGGAAGAAAGCACCGGCGGAGACATAGGTGTGGAACAGGAGCTTTTCGGCGGAAAACTTCGCTGGTCGGTCACCTGGTTCAACACCCACTATGAGGAACGCATAAGCTTCAACTATGCCACCTGGCATTACTACAATTCTGGAGGCGGAGTAGCTACCGGCCTTGAAACCGAAATAGAAAGTCGGCCCTATTCGTGGCTTTCCCTAGGGCTAAACTACACCTACACCGAAGGCCAAGAAGACGACACCGAAAACCTGGCCCTGGTGCCGCATCATCAAATAGGGGCCAGGGTCTCCTTTGAGTGGCAAAAATTACGTTTGAATCTCTACTACAAGTACGTAGGGCGCCGCCCGGCTTACGACCACAAACATATGATTGCCGACTATAGCCGAGTGGACCTCACCGGGAGTTACGCCGTCACGGACTATGCTGAAGTGTTTTTCCGGGCGGAAAATCTCTTTGATGTGGACTACGAATGGGCCGCTGGTTATCGAGCCCCGGGCTTCAACCTTTTTGCGGGTATCAAGCTGAAGACCTTTTAAAGGCGTGAAGATTAAAGAGTCCCCCACCAAGCCCCACCCTTCCTCTCCTACCCCGGGGCGGGGGTCTCATGCCCTGCTCCGGGGGCTTTTAACATCGCTTTTCCAAATCAACCTATTTCTTCTTTCCCTTCGCTACAAAGGAGCGTTTAGATGGAGGCCTATAATTGGTATCAGCCGGAAGTTAATAAAATTTCCCGAGGAGGCCTTTTAACACCATGTTAAACCTCCTATATTATACTTCAACCGGTACGGAGTTGCCCTCCCTCGAGAGGGCGGTAGCTGAGCTTCGGGCCGCAGGCCTACGCCTTAAGCTTGCAGTTTTCACCCGGGAAAGGGCTACCCTTGAGCGTAAAAAGCTTGAGGAGCTCGCCTCCCAGGCTGCAGCCCTAGTACTTGTCCCCCACGGAGGCGAGGAGAGCCTCCCGGGACTTGAAGGCCTTGTCTCTCGCTTCAAAGGCGAAATCATCCATGTGCAACCGGTCTCCGGAAGTCCGGCGGATCTTGAGCTAGTAGACAAATACGCCCGGCCGAAGGACGAGGCCTTTGGAGAGCGGGTCCGTTACCTTACCCTTGGTGGCCCGGAAAACCTCAAGAACTTCCTGCTGAAACTCCTTTCCGAGCTCGGCGAAGACGTGCCCGTAGCCGGTACTCCGGTTCCGTCTCCCACCGAAGGGATCTGGCACCCGGAAGGAGGCTTCTTTCCGGACCTTGAGACCTATCTCGACTTCCTAGAGCGGCGCTTTGGAAAAATTCCTCGCCCACTCGTGGGAATCTGGTTCTACCAGGGCTATTTCGTAAACGGGGATCTTGAACCGGTGAAAGATCTCGTCCAGGAAATCGAGGGCCTTTCGGCTGGGGCGCTTCCGGTCTTCCATCGAAGGTTCGTCTCCAAAGGCGAGGGGCTTCCGCCGACCGAGGTAGTGGAAAAGTTCTTCAAAAAGGAAGGCCTCAGCGTAATCCAGGCTCTAATCAATCTCCAGCCTTTTTCTCACCGACTCCTCTGGCCGGAGACTGAAAGGATCTATCCTGACCTCGATGTGCCCGTGCTTCAGGGGATTGTAAGTTTTGCTTCGCGCAAAAACTGGAAGGAATCCCCGGCAGGGCTCTCACCGCTTGAGGTCTCGGTTTCCGTGGCCCAGCCGGAGTTCGACGGCACTCTCATCACCTATCCTGTGGCCGGAAGGGATCAGGAAGAGGTCTCCGAGATCCTGGGGATCCCCATTCCGCGCCTAAAAACCATACCGGAGGGGGTGCGCAGGCTTGCGAGGCTCGCCGTAAACTGGGCGCGCCTTAAACTTGTCCCCAACCGGGAAAAACGGGTAGCCATTGTCTTTCACCATTATCCTCCTCGTGAGGACCGCATGGGCTGTGCCTTCGGACTGGACAGTTTTGAGTCCGTAGCCCGGCTCGTAAGGCGCCTTGCCGAGGAGGACTACGCCGTTGAAAAAGTATACGAGTCAGGCGAAGAGATCGCTCAAGAATTTCGAACCCGGCAAATTTACGACCGCCGCTATCTCTCGGAGACGGATCTCCTGACCAGGGCCCTCGTCAGGTGGCCGGTCGAGCGATTTCGTCCATATTTCGAACGGCTTCCGGAAGAAGCAAAGAAAAAACTTCGAGAGGCCTGGGGAGATTTTCCCGGCAAGTTTCTGGTCTCGGAAGGACAATTTCTCTTTTTTGGGATCCGGAATGGAAACCTGCTTCTCACACTTCAGCCCCCGCGGGGAAAGATCGAAAAGCTCTCGGCTGGCGACATCCACCGTCCGGACCTCCCGCCGCCCTATCATTATCTGGCTTTTTACACCTGGCTCAGGGAGGAATTTGGCGCCCAGGCCGTGATCCATGTGGGCAAACACGGAACCCTAGAGTGGCTTCCGGGGAAAGCCGTAGGTCTTTCCGAGGGCTGTTTTCCAGAGCTTGCCATCGCAGATCTTCCCAACCTCTATCCCTACATCGTAAACGATCCCGGGGAAGGCACACAGGGCCAAACGCCGAAGCTACGCCGCTATTCTAGATCACATGATCCCACCGCAGATGCAGGCCGGGCTTTCCGGCGAGCTCGCCGAACTCGCGGATCTACTGGAGGAATACCGCTCGCTTGCGGAGGAAAACCAGGCCCTGGCCGAGGAAACCCTGCGACGGATTCTTGCTAAAGGAAAAGAAACCGAGATCTTTAGCGAAATTTCAATCGGTTCCGAGGAGGCCGAAAGAGATCCGGAGAAATTTCTTTCGGCGCTACACGACTACCTAGAAGAAGTAGCCGGAACTTATGTAAACCGAGGGCTTCATGTGTTGGGGAGGGTTCCAGAAGGTGAAGACCTGGAGGAAACCGTACGGGCCATTCTGGAACATTCCGGAATGAGTAGAGAAGAGGTGAGGGGGCGTCTCTCGGGGATCCCGCAGGAGATGGCGCATCTGGTAAATGGGCTTTCCGGGGGCTTCGTGCCCCCGGGGCCCTCGGGGGCACCCACGAGGGGAGCGGTGGAGGTGCTACCCACCGGACGCAATTTTTTCTCCGTGGATCCTCTAAGGATCCCGACCCGCACAGCCTGGGAGCGAGGGGTGCGCCAGGCCGAGGCCCTGCTAGAAAGACATCGGCGGGACCATGGCCGGGTGCCCCGAACACTCGCCATGGTGCTCTGGGGCTCACCCACCATGCGTACCCGGGGCGAAGATTTCGCCTGTGCCCTCTGGCTCCTCGGGGTTCGCCCCCGCTGGAAAAACGACGGACGGATCTCCGGGGTGGAGGTGGTGCCGCTTTCCGAGCTCGGCCGGCCCAGGGTGGACGTCTGTCTTACGGTGAGCGGGTTTTTCCGGGACGCCTTTCGGAACTTGATGGAGCTCTTCGACCGCGCAGTGGCCGAGGTGGCTGCTATGCCGGAACCCCCGGAGATGAACCCCTTGGTGGAGGCCCTTAAAAGAGATCTTGAAGAACTTTGCTCCCAAGGACTTTCCCCGGAAAGAGCTCGCAGACTTGCCCTATTTCGGGTTTTTTCCGAACCTCCGGGGGCTTACGGCACCGGGGTGGAGACGGTGCTTGACGCCGGAGCCTGGAAGAGTCGGCGGGATCTTGCCGAGGTTTTCCTTTCCACTATGGGCCACGCTTACGGAGAAGGGGCTTACGGAGCCGAAGCCAGGGAGGCCCTCCGCGGAGTGCTCTCCCGCACAGAGGTCACTTACAAGAACGAGGATACTCGGGAGATTGACATCCTTTCCTGTGATTGCTTCAACGCCTATCATGGAGGCCTAAATGCCACGGTGGAAGCTCTCTCTGGTCGCAAACCGGTTTCTTACTCCGCAAGCACCGCCGACCCGGAGCGCCCGGTGGTACGCACCACCGAGGAGGAAATGCGCTTTCTTTTCCGGATCAAGGTTTTGAACCCCCGCTGGATCGAAGGCCTGAAACAGCACGGCTTCAAGGGCGCGGGTGACCTCTCCCGGGTGGTGGACCTCATCTTCCAGTGGGACGCCACCAGCGATGTGGTCTCGGACCGCATGTACGAGGAGTTGGCCCGAACCTACGCCCTGGATCCCGGAATGCAGCGCTTCTTCCGAAAACATAATCCAGCGGCTCTTCTTAACATCGCCGAAAGGCTCCTTGAGGCCGCAAACCGCGGCCTCTGGCAGAACCCTGATCCTGAAGTCCTTAATCGCCTAAAGGACCTGGTGCTAGAGATGGAAAGGGAGCTTGAATGATCGAAGTAATCAAACCCTACGAAGGACTGGTGATAAAGCGCGGGGAAAGGATCCTCTTCGGGGAATTCTTAAAGCCCCATACCGTGATCTCCACCTGCCGGGTAAACGGCGGTCTTAGGAGCGGCCTCAGGTTCGTAGCCAATCATCAGGCCTGCGAGCCCAAACCCCATCCCGAATGCGGGCACGGGGCCTGTCTGGCCAGCCGTGAGCCTAAGCGCTATCACCGTCTAATCTGCGAATATCACGGACTGTCTCCGGAGGAAACCGCCCTCCTTGGCACGGCGGCCAACATGGCTCTAGCGGGCTTCGCGCGGAAGACCTTTCGGGGCCTTACCGTCTTCTGTGCGGCCACTGCCGGGGTGGAGACCAACGCCGGAAGGGCCGGGGACCCGGCCTCCTTCTATGAAGAGGATGGACGTTTCATAAAGATTTCCGACGAATCTTCCTTAAATAAGGCCCCGGCCTGCGATCGACGTGGAACCATCGTGCTCATGGTTTTTGTGAACCACGCCCTTACTCCCGGGGCCCTGGTGCGCGCGGTCAAAATGGCCACTGAAGCCAAGGTCACGGTACTCGAGGAGCTACATGTGCCTTCGCGTTACTCCTGTGGCCGGGCCACAGGTACCGGCACGGATCAGATCGCAGTGGCGGCCCTTGAGTCCGGAAGACGCCCCCTTTCCGGTGCAGGAAAACATGTGAAACTCGGAGAACTGATCGCCCTTTCTGTGCGCGAGGCCCTTTTTCAAGCCCTGGCCCTTCAGAACAAACTTACCCCTGACCTCATACGCTACGCCCCGCGTCTTCTCGAGCGCTATGGCCTGAATGAAGAGGCCTTGCTTGCGGCCCTCAAGGATTACCTTCCGTCTCCGGTCTACGAGTGGCTCGTTCGCAATGTGCGTCCGGTTTTCGGAGACCTCGGACTAGTCTCTCACCTCATGGCCTATCTTCACCTCTGGGACCAGGTGTGCTACGGCGTGATACCGTCCGAGATAGCCGGTGAGGTCCTCCTGGACCAGGCGGCCCTTATCGCCTGTGCCCTTTCTCAGCGGCGAGGAGATTTTGGCCGATACCTTAAGGAGCTTGCCCAGCACAAAGCGGACCCGAAAAAACTCCTCCTTGCGGCCCTGGCTCTAGGATTTACCGCCAAGTGGCACCATCCTCTGGGGCAGGCCGTAGGCGTGATCCCTGGATGAAACGAATTGGTCACCTCTCAATAAGGGGCTGCTTTGTCGTAGGGCTGGCTCTCCTTATGGTTTTAGGGTTAGGGGCCTGCCGAAAGAGGCCGGAGTCCCAACCACAGGTTGTCTTTGGCCCAATGGGCTTGGAAATTTCAGGACTTCCCGAAAAGACTCCGGTTAAGCTATACGATACTTCGGGAAAGCTCCTTCTAGCATATCCTCCGCTTCCTAGCCGGGATCTCCTCCTAATTTTTCCCTGGCAGCCGCGTGAAACCTACCACCTTGTGGCAGGAAGTTTCTCTTTACGGCTTCAAAGCCCTGATTCACGGCCCCTAGCCGAAATCGAGGTCTTTGCCCCTCTTGGAAGCCCGGGAAGACGATTTTTGATCTTTGAGACGGGTCCCATTAAGCCCGAGGAGTTCGTCATCCTCTCAAAAGACCCCTGCCCGGAGGTGGGCTTCCTGATAACTTCCTTTGTTTCTGAACTTCCGGTGCGTATTCCAACCTTCGAGAAAACCCTTGTCCTTTCCGGAGAATTCGATCGGCACCTTTTTCACCACCGGATCTGCCTCGCACCCGAGGTTCCACGTAGGATCACGCTGATCACTGGGAAAAGGCGTCTTTCCCTGCTCTTCAAACGAATGGTCTTTGATCTCAAAGGCAAGGTCAAACTCGTCTCTTGGCGAGTGCCCACCGAAGAGTCAGGTTATAGCCTACGGTATAGGCGAGAAGGGCTTCTAGTGGTTCCGAATCCTCTCTTCGAGCGTCTGGGTTATCTTTTGGGAATAAAGGCTCAGGGATTTTCCCGCTACGCCCCCTTTGCCTATCAGACCTTGGTCCTCAAAAATCTCACCGGCTCCCCGCTCAACCTCCTGGTGAAAGCCGACTTTCTGGACCCCAAGACCGGGAAGCCGGTTCCAGGTTTTTATCCCCCGCGCTTCGGCATGATCGGGCACTTTAAAAAACCCCTGGCCCTGGTGTATCTTCCCCCACATGGAAATGCGCAGGTGGTCCTGCCCATTTACGTGGAGGGCGTGTCTCCAGGCGAGTATGTGGCCCGGGTGGCGGTCTATCCCCTGGGAGAGGAAAAACCCCTTTTCGTTAAGGCGCGTCGGATAGGAGTCACCCGCGGGAGCCCGTGGCTTGCCGCCGGGCTCTTGATGATCCTGGCCACTGGGGCCCTTTATAGCGGGGCCATTTTCCTCGGTCTTCGCCGGCTCCTTTCCGGCTTCAATCTCCGAGAGCTCTCCCTGGTGGCCTTGGCCGGGGCCGTGGCCTTCGGGCTGGACTTCCTCGGGGGGCTCCTCTCGAACATCCTCTACGCCTTTCTCGGTCCTTTCAACATTCTGGTCGGGGGGCTCGTCACCGAGGTGGTGCACTACGCAGTCTTCACCGCGGTGCTGGTATTGGTGCCGAGGCCGGGGTTCGCCACCCTCTCCGGACTCCTACATTACCTCATGGGCCTTACGCTTTTCGGAGGCTTGCGGGCTACGGATCCCTTTTTCCTCGGGGCCAGGTTATTTGTGATCGAGGCGTGCCTGTTTCTCTTCCGAGGTTACCGCAGACCCTGGGGCGGGCGCACGGTCCTGGCCCTGGCGATAGCCGACGCCATAAACACCCTCACCTCTCTCGTCCTTCACATGACCTTTTACCGGCTCTTTTTTCCGGGCTGGTACCTCTGGCTTTCGCTTCTCGTAAAGGGCTTCCTTTACACCCTCATCGGGGCCTGGCTCGGCGCCCGCATGGGGAAACACCTCCTGGGAATGGAGCGATGAGGAAGGCTTCGATCAGGGTAAAAAATCTTTCTTATCGCTATCCCGAAGGAACGGGTCCGGCCCTTGAGGGCATAAGTTTTGAGGTCCGGCCTGGGGAAGTGTTTCTTTTGGCTGGAGAAACTGGTTCCGGAAAGAGCACCCTTCTTTCCGTGCTATGTGGTCTCATCCCGGCGGAATCCGGGGGCGAGTTCTCCGGGAAAGTGGAAGTGCTGGGGCGCCAGTGGCCGGTTGCTCCCGGGGAGATCTTTCCAGAGGTAGCGGTTGGCTTCCAGAACCCAGCAGAACACCTCCTTGCGGAAACGGTCTTTGCCGAGGTGGCCTTCGGACTTGAGAACCTGGGGTTTTCCCCTCTGGAGATTCGGAAGCGAGTGGCCGAGGCCCTGGAAAGTGTGAATCTTTCTGGTTTCGAGGACCGAAGGCTTTCTGAGCTTTCTGGAGGCGAGCGCCAGCGGGTGGCCCTGGCCGCGGCTCTCGCGGTGAAACCCCGGTTGCTTCTTCTCGACGAACCTCTGGCCCAACTTGACCCTCAGACGGCCCACAGGGTGATGACCATTCTGCGGACCTTAGCGAACAATGGCCTCACGGTGATCCTTGCCGAACACCGGTTAGACCTGGCCCTCGGCTTTGCCGATCGGGTATGTTTTCTCGAAGGTGGACGCGTGGCCTTCTGTGGACCGAGTAAAGATTTCCGCCCCCCGGCCCGAAAATTTCCTCTTTTGCCCCGAGCCCGCCCCGGAGAAGTGCTGATAAGCCTGCGGGATCTGGCTTTTGCCCGTCCCGGAAAATCCGAGGTCTTCCGGGGGATTACCCTTGACTTTCGTGCCGGAGAAAGGGTGGCCCTTTTAGGGCCCAACGGCTGCGGTAAAACTACTTTTCTACATCTTTTGGCCGGGCTCCTAGAGCCCACCGCCGGTCGGATAGAGATCCGAACTAAAGCCCCAACCGGAAGCCTTCTCGTGGGGCTTCTCCTTCAGGATCCGGATCTCATGCTCATAAGAGAAAGCGTATACGCGGAGCTAGCCTTTACCCCGGAAAACCTAGGGCTTTCCGAAAAAGAAATCCAGCGTCGGGTTAAATTGGTAGCTGAAAAGCTGGCCCTTTCCGATTTCCTTGATAGGGTTCCCTTTGCCCTTTCCCGGGGTCAACGTCTGCGGGTAGCCCTGGGCTCGGTTATCACCGGCCATCCCCGCATCTTGCTTCTCGACGAACCCACCACTGCCCAAGATCCTCGGAACACCGCCCGCCTGCTCGCTACGCTCTCGGCGGATCTCGTGATCTTCTCCACCCACGACGAGGAGGTGGCCCGGGTACTGGCTACGCGCGTGCTGCGCTTCGAAGATGGGGAGATCAGGGAGGTCAACAAATGAACACCAGAAAACTTCACCCCTATACCAAGTTCGGAGTCTCGTTTCTGGTCTCCGGACTCTCGGTGATCTTGGACCGACCCCTCTCCCTTGCGGTCCTGACCAGCCTAGCCCTTGTCCTTCTCCTGCTCTCAAGACCCGGGCGACAGATCCTTAAGACCTACCTCTTACTTACAGTGACTACCGTCTGGGGGATCATGGTGAGCCAGGGACTCTTTTATCAGGAGTATCCGCGCACGGTGCTCTTCTGCCTGATACCCCCGGGAGAACACTTCGCTGGTTTGTGTTTCATAAAAGAGGGTTTCCTTTACGGGTTGATCCAGTCCCTGCGTCTGGTGGCCGCCCTTTCGGCCGGCCTCTATCTCGTGACTTCAACCCCGCAGGAGGCCTTCTTCCGAGCGGTCTCGGCCCTTCCGCTTCCTAGAGGACTAACGCTTATGGCGGTCTCGGCCGTGAGGTTTCTACCCACGGTAGCTGAGGACCTCAGACTGATAAGGAAAGCCCTGCGTTTAAAAGGTTACCGGCCCTTGAAACGGGGAATCCTCTACACGATCAAGGTAGAGCTTTCAGTAATCTACCCGCTGCTTTCCCAAGCGGTGAGGCATTCGCGCTCCTTGGCCGACGCCCTTCTCACCAGGGGCTTTGATCCGTTGTCTCCCTCAAGGAGGCTCTTTCTTTCCCCCTGGCCCAGGCCTGAAAAGATCTTGACCGTACTCCTTTTGTTGTTGGGTTTAGGGGTGTTCGTTCTCAAGGTTTTGTTTTGGCTTTATCTCCAGGAGGTCCTTTATGTTGAAAGCCTGCGTCCGCTCTATGCCCTGGTGCGCAACTTTCTTTAAAACTTTATTTTCGGAGCTTGCGCCTTTTTCTTTCGGCTTCAAGAAGGGTCTCCGGCTTTCCGGAAAATTCCGCCCCGGAGACTACCTGGACGCCGCGGCCTTCAGCAGCCTCAAAAAGGGGCTCAGCCCAACGCCGCCAGTAAAGGTCCCGGAGGAGATGATGGTCAAGGATAAGGTTTCTCGGGGAAACCTCACGGAGAATGCGAAGAAGGTTCGCCCGGGCTACTTCCAGGGCCTTGAGACCAAAGCGCGGCCCCAAGTAGGTAGATGGACCGTCCACGAAAAGGATATCTGGTCTTTGAGTCAAAATGAAATCCACGGCCTCTTCCAGTACCGGGCCGGAAACATCCGAGGAGTGAAGGAAGGTCGTCCCGCCTTCCCGCACCGCCACCGAGACCACGCAGCCGAAACGGGCCTCCGGTCCATGCCAGAGCGGTCCGGAAACTACGATTTCTCCCCCGAGAAGCTCAATTCGCCGTCCCTCAGCTACCTCCCAGCGGACTCCGGCCCGGATAAGTCTCTCAATAAACTCCCCGGCTCGCCGGGCCTGATTGCGATTGATGTTCCGCACTGGATCCTTGATGAAGAGGAGTTTTCCCTGAAGATCTCCCGCCCAGTCCGGGCTGTAGTGGTCGAAATGGTAGTGGGTGATGAAAACGATCTCTGCTGTCCGGAGTCTTTTCCGAATAAGCTCCCGGAGTTCGGCCAGCCTCGCAATCTCGATCTCGTCCGGGGGAAGGCCGTAGCGCTTCGGACCGAGAGCTGCTCCGGGGTCTATGAGGATCTTCGTTCCGCAGGCCTCCACCTCCACCGCCATAGAGCGCACCCCGAGGCTCTCGGAGGCCAGCACCTCAATCCTCATAACGCCCATCAGGATAGCCGCAAAAGCGTTCTCTGGAAAGCTCTCAGAAGGTTCCTCGTCAAGATTGTGATCCTGGCTCTATTCTTGCTACCTCGTATGAGTTTCGCCGAACGGTTTCGGGCCTTTGGGCTGAACCTTCTTTGGGAACACCCCCTGGGCGACATCTCCTTTCATGTGCGGGCCGGCCATACCCCGGATTCCTTCGTACGGTTTTCTCCGGACGGACGCCTCCTGGCGGTGGGCACCTTGAAGGGGGACCTTTTGGTCTTTGAAAGTCTCACCGGAAAACTTGTTCTCCGGAAGAAGATACCCGAGGCCATGGTGAAACGAGTGGCCTTTTCTCCAGACGCAAAGCGCCTCTACTACGGAGAGCAGAGCCCAGAGGGCGCGGTGTGTGCCCTTGAGCTTCCTTCCGGTAAAACCCTCTGGTGTTTCCGCACCGCCGGGGACCTCCTGCGGGGGGAGCCTCCTCTCCCAGGGGATCTCTACGGTATTTACCGGCTTCCCGGCATATACCGGCTGAAAATCTTACGGGACGGCGATCTTCTCGTGCTGGGCATCCACTCTTGGTACGACCGAAAGCTCCGGATTTGGCGCAGGCTTTCGCGCCTTTATCGCTTAAGCCCTAAAGGGAAGATACGCTGGGCCTATCCCTCAGACGGTCCGGCCCCGGTAAATATCATCTACGCGGACTCCGATCCTTCCGGAAAAAGGGTGGCCTTGGTGGCCCTTCTTCCTTCGGAATATAAGGAAGATCTCTCCTTAAAAGGACCACCACCTCAGAGCTTCGTGGCCCTTGATGGAAGAACCGGAAGAAAGCTCTTTCATTTCACGCTTTCGCCCTTGAAACCTTACTTCGACCGGGTTTCGGCCTGGGAATCGGTGGCCGTTTCTCGAGATGGACGCTTCGCTATACTCGGCACCACCGATGGAAGGCTTTTTGTCTTTGACCTAGAGAAGAAGAGCCTCCACCGCCTCCTCACCCTGGCCACTCCGATCATCCTGGGGGGGTTTCCGGTTTCGGCCTCCCTGGGGTATGGTCTCTTCGGGCCGGATGGCCTCATCTATGTGGTCTCCGGTGAAAGCACTCTGCCCTACGGTCTGCCTCTGGCCGTAGATCGGCCGGCCGGACCGCACCCTGCAGCGCGCACCCTTTTTGCCGTAGACCCCAAAACAGGGGCCATCCTCTGGCGCTTCACCTCACCCGTAAAGCTCCAGGGACTTTCTTCCGACGCCACCGGACGCACCCTTGCGGTATGCACCGGAGCCTTCCGCAAAGAGGCTTTACGGGTACGCCAGTTTGGCGTGCTGGTCTTCGACCTCAAAAAGGAAGGGGGCGGCCTTTCCAAATTGGTGGGTTATTTTCCCACCGCCGGGACCTGTTTCTTCCATCTGGCAGTCTCTCCCGACGGCCATCTCATCGCGGCCGTGGAGACTCCCTGGCGCGACGAAATCGGCCGCCTTTACGGCAAACACCGCCTCCTCGTCCTCCGCCGATCTCCCTAAGGGCTCACATAGAAGACCGATTATGGTGTGTCCATAGTGCCCCCTCTTGACTCGGAACTCAAGTAGAAAACTGTCCAGATGACCAGACTAAGGGGTCCAGAGCCTCATCCAAGATCCTCACACCGGTGGAATTAATTTGACTCTTGCCATCCGAGGACCATTTCCATTAAAGTTTAAGTCCCCCTCATGGAAACCGTGCTTGAGGTCCGGAACCTGGTCAAGGATTTCGGAGGCCACAGGGCCCTTTCAGGGGTAAATTTTGTCCTTTCACGGAGAGAATTTCTGGGAATCATCGGCCCAAATGGAGCCGGAAAGACCACGCTCCTCAACTGCCTTCTCGGCCTGATCACCCCCACGAAGGGAGAAATCCGGTTTTTCGGTCTCGAGCTCGAAAAACACCAGGTCTATATCCTTTCCAGGATTAATTTCGCCTCAAACTATGTAGGACTCCCCTTATCCCTTACCGTCTTTGAGAATCTTGTGGTTTACGGTCTGCTTTACGGGGTTTCGGAAATAAAGGCCCGAGCCGAGCGGTTGCTCAAGCTTTTCGGACTGTGGGAAATGCGGAATCAGAAGACCCGTCATCTCTCCTCAGGTCAGATGATGCGTCTATGTCTGGCCAAGGCCCTGATGAACGATCCAGAGGTGCTGCTCCTTGACGAACCTACCGCCGGACTTGACCCGGAGATAGCCGAAAGGGTCCGCAAATTAATCAAGGCTTATCAAAGAGAAAAGGGCCTTGCGGTCATCTTCACCTCCCACAATCTACACGAAATGGAAGAACTCTCGGATCGTGTGATCCTCCTCAATAAAGGTCAGATCCTCGCCGAGGGCCCACCGCAGGAACTCTGCCGCCGTTTTGGGGCTAAGAATCTTGAGGAAGCCTTCTTCAAGGCCCTAGATCTTTGGGAGGCCGAGAATGTTGAGGGCTAAAAGGATTCTCGGAGTAGTGGCCAGACAGGTCTTTCTCTATCGACGGAGCTTCAGCCGAATCCTGGATCTCTTCTACTGGCCCACCATGGACATCCTTCTCTGGGGTTTTCTTACCCTTTACCTTGAACGGGGAACCCTCCATCTTCCCCGTTTTGTTTCCTTCTTCCTGGGGGCCCTCATCCTCTGGCACATCCTCTACCGTTCCCAGATTGCGGTCTCGGTATCCTTCCTTGAGGACATCTGGTCCCGTAATCTCCTCAACCTTATGGTGGCCCCTTTAACCCTTACGGAATACATGCTCGGTCTTATCACCGTAAGCCTAATCAAGGTCTCTTTAGCCTTCACCATCATGGCCTCGCTTGCGGGTCTCTTTTACGGCTTCAACATCTTTAAGCTCGGGGTAAGCCTCATACCTTTCGTGGTGAATCTTTTGGCCCTTGGTTGGGCCATAGGTTTTGTGACCATAGGCTTTATCTTCCGTTTCGGGCAGGAAGCCGAGATCCTGGCCTGGGCTTTGGCCTTCGTGTTTCTGCCGCTCTCGGCAGTTTTCTATCCGCTTTCGGTGCTTCCGCCCATTATCCGGGATCTAGCTTGGTTTACTCCCTCGGCCCATGTCTTTGAGGGCATGCGGGCCGTAATCGAAAATGGCACCATCCCCTTGAGACACCTTATCTGGGCCACGGGGCTTAACCTCGCCTATCTCTCCTTCGGGGCTTGGTTCATGCGTCGCCAGTACGAATATGCCCGCGAGAAAGGAACCATTCCTAAGATAGGAGAGTAGGGAAGCGAAGCAGTATCCAGAGGCCATAATAAGTGGTTTCAAGAAAGGAGACCCCTCCAGGGGCCCGAGCAAAGCCTCCGTCCTTTCGGTGGGTGTTGAGGACGAAAAACTTGAGCCCTTCGGGATCTCGTGGCCTTAGTCCCAGGGCCTTCATCAGACGACAGGCAAAATAGGTATTCTCTAGATATGAGGTAGTGCCCTGAAAAAATCCAAAACCGCCATCCGGGTTTTGAGATCCGATAATAGTATTACAAACTTCTGCGGAAAAGGTATCCTCTTCTAAGATTTTGAAGAGATAATAGAGATCTCTTAAGGTCCGAAAGGTCAGCCTTCGAACGTAAATTCTCAAACTCAAAAGTTCCCCTGGTTCCGCCCCCAGCAGTCTTTCTATTTCCGCAAGGGCGGCCAGCGCAGAAAGTCTTTGGGGAGGACGCTTGAGGCACTTTTTTATTTGACTTTTGAAATCTCCAGGAGGACTTCCTCCGAGCCAAAGGAGGCTTTTGAGCCACTTTACCTTAACTTCCGGCGACATTCGCCGGAAATCTTGCTCGAGAAGGAAATTTAAAGTCCGAACATCGGATCTTAATCCCCCGCAAGTTTTTAAACCTGCAAGGGCAAAATAGGTGTCTTCTACCGTGGCCGGAAGTCTAGGGGTAGATCCGAATCCTCCAGTTTCCTTCCTCCTGGAAAGGATGAATCTCTCGGCCCCGACGATGAGTTCTTTAAAGAGTAAAGGTCTTCCCTCCACTGTGGGCATCTCTTAAGGAGATATCTTCTCACAATGGTAGAGCAAGCAATCCCGAAAGGTCCGAAACCACCAAGTCTGTTTCGACTTCAGTCGGAGGTGTGGCCCCATAAGGGTCGCGTCCGGGACGTTTCACCCAGCAAGTCTTAAGCCCCAGCTTTCTAGCCGGGGCAATATCGTGAAAGAGGCTCTGCCCTACATGGAGAATACGCTCTCGGGGTTCCCCAATCCTTTCAAAGGCCAGTTCGAAAATCTTCGGATCCGGCTTGTAAGTCCGAGCCTCCTCCGCAGTCAACACCAGGTCAAAATCTACCACGAAGTGTTTAAGGGTTTCAGCCATGAGGTCACGGTCAATGTTAGAGATGATGCCAAGCCTGAAGCCCCGATTCTTGAGTTCACGAAGAATAAAGTTCACCTCCGGAAAAGGAGGCCACTCCGGAAGGCTCTTTACCAGCAATTCTTCCTCGCCTGGCTGAAGATCAAACCCCAGTCTCTCCCTCAGACCTTTGAGAACCAGACAAAGGACTTCTCGATAGGGACGGTATTCTCTTTCGAACCGACTCTCAAGTTTCCCGTAAGCCCGCAGAACGCTAAGGGACTCTAGTTCAAGACCAGACCTTTCCAGCAAAGGGGCGATGGTCTCTAGTATACCCGTTTCCCAGTCGATCAGGGTGCCGTAACAATCGAAGGTTATCCAGGAAAAGATCCTCTTGTTCATCGTAAAACGATTTAATCACTTTATTATACCATCAACATAGACGATACCCTCTCTGGAGGGGAGGCCAATCTCATATTGTTTCGTCAAGTGTGTCTGGGAGTTAAGAAGTCTCCTGCGTAAGCTCCCCAAGGGCTTCGGGTTCTCACTTCCTTAACTTAGCCCTTTCGTTCGAACATGCGTTACGGGGAGCGCCTGCGCATGGTTCAGAAGATGCGCCAAACATCTTTAGGATCGAGCTTTTTCAGCGTCTTGAGGGCAGAACGGAGGTAATAACCCTTGGTACGCCCCGTGAGGCGGGCTTTGGTGGAGCCGGCGGGACTTGAACCCGCGACCTCGTGAATGCCATTCACGCGCTCTCCCAACTGAGCTACGGCCCCACCCGTAACGGGTACAAAGTTAACCGTAAGCCGAACGCCTGTCAAGCCTTTTACCAGTTTTCACAGACCGGCTCAAAATACCCCTGCGGATGGGCACAGGCCGGACACTCTTCCGGAGCTTCAGGGCCCACGTGAATATAGCCGCAATTACGACAGCGCCATACGATCTCTTGGTCCCTTTTAAAGAGGGTTCCGCTCTCAAGCTTCTCAAGCAAAGCCTGGTATCTCTTTTCATGAAACTTCTCGGCCTCGGCAATAGCCCTTAAAACTTCCGCAATCTCAGGAAACCCCTCTTCTTCAGCCACCTTGGCAAATTCGGGATACATCTGAGAATGTTCGTAATTTTCACCTGCCGCTGCCGCCTTCAAATTATCAATAGTGTTACCGATCTTTCCGGCCGGAAAACTTGCCGTAATCTCAACTTCGCCTCCCTCCAGAAATTTAAAAAGCCTCTTTGCGTGCTCCTTCTCCTGCTCAGCCGTTTCAAGAAAGATATGTGCAATGCGATGATAACCCTCCTTTTTGGCCTGAGAAGCAAAGTAGGTATAGCGGTTCCTGGCTTGGGATTCTCCTATAAAGGCCGTAAGCAGGTTCTTTTCAGTACGAGTCCCTTTCAAACTTTTCATCTAAAACCTCCTTGAATTTTTTATTAAATTAGAAATAATTTAATATTTGTCAAGCCCCTAATAACCTTCCTTGCATTAACCTCAGGGCCTAGGTATAAGGTGTAAGTTATGGAGCCTTATGTGTCCATAGTAATTCCAGCTTACAATGAAGAAGAAAACCTCCCTCTTCTTTTGGAAAAACTTGGGCAGGTCCTCCCTAAAATTGGGAAGCCGGCTGAAGTTATCATAGTGGATGACGGTTCAAGAGACGCTACCCCAGATATCCTTAGAGAGGCCAGTCGGCGATATCCTTGGCTAAAGGCCATTATCCTAAGGAGGAACTTCGGTCAAAGTGCGGCTCTTACGGCAGGCATAGATCACGCCAAAGGTCAAGTTTTGGTAATGATGGACGCCGATCTTCAAAATGACCCTGAAGATATTCCGCGTCTTCTGGCCAAACTTGAGGAAGGCTATGATGTAGTTTCTGGATGGCGCAAAGATCGCAAGGATCCTTTCCTTTCCCGAAAACTTCCTTCCAGGATTGCCAACTGGCTCATCGGTAAGATCACCGGGGTGAAAATTCACGACTACGGCTGTACCCTCAAGGCCTATCGCCGAGAGGTCATTCAAGGTATCCCTATTTACGGAGAATTGCACCGTTTCATCCCGGTACTGGTTGACTTTCGGGGAGCGCGCATTACCGAAATCCCGGTCAAACACCATCCCAGACGTTTTGGCAAAAGTAAATACGGACTTTCCCGAACCTATCGGGTACTTCTCGACCTCTTACTTATGTTCTTCTTTCAGCGTTTTGCCACCCGGCCACTGCATCTCTTCGGGTTCACCGGGGGTTTTATGTTTGCGGCCGGCTTTTTAATCGAACTTTATCTCTCTGCTCTCAAGATTCTTTACGGCCAGGAAATCGGGCATCGACCATTACTTATATTAGGAGTCCTCTTAATTATTACCGGAATAAATCTCATCGGAACGGGACTGCTTGCCGAACTCATCATACGGACCTATTACGAAAGCAGTGGCCGGAAAATATATCTGATAAGGGAGATCGTGGCTTGAAAAAGCTGGCAAGTTTTGTCTTTAGGCTCCTAATAAGCCTCGGGCTCCTCGTCTATCTCCTAAAACGCACGGATTTTGGAGCCTTAAAGGAGGCCTTCCTAGCTTACTCTCCCCTGTGGTGGCTTGTAGGATTTCTGGTTTACATCGCCTTTCAGGCCTTGAGTGTCTGTCGTTGGCAGTATATATGCCGAGCCTTGGGGTTTGACAAAAATTACCCCTATTTCGCCCGACTCTACCTCATAAATATGTATTTCAATACTCTACTGCCCGGACTCATGGGAGGGGACGTCATTCGAAGTTACTATCTGGCAAAGGATGGCTTCGGACTGAAAGAGGGTTCCTTCAGCGTAATCCTTGATCGAGGGGCCGGGCTTTTCGGGCTGTGCTTTATCCTTCTCTGGGCCCTTCCTCTTTGGGGAGATTTTCTCCCTCCCAGAGTTTACGTTTTCATCCTGCTTTCCGCTTTGGGCATTATTTTAGGAGGTATCGCAGTATCTTTGGTGGCCACCTTCCGCGAAAAAAAACTGCTCTCGCCTTTGAAGTGGCCCACCTCGCTGGGGCTTTTCGCCTATGGTTTCTCTGTCCAAATACTTTATGTCCTCCAGTTTGCGCTCATGGCCAGAGGTCTTGACCTTTTCGTAAGTTTCAAGGACTTTCTGGTCATTGTTCCGGTAACCGGTTTCTTGGCCTCCTTGCCGATAAGTCTGGGAGGCCTGGGGGTAAGGGAGGCCAGCCTGGTCTATTTTCTGGGATTAAAAGGCATTCCCCAGGAAAAAGGTCTTCTTCTCGGATTTCTGATCTATTCCACGGTCCTTGTGGGGGCCATCCCCGGAGGGATTCTCTACCTTAAAGGGCGGGTCCGTGATTGAAGCCGGTTTTTTTATCAAAACTTTAGTGGCCATTTTTGTAATCGTTGATCCTGTAGGAGGAATTCCCTTATTTTTAAGCCTTACCGCCGACGAAACGGAAAAGGAAAGGATCATGACGGCGTTTAAGGCCTCGCTGGCAGCTTTTTTAGTGCTTTCCGTCTTTATATTTCTCGGAGAGAAAATTCTCTCCCTTTTTCAAATCTCTATGGGTTCCTTTCGGGTAGCCGGAGGAGCTCTTTTATTTCTGATCGCTATTCAAATGCTTCAGGCCAAACCCCGGAGCACCAAGAGCACCCCTCCGGAGGAAGCTGAGAGCCGAACCAAAGAAGACGTGGCCCTGGTACCGTTGGCGGTACCCATATTGGCCGGTCCCGGAGCCATTACCACGGTAATCGTACTCGCCGGAGGTGAACCTTTAAGCATAAAACTTACGGTCTTTCTGGCCTCGGCCTTGACTTTCATTTTAACCTTTTTGATCTTCTCTCAGGCCTCAAGGATGGCCCATCTTCTAGGACAGACCGGGGCCAATCTTCTAGTGAGACTTATGGGTTTACTCCTTTCTGTGATCGCGGTGGAATACATAGTAGAAGGACTAAAAGAACTCTTTCCCATTTTAGGAGGTGGTCCATGAAAGTAGGCATCGTTTACGACGAAATCTTTTTAAAACACCATCCCGGTTCCTATCATCCTGAGCGTCCAGAAAGACTCGTTAAGACACTAGAAAGGCTTGCCCAAGAAGACGTGTCCCCCCTTACAGAATATCTTTCACCGCGGAAGGCTAAAAAAGAAGAAATCCTCTGGAATCACAGCGAATCCCATTACGAACGGGTAGCCGCCACCGCCGGCAAGACGGCTGTGCAGCTTGACCCCGATACCGCCACTTCGGAGGATTCCTTTGAGGCCGCCCTTTACGCCGTAGGGGCCCAGTTCGTGGCTCTGGATGAAATTTTCAAGGAAAACTATAAAGCGATTTTCTGCCTGGTAAGACCTCCCGGGCATCATGCCGAAACCGACCAAGCTATGGGGTTTTGTCTATTCAACAACGTAGCCCTGGCTGCGCATTACGCCATCAAAGTCCTCAAACTCTCCCGCGTCCTTATCGTAGATTGGGATCTCCACCACGGAAACGGCACCCAGAGATCCTTTTATCATACTTCAGAGATCCTTTATTTCTCCACCCATCAGTTTCCCTATTATCCCGGTACCGGCAGGATGGAAGAAGTGGGCCACGGTGAGGGTGAAGGATTTACCATAAACGTGCCTTTGCCCGCAGGCTGTGGAGATGCGGAGTATCTCCTGATTTTTAAAGAAGTACTGAAACCTATTGCCCTGGAGTATCGCCCAGAAATCGTAATGATCTCGGCTGGATTTGATCCTTACCGGGAAGACCCTTTAGGGGGTATGCAGGTCTCGACTGAAGGCTTCGGAGCCCTGGCCGGAATCATCCAAGAGATAGCGGAGGAGACTTGCGGGGGGCGTATACTCCTTACCCTGGAAGGAGGTTACAGCCTCACCGGGCTCTCCGAAAGCATAGCCGAAGTCATAAAAGTGCTCGCCGGGACGAAAAAGCCGCAAGCCTCCCCTCCCCCATCCGGCTTAGGTCAAGAGCTGGTCTCTCAGGCCAGAAAATTTTTCTCAAAGTACTGGAAGCTTTAGGATGACTCCTAAAATTTTCTCGCCCTGGGCTCTTTTGCTTTTCGGGATCCCTATAGGATTAATCGTCTTTTTCCGGGAAAAGTGGTTTTCCGGTGGAAAGAAAGTCATTTACGGCTTTTTACGTATGACTATTCAGCTAACCCTTTTGGGGTATCTTCTGGTGTTTGTATTCGGAATAGAAAGTCCCTATCCGGTACTCGCAGCCATGATCGTAATGGTCTCCTCCTCGGCCTGGATAGCTTTAGGTCCTTTAAAAAAACGTGGTCTACAACTTTTTTGGACGGCCCTGAAGAGCATCCTTCTTGGAGCCGGGAGCAGTCTTTCACTTGCGGTTTTCGGGGTACTTTCCCTTTCGCCCTGGTGGTATCCCCGGTATATCCTGCCGTTAGCCGGTATGACTTTCTCCGCAGCCTTAAATGGTGTAAGTCTTGCGGCTGAGAGGTTCTTCGCAGCCCAGAACCTAGGAGCCAATCCTCAGGAGGCCCGAAGCCAGGCCTATCAGGCCGCTCTCATCCCTTATCTGAACAATCTCTTTTCCGCCGGCCTGGTTTCCATTCCCGGCATGATGACCGGCCAGATCCTGGCCGGAGTCTCACCGCTTCTGGCAGTCAAATATCAAATCCTTATCATGGCCCTGATCTTTTCTTCCGCCGGTCTTTCTTCTTTATTTTTTCTCTTTTTTGTAGTAAAAGAGCACCGAAACACAGGAGGTAGACCGGTATGATAGCGTCTCAAGTAAAAGGCTATCTGGAACGGGCTTCTTGGATAAGGAAGATGTTCGAGGAAGGGGCCAAGCTTAAGGCCCAACATGGTGCGGACAAAGTCTGTGATTTCAGCCTGGGCAATCCGGATGTTCCTCCTCCGCCGGAAGTATCCGAAGCCTTGAAAGAGATCCTCGCGGAGGATCGGCCGGAGCTACACGCCTATATGCCCAACGCCGGTTTCCCATTTGCCCGTGAGGCTATGGCGGAAAAGGTTTCCCGCGAGCAAGACTTCAAGGTCTCCCCCGAGGAAGTAATTCTCACCTGCGGAGCTGCCGGGGGACTCAATATCATCTTCAAGGCCCTTCTTGAGCCCGGAGAAGAGGTGGTTTTCCCGGCCCCTTTTTTTGTGGAATACGGATTTTACGTAGAAAATCACCAGGGAGTCCCCAAACCTGTATCTACTAAACCGGATTTCTCTCTAGACTTTGAAGCCCTGGATCAAGCCATAACCGAAAAAACCAAGGCTATTCTGATCAATTCACCCAATAACCCTACCGGAAGGCTTTATTCGGAAAAGGATATTGCGGATCTCGCCGCTCTTCTACGGGAAAAGAGCCAGGCCTTCGGTCGCCCTGTATACCTCATCTCGGATGAACCCTATCGCAACTTGGTCTTTGATGGCCTAAAAACCCCCTCCGTTTTCAGACATTACGCAAACACCTTCGTAGTCTCAAGCTTTTCTAAAGAATTGAGCCTTCCCGGAGAGCGGATCGGTTTTGTGGCCGTGCATCCGGATATGGAAAACAAAAACGAGATACTTGCGGCCCTGATCCTGGCCAACCGTATCCTCGGTTTTGTAAATGCTCCGGCCTTTGCCCAGCGAATCGCGGCCAAATGCGCCTTGGCTCTGGTTGATGTTTCCATTTACGAGAGGCGTCGGAATCTCTTCTGCGAGATCCTGGATGAGGCCGGTCTGGAGTATGTAAAACCCGAGGGGGCCTTCTATCTCTTTCCGAAAACCCCCATCGATGATGTCGAATTCTGCAAGCTTCTTCAGGAAGAGTTGATCCTGGCCGTGCCAGGACGCGGCTTTGGCGGCCCCGGACATATAAGGCTGGCCTTCTGCGTAGACGAGAGTATTATTGAACGCTCACGAGAGGGATTTATACGAGCTGTTCAAAAAGCTAGAGAAAGGAGGAGTTAGCCGTGTATCAGCCGAGACTGGAGACCATGCCCCAGGAAGAAATTCGCAAACTCCAGCTCGAACGCCTTAAAAGAACCCTGGCCCATATCAGGGATCGTAATCCCGACTACCACAAACGCTTGGGCGGAATCCACCCTGAGGACATTAAAGATCTTTCCGACCTTGAAAAACTCCCCTTCCTCACCAAGGATGACCTGCGAGAGGCTTATCCTTTCGGGCTGGCCTGCGCCCCAAAGGAGGCCTTTGTTCGCTTTCACATGTCCTCCGGTACCACCGGAACCCCGGTGGTAAACCCCTTCACCCGCTCGGATGTGGAACAATGGGCGGAGATTATGGCCCGCTGTCTTTCGGCCGCGGGTGTCACCCATGCGGACGTCCTGCAAATCACACCGGGTTTCGGTCTTTTCAACGGGGGCTTCGGTTTCCATTATGGGGCCGAACGCATCGGCTGTTTCGTGGTGCCTATTGGCCCGGGACGCACCCTCATGCAACTCAAGTTTATGAAGGACTTCGGCACCACGGCCCTTGGAGCCATATCTTCTTATCCTCTGAGGCTCATTGAGGTCGCCAAGGAGGAAGGCTTCGACTTTCGGGAAACCCGCCTGCGGGTGGGTATTTTTGGAGCCGAGGTCTGGAGCGACGAGACGCGCAAGTACATCGAAGAAGCTATGGGTATAGAGACCTTCGACATCATTGGCATGACGGAGACTGGTGGAGTGGGTCTGGGCATAGACTGTAAGGCTCACGAAGGTCTCCATGTCTGGGAGGATCATTATCTGGTGGAGATCGTAGACCCTGAGACCGGCAAGGCCCTACCTGATGGAGAAGAGGGCGAGATGGTGGTCACCACCCTCACCCGGGAGGGACTACCTCTCATCCGTTATCGCACGCGGGACATAACTAGGATAATATCCCGGGAGCGATGTTCCTGCGGCCGCACTATGCTACGTGTAGCCCGCATAAAAGGCCGTACGGACGACATGCTCAAGGTCAAGGGAGTCAACTTCTATCCCCGTCAGGTAGAAGAAATCCTCATGCGGCACCCGGAGACCACCCCGGAATACCTCATTCGTTTCGGCAAGCGCGCCGGGAAGGACTTTATAGAGATTCTGGTAGAAAGCAAGGTCCAGGACGAAACCCTGCGAGAGCGCTTGGCGGAGGAGATCTACAATTACCTCGGATTCCACGCCAAGGTAATCCTACTCAAAGAGGGTGAACTCCCCCGCCGGGAGGGCAAGGCTAAGCGGGTGGAAAAGGTAAAGGAATAATTTAGGCCTTCACGGCCTCGTAGCCCAGGTCAAAGGCCTTGAGGTTTAAGTCCTGAAATTTGGGCTTGACCACCCGACGGATGGCGTCAAGGTAGGCCTCCCGCGGTATAGGAAGGATACCAGTCCCTGCGAGGGCCCCTAGCATGACCACATTGAGGGCCTTTCCGGACCCGGCTTCTCGGGCGAGCTTCTCCCCGGAAAAGATATGAACTTTACCCAAAACTTCCTTCATCTTCTCAAGTAACGGCTCTACCTCGGGGTAAGTGGCCAGGCCATCCTTTACGATCTGGGGCACCACGGGATCGGAACTCACAAGAGCCGTGGCCTCCTTTCGGCAGCGTCCGAGGGCCCTTAGGGCCTCCACCGGCTCAAGGGCCACTAGGATATCAGCCTCTCCCGGGGAAATATAAGGGCTTTTAACCTCTCCAAGAACAATATTGCTCTCCACAACCCCGCCTCGCTGGGCCATACCGTGGACCTCGCTCATAGCCACATCATAGCCCTGCGAAAGGGCCGCCTCTCCCAGAAGCCTTGAGAAAAGAAGTATACCCTGTCCGCCAACTCCTACCGCAAGAATCCTAAAGCCCGTCATTTTCAGACCTCCCTTATTTACCCTTCACCTTGTAAAGTACACAAGGAGCCTTGGATACGATTACCCCGAGCCTTTCGGAGGCCAGCATCTCCCGCACGGCCTTTTTGGCCTCTTCCTTTTTGTAAGGGTTGATCTGAATGGTGGGGAGGCCCAGATTTTCGCAGAAGCGGGTGATAGAGATTACCGGACGCTCCTTCAGGGCCTCGGGTCGTATCTCCTGAGAGGGAACCGGCTGGTGTCCGGTCATGGCCGTGGTCTCGTTATCCAGAACCACCAGGGTAAACCGGTGCCCTTGATAATAGGCATTTATGAGGGGCGGGATACCGGCGTGAAAGAACGTGGAATCCCCGATAAAAGAGACGATTCGCTGGTCGGTGGCCACCGAAAAGCCACAAGATGATCCCACGCTTGAGCCCATACAGAGGAGGTAGTCGGCCATCTTGAGCGGTGGTAGAAGCCCCAAGGTGTAACACCCTATATCCGTGGGATAGACCGTGTTTTCCTCCTCGCCAAGCTCCTGAAGGGCCTCCTTAACCACCTTATAGGTTTCCCGGTGGGGACAACCAGGACAGAGCGTAGGCGGTCTCGGCGGAAGTTCCGGGATCCATGAGGTATCAGGAGCCTCCGGGGCCTTATATTCTCTACCGAAAGCCTTGGCCAGGGCGGCTTTCACCATCTCCGGATGAAATTCGTGATATCTGGGAAAATAGCCTTCGGCCTTACCCAGAACCTTTACTCTTAATTCCTCCTCGGCCACCAGAACCTTCAAGGCCTCCTCGAGATAAGGTTCAAGTTCCTCCACCACTAGGCACCTTTCAAGCCCTGAGAGAAACTCCTTGGCTAGGGTCCTCGGGAAAGGATGGGTAAAGCCGAGGAGAAGAAGAGAGACCTCCTCTTCGAGCCCGAGTTCTTTTACGGCATCCAGCACATAGACCACCGAAACCCCAGACGCTACCACACCGAAAGGCCCTTTTTTGACCACGCGATTGAAGGGAGCCTTTGAGGCCAGGCCCTCGGCCTCCGCCATGCGTTCCAAAAGAACCTTGTGCCGCTCACGGGCCACTGCCGGAACAGGAATCCAGCGTTTGAGATCCTTCTCAAACCGCCCTTTCTCAAAGCGGCTATAGTCAGGGAGCTCTCCGCAGGCAACCACCCCACGGGCATGCGAGACCCGGGTAGTAGTGCGCAGGATTACTGGGATCTCAAGCTTTTCCGAAAGCTCAAAGGCTTCCCGGGTCATCTCCAGGGCCTCTTGGGGAGTAGCCGGCTCAAGCATGGGAAGCCCGGAAAGACGGGCATAGTACCGGTTGTCCTGTTCGTTCTGGCTGGAGTGACAGGATGGGTCATCCGCGGTTACGACGACCATACCACCGCGCACACCCACGTAGGCCAGGGTCATGAGGGTGTCTGCGGCCACATTAAGGCCTACGTGTTTCATACAGGTAAGGGATCTAAGGCCACAGGCCGCAGCAGAGGCGGCTACCTCCATAGCCACCTTCTCATTAGTTGAAAACTCAAAATAAAGCCCTGAAAGTTCTTGAGAAATAGAAAAAAGATGGTTGCCTATTTCTGAGGAAGGGGTCCCAGGATAGGCCGCTCCCACTCTCAACCCGGCCTCAAGGGCCCCGCGCACAATAGCCTCGTTACCCATGAGAAGCCTTTTGTCTCCCGGTTTGATTGCCAGTAAAGGATGCATAAATCAGGCCTCCTCTGGATTTGGGCCTTTTTTAATCTAAACTTTTTCTTTTGACAACCGCCCTTAGTGAACCTCTAAGCCGTGAATTCCCTAATATCGTTTGACAAAAAGGTAAGCTCTTGGCATTATCCATTTCAAACTTAAATATGAGGAGGTCGCCATGCGCAAAATAGCTCTGCTTTTTCTCTTGGGGATCTTTTTATTTTTATTCAGTTTTCAGGCTTTGGCCAAAGAACCTTATCGCATAGGAGCCCTCTTCTCGGTAACTGGTCCTACTTCCTTCATTGGTGATCCAGAAAAGAAGACCTTGGAAATGCTGGTAGACGAGATCAACAAGGCCGGGGGCATCAACGGTCATCCCCTGAAGCTTTACCTCTATGATACTCAGGGGGACGAAACTCTTACGGTCAAAAAGTTTGTAAGGCTTGTGGTCCAAGACAAGGTACTGGCAGTAATTGGTCCGAGCCGTACCGGAACAAGCCTGGCGGTAGCTCCTTTGGCCGAGCGCTATCGGGTGCCGCTTATTTCCTGTGCGGCCGGAATCAAAATAGTCGAGCCTGTAAAACCTTACGTCTTCAAGACCGCCCAGAGTGATCGGCTGGCGGTCAAAAAAATCTACGCCTATTGTGTGCGACAGGGTATCAAAAAGGTAGCCATCCTCACGGTCTCGAATGGTTTCGGCCAGAGTGGTCGCCAAGAACTCAAACGCCTAGCTCCTCAATATGGTATCGAGATTGTAGCCGATGAGCTCTTCGGTCCCAAAGACGTGGACATGAAACCGCAATTGATCAAAATCCGTAAAACTGAGGCCCAGGCCATCATCTGCTGGGGTACCAATCCCGGCCCGGCCATCGTGGCCAAGAACATGCGTGAGCTCGGTATGAAACAGAAACTTTTCATGAGCCACGGTGTGGCCTCCAAACGTTTCATTGAGCTAGCCGGAGAGGCCGCCGAGGGCATCATCCTTCCAGCCGGGAAACTCATCGTGGCCAATGAACTCCCGGACTCTGATCCCCAAAAGGCCCTGCTTTTGAGCTACATCGAGAGGTATAAGGCCCGTTATGGAAAGGCTCCCTCTTCTTTCGGTGGGCACGCTTATGACGCCTTCCTCCTCCTTAAGGAGGCCCTGATCAAGGCCGGAGCCGACAAGGCCAAAATCCGGGAAGCGCTAGAAAATATAAAAGGGTTAAAGGGCATTCACGGCGTATTCAACATGACTCCTCAGGATCACAACGGTCTTAGCGAAAAGGAAGCTTTTGTCCTGGTAGAAATCCGGGGAGGAGACTTCCACCTTCTTAAAGAATAGTAAAAAACTCCTATGGAAAACTTTTTGGAATTTCTTTTCGCCGGTTTGGTAAACGGGGCTATCTATGCCTTGATCGCCCTGGGCTTCATGATCATTTACAACGCTACCGGCGTAATAAACTTTGCCCAGGGCGAATTTGTCATGTTGGGAGCCATGCTAACGGCCTCCCTTACCGGAAAATTCCATTTTCCTCTATTGCTAATGCTTCCGATAGTGCTCGTATTCGTGGCCCTCATAGGGGCCCTTACCGAAAGGCTCACTATTTATCCCGCAAGGGAGGCCAGCCCCCTCATCCTCATTATCATCACTATCGGGGTGTCCATCCTCCTCAAAGGCCTGGCCATGTTCGTTTGGGGGAAGGACCCTCTGCCGGTCAAGGCCTTCATACCCGGTGGTCCTTATCACTTTCTAGGAGCTACTCTTCCGCCCCAGGGAGTCCTCATCCTCTTGGTAACGGTACTGGCCTTTCTGACAACAGAGGCCTTTTTCCGATTTACGCTCTGGGGAAAGGCCATGCGGGCCTGTGCTTACAACCGTTTAGGGGCCCGGGTAATCGGGATAAACATTTCCAATCTCACCTGTATCTCTTTTGCTCTTAGTGCTGCCCTCTCCGGGCTGGCAGGTATCATCATTTCTCCCTTGACCTTTGCTACTTATGACATGGGAACCATGTTGGGACTCAAAGGATTCAGTGCCGCCGTTTTCGGAGGTTTGGGCTCCGCGGCCGGAGCCTTCTGTGGTGGTCTAATCCTTGGAGTTCTCGAAACCTTGAGTGCAGGCTATCTTTCTTCGGCTTACAAGGACGCTGTGGCTTTTCTTTTGCTTCTTATGGTGCTTTTTGTGCGCCCCGAGGGTCTGTTAAGTCTCAAAACCGCTGAAAAACTGTAAAGCGATGAGATGGGAATACCTCAAAATCTTGGTTCTGGCACTTGTGGTATGGGGCGTATCTTTTTGGGTTCGGAATGACTATATCTTTAACGTCCTCACCATGACTGGCCTCCAGGCCCTAGTAGTACTAGGACTCTCCCTTCTCATGGGATACGCCGGTCAGGTTTCTCTGGGACACGCCGCTTTTTACGGCTTGGGAGCCTATACTACCGGTATCCTTTCGGCCAAATACGGACTCTCTCCCATTTGGGGAATCCTTCTGGCTCAAGGACTGACCTTGACCGTGGCCTTCCTCATAGGCCTTCCATCTCTCAAACTTCGGGGACATTATTTGGCCGTGGCCACTTTGGGGTTTGGTGTGATTGTAGAGGTCATTTTTAAGGAGTCTGTAAACCTTACCGGAGGCCCTTCAGGTCTAGTGGGCATAGCTCCTTTGAGTCTTGGTACTTATACTCTCACTTCTTTCAAGGGCTATTATCTCCTTGTATGGTCCGTGCTTCTCTTTTTTCTTTTATTAGCCCTCCATCTGGTTCACTCCCCCATAGGAAGAATCCTTTTAGCCCTTCACGATAGCGAACCCGCCCTGAGATCTCTAGGCTACAACATTCACCGCCTCAAACTTGGAATCTTTCTCTTTTCGGCCAGCCTTGCGGCCCTGGCCGGATCCCTTTACGCCCATTTCGTAACCTTTATCAGTCCTTATAGCTTTACCTTTCTCCATTCAGTAGCTTTTGTGACCATGGTGGTTATAGGAGGTATCGCCAGTCTCTGGGGGGCTCTCGGCGGAGCGGTCTTTCTCTCTATCCTCCCGGAGGTCCTATCCCATTTCGAGGATTACGAGGTTGTTATTTTTGGAATGATCCTTATATTGGTGATGATATTCACTCCGGAAGGACTCATCTCCGGACTGGAGAGAAGACTATGGCGCTTCGCAAAATCGTAGTCCTGGGACATCCGATTTTAAGGGAAAAAGCCGAAGAGATTACCGAAATAGACGGTGATCTCCAGCAACTTATAGACGACATGGCCGAGACCATGTACGCCGCCAAGGGTTTGGGACTAGCTGCCAATCAGGTAGCTGTCTCTAAAAGGCTTTTCGTGCTGGATCTTTCTCAAAGAGAAGGAGAAAAACTCCCCCATGGACTATTGGTCTTTATCAACCCTGAAATTATGGAGGCAGAGGGTGAAATATACGAAGAAGAAGGTTGTTTAAGTATTCCGGGATATTCTGCCAAGGTCAAAAGAAAGGCCCGAGTCCTGGTTAAGGCCCTTGATCGTGAGGGCAAACCCTTTGAAATGGAACTCGAAGGCTTAGGAGCTAGGGCCGTGCAACACGAACTAGACCACTTAAATGGTATCCTTTATATAGACTATCTTTCTCCATTAAGACAAAAGCTTTTTAAACGCTGGTGGAAAAAGCACCGCTCCTCAAAAAAATAATCGTCCCTACCCTCAAACGATACCTAAGACATTATTACCAAAATTTGTCCGATTTTCAAATTCTATTATGATTGTTTTTATAGATTTATAAAAAATTTAATAAAAAACTTGCCACTTTCTAGGATAAGATGTCACTCTTTCTAAAGAATCCTCTTTCAAAAAAAAGGTATCTTCGAGACCAATTACCCCTATCCCCGGAACATGGAGTTTGGGCTCAAGGGCCAGCGCCATGCCGGGAAGAAGTTCGGTTTTCATTCCCGGGGCCAGGGCCGGCTCTTCATCTATACATAGGCCTACCCCATGCCCTACGAAATTCACGCCTTCCTCTCCGTTAGCCATAAAATATTTTTCCACTCCTAGGCGTTCGGCCTCCTTCAACACCGAGAAAAAGACTTCCTCCGCAGGTATCCCTGGTTTTAAGGCCCTTTCCGCAGAATCCATAAGTATTTCGGCCATCTCGAAGAGGTCACGGATTTCTGGAGACACCCCCCCTAGAGAACTCATACGGCTCTGATCCACGTAATAACCGGCATAAAAACCCGAAAAGTCGCATAAAATAGGTTCACCGGAGTGAAGTTTTTTGAGACTGGCTCCACTCGAAAAACCAGGCACTCCCAAACCTCCCTCTCCGGCAATCATGTATCCAGGAGTTACTCCCTCTGGGCCGGAGATCAGAAGCCCGGTTGGGAATTCATTTCCTCGGAAAGACCGTACGAAACCGGGATGCCCCCGCTTCCGAAGTTCGTATTCTATAAGTCCCATGGCCTCAAGTTCGGTCATACCGGGTTTTATCTTAGGAAGACCTTCGAAAAGCGCCTCCGCAAGACGTCTTCCGGCCTCCCTCAGACACTCGGCCTCGTAAGGGGACTTAATTGTACGGATATGAGAAATAGCTCCGGAAATATCTTGCAGATCGAATTCGGAAAGAATTTTTCGATAGAGCAAAAATCTATCATGGGTAAGGCCGGCATATTCAAGCCCAAGAACTTTTATACCCGCGTTTTTTAGAATTCCGGGAAGCTTCTTTAAAGAACGTAAAGGTTCAGCCGGAAGTGGACTTTCAGAAAGCACTCGGGAAAAGGGCCTAAAGACTAAAAACCTTACTTCCCTTTCGGTAACCAGAAGATGCCCCAGGGCAAAGGCCCCGGTAAAATAATAAAGATTCAGAGGAGAGGTGATAAGGGCTCCATCAAGGGCTTTCTCTCGCAAAGCCTCTTTTAAAGAAGACAACCTCCTTTCAATTTCGGTCTTCGGAATCATGGAGATTCTTGGCAATTTCAAGAATGGTCTCGGCATAGGGTTCGCTGTGGTTGTAGGTCATCAGCACGCGTTTTTTTTCCTCCCAGGAAAGGCCCGGACGCCAACCGTGACGTTTAAGATAGTTGGCGGCACTGGCCAGGGCGTCGGTAAGGGTATAGAGATCTATGCGCCCATCGCCATCGCCATCAACCGCGTAACTTCTAAAACTGCTCGGTATGAACTGGGGATAGCCGAAGGCCCCAAAAATGGAGCCTTTTAAGGCCAAGGGATCAAGACCATATTTTTGGGAGATTTCAAGAAGCACCACCAATTCTCGATAGGCCCACCGGGACCTGCGGGCCATAATACTTTTCAGACGAGCTTCTTCCTCCGGGGAAAGCTCCCGATCAAGGTAGGGTTTCACCCTCTCCCAATCGGAAGACACCGCCATACTGGCCAGCACATTGAAGATCTCGTAGCGGCCATGGTGCCTTCCGAGATCGGATTCCACGAGAAGCAAAGCCACCAAGACCTCTTTTTCCACTCCGTAAGTCTTTTCGATTTCGTCAAGCAGTGGGGCGTAATCTTTCATAAAGTTTCGGGCCCGGGCGATTCTTTCCGGTCGCAAAAACCTTTTGTAAGGTAGCTTACTTTCGTCCCAGGTGAGTTTGCGAGGCATGATTTGCGGCAAAAACTTCACCCGGGGATCGGAGAAGACTTTGTCAATTTCCGCAGGGGAAAAACCTTCTGCCATCAGCCGGCTCTTAAGCTCGGCAAAAAGTTCGGTATCCTCCTTCGCCCTGGCCGGACAGACGGTCAAGACCACGGTCAATATCAGGCATACCCCAAGAGTAAGCCTCACCTCAGAGCCTCCCCGAGTTTTTTCCAGAGACGACCGAATTCTTCGAGATCTCCACGTCTCAAGGCCTCTTCAGCCCTTTGGTAAAGTCCCCTGAGATAAGCTTTTCCAGATTCCACCCGTGGTTTCATCTTTTCAAGTATCTGGCGGCCAGCCTCTTTAATTCTTTCTTCCACTGAACCGAAAATCTCCATCAAGGCCTTATCCAGGGTTTCAGCCATGGCAATCCGATTGCCGTAGGCCACGATAACCCGCTTGAGCTCGGGAATCTGTCCGGTCTCGGACTTGAGATAAAGGGGTTGTACATAGAGGAGATTGTTCTCTATGGGGATCACCAGAAGGGTTCCCAGAATGACCCGGCTTCCCCGCTGGTCCCAGAGAGAGAGCTGGCGTGAGATTTCCGGATCCTGATTGATGCGGCTTTCGATTTGCTGTGGGCCGTAAACCAGGCTTTGTTTAGGGAAACGATAGACCAGTATTTCCCCGTAATTTTCAGGGTCACATCGTACACACATCCAGGCCGAAAGATTGTTCTTCTTGGCCGGGGTAAAGGGCACCATGAGAATAAATTCTGCCATATCTTGTCCCGGTAGTCTCATGATGGTGTAGTAAGCCCGGATGTATCGCCTAGGATCCTTCGGACTTTTGGGGATCTCCCAGAGGTCCTCCTGGTTGTAGAATACTCGGGGATCGGTCATGTGATAGCGACCGTAGAGCCTGGCCTGCAGGGAAAATAGACGATGAGGATAGCGAATGTGACTTCTAAGATCGGCCCTTAAGTCCGAAAGAGGCCTAAACATGTGAAAAATTTCCTGATAGGTCTGAATGATAGGATCACGAGGATCTTTGAGATAAAAGTCGACCGTCCCATGATAGGCGTCCACTACCGCTAGGGCCGCGTTCCGCACGTAGTTTCCTAGGCCTCTTACCCTACGAGAATAGGGGAAACGGTTTGAAACCGTATAAAGATCCAAGAACCAAAAAAGGCGACCATCCTTACCGATAACTAGATAGGGATCACCATCTACCAACAGAAAAGGCACCAAACGTCTAACCCGTTCTCGGACCTCTCGATAGTAGAGAACACGGCTTTCAGAGAGGATATCCTGGGAGAAAAGAAACTTGCTAGTTCCGAAACGATAGGCGAAAAGTGTCCGACGGAAAAGGCCCCCTACCCTAACCCCGGTCTTTCCACGATAGGTGGTGTAAACATTTTTTTCACCAGCCGGGTAATCGAATTCTTTAACCCGGGTATTCACTACGGCGTAGGTGTCCGTCAGTTCTCCAAAATAGATCTCTGGACGCGTGATCTTAAGGTCCACCAAAGATCTGGGAGGGATGTCCTTGATCAGAAGCACCGGCAACCCTTCCGGGGAAACTTGATTAACCACTCCCAGGGTAAGGCCGTAGCCATGGGTATAGACCAGGTGAAGGTTGATCCAAGATTTACTGGACAGGTCAGCATGGGAAAGTTCCCGGGCCGAGAGCATGACCTGGCGAAGTTCTCCGTTGAGCACATACCGGTCGTTGTCCACCGAAACGAAACGATAATAAGTGCGAATCTCTTGGATTTGGCTGTAAGTTTCGAGTAGAGGCTGATGATCCCAGAGCCTTATGTTTTTGATGGTAAGGGCGTTGCGTTTGAGGTCGTTGTAAGTCAGGGGTTTTCCAAAAGTGAAAGATTTTTCCTTAACGGAGGTCAAGCCGAAGCCCTCTCGAGTGTAACGGATCTCGTGGGCAATGTAAGGCTTTTCTTTATCAAGTTCGTTTGGTTGCACCACATACCGATGCACCACACCCGGAAGGAGTTTGAGTCCTATAAAATAGAGCAAGCCATAGCCCAGCACGAGGCCGAACAGAATCTCTTTTCTGGGCCTCAGGATGAAGACCGCCGAAAGGAGGGCCGCGGCCAATGACAAAAGCATAAGGGCGTTTAAGGCCGGAAGCACCACCCGGGCCTCGGTGTAACCTGCCCCGAACACTACCCCCCGCTCGTCAAAAAGAAGATCCGTACGGTCAAGGAAAAGGTCATAGGCCAAACGCAGGAAAAAGAGGGCTACCATCAAGGCTAAGTAGCGGCGAAAGGCCGAAGTGAGTCGTATCCCGAGCCGGCCGCCCCTTTCCAAGTGGCCAAGTCCCACGAAAATAAGAGTTCCGGTTAAAAACAAGAGGGTCCAGAGAGCAAAGGCCAAGTCCCCCAGGTAGCGCAGAAAGGGAAGTCTAAAGACATAGAATCCGATATCCAACGAAAGCAAAGGGTCTTTTAGGCCGAAAGCCTTTCCATGGACGAACAGCAAATAATCTTGCCAGAATTCTTTAGCAGCCAATCCAAAAGAAAAGGCCAGAAAGATAGAGAACACTTTCAGAAGAAAGCGAAATTTCTCGGAGAGAAAACGAGTGAAGCGGGGATCAAGATACTGCGACCAGAAGGCGCCCCGAGAGGCCACTCTATGGACCAGATATCCGTGAAAGTAAAACACCAATCCCGTAAAAGAGGCCACCAAGAGAAATAGAACCCCCTGAACCTTGAATCTGGTGAGGAAGACCTGAGGATACCCCAAATCCTTGTACCAGAGATAATCGGTGTAAAACCCTACAAAAGGGTTAAAAAAGAGAAAAACCAGGGCCAAAAGAGCAAAGAGGAGAATAATTAGGCGGAACTTCATAGAACTTATGAAATTTTTCTAGCCTTGAGGGCGTCTTTTATAATTATCAAAACTCCCAAAGGCGCCACAAGTAACAAACCACCTAACAGAACATAGATGCCTTCCATCCTTATCCCTCATCCGGTGGAATATAAAAAATCCACTATTAACAAAGTAAAGCCTATTCCAAATAAAAACAAGCCCAATTTAAACTTCAGACGATCACCGAGAAGTCCTTCCGGAATGCCCACCGTAAAGACATACTTTCCGATATCCAGCAAAGTTTTCCGAAATTACGCCGTCTTCCCTGTTTATTTCTTAACCATATTTAGAAGACAACCGGAAAGAATGATCTCTCGATCCCTTTCCGTAAGTTCCAGACGGCCCCAGATCTCTTCCTTTCCGGGAACCTCTATGCGGAGGCGTTCGGCTCCCTCCGAAAGGGCCTTCCTTATATCTGGGACCCGGATGCGGTCCCCAGCGGCAAGGCGGTCATAATCCTCCGGATTTTCGAGAACCACGGGAAGAATACCGAAATTTATAAGGTTGGCCTTATGAATGCGGGCAAAGCTCTTGGCAATCTTCAGCCTTACTCCAAGATACCTCGGGGCCAGGGCCGCATGCTCTCTTGAAGAACCCTGCCCGTAGTTTTCCCCGCCTAGAATCACCACCGCCGTGCCCTTTTCTTTAAGGGCCAAGGCCTTTTTCGAAAATTCCGGATCGATCGCCGAGAAAACGTATTCGCTTATGGCTGGAAGGTTACTCCTCAGCGGAAGAATCTTGGCCCCAGCAGGCATAATGTGGTCGGTAGTGATGTTGTCCCCCACCTTGAGGAGAATCTCTCCCTCCAGGTCCTCAGGCAGGGGATCGAACTTCGGAAGGGGCACAATGTTCGGCCCGCGCAGGATCTCCACTTTGAGGGCCTCTTCATCTGGAAGTGGAGGGACAAGCAGGGTATCGTTCAGAATGAATTTTTCAGGAAGGCTGATTTCGGGATAATCCCCTAGTTCTCTAGGGTCGGTGATCACCCCGCGCACGGCCGAAGCTACCGCCGTCTCCGGAGAGACCAGATAGACGTAATCCGGCCGGGTCCCGGACCGGCCGGGGAAGTTACGAGTAAAGGTGCGCAGAGAAATGGCCTCTGTGGGTGGGGCCTGCCCCATACCGATACAACCGAGACACCCGCTTTGGTGTATTCTGGCCCCGCCATGAACGAGGGACTGGAATTTTCCCAGGGCCTCGAGGTTTTCCACCACCTGGAGGGAGCCAGGATTGATCTCGAGGCAGGTATCCCGATGCACAGGGTGGCGTCCGAGCACTTCAGCCACCACCAGAAGATCTCTAAGCGACGAATTGGCGCAGGAGCCAATGATGACCTGGGCCACGGGTTTTCCGGCGATCTCGGCCACGGGCTTCACGTTGTCCGGCGAGGAAGGACAGGCCGCCAAGGGCTCAAGGCTGGAGAGGTCGAGCTCAATGACCTCGTCATAACGGGCGTCCTCGTCCGGGAGGATCTCCTCGAAATCTCCTTCCCTCCCCTGAGCGTAAAGCCAGGCCCGGGTAACCTCGTCTGCGGGGAACACGCTGGTGGTGGCCCCCATCTCGGTGCCAAGATTAGCGATAGTAGCCCGGTCCGGCACGGAAAGCTCCTTAACCCCGGGACCGAAATATTCCAGGATCTTACCCAGACCACCCTTTACCGTAAGTTTCCGAAGAAGCCAGAGGGCCACATCCCGAGCCGAAACCCAGGGCGGGAGTTTGCCGGTAAGGTGAACCCCCAAGATCTTGGGCATGATGAGATGGAAGGGTTCGCCGGCCATAGCCATGGCCACGTCCAATCCCCCGGCCCCGATGGCGATCATACCGCAGCCTCCGGCGGTGGGGGTGTGGCTATCCGAACCAAGGAGGGTGCGCCCTGGCCTTGCGAAGCGCTCGAGGTGCACCTGGTGGCAGATACCATTTCCGGGACGAGAGAACCAGAGGCCATAGCGGGCAGCCACGGTCTGCAAAAACCGGTGGTCGTCGGCGTTGCGAAAATCGGTCTGAAGGAGGTTGTGATCCACATAGGAGACCGAAAGTTCGGTCCGCACCCGGTCAATTCCAATGGCCTCGAATTCGAGATAGGCCATGGTACCGGTGGCGTCCTGAGTTAGGGTCTGGTCTATACGGATAGCAATGGGCTCGCCACGCTTGAGGCTTCCCGAAACCAGGTGTCTTTCGATGATTTTCTCCGCAACCGTGAGACCCATTTTACCCTCCTTCTCCGAAACAATCTGGATGTCTTTTCTTCAGCTCTTTCAAGATCCTTTCTACGTACTCCCTGAGGTCTTCCAAATCCTCCAGGGGTTTTAACAGATAAATCAGGAGATCGGCAAGGCTTGCAGAGACGATGATACGTCGATCCTCCCCTGGGGCCCCCTCAAGCACAAAGGGAAGCCGGCTGCGCAGGACTTCCACGGCCAGAGATTCCGGCCCCTGGTATTCCACCCCGAAATAAAGATGACGAGCCTTAAGGGCCGGGGAAAGACGGTAAACTTCTTCCTCCGTCAGAACCCCAAAAGCCAGGTCCTGAGGAGGAATGAGACCGTGCTTAGGAATGAGGTCCGAAACCAAAGCCGGCTCCCACTCAGAAAGGAAAATGAGGAGCCCCTTGGCAAACTTGAGGTCGAAGTTTTCGCGGATAAGGTTCCGAAAGGCCTCGGTTGTCCCCGAAATCAGAAAACGGCGGCGGTCAAGCCGGTCGGTGGAAAGATCCCTCGGTAGGCGCTCGAAGAGCTTGAAGAGCGGAGTCTCACTCCGGGCCTGAACCTCCAGCACCAGGGGCCGGAGCCCCTCCGGAAGTTCCTTCTCTGAAATAAGAGAAAGCCTCGCCTCCGCCACGCCCGCATTTTAACCGCTTCAGCGGGGGGAGTCAAAACCGCCTGATGGTCATTCCCTCGGGTTTCAAATAAAACCAAACCTTAGCGGAGAAATTCCATTTTGCCCCGGGGCTTAGCCTCCGGGGCAAAATGGTTTTGTTAAGTTCTTTAATACCGATAAACATTAAAATTACCTTCAACAACTCCTGTTAAGCTATCACAATCAGTATCTGGGTCATATTCATTACCGGCATCAGTAAAGATAATTCCTCCAGAACTAGGAGCAGCATTACCATCATCAAACTTCTGATCTACTCTGCATATAGCTGATGCTGGTTCGTTATATGCTGTTTCTAGCCAGATTCCGTCATAAGGAGGAGAACTGTAATTTGAAAAAACCAACAACTTTCCAGTAAAAGGTTCTCTTCTATCAGCCTCCGTCAATAATCCCGTATTCCTTAACTCACTCCAGAAAGCAGCTTGTTCCGTAGTAGTATCAATCCTTCCATTCAAATAGGTATTAGAAGTAGTACATAATCCAGTTGAAGGATTATTAGTGCATCCATCTCCCGGCAATCTATTATATCTTTCATAGAAAATATTTATAGCCGCAGAAATCTTTTGAAGCTTGTTATAAAAAGCATCTTCCCTAGCCGACTTGATAAGTTGCCGCCCCTTCAAGGCCATTCCCAAAAGCAAACCGATAATAACCAGAACGATGGCCAGCTCCACCAGGGTGAAACCCCCGGTCCTTGCTCCCGTGCCTCTTTTCAACATAACTGCACCTCCTTGTTAACTTTTTTGGATTTACGAAATCAACTTTTTAACATATTCTAAAATTGAAAAAAATTTTCTGTCAAGAACAGGAAAAACCTCTCTCCATCGCTTCCTCCCTCGCCCGCCTGATGGTCGTCCTCCTATCCCAGAACGGAAAACTTATCATCACCCTCGTAAGCGTCACAAATATTCCAGTAATGATCCAGAAAAAGGAGCTTCCGGTAAATCATCTCGTTGGTCACTTCGGCCCGGAGAGTCCCGACGAAGATCGTCATCAGTCAAACCGCCGCCAACGAGATCTTTTTCATGTTTACTTCCGGACCCTGACCTTTTCCGCTGTGGCAGCCTTTCGGCCCTCCGCCCACTCCGAAAAATTCACCAGCCTCATCACCTTCTCACGCCCTAAATCCGGAAAAGCCCTGCAAAACTTTAATTCTTTCTAAAAGATTTTAGAAAGGGTATAGTAAATTGTCAAACATTGCAGGAGGTGAGGTATGTTCTTTCCCGAATATCGTCCCCGTCGTCTCAGGCGCACCGAGGCCCTGCGGGCCATGGTGAGGGAGACCGAGCTTTCCGTAAAGCACCTGATCTATCCCCTCTTCGTCTGCCCAGGGAAAAAGGTGCGCGAGGAAGTGTCCTCCATGCCTGGAGTCTTTCGGCTCTCAGTGGATGAAGCCGTAAGGGAGGCCAAAGAGGTTTACGAGCTAGGTCTTCCGGCGGTCATCCTCTTCGGCATCCCTGAAAAAAAGGACGAGCTAGGCTCCGAGGCCTATGCCAAGAAAGGAATCGTTCAAAAAGCCGTCTCGGCCATCAAAAAGGAAGTACCCGAGCTCATCGTGGTCACGGACGTATGTCTCTGCGAATACACCAGTCACGGCCACTGCGGTATTATCAAAAACGGCGAGGTGGACAACGACCTCACGCTCGAGCAGCTTGCCCGCACAGCGGTCTCCCACGCCCGGGCCGGGGCCGACATCGTGGCCCCTTCGGACATGATGGACGGCCGGGTGGCCCGCATCCGCGAGGCCCTGGACGAGGCCGGTTTTCAAAACGTGGCCATCCTCTCCTACGCCGTGAAGTATTGTTCGAGCTTCTATGGACCTTTCCGAGAGGCCGCGGATTCGGCCCCGCAGTTCGGCGACCGGCGCAGCTACCAGATGGACCCGGCCAACGCCCGTGAGGCCCTGCGGGAGGCCTCTTTAGACATAGAGGAAGGCGCAGACATCATCATGGTAAAACCGGCCATGCCCTACCTCGACATCATCCGGGCCCTGAGGGAGGAGTTCAACCACCCCATCGCGGCCTATCAGGTAAGCGGGGAATACGCCATGATCAAGGCTGCGGCCCGCCTAGGCTGGCTTGACGAGGAAAGAGTTATGCTGGAGAGCCTGCTCTCCATCCGCCGGGCCGGGGCGGATATCATCATCACCTATTTCGCCAAAGAGGTGGCCAAAAAACTGAAGTCATTATAATTCATGGCTTTTGTAATATGGGCTATATATGAGGCCAGAAAGAGGAACCAAGGCCCGAAGCTAGCTCCTCTTCTGGCCTCTCCGCTTCTTGACCAGAGCTATCTCCAGGACTTCGTCCAAGTGTTTGACCGGCACGAATTCCAGTTTCCGGCGAAGCTCTGCCGGTATGTCCTCGAGGTCCTTTAGGTTCTTTTCCGGAAGGAGGACCTTTTTTATCCCTTTACGTAAGGCCGCAAGGGCCTTTTCTTTGATACCGCCCACCGGGAGAATCTTTCCCCTGAGGGTGATCTCTCCGGTCATGGCCACTTCCTTGGAGACCGGACGTTTGGCCAAGGCCGAAATCATGGCCACCGCCATAGTTACCCCGGCACTCGGCCCGTCCTTGGGAATGGCCCCGGAAGGAATGTGGATATGAAGATCGTACTTTTCATAAAATCTTACTGGAATTTTTAGTTCCCTAGCTTTGGTTCGGATATAGGATAGAGCCGCCTGGGCGCTTTCCTTCATGATATCACCGAGCTGGCCGGTTAGGATCAAGTTGCCCTTCCCCTCCATCACGGTGACCTCGATGTAGAGGACCTCACCGCCGTAAGGGGTCCAGGCCAGGCCAGTAGCCACCCCGATCTCGTCCTCTTCTTGCGAAAGCTCCTCCACGTATTCCGGAGGGCCGAGATACTTGTGGAGATTACCCGCGGTTATGCGGAAAGGTCCCTTTTCCCCCTCGGCAAGCTTGCGGGCTACCTTGCGACAGAGGGCCGCGAGCTTCCTATCGAGCTCCCGCACCCCAGCCTCGGCCGTGTACTCTGCAATGACTTTAAAAATCACCTGATCGGAAAGATGCAGATCCTTCTCGGAAAGACCATGCTCCTTAAGCTGGCGCGGGAGGAGATACCTACGGGCGATCATCAGTTTGTCTTCCGGGGTGTAACCTGAAAGATAGATCACTTCCATACGATCCAGAAGGGCCGGAGGAAGGGGATCGGTCATGTTAGCGGTGGCAATAAACATGACCTTGGAAAGATCAAAGGGGACTCCCAAGTAGTGATCCACAAATTCCCGGTTCTGTTCCGGATCGAGAACTTCAAGGAGGGCCGCGGCCGGGTCCCCCTGAAAGTCCGAGCAGAGCTTGTCCACCTCGTCTATCATGAAGACCGGATTATTGACCCCGGCCTGCTTCAGTCCTTGGATGATCCGGCCCGGGAGGGCTCCCACATAAGTCCGCCTATGCCCCCGGATCTCGGCCTCGTCCCGGACGCCACCTAGGGAGACCCGCACAAATTTGCGCCCCAGGGCCCGGGCGATGGAGCGCCCAAGACTTGTCTTTCCTACTCCCGGAGGACCTACAAAACAAAGGATAGGGCCCTTGGCCTTGGGATTGAGTTTCTTGACCGCAAGATATTCAAGCAGCCTCTCCTTAACCTTATCGAGATCATAATGATCTTCGTCTAGAATCTCTTTGGCCCTTTTGAGGTCAAGCTTATCCTTGGTACTCTTGCGCCAGGGGAGTTCGATGAGCCAGTCAAGATAGTTCCGGATAACCGTGGCCTCCGCCGTATCCGGATGCATCATTTCAAGGCGGGAAAGTTGCTTTAGGGCCTCCTTCTCCACCTCCTTGGGCATTCGGGCCTTCTGGATCTTTTCTCGCAACTCCTCGATCTCGGCCTCGAGCTCGTCGGTCTCCCCAAGCTCCCGTTTGATGGCCCGCAGTTGTTCCCGAAGGAAATACTCCCGCTGAGAACGAGCCATTTCTTCCTGGGCTTCGCTCTGGATCTTGGCCTGTAGGGTAGCTACTTCAAGTTCGCGATGAAGATAACGGGCTATCTTCTGTAGTCGTTCGAGGCCGTCGTAAGTTTCAAGAAGTTCCTGAGCCTCCGAGACCTTAAAGCGTACGTGCGCAGCTACCAGATCCGCTAGTCTTCCGGGTTCATCTACGGAACTGAACATGGCCGAAAGATCCGGATTAAGCAACCCCCTCAGGGCCAGGACTTTTTCCGCAGTCTCTCGCACGTTTCTAAGAAGGGCCTCGGCCTCCACGGAGAGATGTTCGGGCTCCTTCTCCTTTACCGGAAGAACTCGGGCCTTGAAGAAAGGTTGGAGTTGCAGGAACTCCTTGACCTCCACCCGAGCCAAAACCTGAACCAAGACCTTGAGACGATCTTCCGGGAGCTTGAAGGTCCGGATAATCAGCCCTACGACCCCCACTTTAAAAAGGGCTTCCGGTGCGGGGTCTTCCTCGGCAGGGTCTTTCTGGGTAACAAGAGTTAGGAGTTTTTCCCCAGCCAGGGCCTCGGAAACGGCCTCAAGACTCTTCTCTCGCCCCACGAAAAGGGGGATGACCATCCCAGGAAAAAGTACGATGTCCCTTATGGCCATGAGAGGAAGAATTTCGGGGACCTCGATGCTTTCTCCTTCCATCAGTTCGGAAGTGGAAAAGGAAACTTCTTCGATCATGAATGCCCTCCGCGGTCTTCGAAAAGGGTTTGCCTTAGGTAAAGCCTAGCCTCTCGGGTAAGTTCGTAATAAGTATGGTTCATGTGTTTAGGACGTCTAAGCCCTTTCTTTTTCAGGAATCTCCCCTTGACCCGTTCGAGGAAACCCAGATTTTCCAATCTTCTTAATCTTTGCATGGTCTCTTCCAAATCAAGGCGCAAACGCCGGGAAAGAAACTTAGCACAATCAGGGGCCAGGGCATAGAGATCCCGCAAGATTAACCAGTCCTTCTCTTCAAGAATGCCCCAAGGAAGCGCCATTTTTAGAATTTTATCCGGGTTTTGGCTCTTGAAGAAGACCTAAAAACCGTTTATGTTTTCCAAAAAATTTTCGGGAGGGGAATGATGGCCGAAGAGGTAAAGGAGGAGGTCCAGGAAGAGACGCAGGCTCAGGCCGAAGCTGGTGATGGAGGACTTCCACCGCTTCCCAAAAAGCTGGAAAAGATGACCATTAAGGAGTTACGGGAGATTGCCCTTCAGATCCCGGAAATTTCCGGGGTCCACGGCATGAACAAAGAGGAATTGATTTCGGCCTTAAAGAAGGTCTATGGCATTGAAGAGGCCCCGCGAAAGGTTGGCGGCTCCATGCGGGAACTCAAGGCCAAGATCAAAAAGTTTAAGGAGCTTGCGGAAAAGGCCAAGGCCGAAGGGGACCAGGAGCGTTACGAACGCTATCGGAAGCTAGCTTCTCGTTTCAAAAAGCGCACTCGGAAACTGGCCAGAGCGAGGGCTTAGAACCATGAGTACTGCACTCTTCAAAACCGACTTTGAGAACTTAAAGCTCCTTTCTCGGGGGAAGGTTCGGGACATTTACGACCTTGGAGACAAACTCCTCATTGTAGCCACGGACCGGATCTCGGCCTTTGATGTGGTTCTGCCCACGCCCATTCCGGACAAAGGCCGTATCCTCACCCAGATGTCCCTTTTCTGGTTCGACTTCCTGAAAGAGGTCGTCCCCCATCACTTGATTTCCGCCGAGCCTTCGGAATATCCCGAAGAAACCCAACCTTACCGAGACATCCTTTCCGGAAGGAGCATGCTGGTCAAAAAGGCCCGGGTCCTTCCGGTGGAATGTATCGTACGGGGTTACATAACGGGCTCGGCCATGAAGGAGTATCGGGAAAAGGGAACTGTGTGTGGAATAAAACTCCCTTCCGGGCTCAGGGAAGCGGATCGTCTTCCGGAACCTATTTTCACTCCTTCCACCAAGGCCGAACAGGGGGAACACGACGTAAACATCACCTTTGAAGAATGCGTGCGCCTTATCGGGGAAGAGACCGCAGAAAAGGTGAAAGAGATCTCGCTTGCCCTCTACCGTAAAGCCGCAGAATACGCTGAAAGCCGGGGAATCATCATTGCGGACACCAAATTCGAGTTCGGTTTGATAGACGGTGAGCTCATCCTGGTGGATGAAGTGCTCACCCCGGACTCCTCCCGTTTCTGGCCCAAGGAGGAGTATGAACCCGGACGCCCGCAAAAGAGTTTCGACAAGCAGTTCATAAGGGACTGGCTCAAAGAAATCGGCTGGGACAAGAGACCTCCTGCCCCTCAAATTCCTCCCGAAATCGTAGAAAAGACTAGAGAGAGATATCTTGAGGCCTTGAAAAGGCTTACTGGAAAGAGCCTTTTCTGATGTCCCTCTCCCGGATCAAGCTCGATGAGATCGAGTTCTCCGAAAGACCCTTCGTCTTTTCCCTCCCCAAAAGAGATAACCTACTTCTTGAAAGCATAAGAAGATACGGCATCATCGAGCCTCCGGTGGTACTGGAGAACCGGGAGGGCCTGCTTCCGATATGTGGCGAAGGTCGCCTGCTCTCCGCGAAAACCTTGGGAATGACTACCATAGAGGTTCTCATACTCCGTGAACTAGCCCCCCTTGAAGCCCTCCATCTTTCGCTGGAGAGCAACCTTTTCCGGGGACTCAATCTGGCCGAGAAGGCCGAGGTCGTATCTCGCTTTGAACGTTACCTACCTCCGGAAGAGGTAAGTCGGAAGATATTTCCCCGTCTGGGTATTCCGGAGAATCCACGCTGGTATTTTTTTCTAAAGCGGCTCTCCGAGAGTCCAGAGGAAATCAAGTTGGCGGTGGCAAAAGAAACCTTGAACCCCAAAGTAGCCGAAACCCTGACCAAGTTCCCTTCGGAAAGACAACTCTTTTTCCTGGCGCTCTTTCAGCGTTTCCGTTTCACTTTTTCGGAACAGAGGGAAGTCCTTATCGGTCTCCTTGATCTCTCCAAAAGGTATGACCTTGAAATAGAGGAAGTAGTGGCCCGGGAATTTTCGGAAATGGCAGATCGAAAAGGATTCCTCAAAAAGTTGAGAAGACTTCTCAAACCTCAAGTCCATCGTTTCGAAGAAGATCTTTTAAGAACCCAAAAAGTCCTTTTAAAGAAAGGCATCCACTTTGAAGCTACCCAAGCTTATGAAAAAGACCGCTTTAAGATAAGCTTCGATTTCAAGACTCGTGAAGAACTTATCCAAAAGATTCGAGCACTTGAGGACTTTTCTGAAACATACCCCTCCTTTGAAGCTCAAAGACCCGAATAAAGAACTCATAGAAGGCCCGATACGGATCGCGAAAGTCCTTCTTAAGTGCCAAATCAAGTTCCCAGAGATAATAAAATAGTTTTGGAAAGGTCTCGGACGAAAACTTCCGAAGGTGTCTTTTTAATCGGAAAACGGCATAAGGATGGAGTTTGGTCAGTACTGCGGGCGGCCTTTCCGGCCAAACCTCTTTAAGCAAATTCTCATAGGCAGACTTAAAAGCATCGAAACGATTGATCCTCAAAAGTTCCGGTTTGGAACTCAAGAGGTAGTGAAGGAGCCAGAGACGCTTGAAAAAGGTGGTTAAGGCCTTAAGCACCCTTGCCGGGACCTCTCCGCCTTCAAGGAGTCTCCGAAGTATTCCCCAGGCAACCTCAGGCCCCTTCTCCATAAGAACATCTCCGAGAAGAAAGAGAGCAGCCTCTTCATCCGGAGAGACCACGGCTTCCACGTCATCCCGGGTGATGATCTCCCGATCTCCAGTGTAAAGGATAAGCTTTTCCAATTCGTTCCGGAAACGGGCATAATCTTCGCCTAGAAGAGAAAGGAAGTATTCCGCCACCTCTCTATCCATCTTTTTGCCGGCTTCGGAAAGAAGATGGGGCAAGTCTGAGAGAAACCGGGCCTGGCCTTTTTGAAGGTTGAGGGGCACTACTACGCCCTTTTCAAGGGCGTAGCGATAAAGTTCGTCCTCCTCGGGATAGGTTTCGGCCAGCAGGCAAAGGGACCGCGATCCCGGAGCCAGGCTTTTGAGTATGCGAGAAACGATATCCTTCTTTCCGGCCAGCCGTTCTCCATGTTTCACCAAGACCACCTTTAGAGGTCCAAAGAGAGCGGCCTCCGAAAGAAGAGCCATGAGGTCCTCGAAAGAGGCTTCCTGGAGGTCGAAACTCTCATAGAGGGCCCCCTTTTCTACCAGTACCGAGACAATCTTGCTAGCCTTAGCATAGGCCTCTTCCGGATCTCCTACGAAGAGGTAGAGCGGAGCCACGCGTCCCTTGCGAGCAAGATCTACCAGACGTTTGAGATGTTGAGAGGGAAAAACCGGCATGCTGGATAATTCTAACATCTGTGGTAAACTTTCGGAACTAGAAAAGGGCCTAAAGGAGGTGCAATATGGCGGACTGGAAACTGGTTTTACACGTTCCGGAGTCAGGGAGATTCGAGGTGGCCTTAAAAGTAGCTCGCAACTTTATCAAGGCCATGAGCGGAGAGAATTTCTCAGTACGTATTCTGGTAAACGCCGAGGGAATAACCATCCTCAAACGTTTTAGTGAGGTAGAAGACCTCTATCGTGAAGCCGTAAAGGACGGCGTGACGGTTTATTTCTGTGAAAACGCCATGCGAGCTTTTGACGTGGACCCGGCGCTGGTTCCCGAAAACGGAAAGACCGTTCCCGCGGGCATCAGGGTCCTGGTAGAGTGGCAGAATGAAGGCTATCGGTACGTGCGAGCTTAAAACTCGGGGAGGGAAATATGGCCATTGGACAGGAAAAGAACATTCTTCTCGACCAGCAGGAAAAGAAGGTCCGGGAGCAACTTTCTCGCATCCAGCACAAGATCATCGTGATGTCCGGCAAAGGCGGAGTGGGCAAGAGCACGGTCTCGGTGAACTTGGCCGTAGGACTCTCCCTTCAGGACTTCATGGTAGGTCTTCTAGACGTAGATCTACACGGTCCAAACATTCCCAAAATGCTGGGAGTAAGACGGGAACGTTTGCCCCGGAGGCCGGACGGCCGTCTGGGGGCCATAAGTTACTCCCCTAACCTCAAGTTCCTTTCCATTGAACCTTTGCTTCCCAAAGAAGATGCGGCCGTCATCTGGCGAGGGCCACTCAAGATATCGGCCATCAAACAGTTCATCGGCGATATTGACTGGGGCAAATTGGATTACCTTATAATAGACGCCCCTCCGGGAACCGGAGACGAGCCCCTTACGGTAGCCAAGACCATTCCCGACGCTTATGCTATAGTGGTAACCACCCCTCAGGAAGTATCTCTCATCGACGTCCAGAAGTCCATCAACTTCTGTCGCAAGGTCAAGATGCGTATACTGGGTCTGGTAGAAAATATGAGCGGTTTCATCTGCCCGCACTGCGGGAAAGAACTGGACATCTTCAAGCGGGGCGGAGGCGAAAGATTGGCCGAGGAGATGGGCATTCGCTTCCTGGGACGAATTCCGGTCGATCCCCGAGTGGTGGCAGCCGGAGACGCTGGAAAACCTGCGATTGCGGCCTATCCCGAATCCATCACAGCCCAGGCCTTCGAAGAACTGGTGCGCAATGTGGTGGCCGCCACGGAGGAAATGTGGCGCGAAGTCGAAGAAGGTCGCTACATGCGGGTAGCGGTTCCGGTATCAGGAACGAACCTGGCCAAGGATCCGCTCGCAACCGATCTCTTTGCCGTTTACGACATCGAAGCTGGCAAGGTCCGGGTAAAGGACGTGGTAAGGCGTCCGGAAGATCAAGATCTTGAGGCCTTCCTCAAGGAGCAGGTGGCCACCCATCTTTTGGCCTTAGATCTATCACCGGAATGGAAAGAAAGGCTTGAGACCGCCCGCATACGCGTGGTTCTAGGAGGCGCCCCGGATATGGGACCGGACACTTTGGTGCAAGACTTCCTTTCCGGCATTCTAAAATAGATTAACGCTCCTCCACCCAAAAGGTGAAACCTTTGAGATACAGGGTTTCGGGGTGGGCCGGATTTTCAGGATGATCCGGGGCCTGGAAATGACGAAACAGAAGACGTAAATTCTTATTTTTGGCTGCAGATCTTACTATGCGATAGAGGTCATCGGCCGTAAGAAATTGTGAACATGAGGAGGTAAAAAAGAACCCTCTCGACAGGGTTCTGATAGCCATACGGTTAACTTCCCGATACTTCTTACGACCAGCCTCAAGAGCGCGGTAGCTCTTGATAAAGGCTGGGGGGTCAAGGATTATTACGCTGGCGTCAGGGGCGTCTCGCAGGAATTCTTCCACTCTGGCCTTAATCGGGAAAAGCCGATCCCAGAAGCCGTTTAGCCGGGCCATCTCCTCGGCCAGCTCAAGGGCCTTCTCCGACCGATCCACGGCAAAGACCCTTCTGGCTCCTCCGGAAAGGGCATAGAGACCAAAGGCCCCGGTGTAGGAAAAGAGATCCAACACCACGGCCTCCTGGGAGAGCTTCTTTATTACCCTCCGGTTTTCCCTCTGATCCAGGAAAAAACCTGTCTTCTGTCCATCCAGAGGATCTACCAGAAACCGCAGGCCATCCATCTGAATCTCAACGGGCCCGGAAAGATTTCCAAAAGGCACCTCTACGTAAAGCTCCAGGTCCTCTTCCCGCCTTACCGGAAGATCGTTTTTAAAAACCACCGTGGAAGGTGAAAGAAGCTCCCTCAACGCCGCCACGATCTCTTCTTTCACCCTCTCCATCCCGGCGGTTGAGATCTGGATCACAGCCACTCGTCCATAGATATCCACCGTAAGGCCCGGAAGGCCGTCCCCTTCCGCATGCACCAGACGGAAGGCCTCTTCCTTGGGATAAAGCTTTCGACGCAATTCAAGGGCTTGCCTGAAGACCTTTAGCAGAAAAGGCCGTCCGAGAGGTTCATCTTCCCTGGAAAAGATTCTTACCGGGATCCGGCTTTCGGGATGGAAGTATCCCCGGGCTAGGAAATATCCCTCCGGAGAGACGAGCCTTACTTCCGTTCCAGGGGTCTCCTCCGGCCACACGGCAAGATCCGGCCTCTCAAGCCAGAGTCTTCCCGAAAGGAAGGTCTTCAGGCCTTTTTCCGTAAGTTTAAGGCTTGTGATCTTCACGTAAGCGAATCTTCTTCAGGATTTCAAAGCTACGGAAGGTGTCCCCAGGCCCAATGGTATGGGGACTCACGGGCAATTCCACCGGACCTTTGGGATGCCAGTCATCCACCGGCACCTCTCCATCGGCCTTAACATAAGAGAGGTGGATATCAAGTATCGGCCGCATGAGACTCAACCGCCCCCGAGAGTCGAAGCCCAAAACTACTTCCTCGAAACTCCGGCGTTTAAGGGTCAGGAACCAGACCCCCGCACGACTTTGGCCAGAGATTGTGTCCTTCATCTTGGGCACAGGGGTCTTCCCCTGAAAATAAGTCAAAAAGAGGTCTTCCACCTCAGCATCTTCTTGCACGAAGAATTCCGACCACTCCTCCCAGTCAGGATCTTCGTAAAGGGTAAGGTAAAGACCTTCGTCCCTTGCCATCCAGACCGCATGGCAGACACTACACCTCACCCTTCCAAGAACTTCCCGGGTGTGAAAGGGTTTCCGGCCGAGGATTTTTTCATGACAGGAAAGGCAATCTTTTCTCGTACGGCCTTCCATGAGTTCTTCTTTTCCGTGGCAGTCCACACAGCCCATCCCCTTTTGGGCGTGCACATCTGGAGTCATCTCGTGAAACTCAATGCCCCAGGGCCTGGCCGGAAGATCGCCCTCCACCAGAGGGGTACGGAAGGCATAGGGAAGATCATGAGCGAAAAAGCCGTAATAGTCCCAGCCCACCCGATTTCCGTAATGGCAGTGCAGACAGTTGCGAGGAGAAGGTTTCCCAAAGCGGTGATCTACAAGCTCCCCTCCGGCATAGGGTAAATGGCAAGCCGCACAGCCCGTCCCCCGCCTGGCCTCGGGATAGTCCTCTCCCTCGTAAAATAGATGGCACTTGAGACAACGGCGCCGCATAAGATCGTAGAGAAGATCGCTTTTGGTCTTGATCCGATCAGGTTCAGGTATCTCGATAAAGTCTTTTACCTGTGGAAGACCGAAGGCCATAAGGACGTTGTTAACCACCCCGGAGAGGGTGTAGTGCCGGGAATGTTCCAGAGAGGCGATTTCCTGCCCATGGCACTTTCCGCAGGCCGCCATCCAGTTTGAGGGATGGGCCGGCTTGGAAACCAGCCCCTGGTGAGCGGTCTCTTTTCGGGAAGCTTTATCGTTCCCAGAGTGACAACGGACGCAAGGAAAAGAATGGGCCGTATCCAGTTTTACCGGATGACATTTGATACACCCGGAGGAAGCCCAACCCAAACCCCCGGTTTGTAGAACAAAAAAGATCAGCACCAGAAGCCACATAGTAACTAATCATACCTCAAAATCTATGAGTTGCCTTCTCTCTCTCGGACGTATAAAGTGAATTTATGGAAGCCATCTTTCCCGGATATGAAGGGAAAATTCTGCCCGGTCCTTTCTCGGTAGAGGAATATCTGCGTCTAAAAGTTTTTTATTTATACGCAAATTCCAAGCCTCAAGGAGTACCTGATCCTCTCCCAAGATCGGCCTGAAGTTCTGGTCTATCGCCGATCTCGCGACTGGGATGAGGAGCTTTATACGGATCTTGAAGACCGAGTGCGGTTGGAATGTCTGAATACGGGAATCAAGCTCTCCGAGCTTTACGCCAACCTTCCTCCGGCTGAAGAGGGCTAAAGCCCGCAAACCCTACGAGCAGCCTCATCGAGCATCCGCGGAAGCCCCCCCAGCTCCTGTGGTGTGAAACCGAAGGCCTCCTGCCAGACCTCCGGGCTTTCCATGCAGAGATATACACACACCTCGGAGGAGAAATCCCTTATCCTTTGATAGAGGGCTCGATACGCGGCCACCCTTAGGGGACGAAAATAACGACTCTTGCCATCGAGTCCGGTCACAAATTCACCGGCATAGATCCTGGTCTTCGGGAAACGCTCCTCGGCGATTTCCTTGAGTTCCTTTATGTATCTCAAGGTCCCCAGACTTATCCAGACGATCCTTTCCGCCGGCACGGCCTCAAAGATGGCCTCCACCACTTCGAGATAGGCCTCGATCGTCTCTGGGAAGAGCACAATGGGATCGAAATGGAAGGCCACCGCAAAACCGAGCTCCGCGGCCTTCTGGGCGGACCGAAGACGCTCCTCAAGCCTGGCGGCCCCGATCTCCTCTTCCTCGGTCATCCTTCTGGTATTTACCGACCAGGCAAAGACGACTTTGGAAGTGCGAGGGAGATTGGCTAGCCATTCATCGGCAGGAGCCACTTTGGTCTTAAGTTCGAGGACTGCCGGAGGATCCTCTTCCACCCAGAAACGTACGAGTTTTTCGGCCACCCCACAATAAGGCTCAAGGGCTAAGCTGTCCGCAAACTCCCCGGTGCCTATCCGGAGGATTCGACCAGAAGCCCTGGCAGAACCGAAGGCTTCCCTAAGCTCTGGAAGTCCATCCTCAAAAAGATTGGCCCAGAGTTTAAGTCCGGGACGATTGAGGTAGGCCTGCAGGATGCAGTAGGAACAGTCCAGCGGGCAACCTTCCCCGAAGTGAAAAATCAGGTAACCGCAGCAGAGATAAGCCGTGGTCCCCGGACAGGCACGGAAAAACTTGCCCGCATAGCGCAAAATGAAAAGCCTATTTTTCCCCCAGGATAGAAGCTCCGGCCAGGGTTTAAAGGGAAAGGGATAATCCTTATAGGAAGGGATGACTTCTACCGGTAAGCCTTTGGCCCGGGAGAGGACCTCCCGGGTGAGCTCGTAACCGAGGGCCCCCTCCTCTACGAAAATTTCCGAGATCACAGATATTCCTGGGCCAGGATTTCGGCAATCTGTACGGCGTTGGTGGCCGCCCCCTTGCGCAGGTTGTCCGCCACGATCCAGAGGTTGAGACCACTCTCGATAGACTCGTCCTCCCGAATGCGCCCCACGAAGACCTCATCTCTTCCGGCCACCTGGATCTGCAGAGGATAGGCCTTGTTCTCGGGATCGTCTACGACCACCACCCCCGGAAAGTTTGAAAGAAGCTCCCGAGCCTTCTCCGGCGTGATCTTCTTTTCGGTCTCGATGTTCACGGCCTCGGCATGCCCGAAAAAGACCGGCACCCGCACCGTGGTGGCCGTAACCCTTATATTCTCGTCCTCCATGATTTTTTTGGTTTCATTTACCATCTTCATCTCTTCCTTGGTGTAGCCGTTATCAAGGAAGACATCTATGTGGGGCAGACAGTTGAAGGCGATCTGGTGAGGAAAGGCCTTGGGCTCAGGAAGAGTCTCCCCGGCGCACCAGGCCCTGACCTGGGCGGTGAGCTCGTCTATGGCCTTCTGTCCGGCCCCGGAGACCGCCTGATAGGTGGAAACCACGATACGCTTGATGCGACCATAGTCATGGAGGGGTTTTAGCGGCACCACCATTTGAATGGTAGAACAGTTGGGGTTGGCGATGATACCCTTGTTCTTGTAGCCGGCTACGGCATGCGGATTGACCTCCGGAACCACCAGCGGCACTTCGGGATCCATGCGCCAGGCACTGGAGTTATCCACCACCACCGCTCCGTCCGCGGCAAAACGGGGGGCATACTCCAGGCTGCGGCTTCCACCGGCCGAAAAAAGGGCGATGTCAATCCCCTTGAAATTCGGGGTCTCAGAGAGGACTTCCACCGGGATCTCTTCCCCCCGAAACTTCAGTTTTTGCCCCCGAGATCTCTCCGAGGCAAAGAGCCTAAGGTTTTTCACCGGGAAGTTTCTTTCCTCTAGGACCCGAATCATCATCCGGCCCACGGCTCCCGTGGCCCCCACCACCGCGACGTTGAATTCCTTGGCCATCGTCCTACCTCCTTTCCCGTTTCTCGAAATCGGATATAAGTCTTGGGATGACAAGGTGTCTTTTGATCTTGCGGGTTGAGGTCTTGGGCAGTTCCTCATCCTGAATGATGAATTTTTTGACCCTTTTGTAATCCGCAAGCCGGTTCATCCGAGAACGAACCTCCCGGGCGATAAGCCTTTCCACATCGGCCTCGCTAAGGCGTTTTCCGTGAAACTCCCGCTCAATGGTCTCATAGTCCGGCACGATCACCGCCCAGACCTCTTCTCCTCCGTTTTTCGGAAAACCAAAAACCATACTTTCAAGGATGTAGGGACTCTTGTCAAGCTCGGCCTCCACCTCCTCGGGATAAACGTTTTTGCCCGCCGGGGTCACAATCAGATTTTTCGCCCGACCGCAGATGTGGACATAGCCCTCAGCATCAATATATCCCAGATCCCCCGTCTGCAAAAAACCCTCCTCATCAAAGGTAGCTCTAGTGGCCTCTGGGTTCTCGTAATAGCCCTTCATGATCATGGGACCGTAGAAACAGAGCTCCCCTACGCCTTCCTCGTTCGGATTCCGGATCTTGACCTCCACCCCTGGAAGAGGAAGCCCCACACTTTCATCCTTGGGGGCCTCCGGAGGGTTCACCGTAAGCACCGGACTGGCCTCCGTAAGGCCATAGCCCTGAAGGAGCTTCAATCCCAATCTGCGAAAGGCCTTCGGAAGATGCGGAGGAAGCGGGGCTCCCCCGGAAACGAAAAAGCGGATATTTCCGAGCCCAGCTTTCTCCCTGAGGCTGCGAAAAAGAAGCTTTCCGGCTTCTTCCTCCCGTCCGAACCTTTCCGAAGCCCGCACCATACGCATAAGAGAACGAAACAGGGCCTTTTTCAGTAAAGGGGCCTTGGCGATGGCCCTCTCAAGACCTTCATACATCTTTTGAAAAAGCAGAGGAACCCCTAGCATGACCGTGGCCTGGCAGGCCTTCAGATCCGCCAGGATATCCCGAGATTTTAAACTTCGCGCAAAGGTAATGTGGCAGCCGGCATAAAGGGGAAGGAGAAACCCGGCCGTACACTCGAAAGTGTGATGCATGGGAAGCACCGAAAGGAACCGATCCCGATGATCGAAGGGCAGGCTCTGATAGCAGGCTGCCACATCGGAGATGATATTCCGGTGGGTCAACATGACCCCTTTGGCCTTGCCGGTAGTTCCGGAGGTGTAAATGATGGCGGCTACCTCCTCCAGCTTCGGAAAGCGCAGTTCTTTGGGATGTTTCCGGCCTTTTTCCATCACCTCCGGTAGGAAGGTAACCTTTTTGGGATAATCGCCGGAAACTTTTTCAAAAAGGATGATCTTTTTGAAAATTCCGAGTTCCTCGTCTATCTCGAGCACGGTCTCAAGGAACTTCGGAGCCACGAAAATGAACTTGACCCCGGCCTCCTCGAAGATGTGGCGGAACTCGAAGCCTTTGAGAAGGGAATCCGTGGGCACACAGATTCCCCCGGCCGAAAGAATCGAGAGATAGGCCAGGGCCCATTCCGGGGAATTCGGCCCCAAAATAGCACAACGGTCACCCCGAGAAAGCCCAAGGGCCATTAGGCCCGAGGAAAGCCACCTCACCCGATGCCCTAGCTCGTCGTAGGTCAAATGTTGATAGGCCCCGTCCCGAAAGACCGAAAGTGCCGGACGGGGCCCGTAATCCTTCACAGATTTGAAAAAGACCTCCGGTATGGAGGCAATACCCCGGTGTTCCCGAAAGACTTTAAGCGTCCGCATCGTCCCTAGAACCTGTAGCTCAGGTCGAAGGCCACGATGTGGGCCTCGCCCTCATAAGTACCACGGAGATAGGAGGTCTCCTCTCCGGGATGGGAGTCCTCCATGGTAAGATAAGTGTAAGCGAAGTTCACCCCCAAGTTCCCTTTCCGGTAGCCCATACCGAAGTTAAAAAGCTGCCGGTCGTCGGTGGGAAGCTCGGCCCCGCGGGTGTCGTCGTCAATGGGCGAGGGATCATAGACGTAGCCGAAGCGGAGAGTCCAGGTGTCGCTCAGGGCATACTCCACCCCGAACCGCACCGCCAGCACGTCGTCCCAGTCTTTGGGCTGGATTATGGAACCTGGTTTAGCAGGAAATTCCCCGGGTTCATATTCGTATTTGAATTTGAGTTGGTCATAGGTGCTCCAACCGCTCCATAAAAGATCAAAGCTTAAAGTCAAACGGGGAATGACGCGGGTGGTGATCCCCACCGAAAGGGTATCCGGAAGGTCAAGCAGCACTTCTCCATCGCCATTAATGAAAAGGCTGGAAGCAGGAAGAGGACCTAAGAAAATACCCTCTGTATTGTAGTATTTAGCGTCTCCTTCAAGATGTAAATTTATTTGCGAACGATAAATAATTCCTATCGCAGTGTCTTCACGAATTTTATAAGTGAGAGAAACCAACCAACCCGCAGCCCAATCATCTCCGGTGAGTTTGGTTTTAATTGGTGTCCCAGGAACGAGGTATTTCCTCAATTCCGCATCTGCGTAAACCACCTGGGCCCCAAAACCAAAAGAAAGGCGATCCGTCAGCTTTACCGCTATCGAAGGCGTGAAAAAATAACAACGTAGGCTAGTATAGACCGCCTCGTAGCGCCCCTCCCAGTCGCCGTCCCAGTCAGTAGTAAGCCCGTAGGGGACGTTGAAGGAAAAGTTCAGGGTAAACCGGTCGTTCAAGGGATATGCGGCGTAAAGGAAAGGCAGGGGATGCACCATGTCGGTCATCTCGTAGTCTCGCCCGCTGTCGCTCTCAAACTCCACGGAGGGCATGACCAGAGCCAGACCAGTCATGACCTCCGGGTCCTTAAAGAAGGCCGTAGCCGAGGGGTTATACCAGACGGCCTCTACCATATCGGTCCTACCGGTCACCGCCGCCCCAAGCCCCATCACCCGGGCTGACCCCTCGTTAAAAAGTTGAAAACCTGCCGCCCAGAGACTTCCCGTACAACTTATCCAAAGCATTAGTAGAATCATAAGACGTTTACGCATAACCAAACCTCCTCCCTTGAAATCCTATCCCAGATACCCGAAAAACTGAGAAAAGACAAGAGTTTAGAGAGGAGAGAGGATTAACTTGGAAAGTTTATAAAGAGAGGAACTATTTTAGAGAATGGTGCTTTAGAGATGGTGCCGAGGGCGGGACTCGAACCCGCACGGGCTTACGCCCACTGCCCCCTCAAGACAGCGTGTCTACCAATTCCACCACCTCGGCGTTACTAATTACATAAACCGAGAGCCGTGGCTCGTCAAGAGTATAAAAATTGGGGGGCCGGAATCCTTCCGGCCCCCAACGAACTTAACCCAAGATGGCCTTGAGGTCTTCTTCGGGAGTAGAGATAGGCGCGAGGTTGTACTTTTCGGCCAAGAAGTTCAAAACGTTTGGGGTTAGAAAAGCCGGCACACTAGGGCCGAGCTTGATGTTCTTAATTCCAAGGTAAAGGAGCGTCAGCAGGATGGCCACGGCCTTCTGCTCGTACCAGGAAATGATAAGAGAAAGAGGCAATTGGTTTACGTCTACGTTGAAGGCCTTAGCCAGGGCCAGCGCAATCTGCACGGCACTGTAAGCGTCATTACACTGGCCGATATCAAGGAGCCGCGGGATGCCACCGATGTCTCCCAGATCCTTGTCAAAGAAACGGAACTTACCGCAGGCAAGCGTGAGCACCACACAGTCCTTAGGGACCTTCTCCACGAACTCGGTGTAGTAGTTCCGTACAGGCTTGGCTCCATCACAACCACCCACTAGGAAGAAGTGCCGGATGGCCCCGCTCTTTACGGCTTCGACAATCTTGTCCGCCACGGAAAGAACGGCATTGCGAGCGAAACCGGTCATAACCTCTTTTCCGGTCAGATCCTCGGTGAAGCCAGGCATCTTTTGGGCCATCTCAATTACTGGAGAAAAATCCTCGTTCGGTATGTGCTTTACCCCCGGAAAACCTACCGGCCCAAGGGTAAAGACCCGGTCCTTGTAGCTCTCCTTAGGCGGCATGAGACAATTAGTGGTCATAACAATAGGACCAGGGAACTCCGCAAACTCCTTTTGTTGGTTCTGCCAGGCGGTCCCGTAGTGACCATAAAGATGCTTGAACTTCTTGAGCTCAGGATATCCGTGAGCCGGAAGCATCTCACCGTGGGTGTAAACATAGATGCCCTTGCCCTCGGTCTGCTTGAGAAGCTCATAGAGGTCTTTGAGATCGTGTCCGGAAACCAGAATGGCCTTTCCGGCCTTATGGCCCAAGGGCACCTTGGTGGGCACGGGATGACCAAAGGTTTCGGTGTTTCCGGCATCAAGAAGCTCCATCACGCGCAAATTGATCTTTCCGGCCTCAAGAGCCATATTTACCCAATCTTCAAGGGTAAGATCGTCACGGTAAAGTTTGACCAAGGCCTCTTTCATATAGCGGTAAACCTCGTCGTCCTCCTTTCCGAGCCTGGCCGAATGATAGGCATAGGCCGCAATCCCCTTCAAGGCATAAAGGACAGTAAGCTTAAGGGAAAAAATGTCGGCATCTTTGGCCTTCTCAGGCTTGAGCTCCACCTCTTCTCCCTGTTTGACTAAATCCTCTATGGTTTCCGCGGGTTCAAACCGGGCAACTTCGGAAACATCCGAAAGTCCGGCCTCACTTTTGATGTTCTCCCGCAGCTCTACCGTCCGCCGGATGTAGTCCGCAATCCTTTCGGGATCAAAGTTCACATTCGTGAGAGTAGAAAAAAGGGCCTCGCAGATAAAGTGATCCACCTCTGGCTTTTTAACCCCTTTGTCCTCAGCCTTAAGAGCCACTTCCGAAAGGCCTACTAGGGCGTGCACCAGAAGGTCCTGGAGCTCATCCACTTCGTGGGATTTGCCACACACCCCTATCTTGGTGCAAGCTACCCCTTTGGCCGTCTGTTCACACTGATTACAAAACATACCTTACACCTCCTTATTTGGATTTTTTAAGTCTACAATATAGATAAACCACCTCCCCCCATTTAGCCTTGACCCAGGTCAAAAAGAAATCTTATACTTAAGCTAAGTCCTTTGAGGGGGTTTGGCAAATGAAAAAATATTTACCGATAATGGCCTTATTGGGCCTTTTGATATTCTTTTCCCCTGTCAAGGCCGAGGTCCTGAGCGTGGAGGAAAAGGAGATCTATGCGCTTTATATCGTGCCGGCTCCCAAGACCTTCCCCACTGAACTAGGATATATCATAACCAACTTCGGTCCCGGCAACATCAATTTCCTTGAGAGGATTGACATTATAGTAGATCGGGAAGGTCGCGTTCAGGGGCTCAAGATCGTTTATACCCCGCCAGACGGCTTCAAGCGTCACGTCTTTCTTGCCGGAAACAGATCTCTTGTGGTCCAGGAGGCTCGACCGGGCTCCCTCAAAAAGAAGATCCTTTTTCGGGTGGTCACCAGCGACGAAGTAAATAAACTAGAATAAATTAGAAAAATTCGCGGAGGGTAAAAAGGGCTCGGAGGATAAGGCCTCTCTCGGAGAGAGCTTCCTTCCCTCCTTCCTCTCTGTCCACCAGGGCCACCACTCCAAGGATATACAGCCCAAACTCTTTAGCCCGTTCATAGGCCTTTAAGGCCGAACCTCCGGTGGTAACCACATCTTCCAGGATGACCGCCCGCATGCCCGGACGAACATGACCTTCTATATACTTTTGAGTCCCGTGACCCTTGGCTTCTTTGCGCACAATAAAACCTTCTAAAGGATAGTCCTCGAGACCGGCTGCAAAGCACACAGCCGCTACCAGAGGATCGGCCCCCAGAGTAAGTCCCCCCACGGCCTCGGGCTCAAAGGTCTTCACTTCCTCCCAGAGGAGGCGTCCGATAAGCGGAAGGGCCTCCGAATAAAGAGTGACCTGTTTACAGTCTAGATAATGTTGGCTGATCCTCCCCGAGGCCAGCCTGAAACCCTCCTCCTTAAACAGATAGGCCCTTTCCTTTAAGAGCTTAAATAGTTTCTCCTTCATCCTTTACAATCTCCGTACCCACCCCTTGGTCGGTAAAAAGTTCCAACAGGAGGGCATGGGGGACACGGCCGTCTATGACATGGGCCTTTTTGACCCCGGCCGAAAGGGCCTTTTTGGCACTTTTTAACTTAGGGATCATACCTCCTTTGGCAACCTCCCGCGACAGAAGATATTCAACCTGGGAAAGGGTAATAGTCGAAAGAAGACGCCCTTCCTCATCAAGCACTCCCTTCACATCCGTAAGATAAACCACCTTCTCGGCCGAAAGGGCCCCCGCTACCGCTCCGGCCACGAGATCAGCGTTTATGTTGTAAGCCTCACTATCCGGCCCCACCCCCACCGGGGCTATCACAGGAATGAAATCCTTTTCCATGAGAGTATTGAGAACCTCGGGATTAACTTTCTTGACCTTACCCACCCTTCCGATATCAATGATTTCCGGAGGCCGATCCTCACCGGTGTAACGGTAAACCTGCATCTTCTCGGCCTCTATAAGATCTCCATCCCGGCCTGAAAGCCCCACCGCCCTTGCCCCGTGACGGTTTATGAGACTGACGATGCTTTTGTTTACCGTGCCCACCAGCACCATCTCCACCACGCTCATGGTTTCAGGATCCGTTACTCGTTGGCCCTCTACAAAGACCGGTTTAAGCCCCATTTTCTTCATAACCTCACTTATTTGGGGGCCCCCTCCGTGGACAATAACCGGACGAATACCCACATATTTCATGAGCACGATGTCCTGAGCAAAGGCCTCCTTAAGGGCCGGATCCACCATGGCGTGACCACCATACTTCACCACTACCACCTTGCCATAAAAAAGGCGGATATAAGGCAAGGCCTCTACCAAAACCCGAGCGGTATCCAGTTTGAGGTCCGACATAACTTGGTATATATAGCACAAAAGAGGAACTCTAAAAGTGGGATTTTTAAAACGGATTGAAAATCAAACTCTGCTGGCCATTCTGCTGGCCGTCGTGGTGGGGATATCCTTCCCCTCGGTGGTCTTGAAATTTTCGGTTATCGGGAAAGCCTTCCTGAAACTGCTGAAGATGGTGGTAGCCCCCCTGATCTTTACCTCGGTATTTATAAGCCTCTTAAATCTGAAGAGTCTGAAAACCCTGGAACGGTTGGGTCTTAGGACCATCATTTACTACCTTGCGACCACCTCCCTTTCGGTTCTAATAGGCCTCCTCCTGGTGAACCTCATCAAACCCTCGGCCGAGATAGGGGCCAGCGAGATACCCGAATTAAAAACCATTTCCCTATCAGAGCTCTTCCTCGGGCTCTTTCCGGAAAATATCGTCAAGAGCTTCGCCCACACGGAGGTCATTCCCATCATCTTCTTCGCTATGGTGTTGGCTCTTGCGGCTCTCAAAATAGGAGAAAAGGCCAGACCGTTGAACTTATTTTTCGGGGCCCTCAACGAGACTCTTCTCACCCTCACTCGGGGCATCATCCGCCTGACACCGGCAGGAGTCTTCTTTCTGGTAGCTTCTTTGGTGGCCAAGGAAGGTCTCTCTCCACTCATATCCCTCTGGGAATATGCCGGAACCGTAGTCCTGGGACTAGCCATCCATGGTTTGGTAACCCTGCCTTTTCTCCTTTATCTCTTCACCCGGACAAACCCCTGGCGGTATTTCCTTGCCGTGCGGGAAGCTCCGCTTCTAGCCCTCTCCACGGCTTCGAGTTCGGCCACTCTGCCGGTAACCATTGAAGTTGCCGAGGAAAAAGCCGGAGTAAAACCTGAGGTGGCAGGTTTCATCCTCCCCCTGGGGTCCACCGTCAATATGGACGGCACCGCCCTTTACGAGGCCGTAGCCGCCATGTTCATTGCCTACTCCTACGGTCTCAAACTCACGCTTTCTCAGCAGGTGGTTATCTTCTTGACTGCGGTTCTGGCCTCGGTGGGAGCTGCGGGTATTCCCAGTGCAGGCCTGGTAACCATGACCTTAGTCCTTCAATCCGTGGGCCTTCCCCTTGAGGGCCTGGGGCTGATCTTGGCGGTGGATAGATTCTTGGATATGCTACGAACTAGCATAAACGTTTGGGGAGACCTAGTGGGGGCTAAAATCATAGATTCCTGGTTGCCCAAGGAGGCCAAGCATTAACGCCTCTGAGAAAGAACGCCTGATTCCGGATACCAGCATCTTCACCAATCCTGACGTTTATCACCAGCTGGGTGAAAGTCCCCCCGAAGCCTTTGAAAACTTCCTTCTCTTAGCGGCGGAGGCCGACGGACTCTCCGTTTATATGCCTTCTTCCATTTATGAGGAACTGAAAAAGATGGTAAAGGATCTTCACATCCCGCCCAGGGCCCGGGCCATTTTCAAGGTCAAATCCCCCCGAAAGTATGAACTCCAGATTCCGGCCTTCTTACTTTATGAATTCATCGAAGACCTGAGGAAAAGGATCAATAAAGGGCTCCGGGTGGCCGAAGAGGCCGTGAGGCTCAGTTCCGGAAAAAAACCAGGAGAGGTCATCAACATTCTTCGCCGAAAATATCGGGAGGCCCTCCGGGAGGGGATCGTAGATAGCCGAGAGGACCTAGAGCTCATCTTGCTAGCCCTTGAGCTTGATGGCATAGTGCTTTCGGCAGACCGAGGAGTCCTTCTTATGGCGGACAAGCTTGGTATCCGCTACATTCCCCCGAAGGAGATTCGGGAAACCCTCGAGGGTTTCCGGTACCTGGGTTAGATCGGACGCTCATCTAAAAGCGGGATTTCTTCCACTAGCTCTGTATAATCATCCAACCAGTAAGCTTGCGGATTCCGACGATAGACCAAAACCTTTCCGGTATCTTGATTACGAGCGGCCCGGTGAAACTTGAAAATTACGTGCTCCCGAGTCATGGCCACTATCTCTATTTTCCCCATAGCATGAGACATCACGAAACGGGCCCTCTTGGCCACCCCGGAAACCCTGCCCCTAGCAGTTTCAAATATCTGGTATCCCCGCTCAATGGGGACGGCGTAGGGTTTATTGCCTACCGTAGGCCGACATTGAAAGACATAATACGGAGAAACCCCCATAGAAGCCAGTTGTCTGAAAAGCTCGGCCAAAACCCCCGGATCATCATTAACCCCTGAAATCATAGGACATTGATTGAGAATCTGAACCCCGGCCTTGAAAAGAAGATGGCAGGCTCGCACGGCCTCGGGGGTAATCTCTCTAGGATGATCGAAATGGGTGACCACATAGATACGTCTTTCAGGAAGACTATATTTCTTGAGAACCTCAAGCAACTCGGGATCGTTGAGGATGCGTTCCGGCCAGTAGGAAAGGATTCTAGTTCCTAATCTAATAAACCTCACATGAGGGACCTTGGCGACCTCGGAGATGAGCTCCCGAAGTCTTGAAGTAGAGAGCATCAAGGCATCGCCACCGGAAAGAATGACGTTGGTGACTTCGGGATGGCCTCGCAAGTACTCTACCAGGGCCTTTACATCCCGAAGACGTTCCTCCCTTTTCTCATCCGTCAAGAAGAGCCTCTTCCTGAAACAATATCGGCAGAGCCCAGCACATTTATTGGAAGCCAGAACCAGGACCGTGGAATCATATTTGTGCTGAACCCCCTCCATGACCGTATAATTAGCCTCATTGGACGGATCTACCCGCCCCCAAGGCTCAAGCTCTCCCTCATCGGGCACCACCACTCGACGCAAGGGATCAGAGGGATCATTAAAGTTAATGAGTCTCAAATAGTGAGAAGTACAAAAAAAGGGAAACTTTTCAGATACCCTCAAAAGCCTTTCCCTTTCCTCAACCGAGAGAGGTATCTCCTCCAAATCCTTTACGAACCTCACCCTATGGGGCATTACAACCTCCTCCAAGATTTTTAAAGCAGAAATCGGACTATGAGGGACGATTTTAAACCTAAATTAATAGTTCTCTCTGCACTGTCAAGCCTTAGAAGGCTACAGATTTTTTAAATTTGTAAAAAAATTTCGGAAATTTTTGTCAAAAAGAAGCGGTTATTTGGTGGTAGATGATGTCGGCCAAATCCTCGGATAGTTTGCGCAGGGCCTCCTCCTTTCCAGGATCAAGGACCCCTGAGGATGTCCCCTCCACGGGATAATTCTCATACCGGGAGAGGTTACGATTTTGCCAGATTATCTGTCCGTCCCTTGTCCGCATATCGACGGCCAGGGTTACGGAAACCCGCCGTTCTAGGGTTTCGGTGTAAGTATTGTAAGAAATCCCGCCTACGGAAAGGCTCTTGACCTCTCCGCCAATTACGAGATCGGCTTTGGTAGGACTGGCGGCCAACTTTACAAAGCCACTTCGGGCAAATCTACGCCTCAAGGCCTCAGAGAGATAGACCCCTAGTTCGGTCTCCGCGGTTCGGTTCTTAAAGATTTCCACATAAAGGGTCTGCCACTCGGGCCTAAACCCGGGAGGCTTTTCTCTCAAACGATATCCACAGGCATTGAGAAAAAGGACAAGGATCAGAAAACTAGTTCGCCACAAAATTGATGAGCCTCCCGGGCACAAAAACCACCTTGCGGATGGTCTTGCCCTCAAGGTGGCGCTTAACCTTGGAAGAAGAGAGGGCCAGTTCTCTTACCCTTTCTTCCGGAGTTCCAGCCGGTACCCGAAGCTGATCCCTGACCTTGCCATTCACCTGAACCACCACCGTAATCTCCTCCTCCCGGGCTACCTCTTCACTCCATTCCGGCCACTCGGTCTCAGCAACCAGCCCCTTCTCGCCGAGCTTTTCCCAGAGTTCCTCGCAGATATGTGGCGTCATAGGGGAAAGCAACAACACTATTGCCCGCAGGGTTTCCTTCAAGACTTCATAAAAGCCTGGAGCCTCGGGAGAGGCCTTTTTCAAGGTATCTTCCAGATGATTCACCAACTCCATTATGGCCGCAATGGCGGTATTGAAGTGAAGCCTTTCTTCAAGATCCTGGGTGACCTTGCGAATGGTCTGGTGCGTTTTGCGCCTTAGAGCTTTGAGTTCCGAGGGCAAATCGTTTCCATCGCCGGAGTAGGGCTCAACCTCCCTTATCTTTTCCGACCATTCCGAAACCAAGTGGTAAAGCCTTTTCAGAAATCGAAAGGCCCCTTCAATGCCCTGGTCGCTCCACTCTAGATCCCTTTCCGGTGGGGCGGCAAAGAGCATGAAAAGCCTTACCGTATCCGCTCCGTAGCGCTTTATCATTTCATCCGGATCCACTACGTTGCACTTGCTCTTGGACATCTTCTCCGGCCGGCCCACGATCACCCTTTCTCCACACCCCTCCTTGAGACAGGTCCCGGACTCCGAGACCTCCTCTGGATAGAGCCAGCCGTGTCGGGGACATTTGTAGGGCTCTTTAATGACCATCCCCTGGGTAAGGAGCTTTTCGAAGGGTTCATCCAGGTGGAGATATCCCAGGTCCCTCAAGACCTTGGTAAAAAAGCGGGCGTAGAGGAGGTGCAGGATGGCGTGCTCGATGCCTCCAATATACTGATCTACCGGAAGCCAATAGTGAACCTTCTCGGAAACCAAAGGCTCTTTAGCATCGGGACAAGCAAAGCGGGCAAAATACCAGGAGGACTCCACAAAGGTATCAAAGGTATCGGTCTCCCTCCGGGCGGGCCCTCCGCAGCGGGGACATTCGGTCTTCAGAAAACTTTCCAGTTTAGGCAGAGGAGAACGACCGGCTTCATCTATCTGGGCATTGAGAGGTAACTTTACCGGGAGGTTCTCGAGTTTCTCCGGCACGACGCCACAACGCTCGCAATAGACCACCGGGATGGGGCAACCCCAATAACGTTGACGCGAAACCCCCCAGTCCCGAAGACGATAGCTAACCTTCTTCCGGCCAACTCCAATTTTTTCGAGGTGTTCCACAATGGCCCGTTTCCCTTCCTCACTCGGAAGACCGGTGAAAGGCCCGGAATTGACCATCACCCCTGGTTCCTCGTAGGCGGCTTCCATGGTCTCGGGATCAAGCTCCGCATCCTCGGGATTAATGACCACCTTTATCGGAAGCCCATACTTTCTGGCGAACTCGAAATCCCTCTGGTCATGGGCGGGAACCGCCATGACCGCCCCGGTGCCGTATTCCATGAGCACGAAATTGGCGGCATAGATGGGCACCTTCTCGCCGGTCAAAGGATGAATGGCATAGGCTTCAAGAAAAAGCCCTTCCTTTTCGGCCAGACCTTCCTCGATCTCCCGTCGCGCACGCCTGGCCTTTTCCCTGAAAGCCAGAAGTTCTTCCTTTATCCCGGCCCTCTCGGCCAGGCGCTCGGCCAGGGGATGTTCCGGAGATAGGGAAACAAAGGTCACACCGTAAAGGGTGTCCGGTCGGGTGGTGAAGACCGTGATCTTTTCAGGAAGACCATCCACCTCAAACTCGATCTCTGCGCCTTCGCTCTTTCCGATCCAGTTTCTCTGCATGACAAGGACCTTCTCCGGCCACTTTCCCTGGAGCTTTTCGAGATCCCGCAGCAGTTCCTCGGCATAAGCCGTAATCCTGAAAAACCATCCTTCCATCTCTCTCTGGACAACTTCGGTCCCGCAGCGCCAGCAGGCTCCGTCCTCCACCTGTTCGTTGGCCAGTACGGTGTGACAGCTTGGACACCAATTGACCAGAGTCTTCTTCCGGTAAGCCAGCCCGCGCTCAAGCATTTCAATAAAGAAACGCTGTTCGTGCCGATAGTATTCGTGGTCGCAAGTGGCAAATTCTCTGCTCCAGTCGTAGCTGAAACCCAGTCGCCGAAGTTGCCGTCGCATGTAATCTATGTTGTCGTAAGTCCAGTCCGCGGGATGGACCCCGTGCTTGAGGGCCGCATTTTCTGCCGGAAGCCCGAAGGCATCCCAGCCCATGGGATGGAGCACGTTAAAGCCGCGCATCTTCTTATAGCGGGCAATAACATCCCCAATGGTGTAGTTTCGCACATGGCCCATGTGGATGCGCCCGGAGGGATAGGGAAACATCTCCAGGACATAGTATTTGGGCTTATCCGGGTCCTCTTTAACCCTGAAAACGCCTTTCTCCTCCCAGATCCGCTGCCACTTGATCTCTATTTCCTCGGGTTTGTAAACCTCGCCCATAGCCGGCCTCCGCGCTTCCAAAATTTCCCGGTTTACACCGGTCTTGCTAGATATTTCGGATATTTTCGATCACGGCCTCGCCGAATTCGGAACATTTGACCTCCTTGGCCCCTTCGATCTGACGGGCGAGGTCATAAGTGACCACCTTCTGCTGTACGGTCCGGGAAAGGCCCTCCCAGATAAGCTCCGCGGCCTCCCTCCACCCAAGATACTCAAGCATCATCATCCCAGAAAGAATAAGGGAACTGGGATTAACCTTGTCCTGGCCGGCATACTTTGGGGCTGAACCGTGAGTGGCCTCAAAGACCGCATATCCGTCGCCGATATTGCCTCCTGGGGCCATGCCAAGCCCTCCCACCTGAGCCGCAAGCGCATCCGACATATAGTCTCCGTTCAGGTTGGGCATGGCAAGCACACTGTAGTCTTCGGGACGAAGGAGGGCCCATTGGAACATGGCATCCGCAATTCGATCTTTAATAACCACCACCCCTTCGGGCACACCTTCGGGATACTTCTCGGCCACCTCGGACTCCGGCACGGTCTTTTCCGGAAACTCCTCCCTGGCAAGCTCATAGCCCCATTTGGCAAAGGCCCCTTCGGTAAACTTCATGATGTTGCCTTTATGCACCAGGGTCACGCTGGGTTTGCCCAGAGAAAGGGCATACTCGATAGCCTTTCTTACCAATCGCTGTGTTCCAAAACGGCTTATGGGTTTGATCCCAATTCCAGAGTCCGGACGTATCTCTTTTCCGAATTCCTCCTTAATAAACTCAATCAGACGTTTGGCCTCTTTTGAGCCTGCCTCCCACTCTATCCCGGCATAGACATCCTCGGTGTTTTCCCGAAAGACCACCATATCCACCTTTTCGGGATGTTTTACCGGACTGGGAGTTCCCGGGACCCAACGCACCGGACGCACGCAGGCGTAAAGATCCAGCACCTGCCTGATGGTCACGTTGAGACTCCGAATCCCCCCTCCCACAGGCGTGGTGAGCGGCCCCTTAATGGCCACCACGTGTTCTTTTATGGCCTGAAGGGTCTCCTCCGGAAGATAGGAACCGGTGGCCTCTTTGGCCTTCTCTCCGGCCAGAACCTCCTTCCAGTGTATCCGACGGCGGCTTCCGTAAGCCTTTTCCACCGCCGCATCCAGAACCTTCTTCATCGCTGGCGTGATGTCCACCCCAATACCGTCGCCCTCGATATAAGGAATGATGGGCTCATCCGGAACCACCAGCGTGCCATCGGGATTGAGTTTTATCTTCTCCGCCATTCTTGCCTCCTTTGCTTTTTTGGCCTAATCCCCTACCCCAAAATCGGAATTTTTACAACATCTCTTTACGCTAATCCCTCTTGGAGCTAAACTTATCCTGTGAGAGATTTTATTAAACTTTTGGGCACCTATCTAGAGTATCTACAGATTCTGGGGATAGATTCTTTGCCGGCCTTTCCTGAAGTCAAGAGTTTCCTTGAACTTGACCCTTTGGTCCCCGAAAGTCTTGAAGAGCTTGAAAGAGAAATCAAGGCCTGCCGTAAATGTCCCCTTCATCGCACCCGTACCCAGGCCGTACCCGGAGAAGGACCAACCCCTTGTGAGATCATGATTGTGGGGGAAGCCCCGGGACGAGAGGAAGATCTCGAAGGGCGTCCCTTCGTGGGAGCCGCCGGGAAACTCCTGGAAAAGATGCTTGCGGCCATCGAACTCAAACGCACCAGGATTTACATCACCAATGTGGTCAAGTGCCGTCCCCCTGGCAACCGCACTCCGGAAGAAGAAGAAATGAAGGCCTGTCGACCTTATCTCGCCCGACAGATCCGCCTGATAAAGCCTAAGGCCATTCTGGCCCTGGGGAGCGTGGCTGCTAGAAGTTTACTTCTTACCAGGGATCCCCTTTTAAAACTTAGGGGCCGGGTCCATATGCTTGAGGGTATAAAGGTGGTGCCTTCTTATCATCCGGCCTATTTATTGCGTAACCCCTCGGCTAAAAGAGCGGCCTGGGAAGACCTCAAACTTTTCCAAAGAGTCCTTAGAGAAGGAACATGAAAAAACTCCCTTTTTCGATCCTGATTTTGATAGTTTTCCTTTCTTTAGGCTTAGCCACAGAGAAAAATTCTTCAAGAGCTCCTATTCTCTTGGTCAAGATAGATGACGTCATCACGCCGGTAACCACTGATTTCCTCCTCGGAAGTCTTGAAGAGGCCCAGCAAGGGAACTACCAGGCGGTCATCTGGCAGCTTGACACCCCTGGAGGTCTGGTAGAATCCACCCGCCAGATAGTAAAAGCCGTTCTGGCCTCTCCGGTTCCGGTGGTGGTTTACGTGGCCCCGGGCGGGGCCCGAGCAGCCTCTGCCGGTACCTTCATCGTCCTTTCCGCCCATATCGCAGCCATGGCCCCTGGTACTCATTTAGGAGCGGCCCATCCGGTAACCCTTATCGGAGGGAAGATAGACAAAAAGACCGCCCAAAAAATCGAAAACGACCTCGCGGCCTGGGCCCGAAGTCTGGCCAGACTTCGGAAGCGTAATGAAAAGTTTGCTGAAGAGGCCGTAACCCAAAGTCGCACCCTCACCGCTGAAGAAGCCTTAAAAGCTAGAGTAATAGACTTTCTGGCCGAGGATCTGAAAAACCTTTTACAAAGCCTTGATGGCCAAAAAATAAAACTCGACCATCGAGAAGTGACCCTAAAGACCACCGGGGTTACCATTTTGACCTACAAACAAGATCTGAAAACCCGAATTCTTAGCATTCTGGTCCACCCTCAAGTGGCCTATCTTCTTCTAATGCTTGGCCTGGCCGGAATCTATTTCGAGCTGTCCAATCCCGGGGCCCTCTTTCCCGGGATAATAGGGGCAATATGTCTGGTCATGGCTCTCTTTGCCCTGCACATTCTACCGGTAAACTACGCTGGTCTAATTCTCATCGTGCTCTCGGCTCTTCTCTATTTTCTCGAGATCAAGATTGCAAGTTATGGCCTTATAGCCTTGGCGGCCACGGTCTGTCTCCTGCTGGGTTCCCTCATGCTTTTCGGAGATTATCCACCACCCCTTGCAGTGCCCTATTCCTTCCTCATCCCGATAGTTTCGATTATCGCCCTCTTCTTCCTAGTGGTAACCTATCTCGCAGCCAAGGCCCTCCATCGCCGGCCGGTCTCCGGTCCGGAAGGATTGCTGGGGAAAGAGGGATATACCATATCGGAAGTAGGGCCCGAAGGCGGTCAAGTATTCATTGAAGGAGAAATTTGGCAAGCCTTCTCCGAAACCCCCATCCCTCCCAAGACGCCGATCAAGGTGCTCGTTCAGGAAGGCCTAAAACTGAAAGTCAAACCCTTAAGGCAAGAAAAATTTGGAATATAAGGAAGCTAGCTTTATTAAAGCTAGCAGTATCTCTTTAAAAAGGACAGTCTTGATAATTCATTCAAAAAATTATTGAATATAAGCATGGTAAAATAAAAAGGACAACGTTTCTCGTTAGTGCCCGGAAAGGTTGGATACAGATATTCTATGGGAAAGAGAGGTCCCATTGCTTTGAGCTGGTAAAAATCAAGTCCTTACACCAAGGAGGAGCTTATGAGTGATCTCATACGCTTTGGGGTCTCTATTCCAGCTTTGCTTCTCAAAAATTTCGATCGTTATATCTCTAGGAAACATTACAGAAACCGATCCGAAGCTATCAGAGATCTCATAAGGGAAAAACTCGTAGAAGAAGAGTGGCAGGAAAGTAGAAGAGAAGTAGTGGGCACTATTACTTATGTATATGACCATCACAAACGAGAACTAACAGATCGTCTAATTGATATCCAACATAAACACTATACTCGTATTATATCTACTCAGCACGTGCATCTCGACCATAATCATTGTCTGGAAGTCATTATCGTAAAAGGTGAGGCCTCAGCAGTAAAAGATCTGGCCGACCGCATAAAGGCCCAGAAGGGAATACTTCATTGCAGTCTTTCCATGACCACGACAGGTAAAGATTTGACCTAAACTTCAGGCCCCAAGCACCGTACCCGGCTTAAGGGGATATCCTCGCAAAAATTCCTTAGCTGGGAGGCGACGTTTACCCTCAAGCTGTAATTCCCGAATGACTAGCACTCCATCTCCGGTGGCCACAGCTAGGCCCCCGGCCTCTACCCCAAGAACCGTACCGGGGGCCTTGGTGGTAGCTTCATGCACGACCAAAGGCTTAAATACCTTCAGTATCTTATCCTTCCAGTAAATATGGGCCCCAGGTCGGGGATCAAAGGCCCGTATAAGACAAGCCAGTTCCGAAGCCGGACGGGAAAAATCGAGGCGCCCCATTCCTTTTTCTATGGGGGGAGCATAACTCACGCCATCTTCAGGTTGAGGCCTAGGTGAAAGCTGGCCGACCTTAAAGAGCTCTAGGGCCTCCATCAAGGCTTTGGCTCCTAACTGGGCCAAACGCTGGTAAAGCTCGCCAAAGGTCTCATCTTCTCCGATGGTGAGGCTTTTTTGCAAAAGGATAGGACCGGTATCAAGCCCTTCGTCCATCTGCATGATGGTGATACCCGTTTCCCTTTCACCGTTGATAAGGGCCCATTGTATAGGAGCCGCTCCGCGGTATTTGGGAAGAAGCGAAGCGTGGATATTCCAACACCCGTATCGGGGAAGATCGAGGATCTCCCTCGGGAGAATCTTGCCGTAAGCCGCCACCACGATCAACTCCGGGTCCAGTTTGGCAAGGTCCGCCAGAAAGGCCGGATCCTTGATCTTCTCCGGCTCAAACACAGGCAGATCAGCCGCAAGGGCCACTTCTTTTACTGGAGAGGGACGGAGCTTGCGGCCCCGGCCACGGGGACGGTCCGGCTGGGTGACCACCCCCACTACCTCCTCGGAACCTAGGAGGGCCTTCAGGGCCGGAACCGCAAACTCCGGAGTTCCCATGAATACTACGCGATAGCTTTTCATTTCTTCCTGAAAACTATCTGTTGTTCTTTTTCATCGTAATCGGCAAGGATATGATCACCCTCCACGAATTCACCGGCCAGGATCTTCATGGCCAGAGGATCTTCAATATAACGCTGAATGGCCCGTCTCAAAGGCCTGGCACCGTAAACGGGATCGTAACCTACATTGGCCAGCCACTCCCGGGCCTTGTCTGTAAGCTCAAGGGTAAGGTGTTTTTCTGCCAGTCGCTCCCTAAGATACCGCAACTGTATATCCACAATCCTCATAAGTTCTTCACGTCCCAAGCGATTGAAGATGACAATCTCATCAATACGATTGAGAAATTCCGGACGGAACTGACTCCTGAGGGCCTCCATAACTCGCCTCTCTATCTCCTTCCGATCCTCGGAAATCTCCTGGATCCACTGGCTTCCGATATTGGAGGTCATGATGATGATGGTGTTGCGGAAATCCACCGTCCGGCCTTTGCCGTCGGTAAGTCTTCCGTCATCGAGGATCTGAAGTAGGATGTTGAAGACATCCGGATGGGCCTTTTCGATTTCATCAAATAGGATTACCGAATAGGGCCGGCGACGCACGGCCTCGGTGAGCTGTCCTCCCTCTTCGTAGCCCACGTAGCCTGGAGGAGCTCCGATGAGACGGGCCACCGAATGCTTCTCCATGTATTCGGTCATGTCTATGCGGATCATGGCCTCTTCGGTATCGAACATGAATTCCGCAAGCGCCTTGGCCAACTCGGTCTTACCCACCCCGGTGGGCCCAAGGAACATGAAGGAACCGATGGGCCGGTTGGGATCCTTGAGTCCGGCCCGGGCCCGACGCACAGCGTTGGCAATGGCCGAAATAGCATGATCTTGCCCCACCACCCGCTGCTTAAGCCTTTCCTCCATCTTGAGAAGCTTTTCCCGTTCGGACTCAAGGAGACGGGCCACCGGAATGCCGGTCCATTTGGAGATGATCTGGGCCACATCTTCGGCATCCACCTCTTCCTTGAGGAAACGGTGTTCCTTCTGGATCTCGGCCAATCGCTGGTTTTCGGCCTCCAGCTCCTTTTCGAGCTGAGGAATCTGACCATAGATGATCTCCGCTACCCGATTGAGGTCCCCCTGGCGCTCGGCCTGCTGAGCCTCGATGCGGAGCTGATCTATCCTTTCCTTAAGAGCTCGAATCTTCTTAATGACCTCTCGCTCCTCCTGCCAGTGCCGCTTCATCTCCTCGGACTTGGCTCTAAGCTCGGCCAACTGTTCTTCGATTCTTTTCAGTCGCTCTTTAGCCTTGGGGTCTGTTTCCTTCTCAAGGGCCACCTTTTCTATTTCAAGTTGCTTGATCTTACGCTCAACCTCGTCTATCTCCATGGGCATGGAGTCAATCTCTATCCGCAGTTTAGCCGCCGCCTCGTCGATAAGGTCAATAGCTTTATCCGGGAGATAACGATCGGTAATATACCGGTGGGAGAGGGTTACCGCGGCCACTATGGCACTATCCGTAATTCGAACTCCGTGGTGAACCTCATATTTTTCTTTCAAACCACGCAAGATAGCGATGGCCTCCTCTACCGAAGGTTCATCCACATAAACCGGCTGAAACCGCCGTTCAAGGGCCGGATCCTTTTCGATATATTTCCGGTATTCATCGATGGTGGTAGCCCCGATACAGTGGAGTTCACCCCGGGCAAGAGCGGGCTTTAACATGTTGGCCGCATCCATGGCCCCTTCCGCGGCACCGGCTCCCACAATAGTATGGATCTCGTCGATGAAAAGAATGATCTCGCCTTCGCTGGCCTGGATTTCCCGGAGAACAGCCTTAAACCTCTCCTCAAACTCTCCACGGAACTTGGTACCCGCAATAAGGGCTCCTAAATCAAGTTGAACTACGCGTTTGTCTTTTAGAGGATCAGGGACATCTCCGGCCACAATTCGTTGGGCCAGCCCCTCCACGATAGCGGTCTTACCCACGCCCGGCTCTCCCACCAGCACGGGATTGTTCTTGGTACGCCGGGAAAGGATCTGGATCACTCGCCGGATCTCCTCGTCCCGTCCGATCACAGGATCGAGTTTGCCGGCCCGGGCCAGGGCCGTAAGATCCCGCCCGAACTTCTCCAAGGCCTGATATTTGTCCTCCGGATTCTGGTCTGTGATTCGCTGGCCCTTGCGGATCTGCCTTACGGTCTCAAGGACGTTGTCCCTAGTAATCCCGCGGTTCTGTAAAATCCGAGCCGCTTCGGTATGGGTCTCAAGAATGGAGAGTAACAGATGTTCGGTGGAGATGTATTCGTCCCGCATCTCCCTGGCCAGGCGCTCGGCCCGATCAAGGATCTGTTTGAGAGTCATAGAAAGATAGACCTGATATCCGGTCCCGGATACCTGGGGCAATTTGTCCAAATACTCATCCAGATCAGAGGATACCAAGCGATTGTTCACTCCCAGGCGCTCAAGGATCATGGGCACAAGGCCGCCTTCCTGTTCTACCAGCGCCTTTAAAAGGTGTTCGGGCTCGAGCTGCTGGTGCCCGCGGGACTCCGCTATCCGTTGAGCCTCCTGCAGGGCGTCTTGAGCCTTGAAGGTAAATCTATCAAGTCGCATCGTTTTCAACCTCCCAAATTTATGTTTTTTCTTTTTGATCCGAAAAGTAAGGTAAGAACGCCTCTCAGTGTGTCAAGCAAACCCTTCCCGGAAATTGTTGCCTGACACGGAAAAATTTTCCCACCAAATCCTAGAATAGGCCTCAAAATCTCCCCAAAAATTACTGGCACAGTCCTTGCTTTCTTATCAAGCGAAAGAATTCGAAAAGGGGCTTGAATATGATTCCCAAAGTTCCAACCTCCGGAATCGATTTCGATAATATGACCGTACAAACTTCGTCTTCTACCCCAAACCTTCCTTCGGATTTTTTCCAAATACTTCTGCTGGCCCTGATGAACCTTTTTCAGGGAAAAGCGAACGACGAAACGAAAACCTTGGAATCCTCAGCGAACAACTCGGAAAAAGACATGTTTGGAACTCAGAAACCTTTAAGAATCGAAAATTTAGAGCAAGGAAAGGGTCTAACGTCTATCCTTGGTCTTCTTTTGCCAGAACCTTTGGCGCAAAATCTTAATCAGGAAGAGGCTCAGCCATTCCCCTCTGAGGGAGAGACGATTAGCTCCAAAACCGCTCAAAGAATTTTCTTTGAAGGGTTAAACTCCCCTATCGAATCCCCAGAAAAATTCCTCCCAAATACCAAAAGTAAAATCAAAGTCCAAGAATCTTATACAAATATAGTGAAAGATAATTCTGGTTTTCAGGTTGAAAATTTTCTTCGCCTTCCTTTACAAGAATCTGCCTTTCACAAGAATCCAGAAGACTCATCTTTGATGGACGAGAAGCTTCAGGATGTGTCCAAAACAATTCTCGAAGTATCTACGAGAAACCAAAACGGCCTCGAAACCCCAAATAATTTATGGCGAGAAAAGAGCACGGACACGGAACCAGATCTAAAATTGAAGACCCATTCCCAAGAAACGGATTCAAATCTCTCTTTAAAGCTCCAAGAAACACCTAAAGAAAACGGCAAGCAGATTTATGGCATACGCAACGAAATCTCTTACCGAAAAAAGGTCGGATCAAAAATAGAAAATAAGGACTCCAGGGATTTAACAAAGCATCGAATCTTTAATACAGAAGAACTTAAGATCATCCCAGGTGACAAGGGAGTTTCCGTTTCCTCACAAGAGATCTATCAATCTTCTCGCCATGTTCTTCATCCTCAGGAAACGATACCTCCCGGAGAAGTTGAACATATCATCAAGGATTTCATCTATGAAATTCAGCCCTCGGGAGAAAGGCGGGCCAAGATCAAACTTGAGCCTCCGGAACTTGGAGAGATGGAAATAGATCTCAAGGTCCACAAAGGAGAGGTACAGGTTGTCCTTACCGTGGAAAAGCCAGAAGCCGCAAGAGAACTCCATTTACACCTACCCCATCTAAGACACTCCCTAGAGGAACTGGGACTCAATCTCTCCGAATTTCAGATAGGCTTCTTTGGAGGCGGAGGCGGCGAAACCTCTTATACCTATCAAGATACTGGAGAGGAGAAAAAAAGAGGACCTATGAGGGTTGATAAATTAGCTTCGTCAAAGGAAGCTCCCATTACAGAAGCTGAAAAAGAAGGACTTTTAAACATTGTGGTTTAGGAGGAAGAAATGATTGCCGGAGTGGATGAAAAGACCGGACAGCCTTTGGCTTTGACTCGAACCCCCAAGAAAGTCCTTGGAAGAGAGGACTTCATCAAGCTTTTTGTTACCCAGCTTCAGTATCAGGACCCCATGAAACCTATCGAAAATAATGAGATGGCCATGCAGATGGCTCTGTTCAGTCAGGTGGATCAGCTCTTCAACCTCAACGAAAGCTTTGAAAAGCTACTTGAGATGGCCAAGGCCTACAATTTTTCCACCACCGCCTCCCTGGTGGGCAAATTGGTTAAGGCCCAAGGGTCTTACGGACGAGTGGAAAACGGTCGATTCCTAGGGGCCGAATTTGAACTTGACGAGCCCGCCAACCAGGTAGAGGTGGTCATTTATAGCGAGTCCGGTGAAGTAATTAAACGTTTGAATCTGGGGGCCCTTCCAGAGGGCAGCCACACCATTGAATGGGATGCCACCGACCAGTCCGGAAACACGGTTCCAGATGGGAACTATCGTCTGAAGGTTGTCCTACCGGGAAAAGAGCAGGAGTCCGTAACCGTAAAAGTTTACGGGCGGGTTACAGGGGCGGTGCTGGGGGAAGAGACCCAGATCATCCTTAATGAACACGAAAAACTAGATATCTCAGATCTTAAGGAGATCCTTGATCCCGAAAGTCTCTCTTAGGAGGAAAGACCATGAGCCTTTTGGGGAGCATATACCTTGGAACCTCCGGAGTCAAAACCCAAAGCCAGGGCATGCGGATCGCGGCCGATAACATTGGCAATCTAAATACTACCGGCTTCAAGGGTAGTCGTGGCCTTTTCGAAGATGTCTTTCTTGAGGTCTCCGGAGAAGTCTTTTCCTCCCAAAAGGGTTTGGGAAGTATGCTAAAAGACATAGATATCGACTTTTCGCCTGGGAACCTTCTTTCCACGGATATTCCAACCGATCTGGCTATCTTGGGGAAGGGATTTTTTATACTTAAAGATTCCAGCGGAGAGAACTTTTTTTCCCGCGACGGCCAATTTTTGCTGGCAGAAACCGAGAACAACACCCTAAGACTGGTCAATTCCTTAGGTTATAGTTTACTCGGCGCCGATCCCGGAGCCACACCGAATGGTGTGGCAGACCTTTCTCCTATTGAAATACCCAAAACCATTTCCGGTAGAGCCACCGAAAGGATCAGTCTAGAAATGAATCTAGATGCCAGAAAGGAACCCGAGGCCCTTTCCTTAAGCCTCCTTGAGGCCTGGGATGCTACCAACCCAGACGACCCCATCAATCCCGGAAATTACGAATTCATTACGGACACAAAAGTTTATGATCCCACTGGAGTGGAACACCAATTGACCATCTACTTTGATACCACCGACCAAAATAATCAGTACGAAATCTTAGTTACCTTAGCCGATCCCACCGAGGACTGGCGAGGCTCGGGACGTTATTCCGGAGCCCTTCTTTGGGGGACCCTCAACTTCGGGGCCGCTGGGGAAATCGTAGACGCGACTTTTTTTACCGTGGATGACGTCAACACTGGAAGCCTCACCCCGATTGATCTTACGGCCACCGGAAGGCCTCAGTTCACGCTGAATTTTACCGGTACCCCTCAAACCGTGACCCTGGATCTAGGTTTTTACTTTGATGCTACCGGTAGCCTCATCCGAACTCCCCAATCTGTTCATATGTATGGAGCTCCCTTTGCCGTTTATTATCAGCATCAAGACGGCTATCCCCCCGGGATCTTCGACCACCTCGAAATTGACCTAGAGGGAGTAATAAGAGCCTACTATAGCAATCAGCAATCCCAGGAGGTAGCTCGTATCTTCCTGGCGGACTTCACCGGATCGGATGATGCCCTTAAACGGGTCGGTGGCAACCTTTTCAAATCCGTAACCGGGGCCTCTCCGGAAATCTTTGCCCCCGGAAGATCAGCTATTGGAGCCATTAACTCAGGAGCTCTGGAAGGCTCGAATGTAGACCTCGCCACCGAGATGGTCAACTTGATCACCCTCCAGCGGGCCTTTCAGAGCAACGCTCGTGTGATAACTACTGCGGACCAGATGCTGGAAGATTTTTTGAGGGCTAAGTAATAAACATTCAGGTTTCAAGTAAAAAATTCCGAAAATAGGAAGAGGAGGTATGGGCCATGGCTTTGACGGATGCCCTTTTTACTGGAACCAGCGGACTTAAAAGTTTGGGACACGGTATGAGTGTGGTAGGAGATAACGTATCCAACCTCAATACTACGGCTTTCAAGGGGGCTCGGGTCACCTTTCAGGATGTAATGGCCCAGAGCATCAACACAGCCTCAGGCTCTGGACAGCTTGGTCGAGGAGCTACAGTCCAGGCCCTCTATCCTACCTTTGGGCAAGGATCCTTTGAGTCCACCGCCAATCCCACAGATTTAGCTATTGCCGGAAATGGCTTCTTCATTGTAAAGGAGCCCGGCTCAACCGGAAACCTTTTTTATACCCGAGACGGTCAATTCATGGTGGACAAAAACGGTTACTTAGTAAACCCCGCTGGGTTCCGGATCCAAGGCTGGCAAATAGACGAAAATACCGGGGATATCACCGGAGCCATTACCGATATCCGCATCGATCGCACCTCTCCTCCGGTAGCCACTTCCAAGATCGATGTCATCACTAATCTGGACGCCCGCGAAGATATCGAAACCATGGTGATTAACCTTAACGGAAATATAACTGATGGCGGATCGGCTGAGACTACCTTTGTAATCCGGGATATAGATGGAAACGACAATAAGATTTACGTAAAACTCACCTACAACGCCATTCTTAACAAATGGGATTACGAGATAAGAAAAAATAGTGCTACCGGAGCTATCCTGGCCCAGGGAACGGATTCTACAGCTACCCGGGCCACCATCCAGCTACCCTCTACAGGAGAAAACATAATAATTGACTGGAGTACCGTTACCCATACGACTACGGGAAATTTGATCTCCGCTCCTGGACGAGAAGGAAGGGTAGAAATTAGTGACGGAGGCACGCCTATCAGTAACAATAACTGGGTATATACGGATTTCACCCTTAAAGACGCCAACGGCACGGATCGGAACTTGAGGATATGGCTTTATTACGATGGTGGCGATGGACGATGGGACTATTATGTAGTTGAAAATCCCGATCCTGGAGCTACTGATCCTGCCTCTGAGACCGGAACCATCCTGGCCCGCGGACAAAATGTAAACGAAACCTCAGCGTACTTTTTCCTAGATGGAACTACACAGATGGCAACTATTGATTGGAGTTTGGTTGGCACAGGCGGAACCGGAAACACGATTACAGTAGATAATAAGTATGCACTTCAAGAAGTTAGTTCTCTTTTTGACCGCTGGGATGCTCGTAACGAAACTCCCTTGGCCTCTACCGAATATACCTACCGCACCACCCTAACCATCTACGATTCTCTGGGAACTCCGCATGAGATAACTATCTATTATGACACCACCACCAAGGACAATACTTACGAATTCTTGGTAACTTGCAGTCCCACGGAAGACCAACGGGATTTCACTAAAGACACTGATCCTATGAAGTGGTTAACGGAAGAAGGGAGTGTGCCAGTTACAAAAGACATTCCTTCCGGAAGCACTTTTGCCAAGGCCAAACAAGGCGTACTCATGTACGGTAGACTAGCCTTTGACAACCAGGGAAACGTCAAAAATTTCTATCAAACCTACCGTCTGGACGCTAATACGGGTGCCTTGGTAAAAGTTATAGATCAGAATGGACTTCCGGTACCTGATCCTTTGGATGGCTTTGATGCCCTTGGAGCCAATGGCTATCCCATCTTTATTGCAGACTTTTTGGGAATAGATCTAGTGGATAACCGTCCCGCAGGCTCTGAACAGTATCAAGGGGCCTCTCGGAATGACCTTCAGCAGATTGAACTCAATTTTGGTTACTTCTATAAAGATTCTTGGCGTTCGGAGTCTGTAAGAACCACCCAGTACGCCACAAGTAACTCCACCATCTTTTATGACCAGGACGGCTTCGGACCGGGATCTCTGGAATCTCTTTCCGTGGACACCGATGGTGTCATAACTGGACATTATTCTAACGGCCGGGTGATTCCGCTCTGGATGGTAGCCCTCGCTAATTTCAACGCCCCGGAAAGACTAGACAAGGTAGGCGGCAACCTCTTCCGAGAGACCACCCATTCTGGGCCGCCTATCACCGGAAAACCCCGCACCAATGGGCTTGGCTCCATCGCCCCTAATAGCCTAGAGCAGTCCAACGTAGATCTGGGTGAGCAGTTTGTGAAGATGATCATCTTTCAGCGGGGCTTTCAGGCCGACGCCCGCATTATTACGGTAACCGACACCATGCTAGACGAGCTCATCAACCTCAAACGATAATTCTTAAAAGATTTCGGGATATTATAAAGGCGGGCCTTCGGTCCGCCTTTTTTCATTTCATAAATTGATCTTTTCGGATAGAATGGCTAAGTAAGATGGCTCGTCGAAAAAAAAAGAAAAAGAAAAGTCTATCTGACCTTCCTATTGAGGAAGCCATCCGGGAGGCCATGCGAGAGGCCGGAAGGCCCCTTCTCCTGCGAGAACTTTACCATCTCCTAAATATTCCCAAAAGCGAGAGGCCGACTTTCAGGAAACTCATCAAACGTCTAGTAAAAAAGGGACTTCTTATCCACATCAAGGGCAAGCGTTACGGACTCCCTGAAAGCATGCCCCTTGTCACCGGAAGGCTTTCGGTGCACCCTGATGGCTACGCCTTTGTAAATCCCGAGGACGAAAAAGAGCCCTCCGTATTCATCCCTCCAGGAAGACTCAAAGGGGCCCTTCATGGGGATCTGGTGGTGGCCCGCATAGAGAAGCATACCCGCAAAGGCCCCGAAGGTTCGGTCATCCGGGTCCTTGAAAGGGGGCGCAAGAAAATCGTGGGCTTCTTCTACCAGAGCCATAGGGTTTCCACCGTTATACCCGAAGACGAGCGTCTTCCCATAGAAATTCTCATTCCTCCCGACAGGACCCGCGGAGCCGAACACGGGGACATGGTGGTGGCCGAAATTACGGATTTCTCCCCAGGAAGACGCATCCCGGAAGGACGCATCGTAGAAGTCTTGGGAGATCCGGAGAATCTCAACACCCAAGCCAAAGCCGTAATCTACAATTATGACCTCCCCCACCGTTGGAATCGCAGGGTAAGAAAGGAGTTGGAGACCATCTCGGAGGAAGTGCGACCGGAGGATAAAGCTGGCCGTAGGGATCTTACCCGGGTCCCCCTAGTCACCATTGACGGCGAAAATGCCCGGGACTTTGATGATGCCGTTTGCGTAAGAAGGACCCGCACGGGCTACAAGCTCTATGTGGCCATCGCAGATGTGTCACACTATGTTCCCCCGGGCTCGGCCCTCGATGAAGAAGCCTATTTTCGCGGAACCAGTGTCTATTTTCCCAACATGGTCATTCCTATGTTTCCGGAGAAACTTTCAAATGGAATCTGCAGTCTCAATCCCCGGGTGGAGAGACTGGCCATGACCGTGGAGATAGATTTCGACCCCGAGGGCCGGGTTCGCCGAAGCCGATTTTATCCTGCGGTGATCTTCAGCCACGCTCGTCTCACTTACACCGAGGTCAAGGCCATGCTGGTTGACCGTGATCGAGAGCTACGCCGGAAGTACAAGCCTCTTTTGCGGATGCTTGAGAACGCCGCGGAATTGGCCATGCTCCTCCGGGAAAGGCGTCTTGCCCGTGGAAGTATAGATTTAGATCTCCCCGAACCGGAGGTGAGACTTGATCTCCAAGGCGAAATCGAGGACATCGTGCGCCGGGAAAGGCATCTAGCTCACTTCATCATTGAAGAATTCATGATCGCGGCCAATGAGGCCGTAGCCCGTTTTCTTACGGAAAAGGGCTACCCCTTTCTTTACCGCGTGCATGAGGCCCCGGAGCCCTTGAAACTTAAAGAGTTCGTAGAGTTCGCTCGTAGCCTAGGACTGGATCTTGAAGTGCCTGTGGAAGCCGATCCTTTGTGGGTTCAGGAGGTCATCAGACTTTCGGCCGGTAAACCCTACGCCTATCTGGTAAATACCTTGCTTCTTCGCTCCATGAAACAGGCCCATTATTCCCCGGAAAACATAAAACACTTTGGCCTGGCCTCGGACTGTTACTGTCACTTCACCTCCCCGATTAGGCGCTATCCGGATCTAGTCGTCCACCGGACCCTTAAAGCGGCCCTCAAAAGGAAACGGCCTCCCTATTCTTACGAGGAACTAGTTGATAAAGGTAAGCACCTCTCCCAGCGAGAGCGCACGGCTATGGAAGCCGAACGGGAGATGTTTGAAAGAGTCCAGGTGCGCTTTATGCGGGAGCACATTGGAGAGGCCTTCACCGGCATCATCTCCGGGGTCACGGCCTTCGGCTTTTTTGTAGAACTTGAGGAATACTTCGTCTCCGGCGTGGTGCGACTGGTGGATCTGCACGACGACTATTATTTTCTGGATGAGAAAAATCACCGGCTCGTGGGCCGCCGAACCGGAAGAACTTTTCGTATAGGAGACCGGGTGAGGGTCCGGGTCAAAGATGTCAACCTGCGCAGGAGACACGTCACCTTCGAATTAATAGAAAAACTAAACGGTAAGTCCTGAAAGAACCTCTACGGCCAGTTCCGAAACCCGGGCCCGCCTGAAGTCCGGCCCCTCAAAGAAGAAAAGTTCAAAGTCATCGGCACGGAGTCTTTCAAGAGGGACCTTCAGTCTTTCACTCCCAGGAAAGGGCAGAAGTCTTCCTAGCGCCCAAGTTGAAAGTCCGGCGGTTACATGATCAGGAGACTCAAGAAGAGGCAGGAGATACTCGTGGGCCCTTAACTCCACCAGACGCTCCCTTTCCTTGGCACTCAATCGTCCGATACCCCAGGCTACCCCGCGTTGGGCCGGAGGATACTCAAGCATGTTGCCATCCGGACGAATATAAGAAACCAGGATATGGGTATACTCTTCTGCCAGCCCCGCATGATGGTAGAGACACTCGGCCAGAGCCTCCGGAGCCCCCCAGGCCATTCCCCCGGACTCCTCGTTCAGCATCCACATGAGACGCCGGATCACAACCCTGGCAGCCTCCATGTCCTCATCGGCTATACGGGCCACCGTGGGCCCCAAGGCCAGAATAGCCAGCCACCTTACCCGTTCGTCCCGATGACAGAAGGCTCCGATGAGAGGACTCACCAGTTTACGAGGAGGAAAGGCCCTGAGCCCCTCGTAGAGGCTTTTTAGGTCTTTGACCCCTTTGAGGAAGCTCAGGACCTCTCTCTTGAAAGCTCTTCTAAACACTACAGGCTTCCTTTACCTTCTGCGCCAAAAGCCTTCCGAGCTCCTCACACTTCTTGAGATCCTCTGCGGTGGGAGCATACTTCACCCTAAAGCCCTCGTGCACGATCTCGGTCTTGGTCTCTTCAAAAATCTTGTTTAGGTGTTTTACAGCCTCACCGCTCCATCCATAGGAACCGAAGGCGAACCCCAGCTTCTGCCTGGGCCTAAGGCCTTTCATATAGGTGGTAAAGCCCGCCACGGTGGGTAGCAATCCGTTATTCAAAGTGGAGGACCCAAAAGCGAGCCCTTTGGCCTCAAGGACTTCAGCCATGAGTTCGGTTTCGTCCGAGACCGAAAGTTTAAACAGTTCGGCCTCAATGCCTTCCTTCACCACCCCCTCGTAAACCGCCCATGCCATCTTTTCCGTGCTATTCCACATGGTGTCATAAATTACCAACACTTTAGAGTTGGCCTCATATCGGCTCCAGCGATCATAAGCCTCTATGATTTCTTTAACGTGCTTTCGCCAGATCACCCCGTGATCCGGACAGATCATCTCAATCTCAAGCTTGAGGTCCTTGATGGCCTTCAGGGTCTTTTGGACCTGTGGAGAAAAGGGAAGCACGATATTAGCGTAATACTTGGCCACTTCCTGAAAAAGTTCACAGAAGTCGGCCTCATCGTCAAAGCGGGTGCTGGTGGCGTAATGTTCCCCGAAGGCATCCTGGGAAACAAGGAGTTTATCCTCAGGGATATAGGAAACCATGCTGTCCGGCCAGTGGACCATAGGGGTTTCAATAAATTTCACCGTGCGGCGGCCAAGCTTGAGCTCATCCCCGGTCTTGACCTCCACGAAAGGCCAATCCTCCTGGTGAAAATAGCCGATCATTCCCAGCCGACCGTTGCGAGTACAAAAGATCTTATCGGGTTTAATAGCCTCCACCACCTTAGCGATGGCCCCACCGTGATCGGGTTCAATGTGGTTGATGATGAGGTAATCTATCTTTTCGGGATCTCCAATGACTTCCCGAATATGGGCCATAAGAGTCTCAAAAAAGGGCTCCTTCACTGTATCAAACAAGGCTATCTTTTCATCCACTAGCAAATAAGCGTTGTAGGTAGTACCACGATGAGTGGTGTAACCGTGAAAGTCTCGCACATTCCAGTCCACGGCCCCTACCCAATAAAAACCATCCTTGATCTTGACCGCTCCCATTTACTCACCTCCTTACTAATAGTACTTTGTTCTTTAACCTTTCACTGGCGAAAACTCACTTTTAGCGGCTCCACAAACCGGACAGGTCCAGTCATTTGGTAAAGCCTCAAAAGCCGTTCCCGGAGGATAGCCCTGATCGGGGTCTCCCTGTGCGGGGTCATAGATGTAACCGCAGACATTACACTGATACTTCTCCATCTTCGGCCTCCCTAACTAAGACTTGTAAGGTTCGCAAACTTTGGAGGATTCCCAAAGCCCATGCAAATTACAGTACTCTCTGGCAGTCACCTTTTCAGCCTCTACGCAGAAAAAGGCCTCTGGAGCCTCTCCAGGCTTTAAAAACTGGATATAGGACTTGCCATCCGCCTGAAGCACGATCCACTGGATATAATGTTTTTCCTCCATCGGATGAGGTACACTGCCCACTTTGACCTTGAAGCCCCCCTCCACCTTCTCAATTATCGGAACATGTTTTTCTTCCGAAGCATCTACAGAACCGGCACGGAGGAACTCCATGGGTTGACCACAACAAACCAGCTCTCCTTGGCCAGTGTTGAGTACCATTACAATGTTGCCGCATACATTACACCTGTAAATACCTAATTTCTCAGTCATCTTAAGCCCCCTTTTGTGGATTTAGTTTATTTACTATACCTAAATAGGTAAAATGGATTTGTCAAGTCCAGATTCAAGAAAGCATCTCGTATAAAAATCGAAGTTCCCTTTGGACTTCTTTCAATAGCTCTTCAGGATTGGCAGGCTTGGACGAACGGGAGAGTGCTTTGCGGGCTCCGGCAATAGTGTAACCTTCCTCATAAAGGAGTCTCTTTATCCTTTTCAGGATTTCTATTTGATCAGAGCGATAAAAACGCCGTCCAGCTATACGGAGAGGTTTAAGTTGAGGAAATTCCTTCTCCCAGTAACGGATAACATGGGGCTCTAGGCCGAGAAACTCGGCCACTTCTCCAATGGTGTAGTAGCGGCCCTCATCTTTCAGCATGCAAAAAAGCTTTAAGAGTAGGAGACGGCCTGAAAAGAACCGTTTTACCCCCGGAAATAATAATACTCTCCCCCGTCCGGGGATTTATCCCTCGCCGGGGTTTCCTCTTGTGTACCCTAAAAGTTCCGAAGTGTACAATCTTGACCTCTTCGCCGCGTTCCAGAGCCACTTTGATTTCCTCAAGAATAGCTTCCACAAACCGATACATGCTCCTTACCGAAAAACCAAATCGTTGGTGAAGCCGTTCTGCAAGATCTCTCTTGGTAAAAGTTTTCTTGGCCGCCATAATTCTAGCGGGGTCGAGCCTGAAAGTGTTTAAAGATCTTCTGGGCTACGTCTTCTTGAATAGCATTGACCTCTTCATCCGTGAGAGTCCTTTCCGGAGACCGATAAATAAACCTCAAGCTCACACTCTTTTCCCCCTCCGGAATGGGAGCACCCTTGTAAACGTTGGTAACCAATACCCCTTCCAAATATGGGATATCAAAACTTGAGATATAATTCAAGACCTCTCCCACCGGCAGGTCATCTCTTACAATCATGGTAAGATCCCGGAAAGTTGCTGGATAGCGCGGAAGGCCTCGAAATTTCTTTGGTACCTCTGGAAGCTCAAGAAGCCCGGAAATATCTATTTCAGCCAATAATACCGGTGCTGGAAGCTCAAATTTATGTCTCAAATAATTCTTGACCTCTCCGGCAAAACCGACCTTGCGGCCTTGAGCCTCAATAACAAAGGAACACCCTCTTTTGAGGAAAGGTTCCTCCGCGTAGGGTCTTAGCTCTACTCCAGCCAGGGAAAGCTCTCTCAGAAGGGCCTCTAAAACTCCTTTGAGGTCATAGATATCAACCTTGCGAGACTTACCTCCCCAGAATTCAGGTTGGCTTGTTCCTAGTATGAGAAGACCTAAGGAAATTCTCTCCTCGGGAAGTTCTTCTCCCCTGGGGAAAAAGACTTTGCCAATCTCGAAAATCTTGAGTCTCTGAATTTCCCGGAAGAAATTGAAACGGGCGTTTTCTAAAAGACCGGGTATAAGAGTAGTGCGCATGATGGACTGAGTTTCGGCAAGAGGATTGGCTAAACGTAAGACCTGCAACCGGGAATCATTTTTCTGTAGCTCAAGGGCTTCCAGGCTTTTCGGAGAAATGAAACTGTAATTGATGACTTCATAAAAGCCTAAGGCTCGTAGGATATCTTTTATCTCGTTGACTAAAATTTCCTCCCTTTCAGGAGCCGTAGCCGAAAGTTCGGCTACAGGTATACTCACCGGAAGTCGATCGTAACCGTATAGCCTAGCCACTTCCTCGATAAGATCCTCCTCAAGACTCAAATCATGTCTGAAAGAAGGAGGTATGAAATAGAACACCCCACCCTTACTCTCTACCTCTCCACCAATCCTTTTGAGATATTCAGCCGTCTCTTCTTCGGAAAGATCCACCTTTAAATAATTCTTGAGTCTCGTAAGCCGGAGATTTATGACTTGAGGTTGCCAGGCCTTCGGATATTTGTCGATCCTTCCAGGAATCACCTTCCCACCTGCAATCTCAAGGATAAGAGCCGTAGCTCGCTCAAGGGCTAAAATCACGCCTTCTGGGTCGACTCCCCGCTCAAAACGGTAAGAACTCTCCGTAGAGAGCTTCAGAGCTCGAGCCGTACGTCTTATGGAGATAGAATTGAACCAGGCCGACTCTAAAAAGACCGATTGCGTACTTTCACTGACCGCAGATTCTTCACCTCCCATCACCCCGGCCACCGCCACCGGCCGTTCGGCATCCGCAATCACAAGCATATCCGGAGATAGAGCCCGCCTTTCCCCGTCTAGGGTCAAGATACTTTCTCCTTCCCGGGCCCTTCTTACCAGTATCTTTCGACCCGATATCTTTTCCCAGTCAAAGGCGTGTAGCGGTTGTCCCAACTCAAGGAGCACGTAATTGGTTACATCCACCAGGTTGTTTATAGGCCGAAGCCCGCACATCCAGAGCTTCTTGGCCATCCAGAAAGGACTCTCCCCTACAGTAACTCCCGTAATGAGACGTCCGGCGTAACGATAACAAAGATCCGGCTCCAGAATTTCCACCTCAGCCTCTTTTTCGAGTCCTTCTCCTAAAGGAAGATCCGGAATTTCAGGAAATCTTAGTTTGGCACCGGTAAGGGCCGCCACCTCCCGGGCCACCCCCAGAACCGAAAGGCAATCCCCACGGTTGGGAGTAATAGCCACCTCTAGCACAGGTTCCGCAAGACCGAGAACCTCGTGGAAGGGCCGACCAAGAGAAGCTTCTTCCGGAAGGACAAGGAGACGGTCTTTTTCTTCAGAAACCCCGGCCTCATAAGGAGAAAGGAACATCCCCTCGGATTTCATACCCCGAATCTTAGTTTCAGAAATTTTGGTTCCGGAAAAGGTGATAGCCCCCGGAAAGGCCAGGGCCACTTTGAGACCAACCTCAAGACCAGGAGCTGCGGAAACTATAGTATAGCGATCTTTACCGTCGGTAACCTCACAGACTCTGAGGCTTTCGGCTTCAGGATGGGGGTTTACCGTAAGAATCTCGGCCGAAACCACCGGCCCCAGAGCTTTATAGGCCTCTTCTACCCCTTCAACCTCCAGACCACCCATAGTAAGAATTTCGGCCAATTCTTCGGCCGAAAGTTCCGTTTCCACCCATTCCCTGAGCCAGCTTAACGGCACTAGCATCTAAAACTGCTCCAGAAACTTGAGGTGATTTTCGTAAAAGAGCCGAATGTCATCTATGCCGTATTTGAGCATGGCGATCCTTTCAATGCCCAGGCCAAAGGCAAAACCTTGCCATTTTTCAGTGTCATAACCCACGGCCTTAAAAACATTGGGGTGCACCATGCCCGCCCCTAGGATCTCAAGCCAACCCGTATCTCCACAAAGCCGACAGCCTGCCCCCCGACAGATCACACATTCTATGTCCATCTCCGCACTCGGTTCTGTAAAAGGGAAATAACTGGGCCTGAAACGCACCCGAGTCTCGGTACCGAAAACCTCTTTGGCAAAATAGGTAAGGACACCCTTTAGATCCGAAAAACTGACCGACCGGTCCACCATCAGGCCTTCTATCTGATGAAACATGGGGGTATGACGCACGTCCGAATCACAGCGGTAAACTTTACCTGGGGCAATGATCCGCAGAGGAGGCTTACGGGTCAACATAGTCCGGATCTGGATGGGTGAAGTGTGGGTCCGGAGGAGAAAGCCTTCCGGGAAGTAGAAAGTATCCTGCATATCCCGAGCCGGATGATCCGGCGGGATATTCAAGGCTTCAAAGTTATAGTAATCCAATTCTATCTCAGGCCCTCGGGCAATACTAAACCCCAGTCGTTCGAAAATGGCACAGATCTCACGCAAGATCTGGGTTATGGGATGGAGTTTCCCCAGCTCATAAGGCCTGCCAGGAAGGGTAAGATCCAGGCCCGGGGCTTCATCCTCAGCGGCCCGCAAGAGGTCTTCTCGTTTTCGAAAGATCAGCTCCTCAAGCTCTCGCTTGAGCTCATTGGCCCGACGCCCTATAACCGGCCGCAGGTCCGGAGGAAGATCTTTGATATTCTTTACAATAGCGGTGACCAGGCCCTTTTTGCCCAGGTACTTAATTCGCAACCAATCTAGGGCCTTAACATCTTGAACGGCCTCGATCTCTTCAAGGGCCCGGCCTCTTAATTCTTCAAGTTCCCGCTCGGTCATCCGTAAACTTTATTGCCAGGCCTGCTTGGCCTTTTCCACCAGTTTGGCAAAGACTTCCGGCTCGGTAACCGCCAGATTAGCCAGGATCTTACGATCTAGATCCACACCAACCTTCTTCAATCCCCCCATAAACCGGCTGTAATTCAGGCCGTGAATCCGGGCCGCAGCATTGATCCTCACCTGCCAGAGACGGCGAAAGTCGCGCTTCTTTTGTCTACGGTCACGGTAGGCGTAAACCAAGGCCCTCTCCACCGTCTCCCGAACTCGTCTAAAACAATTCTTACGCTGTCCCCAGTAGCCTTTAGCCAACTTGAGATACTTCTTATGTCGCCTCCGGGTCTTAAAACCGCCTTTAGCTCTGGGCATTTCTAACTCACCTCCCGATTAACTTTTTCCTTGTCCCAAACCGAAAACAAGGCCTATTTTCAAAGACATCCCTAGAACTTGTAGGGAATGAGTTTCTCAACCCTTTTTACGTAACCCCCTTCGAGCACCTTGTCCTTCCGGAGGTTACGTTTGCGCTTGGCGCTCTTCTTTCTCAAAAGATGGCTTTTGCAGGCCCGGAAGTGCACGATCTTTCCGCTTCCGGTGACTTTAAAACGCTTGGCTGCCGAACGGTTAGTTTTCATCTTATTCTTCTTGCCCATCTCTTCCCCCAAAGCCACTATTTTTTAACCGGCCCCAGAATCATGATCATCTGGCGGCCTTCCATGCGCGGAGCCATTTCAACTCGGCCCAAATCCTTAACCGCTTCCTCGATCTTTTGCAAGACCTGTTTCCCCAACTCCGGGTGGGCCAACTCCCGCCCTCGGAAAAACACCCGTATTTTAACCTTGTTTTTGTCTTCTAGAAAGCGTCTTATGTGCCGGATTTTGGTCTGAAGATCGTGCTCCTCGGTCTTGGGACGAACCTTGATCTCCTTGAGCTCCACTTGTGTCTGACGCTTTTTGGCCTCTTTGGCCTTCTTAGCTTCCTGGTAGAGAAACTGTCCATAATCCATGATCTTGCAGACCGGAGGACTGGCCTGTGGAGCCACCTCCACCAGGTCAAGCCCGTATTCTTCGGCCTTGGCCAGAGCCTCCCGCAGGGATACTACCCCTATCTGCTTACCATCCGGCCCGATGAGCCTTACTTCCCTCGCCCGAATTTTCTCATTTACCCGGTACTTACGCTTGTCAATGCTTCCCAAATAACCCTCCCTACCATATTATTTTTTGGATTATCTCCTCTTTTAATCTTTCTGCAAATTCTTCAATCGTAAATTCAAGATTTTCGCCTTTTCGGGTCCGGACAGTAATACGGCTATTTTCTAACTCTTTATCCCCCACAATTATCATATAGGGCACTTTCTTAACCTGAGCCTCGCGGATCTTGAAACCCAGTTTTTCGTTACGAAAATCCCTTTCCACTCGGAAACCGGCCTCGGCCAGTTTCGCATACACCATCTCCGCAAACTCCTGATGTCGATCGGCCACAGTCATCACCACCGCCTGAACCGGCGAAAGCCAGACCGGAAAAGCTCCGGCATAATGTTCAATAAGAACCCCGAAAAACCGCTCCAACGACCCCAGAAGCGCACGATGAATCATTATGGGCCGATAAGGCCGATTATCCGGCCCAATGTAGGAAATATCAAAGCGTTCCGGAATATTAAAGTCCACTTGAATGGTAGAGCACTGCCAGAAACGTCCTAGAACATCGCGAATCTTGAGGTCAATTTTGGGCCCGTAAAAGACCCCTTCCCCAGGATCAATCTCATAAGGAAGACCCTTCTTTTCCAGAGCCGCCCTTAAAGCCCCCTCGGCCTTCTCCCAGATCTCCTCTGAACCCACATACTTATCTGGACGGGTGGAGAGATAGATCTGGTATTCCTTGAACCCAAAGACCGAAAGAAAGTGAACCACCAGATCCAGGACTTTGTAGAGTTCTTCCTCAAGTTGATCTTCACGGCAAAAAATGTGGGCATCGTCCTGGGTAAACCCCCTCACTCGAAGAAGACCATGGAGTACCCCGCTTCTCTCATAACGATAAACCGTCCCCAGCTCGCAGTAGCGAATAGGGAACTCCCGGTAGCTTCGCTTCCGGCTCTGGTAAATAAGAATATGAAAGGGACAATTCATAGGTTTCAACTGATAAGCCCGCTCATCAATCTCCATGGGGGCAAACATATTTTCGGCGTAGAAATCAAGGTGACCGGATATCTTCCAGAGATCCCGCAGGGCAATATGAGGAGTATAGACCAACTGGTAACCTCGCTTTAAATGCTCATCCCTCCAAAAGTCCTCTATTTCCTTTCTTACAATAGCCCCTTTGGGAAGCCAGAGAATAAGACCCGGGCCAATCTCCTCCTCAATACTGAAAAGCTCAAGCTCTCGACCAAGCTTGCGATGATCTCGCCGTTTGGCCTCCTCTAGCCTCTCAAGATAGGCCTTCAGGTCTTCTTTACGGAAGAAGGCCGTGCCGTAGATGCGCTGAAGCTGAGGATTCCTCTCGTCTCCCCGCCAGTAGGCCCCAGCTACCGAAAGGAGTTTGAAGGCCTTGACTAACCCAGTGTGCGGAAGATGGGGCCCACGACAGAGGTCTACGAATCGATCCTGTTTGTAAATACTTACCGTTTCCTCAGGAATTTCCCGGATAAGTTCAAGCTTGTAACGTTCTCCCAATTCCGAAAAGAGCCTTTCGGCTTCCTCTCTAGAAAGCTCTTCCCGCACCAAGGGATAACGCTTTTTCACAATCTCTTTCATCTTCTTTTCAATGGCCTTAAGATCCTCCTCGGTGAAGGGCCTATCATAATCAAAGTCATAATAAAAGCCTTCCTCGGTGGCTGGACCGATCCCGAGCTTTACCCCGGGGAAGAGCTCCTTCACTGCCTGGGCCAGAACGTGAGAAGCCGTGTGCCTTAAAATCTCAAGGGCCTCGGGCGATTCCGGAAAAATGGGCTTTACCTCGCCTCCATGCCTAACAGGGGAGTGCAAATCAAGGAGTTCCTCATCTATTTTAAAGGCCAGAGGTTTCTTTTCGGAAAGTTCGAGAAGATCAACCAACTCCCTTGCAGGAGTGCCAGCTTTCACCGCAAACTCTTTGCCCTCAAAACTTAGTTTTATTTCCACCTCCCCTACCTCTTTCGAAACAAAATGAAGGCCTCTCGGGAAGTTCCCCAAGAGGCCTTTTTAACAATGGTAGGCGCGGGCGGGATCGAACCGCCGACCTCTTGCGCGTCAAGCAAGCGCTCTCCCACTGAGCTACGCGCCTTCCTTTGACATTTTTAATCTTTTAGCAATCAAGCTCGGAATTGTCAATAACCGTGATCCGCCTTCGCTTTTGGGGATTGGTTGAAAAGCCTCTATCGATCAGAGGCTGAAGCCAAAATATCAGGCAACGCCGTAGCTTCCTTAGCCAGAAAACGGTATCGCCGAGCAGATCTTCTACCGCTACCGTTGGCGGAAAAATACCGGGGTTCTCTCTTCGAAGCCAAGCACCTTATGGCCCTCAAGTCAAGCTCAAAGACCCTTGAACGAAAAAGATCTAATTTCTTTTAGTTCCTTTAGAATCCTGGAGAAGACTTTAATATTTTGGGTCATATCACGGTTAAATATAACTTATTTAGGAAAATTCAGTATTATAAATAGAACATATCTCCGACAGGCTAAATCGGATCTAAAATTAGATCACAAAGATGCTTGACGCTCAAGAATTCTCTTCGGTACCCTTTATTAAATTGTAGGATGCAGGAAATTTTCTTTTTCCTAAAAACGTTAAATTCCCTTTCAAAGTGGAGCATTCTTTTTATCGTCTATCATTATCCTGGTCTCTCAGGAAGGAAGATTTCGGATCTTTCAGGCATGGGTTGGGCCCCCATCAAAAACTCCCTAGACGAACTCTGTAAGGCCAAATACCTTATCCGTAAAAAAGAAGGACGTTGCTATGCCTACTTTCCCAACAACGACCATATTCTATATCCTTTTCTCAAAAAATTCTTTAAAGAGCTAAGCCACATTCACGAATTGATCTTCAAAGATCTCCTAACAAACGTCTTTCAAGACTCTAAAGAAGGGCTACTCACGCTCAAGTTAACCAATACGCATCTCTACCTTATCACCCTCACCAAAGAGGTATACAAGATTGAAGAGCACATCCGCAAACACTTAGAAAAACGCGGACTCGGAAAACTCGAGTTGAGACTTTTGCCCTACCAAAGTCTCCGGATTCCAGAAATATATCACGAAGTCTCTAAAGAGACCGGCCGAATCTTCGGCCTTACCCTTTCCCAATTAATGAATTTGCCCTCTTAGTTCTGGAGCGGGTTTACCGATATAATAACCTTGGGCATAATGCACACCGAGCTTTCGGAGTTCCTCCAGAAGAGAAGCCTCTTCCACGCATTCTGCCACGATCTTTATGTTTAAAAGCTTAGCCATAGTGGCTGCACTAGCCACAAAGGCCCGGTCTATCTCCTGTACTCGCATAGAACGCACGAATTCTCCCTCGATCTTCACAAAATTAATGGGTAAATCTTTCAAATAGCGATAGGAAGAAAATCCAGAGCCAAAGTCGTCTAAAGCCAGCCGCATACCCCTACTCTTGAGCTTCAAAACTGCAGATTTGAGTTCCTCGAGATTCTTCACGGATTCCCTCTCTGTAAGCTCGATCACGATCCTTTCAGGAGGAAAACGATAACGCTCAAGAAGTTCTTTCAGCCGCTCCAGAAACTCGCTTCGCAAAAGGGTCCAAGGAGAGAGATTGAAGAACAGAAGAAAATCCCCAGCCGTCTCCGAGGCCTTGGATAGGGCCTTTTCCCAAAGGATCATTTCTAGCTGAGTGATAAGACCGGTCCTCTCGGCAGTTGAAATGAACTTCACGGCTGGAAAAACCTTACCCTCTTCATCTTGAATGCGCATGAGGACCTCGTAGGCCTCGATCTTTTTCTTCTCTAAGTTAAAAATAGGCTGAAAGAAGGGGATTACCATCTGTTTTTCCAGGGCTTCGAGGAGGGAAAGGTGCTGTCTTTCCCGGTTCTCAAGGAGCTGGACCAGATCGCCAGGCTCGGGTAGGCCCACTTTATTTTTGCCTAGGCCCTTGACTCGATACACGGCCTTGTCTGCCAGGGCTACAAGAGCGGCCCCATTTTGGGCATGATCCGGATAGACGGCCACTCCTACCGAGCAGGAAGCCTGGAGATCCTTACCGTCGGGGGTCTTAAAGGAAACTCGGTGCAACCTCTCAAGTAGTTTCCGGGCTATAGTACAGGCCTCTCGGTCATCGGTATAGGGTAAGATGGCCACAAATTCATCCCCTCCGTAGCGGGCCAGGATATCCTCCTTGCGTAGATTTTTTTGGATGAAGTTCGCTAGGCTGGCCAGAAATTCGTCGCCGAACTTGTGACCATAAGCCTCGTTTATCAATTTGAAGTTGTCCAAGTCTATAAAAAGCACCGCAAATTTGTAATGGTGGCGCAGAGCCCTTTCTACCTCGGCCTCCAGCAGTTCCCTAAATACGCGCCGGTTGTAAAGGCCGGTTAAGAAGTCACGATTGGCGTAGTATTCTAGATCGCGGGTATAGGCCTCGATGGCTTTGACAGAGGTCACCAGATTCAAAAGGGTAGTAAGAAGGCTTTCCAGCGAGAGGACCTTAGCCTCGTTTTCGAGCTCCTGACTTCTTACGCCCACTCCCACACCGCCCACAAGTCCCGGATTTTGAAGCATTACAACTTTGCACATCTGGGAAATTTCCTTGGGCCCAATATTAGTCTGAGAAACTTCCTTCTCAAAAAGATTTTCGTGTACGAAGGTCAGGGCTAAGTCCCCTTTCTCAGGAGAGATCTCGTTTTGCAGAATCTCGGAAATCATACTCTCAATTTCTTGCCGGTAGACTTCAAGCGCTGGACAGCATTTAAACACATGAACCTTACAGTCCTTCTCCTCTTTAAAGGCCACAAAAAAGTAAGCGAAGTCAAAGATCAACTGCAATTTTTTAAGAAGCTGTCTCAGAAAAAAAGGCCAATCCTGGAGCACCTGCGGGGTCAGGACTAGTCTTTCGGCAAGCTGGAGTTCAAACTCCAGAACCTCTTTGTCCACCGCAATCTGCTTAACTTTTTCCACTAACTCCAATATTTCTCTCTGAATCCGATTGAGATCCTCAAAGCCGGAATCGATCTCAGCAAAACGAGCCTGGGTGAGGTCTTCTAGCCGGTTCACATCGTGTACACCCTCTTCAAGGGTCCTCAAGGCCCGGGTAAATCGATGGTCAAGGAAAAAGACACCCCCTCCCAGGCCCAAAAGTGAAAGAAAGGCGTTAAAAAACAAGACCGCCCACAGCGAGGAAGGGGTATAGTCGAGGGACCGCAAGAAGAGGTAAGAGGCTGTGGCCATGGCCACGGCGATTAGCAAACTCATACTGAGAAGGAAGATGGAAAAACGTCTTCTCAGAAAGCTCATCAAATCCCTCATCGGTCCTTAAACTCGGTAAGGCACTCGTTTTGAAGGGGAGAATCCTTGATAAGTAAGACCATCGGAAAAGCGGACTGAAATTTAGAGAATTCCGTAAGGGCCTTTTACCCGGTCTAACGAATGGACCGATCGTAGGTCCGAATCTCGTAGACGAGACCTTGCATCTCCCTAATCCGGGCCGTGGCATAAATGAAAGCTACTCTCCAGAAGAGGACGACCAGGCCCGCCATGAGAAACATAAAAGCCCTAATATTCAAACTAGTGAACCAACTGCCTAGCATATCCATGCTCCCCACGACTTTATGATCCATTAATGGATCATAAAGTCGTGTCTGCAAAAAGTCAAGGAGAAACAATTTAGGCTTTAAAGCGAATGTAAACGATGTCGCCGTCTTGAATAAGATAATCTCGGCCTTCAAGTCTTAAGCGCCCCTTCTGACGGGCTTCCGACAGGGAAGTGACCTCCAAATAATCTTTAAAATTAATGACCTCGGCGGCGATGAAGCCCCGTTCCATATCGGAATGAATCTTGCCGGCGGCTTTAACCACGGGCGTTCCCTGAGGTACGGTCCAGGCCCGAGCCTCCTTTTCATTTACGGTAAAAAAGGTCACCAGATCAAGGAGCCGATAGCCCTCCCGAATAACTTTTGTAAGTCCAGATTCTTTAAGGCCATAAGCCGCAAGCATCTCTATCTGTTCCTCTTGGGAGAGCTCAGCAAGCTGAGCCTCAAGTTCCGCACAAACACAAACCAAGGGTATTGCTTCCTCCTCGGCCTTCTTTTTAAGAGTTTTTAGATTAGCTTTCCCTTCCGGAAGATCGGACTCTCCAATATTAGCGATATAAAGCACCGGCTTTAAAGTAAGCAGAAAAAGGACTTTTTCCGCGTAATCCAAGGTCTCTGACGAAAGTTCTTCAGTGTGTTTTCTTATTGGTTCCGCGGCCTCAAGAATAGTCCGCAGAGCTTTCAGATGCTCCACTTCCTTGCGGGCCGCTTTATCCCCGGATCGGGCAGGCTTGTCCACCCTAGCCAGCCTCTTCTCCACGGTCTCAAGGTCTTTGGCTATTAGTTCCAGTTCCACGATCTCGGCATCTCGCACAGGGTCCACCGTGCCCTCTACGTGGGCAATATCTTCATCCTCAAAACAGCGCAAAACCAAGGCGATAGCATCCACCTCTCGGATGTGGGCCAGGAACTGGTTGCCAAGTCCCTCCCCTTTACTGGCATTTTTAACCAGACCGGCAATGTCCACAAACTCGATCACCGCCGGTACCACCCGGGCCGCCCCCTCTCTTTGAGCAATAATTTGCGGTCTTTCGTCCGGAACCTCCACCACCCCCACATTGGGCTCAATGGTACAGAAAGGGTAATTGGCCACCTCGGCCTTGGCGGTCTGGATAAGGGCATTGAAAAGGGTGGACTTGCCTACATTAGGCAAGCCCACAATACCTAATTTAAATCCCATAGTCGTCTGATTTTTAACCGGTTTACTTTTCAGCCAAAAACTATATCCTTAAATAAGGATAACAAAACTTTCAGTGGCCGGGTAGTCGTTTGAGGGGTAGAGAAAATATCCTTCAAGACAAGGTTCTGGTTCTCAATAAATATTACCAAGCTGTTCAAATTACTACCGTCCTCAGGGCTATTTGCCATCTGGTTAAAGGTACGGCCAAAGTCATTACCCCGGACTGGACCACCCACACTCTTGAGGAATGGCTTGAAGCCAGCCGGTTCTATAATAACGGACGTCTCATTCGTAGTCCTTCCCTTTCTATAGTAGCACCTGACGCCATCTACCTCACCGCTTATGACAGGCTTCCACGGCTGGAAGTAGTTTTCAACCGGGCTAATCTTTTCATGCGGGACAACTACACCTGTCAGTATTGTGGGAAGTCCGTAAGGAACCCCAAAGATCGCACTATAGACCATGTTATTCCGCGCTCCCGCGGAGGCAAAACCGTCTGGACTAATGTGGTTCTCTGTTGTCGAAAATGTAATCTCAAGAAAGGCGATCGCACTCCCGAAGAAGCAGGTATGCAACTCCTAAAAAAACCGGAACAACCTAAATGGAAAAGTCTATTTCTCGAAAAATTTCCAGAAGAAAAGAAAGAAATCTGGAAACCCTTTCTGGATTTTGCCGGTCTTTATCCCGAACGCTGAAGGATCTCCCGAGTATTGAGCACCACTAAAAGTCTTTCCGGAAGCTGACAAACATATTTTACAAACTTGCGATCAAGACCTTCGATCTTTTCCGGAGGTTCCTCAAGCGAGCTCACCGGCACTTCCAAGATGTCCCCTATCTTTTCCACCAAGAGACTTACTCTTTCGTCCTCCTCGTTGCGCACAATAAGGTTATAAGAGCGTTCCCCTTCTGCCGAAAGACCAATCCTTTCAGCCAGATCTAAAGCCGTAAGCACTTGTCCCCTAAGATTTACAATACCTTTTATATAATCCGGTGAAAGAGGCACGGGCGTGGTCTCAAGATCTCGATTGATCTCAATAACTTCGGCAATAGGGAGTCCGAAAAGAAACGAACCCAGCCAGAAAGTTACGAAGGTCTCGGTCTTTTCGCCTAAGGCTGGTCTCTTCTCACTGCTTAATACCGGAAGTTCCGCCATATTCCTCCTCCATTATCTCATAAAATCGTTGAAAATATCTCAAAGCCTCCGCAGGATATTCCCTAGGAAACCAGAGTTCAAATTCTAGGACCAGGTTCCCACGACGGCCATCAGGGCGAAAAGGCCCGCGATGATTGAGGATAAGTCTGGCCCCGGAAGGAAGACCGCGAGGCACTTCAATCTCCTCTTCTCCCTCTAAGGTCTTTACCTTCACCCGCCCTCCTAGAACAGCCTTCCAGAAGGGCACTTTTATCCGGGCCACCAAATTATCATCTTCAAAAAAGAAGTCTTCGTCCTTCTTGATCAAGACCTCCAGAAAGACATCTAAGGCCGGACCATCTGGTGAACGAGGAACAAAAAGAAGGTCTCCATCCCGAACACCTGCGGGAATAAGGATCAGAATTTCCTTCTCACCCCTAACTTCACCACGCCCCCGACAACGAGGACAAATATCAAGAAGAATCTCGCCCTCCCCTTTACAACGGGGACAGGGATGCTTGTAGAGAGGGCTTTCCTTTTCGGAAATCAACCCCTCCCCGGAACACCACTCACATATCCGGCGCCGGCCTCTTGGATCAAAGCCGGAGCCTTGACACTCTCCACAAACAGCAAGTTCATCCGGGACCTTAATCCATTTTTCGGCTCCCTGAGCCGCTTCTCTCACCGTAAGTTCGATAAAAGAAAGAAAATAGTCCCCCTTCCCAGGACGCTCCCTTACAATCTGAGCCCTTTTACGGGACTCATAGAGGCTCCGCAAGGCCTCATAAGAAGCCTGAAGACGAAGATAGGCCTCAGGATCTCCCCCCCGATCGGGATGAAGCTTCCTTACCTTACGAAGATAAGCCCGGCGAATTTCTTCCCAACTTGCCCCTTTCTCTATACCCAGAACCTTGAAGGGATCAGACATCATTAAGCCGTAGCCTCCGCAGTCTTTTCAGCTAAAAGTTCGGCCGCAGTCCTAATGACGGCCTCTCGATCTAGTTTTACCTGAAACTCATCAATCCCGGTTTCCTTGGCCTTGCGATACACGTCTTCTCCAGAAAGGCTGGTTAAAGCCATAATTGGCATGTTGGCAAGTCTTTCATCAGACCTTACCTTCTTAGCCAACTCAAAACCGTCCATCTTGGGCATTTCTATGTCCGTGATAAGGAGATCAAATTGTTTCTGTTGCAATTTTTCCCAAGCTTCAAGGCCATCTTCCGCTACCTCTACCTCATAACCTGCCGACTGAAGATAATTTTTAACTAGTTGACGGTAAAAAGCTGAATCTTCAGCGTAAAGAATTCTTTTTTTCTCTAAAATTTCCGGCCGACTGAACCAGTCCGGATCATACATTTCTATGATTTTATAGATATCTACAAAAATAGTGGTGCGTCCATTTATAATGCGATTTCCCAAAATACCTTCCGTATGATAAATATCTTCATCAAGCTCAAGGTCAGTTTCAAGACTATCCACAATCTGAGAGACTAAAATGGCCACCTTTTTTTTACGGTCTTCGAAGAAAAGAAGATTGTATTCCTCTTGCTCTGGGAGAGGCTGGATAGGCAGATAGTTCTCTAGTCTAATAACCGGAACCGATTTACCTTTGTATTGAACAACCTCTTTTCCTCCCACGTACTCAAGTTTGGAGGCCTCAATTTTGTCCAGTCTTGAGATCAGCGAAAGCGGAATGGCAAATTGCTCCGAAGGATGGACATTAAAGAGCAGAATAAACTGTTTTTCCTCCCCGGAGATCGCCCTTTGATCTTCTTCCCCAAAAGCTCGCTCCATCTCTTCGGCCTTGAATCCTACGTATCGAGAAAGACCTACCACATCCAAAATAAGGGCCACCTTTCCGTCCCCCATAATGGTAGCCCCGGCGTAAATGGGTATGCCCTTGAGAAGCCGACCGAGAGGTTTGACTACGATCTCTTCTGAATCCCGAACTTCATCTACGAGTAGCCCGAAATCCATAACCCCTGTGGAAAGGATAACCAGACTCCTTTCGTAATCACCATTTGGGCTCCCTAATATCCGCGATAGCCGGATTAGGGGAATAATCTCTCCTCTCAAACGATAAAACTCTGAATTTCCAATACGGTGTATTTCCTCATCGCTTTCAATATTTACCAGCTCCTTAAGATTTACCTGCGGAATAGCATAGCGTTCCCCGCCCGAAAGGACTATCAGGGCCGGGACAATGGCCAGGGTCAGCGGTATCTTCACCCGAACCGTAGTTCCGGAACCCTTAACACTGTTAATTTCAATGCTACCACCGAGACGTTCTATATTAGTCTTAACCACGTCCATGCCCACACCACGGCCCGAAATGTTGGTGACCTTCTCTGCGGTTGAAAAACCGGGCCGGAAGATAAGGGCAATGGCCTCACGGTCACTCATCCGCTCGGCTTCTTCAGGGGTGATAAGTCCCTTCTCGATGGCCTTTTTCTTGACCTTTTCCACGTCTATACCACGACCATCGTCTTCGATTTCAATAATGACCTGGCCACCTTCGTGATAGGCTCGGAGTACCAAAGTTCCTACTGCAGGCTTGCCTATCTGAACCCTCTCGTCCGGGCTCTCTATACCGTGATCAATGGAGTTGCGGACGAGATGCGTAAGTGGATCTTTGATAGCCTCAATAATAGAACGGTCTAACTCGGTATCCGCACCCTCAATATGGAGATTCACCTTCTTCCCGGTTGAGCGGGCAAGATCTCTTACAATCCGCGGGAACTTATTAAATACCGTGCCGATGGGCTGCATTCTGGTCTTCATAATGGTCTCTTGCATTTCGGTGGTCACCAACGAAAGACTTTGCGTAGCCCGCATCAGTTCGGTATCGTTGATCTCTCCGGCAATCTGTACCAAACGGTTACGGGCCAACACCAGTTCCCCGGCAAGGTTCATGAGATGATCCAGGAGTTTCACGTCCACTCGAATATGAGTCTCCGTAAGGGTAACCTGAGGGGCTACTTTAGAGGTCTTAGGAGCTTCCTCTTTTTTCTTTTCCGTTATCGAAGGGGTCGATGAAGAAGAACGAACTTCCTCAGATTTTTTGTCCTCCAGGGCCTTTTCTCCGGCTGGTTCTTCATCTTCAGCTTTTTCTTCCTTAGGCTTTTCCTCTGTATCTTTTTCTTCCACAGGCTCTTCTTTGGAAGCCTTTGACTCCAAAGGCCTTTTATCCGCAGGTTTGGTGCCTCCAACCTCGCCCTTGGCCCGCTTAGCTATCTTTTCTGCGAAGTTGCTAAGCTCCACTAGAAAATCAAGATAAGTCTCATCCACCGGCTCCTGTTTATGTTCCTCGAGATGGGCTACAATGGCCTTAATGTGATCTACTGCGCGCAGTAGGATGTCAATAATCTCTTCATCTGCCACCACTAGCCCATCTCGAAGCTTGGAAAGAATGTCCTCTGCAAAATGTGCAATCCCCTCCAGGGTTTTGAAACCGAAAAAGCCAGCCGTTCCCTTGAGGGTGTGCATGGTCCGAAAAATACTTTTCAGAATTTCGGTATTCTGCGGATCCCGCTCAAGCTCTACAAACTCTTCGTCAAGTTTTTCAAGACCTTCCTTGGCCTCTGTCAAAAAATCTTGAAGGACATCATCCTCAAAAGACATAAGAGTCCTCCTTATTTATTTAATCCTTCTTGCGATAACAAACCGTTCGACCGATCGTTTTCTTTTCCATATCCGGTGGAAGAGAAGGAGCTAGTTCCGTAGCCCCTAGGAAGATATATCCCCCGGGAGCCAATACCCGACAGAGATTATCCCAAACTTTCTTTTTCATGTCTGGCGAAAAATAGATCAACACATACCGACACAGGATAACATCATACGAAGGTGTAAGTCTCAAAGGTTCCACCAGATTGATTTTTCTAAAAACTATCAATTTTTTCAAACTTTCATCGATTACCCAATGAGCCCCTTGTTGTTTAAAATATTTTACTAAAAACGTGACTGGTAGTCCACGGTTAACTTCTATTTGAGAATAAATACCACTTTTGGCCTTTTTTAGAGCACTATCTGAGATATCGGAGGCCAGAATTTCTATACGCCATGAAGAGAGCAAATCCGGAAAATATTCTTTAAGGAGCATAGCTATACTGTAAGGTTCCTGTCCGGTGGAACAGGCGGCCGACCAGAATTTAAGAACCTTTTTGGTTTTACGTTTTTCTATAAGTTCCGGAATGATCTCCTTGCGTAAGGCCTCAAAGGGATGTTGATCGCGAAAAAAGTAGGTCTCATTGGTGGTCAAGGCATCGATTATCTGATCCAAAAGCTGACGGGTGAGCTTGGTCTTGGCTACCTGATAGAGTTCTTCGTGGTTTTTGTACCCCAAAGCCTTGGCCAGCTCGTCCAGACGACTCTGAAGTAGATATTCTTTCCCGCTTTTAAGAGAAATGCCGCTAGCCTTTTCCACCAAAAGGGTAAAAAAATTAAAGATTTCCGGTTTCATCATTTGCCCTTCCTCATAAAGATCTCTTGGAGTTTGAAAGCGATCTCTGGAAGTGGAAGAATCATATCTGCAAGCCCAGCCTCCACTACCGCCCGAGGCATACCGTAAACCGTGGAGGTCTTTTCATCCTGGGCCAACACCAAACCTCCTTTTTCTTTAATTTTTTGAGCCCCCTTCATACCATCCTGCCCCATACCAGTAAGCACAAGAGCTACCGTAGTGCCGTTATAAACTTCGGCCAAAGACCGAAAAAGGGGGTCTACCGCCGGCCGACAACCGTTCTCCGGAGGCCCTTGATGCAGATAAATGTTTTTCATCTTTCCAGAACTCTTCACTTCCATGTGATAGTCCCCAGGAGCCAAATAGACCGTACCTTTTTGAACAGGCTCACCATTGGTGGCCTCTTTAACCCGCAAGGCTGAAACCTGATCCAGCCTCCGAGCAAGTTGGCCGGTAAAAACAGGAGGCATATGCTGCACTACCAGTATGGGCACGGGAAAGGAAGCTGGCAGCTTGGGGATGATCTCCATCAGGGCCTTGGGACCACCGGTGGAAACACCTATGCCCAAAATGGTATAGACCCTAGGCCTTATAAGCTGAGGCCTTATCCCAGGAAAAGTTTTAGGAGGAGCCACAGGTACCGGTCTTCGCGGAAGCACTGGCGGTCTTTTGGCTGGCACCGCCGCTCGGATTTTGGGCAGAAGCTCACTTCGGATGCGGTTCATGCTCTCGGTAAGGGAACCACTAGAGGGCTTGGTCACAAAATCGAAGGCCCCTAACGACAGCGCCTCAATGGTCTCTTTGGCACCCTCCTCTGTAAGGGACGAAAACATGATGACCTTCGCTTTAGGATAAATGCGACGAATCTCTTTTAAGGCCGTAAGACCATCCAGCACCGGCATTTCCACATCTAGGGTGATAACATCTGGTCTTAAGGCCCTGACAAGTTCTATGGCCTCTCGGCCATTCTTGGCCTGTCCCACGATTTCTATATCTGACTCTCTGGAAAGAATGTCTGAAAGGAGACGTCTTATAATCGGTGAATCATCAACGATTAGAACCTTGATCTTCACAAACTGCCCTCCAAAAGATAACGGATCTTATTCTCTAACATCTCCTTATCAAAAGGCTTCATAAGATATTCATTGGCCCCGGCCATAATGGCATCAATGACGCTCTTCTGTTGATTTTCCGTAGTTACCATCATAATTTTTATCTCGTTCCACTCCGGCTTGGCCCTTACGGCCTTGAGAAATTCATAGCCGTTCATTACCGGCATGTGCCAATCAAGAATAATAAGACGAACATCTGGATTTTCCTTCAGCACTTTGAGCGCTTCTTCTCCGTTTTCGGCCTCTACAACCGTAAAGCCCATTTCTTCTAAATATTTCCTCTCTATCTGTCTGATGGATTTAGAATCATCTACTACCAGGGCCTTCATAATCTTCCCCCAAAAAAGTTTTTACTTTACCCTTCTCGGGCAAGAATTACTCCAGGCTCATAATGACTTCTTTCTAAAGTAACTTCCACATAAAAGCCCCTCTCCGCTAAGTGCTCTTTTAGTTCAAAAAGCTGCTCTCTCGCAAGCTCTAAAGCCTCTTCTCTCGAAAAGTAAAAATGCAAGTCTAGTTTAGAAGAAGGATAAAGTCCCAAAAAGGCTTCCACTAGACCGAGTTCTGATAAAAAAAGACGAAGATAAAAATAACGTTTGCCTTGAGCGGTAGCCTTAGTTTCTTCTCCAGCCTCAAGGAAACCCCATGAAGTTCGGTCGGCAAAAGCAAAGGGTAAAAGGAGACCTTTATCATGGATCAACTGAGAAGCGATGCGAAGTTCACCTTCCTCAAAAGCAACCGTCTTGTTTGAAGAGCCTCTCTTATCCTTTGACCTTATATCTTGAGATCTATTTCTCTCAGGACCTTCTACAAATTTTTTCTCCTCGGCTTCAAGAAGTTTCACGAAGAAACTTACCAGGGGATAAAGTTCAGGTCTTTCAGAAATTGTGGGGAAACGGGAAACTAAAGAGGGAAGTTCAGCCTGAACACTTTGAAAGATTTGGAGGAGACGCGCCTCGGCTCCCGAGATCTTTTCGCCCTCTACAATATGGAGTAGCACAGGGGGACCGCTAGAAAGGACTCTAACCCTTATAGTTTCTCCTGGTCGAAAATCATCTGGAAGAAGACTTCCAGCAATTCGCGCTTGAAACTTCTCTCCCCCGGTCTCGAGGGTCAGGGTTTTGCTTTCGACCTTGATTACCCTTACGGTAAGCTCCCGCCCCGGACGAGAAAATAGAGAAAAGAGGCTTTCCGGCAAAAAAGTAACTGGCGCCGGGGCGGTAACCCTCATCTCTCACCCCTTCTAAATCTTTCGAGAGAAAGCACCAGTTCCACTTCACCTTCGGAAAGCGATAACTTCTTAGAGATTTCTTCGGTGGACAGTCCCTTCCTACTAAGCTCGCAAATCTTCTCCTTGATACTCTTCCTCCCCTCTCCGGATTCTTCCCAGATTTTGGTCCCGGTTTCAAGAGCAAGTTTTACCTTTTCAAGCAGCTTTTTCTCTTCTTCGACATATCTTTCTAAATCTTTGGTAAGCTTTTCTGCCAATGACAGACGCTCAGAAAGATCCCCGATAGGTAAACGAGTTAACTTTCTAAATTTCAAAAACAGGAGCAGCAAAGCCACGAGTAGTAATGCATCTAAAACAATCTGAATAAAAAAATATAATTCCCACAGATCATTAGACATTAACATCTATCAATTTTCCTCTTCAGAATCTTTTATGGACTTTTTTTCCTCGCATTACTCTTTTTTCTTAGTTGTCCTTTTTAGAAGATTCTTTGTCCGAATATAAAGGAGGAAGGAGCGGTCTTATACCTAAAGACTCCTTTACTCCTTTTGGCATTTCGGTCTCACTTCAGAATATAGCCTGTGACTTCTATATCTTTAGGATACAGACCCTGAGGAGCCTTCTTCTTTAAAGTTTCAAGCAAAGCCTCACGGACTTTAAATATACCTTCTCGACTTCGCCAATAATAAAAAGGAATGTTCTTAAAAGCATCGAAAATGATGCCTCTTAATGGATTTTCCAGTTTTTTGGCCAAAAGGACTTGTCTCTGATTTTCAAAATAAAGAACCACGGTAGCTTTAATAAAAACCGGGGCTCCCCCTTCGCTTTGAAGAGGTATCAAAAAATGTTTGAGCACCACTGAATACTCTACTATAGGTTTTATAGGCTGTGCCCCCAAAGGCTCTTTGGGAGTCTCAACAGGAGGTTTTTGGGGCTGTTCCTTAGAAAGGTTATCGGTAGGAACCCCCGTTAAGGGAGGCGTTTTAACCAGCTTCCACAAAGTATAAATACCTACCCCTATACCCGCAACTCCCAAGACCAATCCTATTATCATTAAAAAGGTAACAAATTTACTCTTTTTTCCTTGAGGAATCTCCGGGGCTTCTTTCTCCCGAACCTCTTCTTCCAAGGCCTTTATTAATTCGTCCGAGGACTCATCGGAAATATCCTCAGGCTCAAGAGATACGTCTGAGATTGCCTCTGAAGATCCTTTAGATTCTTCTTGAGCCTCTTCCAAGGAGGTATCTTCTAATGAGTGTTCTGCTGGTGGCGTCTTTTCAGAGGAAGACTCTTCCAAAACATGCCCTTCCGGAAGTTTTTCATCAGAAGGAACTCCTTCGGAAGATACCTCTTCCGTAGAGGAATTCCTTTCAGAAATAGATTCCTCTTTTGGGACCCCTTCCTTTTCCTTAATTTCTTCCGCCAAAATTAGACTCCGAAGATCTTTTCAAGTTTTTCTTTAAGAGTTTCGGGCGTAAAGGGTTTCACAATATACTGACTTACCCGATATTTGGCGGCTTCTATAATGTTTTCCTTCTGAGCCTCAGCCGTTACCATAAGAAAGGGCGTATCCTTTAATTTGTCATCTCCACGCACCTTTTTGAGGAGTTCTAGACCGCTCATTTTGGGCATGTTCCAGTCGGAAATAATAAGATCCACCGGCTCCTTTTGAAGGATTTCCCAAGCGGTAGTCCCGTCATCGGCTTCAATAATATTCTTGAAACCAAGCTGTCCTAAAATATTCTTAATAATCTTCCGCATAGTAGCAAAATCGTCCACTACTAAGATCTTCATATCAGTATTAAGCGGCATCCTATCCCTCCTTTAACAGATCCTTATAATCTTCTCCTAACCTTTCTTTTAATTTAGCTCGCAACCTTAACAAGGCCTTACTATGGAGTTGAGATATACGGCTCTCCGTATAGCCTAACACCTTCCCAATTTCTTTCATCGTTAGATTTTCATAATAATAGAGAGTTATAACCAACCTTTCCTTTTCTGGCAATTCAGAAATAGCTTGAGCTAGCGCTTCGCCCAATTCTTTAAGTCCTAATTTATCAAAAGGATCGTTTTCTCCTGAATCCGAAAGAAGTTCCACCAAATCGTCTTCCTGGAGGTCTTCTATTTTGCGTTTTAGGGCTTCAATATCCACAAAAGAGATTCCTTTAACTTCCTCTAGCAATCGATAGTAAGCCTCAAGGGAAATTCCCAGTTCTTTAGCAATCTCTTCGTCTTCTGCAGGACGGCCTAAACGGTTTTCGAGCTCAATTATGGTCTTTTCTAGCTTAGCGGCTTTTTCTCTCACTGAACGGGGGACCCAATCAAGATTCCGCAATTCATCTAACATGGCTCCTCGGATACGAAATTCGGCAAAGGTCTTGAATTGAATATTGCGCGAAGGATCAAACCTCTGAGCAGCTTCGATTAGGCCTATGATTCCCGCCACTACCAGATCTTCTTGATCTAGACTAGCCGGAAGTCGGCCAGCAAACCGCCCGGCAAGATATTTTATCAAAGAAAGATGTTCGAAAATAAGCTCTTCTGTACTCTTGTTCCGAAAATAATTTCTCATGCCACTCGAAAGGTTTCCGACCACAGGGCCTCAAGTCCTCCCTGAATTTCGGGTTTTAGCTTGAGGAGTTTTTCACAAACCGCCATGAGATCCTGACTGACTTTGGCTTCCGGGCAAACTGTGAGAAAGGGTTCTTGTTTCCTAACCGCCTGGGTTACACAGGGATCTTCCCTCAATCCTCCCAAAAAAGTAAGACCAATGGGCCCCAAAAAGCGCTCTACCACCCTAGAGACTTGTTGATAAACCGCTTTCCCCTCCCTAACCTCTTTGAGCATGTTGACTAGAAAATAGAAACGTTTGACTTGATAACGACGGAATAGGACCTTTATAAGGGCATAGGCATCCGCCATAGCGGTAGGCTCGGGGGTCGTAATAACAATCCTTTCTTGAGCTACAAGATTGAAAAACAGCACATTGTCTGCAATACCGGCCGAAAGATCAAAAAAAAGAAAATCGATCCCCTGCGTAACCTCCTCAAACTGGTCTTTCAACATGAGCTTTTCTGAAGGATCCAGCCTAGTTAGTTCTACCACTCCGGAACTTGCCGGAATGACTCCAAAACCGTAATCCGTCCAGATAGTGATCTCCTGAAGGGTGGCCTCTCCAGAAAGTACGTCCCTGATATCCTTTTTAGGAGAAAGCCCCAAGAGGACATCTACGTTGGCAAGTCCTAAATCGGCATCAAATATCAGGACTTTATAGCCCTTTTTAACCAAGGCTAGGGCCAGATTGGAGACTACATTAGTCTTTCCGACCCCACCTTTTCCGCTTGAAACCGCGATTATACGCATTTAATCCTCCTTCTTTATTTTAAATCACAAATAGCCTCAAGGCCACGCATAAAAATTCTTTCTAAGATATCCGGAGTTGCCCGAGCTAAATCTTCAGGCACCTTATCTCCCAAAGAAACAAAACTTATGGGAGGAAAACCGTTGTTCAGCAGAAACCCCAAGGCTATCCCTAAGGTCAACCTATCGAGGTGGGTTAAAACCAGACCTTCCACCGGAAGGATCTTCAATTCTTCGAGAAAGCGAAGAATTTCGCGAGGATTTTCCACGCTCTTTATAACGGCCTGAATCCGGGCGTAAGGCAAGGCCTCTAAGAGGATTTTTATATCTTCCCGGCGAAAGGACCTTCCCCAAGAAGGGGTATCCAGGAGTAGATATTCGAAATATGAAGAAAAGGACTTTATCTCTTCGCTGTCTTCCAAAGTGGTGACCATGACCGGAATCTCAAGGAGTTCTCCCAGACGAAGGGCCTGAGCTTTAGCTCCGATACGCTTTCCATCCAACGAAATCATGCCCACCATGGCCTTACGGCGATATTTAAGCCAGGAAGCAATTTTAAAGAGACTGGTAGTCTTACCGGAACCAGGAGGACCGATAAAGATCTGGATTCTGGAAAAAGGAGATTCTTTTCTTTGGGCCACCTTGGCTCGTATCCAAGAAAGTGGATCTTCTATTTCTCGAGCAACTTCAGGAGGAAGACCGGCTTCAAGTAGTCGAATATAACGGCTGCGCTTCAACTTTTCTGAAAGGAGATCCTCAAGCATCCTTTTGATTCCGGAGATTTCCTCTTTTAAAGTAGCTAGATCGCTATTTCCATAATCTTGCGCCCGGCGATTAAAATCGTCCGGCTTTTTATCTACGGCGGCCGTAAGTTCGTAAAGAAGTTCCCCGTTGACCTCAACCCTTCGAGAAGAAAGAATAAGGGCCTCCTCGCCAAGCTCCTTTTTGACTTCATTCAAAACCTCAAGAGCGTTCTTGCCCCGAAACTTTTTAATCCTCACGGCCCATCCTCACGGTTTCGAGTATTTCTACCGTTACCTCCGATGGTATTTCAGCATGAGAAAGGACCACCGCCTGTGGCAGACTCCTTTCGATGAGCTTCCGCAGGTGTCTCCTTACGGTGGGCGTGGCAAGGAAAACCGGGTGATATCCGGCATGAACCATCCTTTCAGCCGCCTGGGAAAGAATAGCCACTATACGGCTTCCCAACCGAGGTTCTATAAGAAGAAACATACCTTCAGAGGTTCGCTGAAGCGCCCTTCGAATGGTGTCCTCTATATCCTCCCCTACGGCTACCACATGAAGTTTGCCGGAAGGATCTAAATAAGGCTTTACGATAACCCTGGCAAGTCTTTGTCTTACATATTCGGTAAGAGTATCCGGATCTTTGATCTTCTCGCCATAGTCGGTAATAGTCTCCACAATCGTCAAGAGATCCCTAATAGGTATGCCTTCCCTTACCAGGTTCTGAAGGACCTTCTGAACGATCCCAAGGTTTACGACTTCAAGACATTCCTCCACCACCTTAGGATACTGACGGGAAAGACCGTCAAGGAGTTTCTGAACTTCCTGACGGGTAAGGAGCTCGTCTGCATGGCGTTTGATTACTTCTGCAAAATGGGTCACGATAACCGTGGAAAGGTTGACCACAGTATAACCTTTGGCCTCGGCATCATCCTTCTTGTCTTCCGGAATCCAAAAGGCCTGAAGACCGAAGGCCGGCTCCCGGGTAGGAATAGCCCCCTCGATCTCCGGAGCCCGTTCATCCGGAGCCATAGCCAAATAATGGCCAGGCATAAGTTCCGCCCGAGCCACCTCTACTCCTTTTATCAAAATGGCATATTCCGCAGGTTTAAGTTGTAGATTGTCCCTTACATGGATGGGAGGAATAACGATGCCCATTTCCAGGGCAAATTGTTTTCGTAGATTCTTGATGCGCTCAAGGAGGTCGCCTCCCTGAGCTTCATCCACCAAAGAAATCAGGGCATACCCCACTTCAATGCCCAGAAGATCAAGGGGAAGCAAATTCTCCACTTCTTCGGTAGGTGGTGTCGGGACTTCCTCCTCAGGCTTTTCTTCCACAGGCACTTCTTTCTTTATCTGATAAGAAACATAGGCCAGACCTCCTACCCCAAAGGCCAAAACGGTAAACGGGAGCGTGGGCAATCCCGGAAGAAGGCCAACAAAGAAAATGGCCAAAGCCGCCATAGCTAGGGCCTCGGGACGGGCGGAAAACTGACGAGCAAAATCTCGGCCCATACCCGATTCAGAGGCCGCTCGGCTCACAATAATACCCGCTGAAGTAGAAACAATAAGGGCCGGAATTTGAGAAACCAGACCGTCTCCAATAGTAAGAAGAGTATAAGAACGGGCCGCCTCGGAGAGGGACAAACCTTTTTGAAGAATACCTATTACCAGTCCGGCCACAATATTGATGCTAGTAATGATGAGACCGGCCACGGCTTCGCCGCGGACAAACTTACTGGCACCATCCATAGCCCCATAAAACTCGGCCTCCTTCCGAATCTCCTCTCGACGCCGCCGGGCTTCGGATTCATCAATAAGACCCGCGTTGAGATCGGCATCAATGGCCATCTGTTTCCCAGGCATGGCATCCAAGGTAAAACGTGCGGCCACCTCCGCAATTCGGCCGGCGCCCTTGGTGATCACCACAAAGTTGATGATCACCAAAATGGCAAAAACGATGGCTCCTACCACATAGTTGCCTCCCACTACAAACTGACCGAAACTCATGATCACTTTACCGGCCGCCCAAGGCCCCTCGTGACCGTGAAGGAGAATCAAACGAGTGGTGGCAATGTTCAATGATAGACGATAAAGGGTAGTGATCAGTAACAGGGCGGGGAAGGCCGTAAAATCAAGAGGTTTCACAATATACATAGACATAAGAAGCACCGTTAGAGAAACGGTAAAACTCAAGGCCAAAAGGATATCCATGAGGGTGCGAGGCACCGGGAAGACCATGATGGTAAGGAGACCTACCACACCCGCAGCCACGATGGCGTTGCTAAGGTCAAGATATTGACGGAGAGTCGTCGCTTTTTCGGCCATCAGTGCACCCTCTTACCTTTCAGCTTGTATACATAGGCCAAGACTTTGGCCACAGCCTTATAAAGATCTTCTGGAATGTATTCCTCGACCTCTACCCTGGCATAGATGAGACGGGCTAAGGGAGGATCTTCCACTATGGGAACACCATGGTCCCGAGCTATTTCTTTTATCTTCTGGGCCAAAAATCCCCTACCTTTGGCCACTACCTGGGGAGCTGGCATTTCTCCCAGTTTATACTTCAGGGCCACTGCCACATGGTCCGGGTTGGTAATAACCACATCGGCCTTGGGGACCTCGGCCATCATGCGTTTACGAGCCATCTCTCTCTGGATCTGACGTATCTTGGCCTTAAGCCAGGGATCACCCTCGGTCTGTTTAAGTTCTTCCTTGAGTTCCTCTCGGGTCATCTTGAGCTTCCTCTCCACTTCCCATCGCTGAAAGAAAAAGTCAAAAACCGCCAAGACCGATAGAGCCATTAGCAATTTGAAGACCAAATCCCGAGAGAGAGAATAGATCCCCTGCCCCACCTTCCAAAGATCTTCTCCTAAAAGGGCCAAAATTTCCTCTTGATGTTTACGAATCACTAAATAAGCCACTACAGAGATAATAACGATCTTCAAAATAGACTTGGCGAGCTCCACTAAGGATGGAAGGGAAAAAAGACGTTTAAAGCCTTCGACTGGATTTATCCGTTCAGCTTTGGGAGCGAGGGCCTCCCAGGCCGCTACCCCTCCGGTCTGGGCAAAATGAGAGAGCAAGGAAATAACTATCAGAAAAAACATCAGAGGTAAAACACTGAGAATCCCAAATTTGAGGGCATATTTAAAGCTAAGGTAGGCTCCCTGGAGATCAAAAGTGGGAAATGGCCTCCCCAAAAAAAATCTTAGGGCGTAAAAAAGCTGCGTAAGCATAAAGGTTCCGCTTAGCATAAAAGCAAGGAGTCCTCCACCTATAACCGCAACCGCAGCCAGTTCTCGACTGCGGGCCACCTGTCCGCGTTTTCGGGCCTCCTCACGCCTCCGTGGTGTAGGTTCCTCGGTTCTTTCCTGAAGTGGTTCCTCAGGCATCTCTAACTTCCGAAAGACTTAAGTATGGCCGGAAAGAGCCCTACAGCCCGAGCAAAGGCCGGAGAAAGCACCTTTGGAATCAGCATCAACGTAAGCCCAAAAAAGAAAAGTCCTACCCCGATGGTGAGTGGAAAACTCACAAGCATGATATTTATCTGAGGCACAAATCGGGAAACAATGCCTAGGGCCAGCTGCACTAGAAACATGATAGCCAGCAGGGGAGCCAAAATTTTGAGGGAGATCACGAACAGGGTTACCCCTTCTCTGACGAGAAAAAGGAAGATCTTCGAATTCAGTCCGAGAGAGCCTGGAGGAAAATGTCTTAAACCTTCCCCCAGGGCCAGTATAAAGGGATGGTGGAGATTGAAGGTCAAAAAAAGGAGAAAGGCCGTAAGATAGGTAAGTTGCGCTAGGACGGGAGACTGCACTCCGGTTACAGGGTCAATAACCTGGGCCACTCCGAAACCGATTTGCATCCCGACCAGTTCTCCCCCAAGCTGGATACCGGCGAAGATAAACCGCAAGACAAGTGCCAAAGAGAACCCCAATAAAGCTTCGGGAATAATTAAGAGTAAACATTGATAGATCTCTGTGGGAGGTTCTACGGCATAAGGAACGCTAAAGACCAAAATCAAGGAAAGTACAAGCGAAAGAGCGGCTTTTATAGGGGCTGGAACTATCGAAGTTCCCACAAGAGGCATAAAAAATAGGAAGAAGGCTACCCGAACTAAAACTAAAACAAAGGTAAAGGATAGAGGCACCAGTTGCGAAAAGAGATCCATCGTCATTTAATAAGCCCCGGAAGTCCCAGGATGATATTTTCGGTGAATTCAAGAAGCTTTTGCATCATCCAGGGGAAGGCCACCAGTAAGGCCAGCATAACAGCCACGATTTTGGGCACGAAAGTCAAGGTCATCTCTTGAATCTGGGTGACCGCCTGGAAAATACTGATGATAAGGCCTACCACAAGTCCCGCCAGGAGCATGGGGGCTGAAATAAGGAGAGTGAGTTCCACCGCCTGTCTGGCAAGATGGATCACCGTAGCTTCGGTCATCACCGATCCTCCTTAAAAGAAACTCTTAGCCAAGGAGCCCACTAGGATATTCCAGCCATCTACCAAAACAAAAAGTAAAAGTTTCATAGGAAGAGAAACCATCATCGGGGGAAGCATGAGCATTCCCATAGAAAGAAGCACGCTTGAGACCACCATATCAATAATCAAAAAGGGAATGTAAAGCAAAAAGCCTATCTCAAAGGCTGTCCGAAGCTCACTTATCATGAAGGCCGGAATAAGGGTCAGGATGGAGACCTCTTCCGGGCTTTGAGGCCGTTTCTCCCCTCGAAGTCTCACAAAAAGGGCCAGATCCTTTTCTCTGGTGTTCTTGAGCATAAAGGTCCGAAAGGGCTTAATAGCCTCTTGGAACATTTCAGCCTCGGTAAGTTGATGATCAAAATAAGGTTGGATAGCCCGATTATAGGTCTCTCTAAAGACCGGAGCCATAATAAAGAAAGTCAGAAAAAGGGCTAAGGCAATGAGAACTTGGTTAGGAGGGGTTTGTTGAGTTCCCAAAGCATGCCTCAAAAGACTGAAGACCACCACCAGTCTGGTAAAAGAGGTGAGCATAAGCAAAAGGGCGGGAGCCACGGAAAGAATGGTGAGAAGAAGGAGTATCTGAAGTACCGGGGCCACCTGTTCCGGACCTTTAGCGGGCTCCAAAGAAAACTTCACCGTGGGAAGGGTGACCGCCAGGGCCGACGAGGCAATCAACATTAATCCTATGAGGGAAAGGCTAAGCCTCCTTAACATTCTCCCATTCCCGAATAAGGTTTATTCCCTTTTCCGAAAGACCTAAGAGTAGAGTCCGATCCTTTACTTCCAACAGAATAAGCTGAGCCTTGAAGCCTAGAGGTCTGACGTCTTTTATCCGAATAGCCCCCTCTTTTGAGAAAGCCTGCATCCTTCCTCTTTTGAAAAAGTAAACCAAGAGAAGAAAACCTCCTAAAAGGAGGAAGGTAACCCCTAATACCTTGAAATAAACTTCCAGCCCCATTTATTCCCCCAGCTTCTTGATCCTTTCCTGAGGACTGATGATCTCCGTGAGCCTCACCCCAAAACGTTCGTTTACCACCACCACTTCTCCTCGAGCCATGAGTTTTCCATTCACAAAAATCTCCACCGGTTCACCGGCCATCTTATTAAGTTCAATGATAGATCCTTGAGAAAGTTTTAAGAGATCGTTAATGATCATCTTGGTCCGTCCAATCTCGACCGAAACTTCAAGTGGGATATCCAGAATGAATTCCAAATCCGGATGTGGGCCTTCCTTGGGGGCGGCCTCTTTAAACTCTTCAAGCTTAGGAGACTCTACCATACCAGGTGTTTCCGGTTCCGGAGATGTTTCCGATGGCGATTCTTGGGTAATTTCAGAGACCGTCCCTTCCTCTACAGTTTCTCCAGTGGCCCCGGCTTCCTTAAGAGCCTCCTCCCATTGGGCCATAATGTCTTCTTCGACCGTGGCCTGTGTGTCCTGACTTTCGGTCTGGTTTTCCTTGAGCTCTTCCATATCCCTGCCTCCTAACCCTCGGATTTCAGAAATTCTTTCACTCGCAAGGCCTTAAAACCTTTAAAAACCCCTAATTCGGCCTTAAACTTGGGAACATTTTCGATGGTAACGGGAAGAAGATCTTCTACTTTGGTGTCTAGGGTTATAATGTCCCCCGTCTCCAGAGAAAGGAGATCTCTTATCTTGAGATCCGTCTTTCCGAGATAAACTTTTAAAGTAACTTCGGTCGAAAAAATCACCTCCTCAAGTTGTTTTCGCCAGTAAGGATCAACGGTCTCCTCCGCCTGGTAGGGTGAGTAAAGCTTGGTCTTTACAGGCTGGAGGGTTCCCAGGGAATAGCACAACGCCACCTTCCCCTGTAGCCCCTCCACATCCACGTCGAAATTGCAAACCACCACGGTTTCTTCTGGCTGAAGAACTCTCGCGAACTGAGGATTAACCTCTCCGCGCACATACTTGGCTTTAACGGGTTGAATGCCCTTCCAAGCCCGCTCGAGCTCCCGAAAGATGTGATCCACCACTCTCCGAATAAGCCTCTGTTCAATAGGAGTAAACTCCCGTCCCTCGACCTTGATGAACTTCCGCTCCCCTCCCCCGAGGAATCTTTCTACAAAGGCAAACACCAGCGGAGCATCGATTACCAAAAGGATCTGACCTCTAAGGGGTTCGAGCCTAAAGATGTGAATAGAAGTGGGCACCGGAATACGGTTGAGAAAATCCCTAAAACGCTCCATTTGAATGGGCTGGGTATTTACATCTACCATCTCCCGGAGCATGGTAGAAAAGCCCATACGAAGTCCCCTGGCTAGGTGTTCGTTTATGACCTCAAGGCCCGGAATCTTAAGCCGGGTAGAAATGGCGTAATTTTTGAAATCAAAGGGAACAACCTCTCCCTCGGAGGGCACCTCTTCGGGGGTAGTGTCTACCTCTCCCCCTTCAAGCCCAGCCAAAAGGGCATCTATTTCTTCTTGAGATAAGACCTTATCCATAATTACTGCACCACAAACTGAGTAAAGTAAACTCCCCGGATCTTTCCGGGACCAAGGAGCTGGTTAAGCTTATTCATGATTTCAAACCGGAGTTCGGCCTTGCCCTCCGGAGCCAGAACCTCCTCTACGGTCTTGGAAGAGAGGACCAAAATGATAGTGTCGTTAATCTGGGGGATCCGATCGTTGGCCTCGCTTAGAGCTTTGTCGTCTTTGAGTTCCAGGGCAATCTTCACCCTCAAATACCTTCGGCCGGTGGGATCAGAAAGATTGACCACAAAAGGATTAAGTTGCAAAAAGGGGCCAACCTCCGGTTTGTCCGGCTCTACCGGTACCTGCTCTTCCTCTGGTGGAGGGCTGGATTTGGAGAAAAGGAGAAAATAAGCCGCAGCTCCGGCCCCTAACAAAAGCCCTACTCCAAGGATAATAAAAATCAAAAATTTTTTTCCTCCGCCCTTTTTTTCTTTTTCTTCAGCCATCTTTATACCTCCTTCCGATTTTTTCTTTTTGCAATCATCATACCATTTAAAAGATAAGTCTTTACGTAGAATCCCAGGAAAGATACGTCAGGTTTATGACAGGAAGCGTCAAAATCGAACGCCCTCCCAAGCAAGAAGAAGCCTTTTCCATTCCCGGCCAGCTGAAAAACCTCCCAAACCGTTCTTGGCCACAATGCGATGACAGGGATAAAAAAGGGGCAAAGGATTGCAGGCTAGGGCTCTTCCTACCGCCCTAAGAGCTCTGGGAGAGCCTACTCTGTCGGCAAGCCAGCCATAGGTACGAACCTCTCCGCGAGGAATCTCTCTCAAGAGTTCAAGACACCGTCTGGTAAAATTCGGTACTTCAAGACGCAAGTTTTCAAAATCCGGATAATTCTTGGCCCCACTAAAATAGCCCTCAAGTTCAGCCCGTACTTTTTCCAGCCACCTTTTTTCCGCTTCTGGAACCGAAAAAGAGGGTCCCTGGCCTTTGAGGTCTAGAGCAACCAAAAAAGGTCCCTTGAAAAGCACGAAGAACTTAAAAGGGCCTATCTTTACAAAACCACCGGTGAACATATTAATTTTATAAAAGCTTTTGGCAGGAGGGGAAACATGGGAGTAAGGGTCCAAATTAACGGTAAAACTTTGGAATTGGTAATGGGGGACATCACGGAACAGGATACCGATGCTATCGTCAACGCTGCCAACGAGAGACTTATCCCCGGAGGAGGAGTAGACGGAGCCATCCACCGTAAGGGAGGCCCCTCCATCGCTGAAGAAGCTCGAAAGATAGGCCTGTGCCCCACCGGAAAGGCCGTAGTCACCGGAGCCGGTCATCTCAAAACCCGTTATGTGATCCATGCCGTAGGGCCAATCTACCGGGACGGTAAAAGCGGAGAACCTGAACTCCTGGCAAGCGCCTATCGCGAGGCTCTCACGCGTGCTGAAGAACTCAAGCTCAACTCCATAGCCTTTCCCTCACTTTCCACCGGAGCCTATGGTTATCCCTTGGAAGGGGCTGCTCCCATAGCCCTTAATACCATCCTCTCTTTCCTCAAAAATAGAGAATATCCACGCCTGGTGCGCATGGTCCTTTGGGGTGAGGCGGCCTTTTTGGCCTACCGTAAAGCCCTTGAAGAACTTGCCAAAAAGAATGGTCTTAACATAGAAGAGTTTTAAAACCGCCTCCGGTAACCCAAAACCGCCATGAGTTCCTCAAAAAGCTTACGGAGACGGATAAAGGCCTCCTTGTCCCCTCCACGATCAGGGTGCAGTTCTTTAGCCCTGGCACGAAAAATGGAAAGTAATTCCTTACGGGAAAGTTTTTCCAAACTTTCTGGAGAAAATCCGAAATAACGAGCGGCTTCGACCAAAATTTCCCTGCGCAACCACTTTCCGTGTTGTCTTTCCTCAAAAAATTTCCTTTCGGCCTCGGTGTGATCGAAATATAATATCACATACCTAGAGAGGTACTCTCGCAAGACTTCGTCTTCAGAAAGCCCCATCCGATAGGTTTCATCTTGAGCCAGTCTGCAAATGGCTTCAAGAAAAAACCGATCTAGCTCTTCGATCAAACGAGCCTCAGGAATAAAACGGGTAAATCGTTCTGGGAAATATTCCCAAAGGGCAAAGGCCGTATAGATGTAGGCTACCACTTCTTTGGGCCTCAAAACATCTTCTTTATCCCAAATCAGCTGTTCAATTTCATCCCGAGATTTATGCCTGAGCTGGTTGAGAAAGGAAAGCGGCCTCTTGAGAAGGTTCTCTACATTGGTAGAACCGAACTTAAGAAAGAGAAGGCGTCTCTTATCGAAAGGATGGTACTTTTCCTGGAGCCTTAGCTGTTCCTTTCGAGGAAATTTGGGGGGTCTTCTCTGGCTTCGGTCAATATAAGGCCCTAAGGCCTCCTGGATCTCGGGTTTTACAAATCTAAAAAAGAGTTTCTCAAGCTCCCATTGATCGGTCTCTATTCCATGAGACTTGATGGCCTCTTCAAGACCTTCATCTATATAAAAGCTTTTTCCTCCGGGGTAGCGGATGTAAACCGACGGGTCCGGGCCAAGATCAATGAGATCCCACGATTTCCAAAAAGGCCCTTCTTTACGAGAAATTCTTAAAAAATACCGAAAACCGGAGGAAGTACGTTTACGCGCTAAATACAAATTTACTCCAACCGGGGGGCTTTAAGCCCCCCGAAGGTATTTACACCTCCTGAACAGTAATAGAACCGGTGGGGCAAACCTCTACACAGGTCTCACACCCCAAGCAATCTTCCGGGCGAGCGATCACAGGTTTCCCGTCCTCACCCTCATCATAGACCTGGGCCGGGCAAGCGTTGATGCACTCCTGATCCGCATCACAGGTGTCGTAGTTGATGGTAATCTCGAACATAGCGACCTCCTTATTTTAGATTTTTACATCTGATTTTATAACCCCTCCCGAAGCGGAGAGGTCCTTCCCCAAACTCTTGGTATCCTGCCAGTCTTTCTCCGAGAGCACCCTACACATACCCGCAAGCCATGCAGGGGTACTAGCTACATGCACGTGAGTATAAGTGCCCAACGCCCTTTTGTAAAGCACCCCATCGCGCCGACCATCAAACCCGAAACCTCTCTCCACTTTAAAGCAAAACTTCAGCCGACTGTCATCCTTCACTATAGGTAGCGAATAATGAAACTCGTGTCCCTGTAGAACGGTTCCCGTTGGATAAAAAGGGTTTTGCTCATCTACTCTTACCACCGTATAGCCATGTCCCTGGGGACGTTCCTTGACCTCAAAATCTATAGGAAGCACTCCAGTCATGGGAAAGGTCTTACCCTTCCAAATGATTTTTTCCCCTAGATACATAAGACCACCACATTCTGCATATACCGGTAGACCGTCCTCAACGGCCTCTTTGAGATCTTTCATGAAAGAGCGGTTTTCGGAAAGGGCTTCGGCCTGGGTTTCAGGAAAACCGCCACCGATATAGAGGGCCTGGATATCTGGAAGGCGGGATTCTTTCAAGGCATCTAAGAAAACAAGCTCCGCTCCCAAGGCTGAAAGAGCTTCAAGATTTTCGGGATAATAAAACTGAAAAGCCTTGTCTCGAAGGACACCGATTCTAACACCTTCTAGCTCGTGAGAGCTTATAAAAATCTCTTTCGGAGAAACTTCAAGAGGGGGCACTTGGTGTGCCAAATCTATTATTCTCGACACATCTACATTCTTCCTGAAGATTTCTTCCAATTTTGAGAAAAGGGACTCTTCCAAAGTGAATTCCTGCCAGGGTACCAGGCCGAGATGTCTTTCCGGGAAGAGTACTTTAATTCGAGGCAAGACTCCAAGAACCGGGATACCGGTATAATATTCGATAGAACGAGTAATAATGTTCTCATGGCGGGCCCGAGCCACCCGATTCAAAATCACCCCTTTAATCTCCACCCCCTCCTCAAATTCTAGAAAACCTTTAAGAAGCGCCGCCATCGTGCGAGTGACCTTGGTGCAGTCCAAAACCAAAACAATCGGGGCCTTAAGTAGCCTAGCTAGCCGAGCTGTACTACAGGAGCCTTCAAGATCTACCCCGTCATATAGCCCACGATTCCCCTCTATGATCGCTACTTCGGATCCTTGAACCCCCCGGGAAAAAAGGGCCAAAATGGTCTCATCGTCCATCAGGAAGGGATCAAGGTTGCGACAGGGATATCCCGAAGCCCGGTAAAGCCAACCGGCATCGATATAGTCCGGCCCCTTTTTGAAGGAAACGACCTTAAAACCTCGCTTCCTTAAGGCCGTCAATAGCCCTAGAGTAAAGAAGGTCTTCCCTGCTCCTCCTTTCTGGGCTGCGATAACTACTCTAGGAATTTGAAAACTGTAGGACATAGTTAATCCAACTCTATTATTAAATCTTCAAGATTGCAAAAATAAAAAAGCCCGGAGTTTCCTTATCTCCGGGCTTTGGGAAAAACTCCTTCATGTTTATTGAATACTAAGCCCTAGCTTCCTTGACCGTAATTGCGATTTTAAATAAAACCGTCATGATCAAGAAGCCCGTAGCCCAGATACCAATGGAAATGAGAAGCTCGGGGATAGTGGGTCTATAAGGAGTAATGGTCTCAAAGGGAGTAGGAGTAAAACCTCCCGTAAGAAGGCCTATACCTTTGTCAATCCAGGCTCCGATAAAGAGAATCACACAAGCAAAAGCCAGAGTATTTATATTTTTACGGGTATGAGGAATAACCAACAGGATAGCCGCTATCAACATGAACAACCAGGCCGTCCACATGAAAATGACCCATTCGTTATGGCCATGAAGCCCTTTAAAGAGATAAATAATAGGATACATGTGACCGGGAATATTACTATAGAAGGCGGTGAACAACTCACAAGCAAAGAGAAAGATATTGGCAAGCAGAGCATAGGTAATAATTTTACTCAGGGTATCAATAGCCTTTTGACCGGGATCGAACTTAGAAACCTTCTTCACAATAAGAAGGGCTAGCAGAAGGAGAGCCGGCCCAGAACAGAAGGCCGAAGCCAAAAATCGAGGTGCCATCACCGCTGTAAGCCAGAAGTGACGTCCAGGCAAACCGGCGTAAAGGAAGGCCGTTACCGTATGAATACTAAAGGCCCAAGGAATGGAAAGATAAATAAAGGGTTTAACCCAGTTGGGATATTTGGTTCCTTTATATTCCCCATGTAGAGCCGCCCAGCCGCAAATCACATTTAAAGCCAAATAGCCATTCAGAACAATCATGTCGTAAAAGAGCATAGAATTAGGAGTAGGATGCAGAAGAACGTTGAATAACCGGGGAGTTTGTCCGATATCCACTATAATAAAAAGCAAACACATAATGACCGCGGCTATAGCCAGAAATTCTCCAAAAATTGTCAAAGGACCGAAAACTTTATGATTATGAAGATAATAGGGAAGAACCACCATCACTCCCGAGGCTGCCACTCCCACCAAGAAGGTAAACTGAGCTACATAAAAGCCCCAGGAGACGTCCCGGCTCATACCGGTAATTCCCAAGCCGTATTGAAGCTGCGCCAAAAAGGCCAAAAACCCTATCAAGATCAAAGTCCCTAGAAAGCCTAACCACAACCAGTATTTTCGACTCCCTTTTAAGGCCTTCTCAAACATACCTCACCCCTCACCTTAAAAGTTTTTTTAACCTATGAGATAAAATATCGAGGGCTCCGTACCCAGTTCCGCTTTTCTCCGAATAGAAAAGCGTTCCTTCAGAATCCGTGAGATCTCGGAGTTTTCGTCCTCAAGGTCACCAAAAATTAGAGCTTTATGTTTACAGGCCTCCACACAGGCTGGAAGTTGCCCTTTCTCTAACCGCTCATAACAAAAGAGACACTTTTCTACTACACCCTTCATCCGGGTAGGAAATTCTGGATTAAATTCCTGAATGTACGGTCTGGGATCCACCCAATTAAAACTACGAGCTCCGAAAGGACAGGCTGCCATACAGAACCGGCAACCGATACAACGGTGAAAGTCCATCATTACAATGCCATCCTCTCGCTTGAAGGTAGCCTTGGTAGGACAAACCCTCACACACGGAGGATGCTTACAGTGATTGCACAACAGGATAAAAGGCTTATGTTCAAAGACAATATTATTGAATTCATTGGGTTGCTCTGGAAAGACGTGTTCGAATTCATCTTTCCATATCCATTTTATCTCTTTCTTCTTTTCCGGAATCTCCGGAACATTATGGGCCGCGTGGCAGGCCTTTATACAATCGTTACATTCTGGATGCTCCCAACACTTTTTCATATCTATAGCCATACCCCAGCGCCTAGCCGTAAGAGCCCCTGGAGGAGGTGTATAGCTACGGGCCTTTACCTCGCGCAGGAGAAAACTAGGAACTCCCCCTGCAACCGCGGCCGAAATACCCGCCAGTTTAAGAAATTTCCTCCTTTTCATTAGTGCTCTCCTCCCTTATCAATTTCTCCATGTCCTCCATGTTCCCCATGCTTAGGCTTGGCTCCCTCACGAAGATCCACCGGAATCCTGAAGAGCTTGAGCAAACGGGTAGCCTTCGCAGTCCCGAACTCTTTAGTCTCTGGAGGAATATGACAGTTCCAACAATACGGTTTAACCGAAGCGAAATCGTGACATTTATCACAAAATTGCTGCTTATTATGATGGCACTTCATGCATCCATTTTGCAAACCTATCCAAAACCGACTGCCATCCGAGGAAGTATAAATCCTCATTCCCTCTCGAATAGCCAACACACGCCATTCTTTGAGAAGCTGCATATGATTGGCTCGCATAAATTCCTTGGATTCCACGCAACGTCCCTCGGGCAGAATCGGCTTAGGGGCCGAGACCGCCTTCCCATGATTTAACCAAATAGGAAAGGTAACAATCAGAACAAAAATGATGATTCCCGGAATGACCTTATTGCTGTTATACATTTTCCTCCTCCTCTACCCCTTTTAAAGGCTGAAAGCGGAGATCTGTAGTCCTCTTCTTTTCTCCGGGGATAACCAGGGCATTACCCACCAGTTCATGGACTCCACACACTTGGACCTCAGGCACCCAATAGTTCATAAGAGGCGGCAAAACGGCTCGGTCGATGGCGCAGATACATGCCAGCATATTGACTCCATACTTTTCGTGGACATATTCCACGGCATTGGCTCTAGGAAAGCCTCCCCGCATACGTATTTCCATATATTCATCGGTGTTAAGTCCGGAACCGCTTCCACAACAGAAGGTCTTCTCTCTGATGGTATTTTCAGGCATTTCATAGAAGTTATTAACTACGTGCCTGAGAATGAAACGAGGCTCTTCAAAGATACCCATTCCTCTGGAGGTGTTACAGGAATCGTGGAAGGTCACTACGTAATTGTCATTACGGCTGGGATCAAGCTGGAGCTTCCCGTGCGCTATCAGATCCGCTGTAAATTCGCAAATATGGACGATCTTAGTGCTTTTAGCATGTTCAAATACGGTTCCCGTAATAGGAGACTTGGGCACTTCCAGATTGGAAGGCGCCGGACCACACATAGTGTCCTCATACTGGTGAACTACCCGCCACATGTGTCCGCATTCACCACCCAGTATCCACTTAACCTTGAGTCGTTCAGCCTCGTGATAGATCTTGGCATGGAGTTTTCGCATCATTTCGTGAGTGGTAAAGAAACCAAAGTTTCCACCTTCAGAGGCGTAAGTGCTTATGGTGTAATCAAGGCCTAAATAGTGGAATAGTAATACATAACCCATAAAGGTATAAATTCCCGGCTCCGCAAAGAAGTCCGCCGAAGGCGTTACAAAAAGGATTTCAGCGCCTTTTTTATTGATGGGTACCTCTATTTTAAGGCCGGTTATTTCTTCAATATCCATCAGGAGAAACTCGATGTTCTCCTGGATGGTATGCGGCTGGAGACCGATATGATTACCTATAAAGGCAGAGTTTCTTACGGGCTCAAGGATCCAGTTGATATTTACGCCAATCTCGTGCAAGATCTCACGAGCCAGAATGGTAATTTCGGCGGTATCGATACCATAAGGGCAAAAGACAGAACAGCGCCGACACTCCGTACACTGATAGTAATAATAAAACCACTCTTTTATCACATCTTCCGTAAGCTTCCGGGCCCCTGCTAGACGGCCAAAGAGCTTACCACTACGAGTAAATTCACCTTTAACGACCGAACGCAAAAGCTCGGCCCGAAGCACAGGCATATTTTTGGGATCTCCTGTCCCCAAAAAGAAATGGCACTTGTCGGCGCAGGCTCCGCACCGCACACAAATATCCATAAAGAGCTTAAAGGAACGAAACCGCTCCGCTCGATCTTTAATGGCGTTAAGGACTATCTCCTTCCAATTGGGAGGAAGCTTCCAATCCTCGTCGTGAGGTTGCCATTCACGAGGAAAGGGAAGCCCCAATTCCTCCACCACCGAGGGCTTACCAGCATAGCAGTAAGCCCCTGGCCGAAACTCCGGCTTGGTATCCATCCAATGTTTAGCCGGCATCCGATCATAATTTACGTCCCTCAAAAGCTCATCCGGTTTAGGTAGCGCCATAATCCTTACCCCTCTTTAGGATTCTTTCTTTTCTTTATAACAATCCTCGTCTATAGGCTGACCGGCAGATTCAAGCTGTTCCTTGAACTTCTCCTGCCATTCACAATAGGTGAGGAACTTAGGCGGTACATTCTCCCACCAGGGGTTAATGTGTCGTACCCGACGGTTGTCGTTGGGAAGATTACGAGTAGGGCTAAAGAAGACCCCTACCATATGCACTAGTTTGCTAAAAGGAAAATAAGCCACCAATACGCTGATAAAAAAGACGTGCACATAGAAGATGAGCCCAATCCCCGTGGGTACTTTAGGATGCAAGGTAACCAGGCCCATCGTAAGCTCTTTCACGGACGTGATATCCACACGGAAGAAATAACGCATAAGCATTCCGGAAATAACTAGACCAAAGATCAAGAAAAGAGGGAAATAATCCGAAGCATGGGAGATGTAATTTACTTTAGCGTCCACTAACCGCCGCAGGAGTAAAAAGGTAAGTCCAGCCAAAATCGCCACATCCGTCAGGTAAAGATGGGGCAAACCGATATGGAAAAAGCTATCCACCTTGTCTAGGAGGTCAATGGGACCGGGCACGGGATATGAAAAAAGTCGCAGATGCCGCACCAGAATGATAAAAAAGGACCAGTGAAAGAGAATAGCCCCCAACCAAAGCCACTTACTAGAACCATAATAGAGCTTACGACCCCGCAGATCAGCCCTCAAATTCCGGAAAAGGGACCTGAAGGCCAACACCTCAAGGGCCATCCTCAAGAACACCTCGAAGTTAGTAGCCGGGCTTTCCAGACGGCTATGCCGAATCCAGGGGAGACTTTTCTGCTGCCCACAAGTAGTAGTGATCTTGAACGGCACCGGCGACTTAGCCCAGTTCACCATGCGATAAACCAAACCGATGAGGAAGGTCAAAAAGGCCGCGTAAGGAATCACGACCCCGAAGAGGGTATACAACTTCAGGACCCCAACCCCTAACCAAACCAGAATTACCATTCCAATTACGGCTATCAAAGCGGCTACCACATTCATAGACCCCAACCCCTAAAGTGTTTTTTCATTATGGTGAGCCTCCCTAGGGAGGCTACCTTCCCTCTCATCGTAGATATAGCCCGCTCGTTTGAGAAGCAAAAACAACCTACTCTTCCACTCCTGAAACTTGAGCTCGTTAAGCTTTTCTCGGGCGGCCATATATTGATTGAAGGCTCGCAAAATCACGGCGTCTATGTGATCTTCCACCTCAAGCAAACCTTCGGGACCATATTCCTCAAGAATCCTTTCACCTACAACCTCACGAAACACCGATTTTAAGTAGTACAGAAACGATAAGGCCTCCGAAGGACGTGAACTTTGAACAGCCTGAATCTTTAAGATCCTCTCTAAGTAATAATCTACTTTTTCCCATGAAAACTCTTCTGTGAATTGAGAAAGAAGCCCTTTGAGTCCTTCCTCCAAACGATACCCCAAAGGGTTTTCGAAGCGTTCTGTTTCTTTTTTCAAAAATCTAACTGTTTCTTCCGGAAAAAGACTATAGACCTTATCCCGCCAGAGCTTGAAGATCTCGCTTTTCTTTTCCTTTAAAAGTTCTTTAGCTCTCATAGACATGACTGCCCTTTTTAAAACTAAAAACTCCCTAAATGTCAAGGTTATCAGGATAAAAAGAGAGGAGAAGAGAAGCTTTTTAGCTTTTTGTATAAGCTAGATTCTTACGTTTTTAAAACTTTTGAACCTCTTACTTCAATTTCTAAAAAGACTTCCCAAGCGTTTAAGGGCTGAGAGCTTATCGTTAAGGCCAACCCTAGCCCGGGAGAGAGCCTCTTCTAAAAAGGCTATGCTTTCGTCATAGGTCCGGCGATCGACCGGGAAGGGATGGCCGTCCTTTCCACCATGAGCGAAGGCGAAACGGGCCGGATCTTCACGGGAGGCCTGGAGGTCATAGATCAACTCCGAAACCAGGGTCAAGGCCCTGAGATTCCGGGGCCCAAGACCTCGAATCTTTAAGACCTCCTTGAAATTCGCCGGTGGATTTTCATAGGCCGAAATCAACACTCTATCGAGTCCTCGGGGTAAAAGGTCTCTTTCCGAAAGGCTGTGCCTACGAGGGAGCTCGTACTTCACCTTTTCGATTTCCTTGAAGAGCCTATCCGGCGATTGCTTTAATAGATTGCAAATGGCCTCTCTCACCGAGCGGCTGGTAGTAGCTGTGAGGTCAAGGACCTCGTTTTCCGTTTTCACCGTGGCTATGCCACTGTGAGGTTCCTCCACCATATCCTTCACTTTTTCTCCTAGCCAGTGATACCTTCGGGCATAGGAAGTAACCTCGTTCATACCCTGCTGAACCACGGTCCAGTAACCATCGACCGTAAAAATAAAAGTATGATGATAAAGGGTGTAGCCGTCCTGAAGGGCGGTGTTATCCACCTTGGCCGAAAGTCTGGATATTTCCGGAAAGTCCTTGAAGCTTTCTGGAAGACCGAAGCGTTCAGCATAGGTCAGGATTTCCTCCGGAGTCCTGAGACTGGCTCTACCCTTCCCTCCACAGATAAAGATTCCGGCCTCCGAAGCCAGAGGGCTAAGGGCTTCCTTCAAAGCCCCACAGACGGTGGTGGTAAGGCCCGAAGAGTGCCAATCAAAGCCCAGCACACAACCCAAAGCCTGGAACCAGAAGGGGTCCGCTAGCCGACGTAGGAACTCTCGGCGGCCGTATTCTTCAAGGATTACTAGAGATATAGCCCGGCAGAGACGCACCATCCGGTTGAAAAGCCAACGCGGGGCACGTCCGCCGTGGAGGGGAAGATCCGCCACTCCGGTTCGCTTCATGCCTTATCTGCCAAAGCCTGAGCCATCTCTTCAAGGATTCTTTCCGCGGCCTCACGAGGATCGGTGGCTTCCCTTATAGGACGTCCAACCACTAGATAATCTGCCCCGGAAAGAAGGGCCTCTCTGGGAGAGGCTATCCGTTTCTGGTCATCGGCAGAAGAAGCCATCCACTCCGGCCTTACTCCTGGAACCACCGTCACGAGATGCGGAAAGGCCTCTTTGATTTGGGCTACTTCCTTGGCCGAACAGACCACCCCATGAACTCCACAACGGTAAGCCAAATTCGCAAGCCTTAAGGCTGCTTCCCGGATATCTCTTGATAGTTCCGGGGAATAGCCCACCTCCATGAGGTCGGCCCGAGAGAGAGAGGTCAAAATAGTTACAGCGAGAATCTTGAGACCACCCTCGGCAGCCCGGGCGGCTTCCCTCACAGCCCATCTTCCGGAAAACATGTGTACCGTAAGCATGTCCACCCCGAGCCTTGAGGCTGACCTCACAGCTCCGGCCACGGTAGCCGGAATGTCGTTCAATTTCAGATCCAGAAAGATGTCTGCCCCGGACTCCTCCCTTACCATTTCCACCGCCGAGGGCCCGGCGGCCGTAAAGAGTTCAAGTCCGATCTTAAAGACCCCTACCAAGCCCTTAAGTCTCTTCACCCAGCGCCTGGCCTCTGAAAGATCCGAAACGTCCAAAGGAAATATCAATCTATTTACGGCCTTTTCCCGCACGGCTCTTACCTTTGAGAAGATGTTTTACCTGCTCGATAAATTCATTGACATCCTGAAACTCCCGGTAAACCGAAGCAAATCGCACGTAGGCCACCTCATCCCACTCCCTGAGCTTTTCCATGACCCGTTCCCCTATATAGGTGGATGGCACCTCCTTATCGCCGCTTTCAAAAAGTTCCCTTTCAAGCTGACTTACGAAATTCTCTATATCCTCCTCACTTACCGGACGCTTGTGGCAGGCCTTTCGGATTCCGGAGATGACCTTCTCCCGGGAGAAAGGTTCTCGCCGTCCGTCCTTTTTTATTACTTGAGGGAGGCTCAACTCAAGCCTTTCATAAGTGGTAAAGCGAAAACCGCAGAGGGCGCACTCCCTACGTCTTCTGATAACAAAACCCTCGCCAGTAGACCTGGAATCCACCACCCGGGTTTCCTCATGTTGACAGGAAGGACAGCGCAAAAGGGTACTCCTTAATGATGGATCATGTTTCTAAGTTCTTCAAACTTCCTCCTGGCCTCAGGACTAAGTTCGGTCGGCACAGTGATCTGGACCTCTACATAGAGATCTCCCCGAGTACCATCAGGTTTATAGAGGCCTTGGCCCTTGAGCCTAAACTTCTGTCCGCTTTGGGTTCCAGGAGGAATCTTCAACTTTACCCTTCCCGTAAGGGTGGGCACTATTATCTCTCCCCCGAGCACGGCTGTAAAGAGGTCCACCGGTTGCTTGAGATAGAGGTCGTAATTTCGCCTTTCAAACCTAGAATCTGGCCTTACCCGGATCTCAAGATAGAGATCTCCCGGAGGACCTCCCCTTATTCCCGGCCGCCCCTTACCGGGGATGCGGATGCGGGTACCCTCATCGGTACCCGGAGGCAAAGTCACCGTTATGGTTTCGGTTCGAGATACGGTTCCCCGGCCCCCGCAGGTCTTGCAGCGTTCTCGGTAGCTCCGACCGAATCCTCCGCAGACCGGACAGACCTCTATGATCCTCACCGGCCCCTTGCGCATCTCCCGGCGGCCCCGGCCCCCGCAAGACCGACATTCAGTGTAAGAAGTCAAATCCCACCCCTGACCGTGACAGGCCGGGCATGGTTCCTCCATAGGAATCTCAAACCGTAAGGGCTTTCCAGAAACTAAGTCCGCAAGGTCCACTTCCACCTGATAAAGAATGTCCGCCCCGGCCTTGGGACCATCCTCTCTATCGTAACCGAAGAGATCCGCGAAGAGATCAGTAAATCTCCCGAAAGTATCGAATTGCTCCATAAAAAGACCAAAATCGTAGGCCGATTCTCCTCCCGGGGTGGTAAACCGATAGGCCCGGGCTGCTTCCCGTAAGCGATCGTACTCCGCCCTCTTTTGGGGATCGGAAAGTATTTCGTAGGCCTCGTTTATTTCCTTAAACCGCTCTTCGGCCTTCTTGTCTCCGGGATGCAGATCTGGATGATACTTGCGGGCCAGCCGACGATAGGCCCGTTTGATTTCCTCCTCGCTGGCGTCTGGGCTTACCCCCAAAATCTCGTAAAGGTCCTTCTTTACCATGGAAACTTTCCCCGGTAGAATTTTTCAAATCCCTTTTGGAAGATAAATCTCGTGAAAGAAATTTCCACCCTTCGGCTCGCCAAGGAACTCGAAAGATCGGAAAGGACCATCTTTACGGTCAAAGAACTTACGTCTCAAATCAAGGATCTTCTTGAAAACCGTTTCCTTCTGGTCTGGGTAGAGGGCGAAATCTCCCAGCTCAAAAATCACGACTCCGGGCACATCTTTTTTTCCCTCAAAGATGAGGAGGCCTTGCTTAAAGTCATCATGTTCCGAGAAAGGGCCCGAGAGCTTCCCTTTCCCCTTAGGGAGGGACTCCAGGTTCTCTGTTTCGGAAGGATATCCGTTTATCCCCCCAGGGGGGAGTATCGTCTGATCGTGCAGCGAATCGAACCCCGGGGGCTCGGGAGCCTGCAATTAGCCTTTGAGGCCCTCAAGAGGGAACTTGCGGCCCGGGGATATTTCGATGAGGCTCGTAAAAAGAGCCTTCCGGCCTATCCCGAACGGGTGGCGGTGGTGACCTCCATTTCCGGGGCGGCCCTTCACGACTTCCTTCGAGTGGCCCGAGAAAGATGGCAGGCCGAAATCCTAATCTATCCCGTAAGGGTACAGGGCGAGGGGGCCGCGGAGGATATTGCCCGGGCCATAGACAATTTGAACCGCATGAAGGATCTCGACCTTATAGTGATCACCCGAGGAGGTGGATCTCTTGAAGATCTCTGGGCTTTTAATGAAAGGATAGTAGCCGAAGCTGTCTTTCGCTCAAGGATTCCGGTGGTCTCCGCGGTAGGCCACGAGGTGGACTACACTATTTGTGACTTCGTGGCCGACCTTAGAGCCCCCACCCCCACGGCCGCGGCCCAGCAAATCTTTCCGGATCGGAAACAATTAATTGAAGACCTAGACTTTCGTAGAAGACGCCTTTTTGAACTTATATCCGAAAGACTGCGAAAATTAGAAAGGGAACTGCATCATCTCTCAAAGCGCCTCAAAAGTCCTGAAAAACTCATTCAGGAAACCGGAGAAAGAGTCCAGGACCTCGAGGCCCGCCTCCGAAAGGCCCTTGCCCATCAGTTTTTTCTAAAGGAAAACCGGTTCCGAAATCTAGTGAGACACCTTGAAGCCGTTTCGCCGCTTGCGGTGCTTTCAAGGGGCTATAGCGTAACCCGTAAGCTCCCTGAAAAAATTGTGATCCGCAAAGCCCGAGAGGTGAGAACGGGTGAGTTTGTAGAAATCCTTCTTGAGGAGGGAAGACTTGAAGCCCGGGTGGAGAGGATTCATCCTGACAACCATCTTTTTTAACTTTTTCATCGGATGGGCCTCTTCGGCCTCCGAAAGGGTGGAACTCTTCCCAGGGGGCCTGGCTTTCCTTCGGGCGAAGGCCGAAGATAAAGAGGCCTTTTTCCGCGGATGCAGGTTCATCCCCGTAGAATATCACGGAAAAAAAGGGTTTCTCATCGCGGCCCCTCTTGAGACCCCTCCTGGAAACTATCCAGTGGTGGTAAAGGGCGCAGGAGAGCGTACCGTGACAGTTACGGTGCGGCCTAAAAACTATCCTGTGGAACACCTCAAGCTTCCCGAGAAAATGGTCCGGTTCCCGCCGGAAATCCTCTGGCGGATAAAAAGAGAACTTGCGACCATAAAGACCATCCTTTTCCAGCAGGAAAGCTTCTGCCACTGGGATAAGCCCTTTGAGCTTCCGGCCCGAGGAAGAATTACCAGCCCCTTCGGTTTAAAACGTATTCTTAACGGTGAACCCCGAAGTCCTCACGCAGGTATTGATATCGGACTACCGGCAGGCACCCCGGTGAAGGCGGCCCAGGATGGACGCGTGGTTCTTACCGGAGAGTTTTATCTCCCGGGAAAGGTAGTCATACTTTCCCACGGCTGTGGGGTATATACCTATTACGCCCATCTTTCGAAAATCCTGGTCTCAAAAGGGGATAAGGTAAAAGGAGGCCAGGTAATCGGCCTTAGCGGAGCGAGTGGTCGAGCCACGGGGCCGCATCTCCACTTCGGATTATACATCTCCGGGATCAAAGTGGACCCCCTTTACGCCATAAAACTCTTGGAGGAAGAAGCTTATGGCCCTCGCCCTGGAGGATAAACTCAAAAGACTCGAAGAAATCGTAAGACAGCTTGAGGAAAGAGATCTTCCTCTGGAGGAGGCTTTAAAGCTGTATGAAGAAGGCGTTTCCCTGGTCAAGGCCTGTGAAGAACTTTTACGAAGGGCCAAAGAAAGAGTGGAAATACTTACGCAGGAGGTAGAAGTTTAAACATGACTCGGGAAGAATTCCTGGAGTTCCTCAAGGAAAAAAAGGCCCTGGTAGATCAAAAACTCGAAGAGCTTCTTCCTGAAAGAGACGAGCCCGGGGCAAGGGTCATCTCGGCCATGCGTTATAGTCTTATGGCCGGGGGTAAGCGACTCCGGCCCGTGCTCTGCATGCTAGGGGCGGAGGCTGTGGGGAGACGGGGCGAAGATTTCCTCCTCTTTGCCTGCGGGCTCGAGTGTTTGCATACCTATTCCCTGATCCATGACGACCTCCCGGCCATGGACGATGACGATCTCCGCCGGGGCAAACCTACTTGCCACCGGGCCTTTGATGAGGCCACGGCCATTCTGGCCGGAGACGGGCTCCTGACCCTAGCCTTTGAACTCTTTTCTAGTCCGGAACTACTTGAAGTAACCTCCCCTGAAAGACTACTTCAAGCCGTTCATCTGGTAGCTCAGGCGGCAGGTGCTTCTGGCATGGTGGCCGGACAAATGGCCGATCTTCTGGCCGAAGGGCGTGAGATCTCGCCCGAAGAACTGAGCTACATCCATCGCAAAAAAACGGCAGCCCTTCTTTCTGCCTCCGTGGTCTCCGGAGGGTTGCTCGCCGGGGCCCCGGCAAACGACCTTCGGGCCCTTGAGACCTATGGCGAAGCCCTGGGGCTAGCCTTTCAGATTGTGGACGACATTTTGGATGTTGTGGGGGAGGAGGAAAAACTCGGGAAACCTGTAGGTGCGGATATAAGGAAGAAGAAAGCTACTTATCCCGCGTTGCTGGGGCTTTCCGAGGCCCGAAATAAGGCTAAAGAACTGATAGAAACTGCGGTTTCAGCCCTTCAAGTCTTCGGCCCCAAGGCTGAGCCCTTAAAAGCCCTTGCCCGTTTCGTCCTTTCCCGTCAAAATTAGAAATCATGAGCCTCATCTTGGAACGGATAAACGCCCCTCAAGACCTGAAAAGACTCAAACTTACTGAGCTCAAAAAGCTCGCCGGGGAGATCCGGGAGGTCATCATCAATACCGTGGCCAGAAACGGTGGACATCTGGCTCCCAACTTGGGGGTGGTAGAGCTCACTCTAGCTCTCCACTACGTCTTTGATTCTCCACGGGACCGGATCGTCTGGGACGTAGGACACCAGTGTTACGCTCATAAGCTTGTCACTGGTCGCCGAGAAAAGTTCCATACCTTGAGACAATACCAAGGGATCGCCGGTTTTCCGAAAAGGGCTGAAAGTCCTCACGACATCGTGGAAACCGGCCACAGTAGCACCTCCATCTCTGCCGGCTTGGGGCTGGCCACCGGAATTAGGCTCACCCGCAAAGACGGACGGGTAATCGTGGTCATCGGCGATGGTTCCATGACCGCAGGAATGGCCTTTGAAGCCCTCAACAATACAGGACACCTTAAAGAAGACCTCATCGTAATCCTAAACGACAATGAAATGTCCATCTCGCCTAACGTGGGGGCTCTTTCTTCCTTTTTATCTCGCAAGATAACCGGAAGACTGGCCCGAAGGATCAAAAAGGACGTAGAACGTATGATGGAAAGGCTCCCAGGAGGGGAACACTTTCTCCACGCCCTCAAAAAGAGCGAAGAACTTCTGAAATGTGCTCTCACACCGGGGATGCTCTTTGAAGCTCTGAATTTCGAATACATAGGGCCGGTAGATGGGCACGACCTTGAAGGTTTGATCAAACTCTTCAGCAACCTACGGGAAATGAGAGGCCCCCTTCTGGTTCATGTCCTTACCAAGAAAGGTAGAGGTTATCCCCCGGCAGAGGCTGATCCCGAGACCTTCCATGGAGTTGGCCCTTTTGATCCCGAGACTGGAAAAGTCCTTAAATCCTCCTCGGCCCCACCCTCTTATACCGAAGTTTTTTCAAAAACTATGCTTCGGCTCGGAGAGCTGGAGCCTCGGCTTGTGGCCATTACCGCGGCCATGACCACCGGAACCGGACTTAAGGCCTTCGCGGAAAGATTTCCGGAAAGGTTCTTTGATGTGGGCATCTGCGAACAACATGCCGTAACCTTTGCCGCAGGGCTGGCCCTTGAGGGCCTCCTTCCGGTCTGTGCCATCTATTCCACCTTCCTCCAGCGGTCCTTTGATCAAATAATCCACGATGTAGCCTTGGGGAATCTTCACGTAGTCTTTGCCATTGACCGAGGGGGCATCGTGGGTGAAGATGGTCCCACCCATCAGGGACAGTTCGATCTCTCCTATCTCCGTCTGATCCCCAACATGACCATAATGGCTCCCAAGGACGAAAATGAACTCCAGCACATGCTCTACACCGCTCTTTCTCTCCCGGGGCCGGTAGCCGTAAGATACCCCAGAGGGACGGGGGTGGGCGTTCCCCTGGATCAAGAATTTCGGGAGATTCCTCTGGGGAAGGCCGAGGTCTTGAGAGAGGGAAAGGAGCTTCTGATTCTTGCCATCGGCAACATGGTGTCTCCGGCCCTTGAGGCCGCCAAAAGGCTTTCCAAAGAAGGCATAGAGTCTACGGTGGTAAATGCCCGCTTTGCAAAACCCTTAGACGAAGAACTCATCTGTGATCTGGCCTCGGAGATAGGTCAGGTAATCACGGTTGAGGAGAACACCCTTTTCGGGGGCTTCGGCTCGGCGGTTGCGGAATGTCTGTCAGATCATGGAATAAAGACTAACCTAAAACGGCTCGGTCTTCCTGACAAATTCATCGAACACGGGGCTCCGGCTATCCTGAGAGAAAAATATGGGCTTACAAGCGAAAACATCTATCGATTAGCTAAATCAATGTTTTTAAAATGAGCCCCTTCAGAAGACGGCCGCTTGTCGAGGAACGGTGGATTTCCCCGCGACTGCTAGTCTGGCTTGACCTCCCTTCACATATAGCCACAGGGGAGAAAGTTCCTCACCTTCTTCCCGTTGGTGGGTAACCACTACCATGGTGGTGCCGTTTTTGCGCTGAAAGTCCTTCAAAAAATTCAGGACTCGGGCCTTGGTTATTTCGTCGAGGGCGCTAAAAGGTTCGTCCAGGAGGAGAAGAGAGGGCTTGCGCGCCAGGGCTTGGGCCAGAGCTGCCCGCTGGCGCTCTCCCCCGGAAACCTGCCACGGCTTGCGTCTCCGCAAATCCCAGAGGCCGAGGGCCCGGAGATAACTACCAGCCAGGTCCTTGTCCTTAGCCACCAAGGTAATGTTCTCCTCCAGAGTAAGATGAGGAAAGAGGACCCCCTCCTGAAAGACCAGAGACACATAGCGTTTCCTTGCCGGACGAAAGAGACCGGCTTCAGTATCTACAAAGACCTTATCCCCAAAACGGATTACACCTGTATCCGGTTTTTCCAAACCCGCAAGGAGTCGCAACAGGGTTGTCTTCCCTGATCCCGAAGGGCCAAAGATTACTAGGGTCCGGCCGAGGGGCAGACTGAAGTCGGCCTCGAGCACAAAGGCCGGAAGCCTCTTTTGTACCTTTACCCGCAGCTCCATCGTACCTGCCTCCGCTCCAGAAACATGGCTATTCCAAGGACGGCATAGCTTATTAGGAGAAGAACCACCGAAAGGAAAGCCGCTTTGCGATATTCAAGGGCCTCCACATAAGTATAAATGGCGATGGAAGCCACCAGAGTCTTGCCCGGAATCCCCCCACCCACCATGAGGACCACACCGAATTCTCCCAGAGTATGCGCAAAGGTAATGACCGCTGCCGCCATGATACCCGGCCATACATTGGGGATCACGATTCGGTTGAAGGTCCGAAACGGCGAAAGCCCGCTCACCTCCGCAAGCTCCAGAAGCCTGCGGTCAAGCTTGCTCATGGCCGCTTTAAGAGGCTGTAGTGCAAAGGGGAGCCCGTGTATCAGACAAGCCAGTACCAAACCCGAAAAATGAAAAGCCGGGGAATAACCCCATAGCTTTTGAAAAACACGTCCCAAAGGCCCCTCCGGGCCGAAAAAGATGAGCAGAGCGAAACCGAGGACCGTGGGCGGAAGTACTAGAGGAAGCATGATCAGACTTTCAAACCAGGGCTTGAGACGAAAATTCCGAAAGGAAAGTAGGTAAGCCAGGGGACAAGCCATAAAAATCAAAAGAATCGTCACCACAATGGCCAGCTTGAAGGAAAGGGCAAGAGGCTGAAGCACCTCCACGAGACTCCCCCTAAGGTCGACCGGCATAACCGTAGCGGGCCAGGATGGCCTGAGCCTCGGGAGAAAGCACAAAGCGCAGAAAGGCCTCGGCCTGCTGCGGTTGTTTACTCTTCTTCAAGACGCAGGCTGCTTGTTCGACAAGGGGAGCTGTTTCTATTCTCAGATAACATCCCTTACGCCCGGGGGGTGAGAGAGCCAGAGAAAGACTCACTAAGCCTGCTTCGGCGTTTCCGCTTTCCGCCCATTGAAAGGTCTGCGAGATGTTAAAAGCCTTGACCACTTTAGAACTTATTGATTCCCAAAGACCACTATTTTTAAGGGCCACCATTGCTGCCTCACCATAGGGTGCCAGTTTGGGATCAGCAATGGCTAAACGGTTAACTTTCAAGAGGGCTTTAGGCCAACCCAAAGCACAGATATCCTGATAGCGACTCCAAAGGACCAGAACGCCTCGGGTATAAGTCACCGGCGAAAGACATACGCCCTTTCGAACCAAGTATTGTGGACGCCTAGTATCTGCAGAAAAGAAAAGATCGAAAGGAGCCCCCTGTTCTATAAGAGACAGGAGCTTCCCCGAAGAATTAAATACCAGGCTTACCTCTTCTCCGGTCTTGGCCCGGAAGGCCTGAGCAATCTCCTGCATGGGATACAGAAGGTTGGCTGCCGCCGCCACCCTCAGGGGTTCACCAGCTTGCAATGGACTAGGTAACAAAAATAACAAAAGCCACAAAAAAATACCCCAAATAATACTCATTTTGAAAAATTTGTTCATAACAACCTCCATTGTTTGGGATTTAATTTGCACTTCTCAAATAACACCCTGCAATTACAAGACCATATTCATGGGAGCTAGGTCAGCGCCTCTTCCTGATCTTTTCTTTCAGCTATCAGGTTATCCTGCCCTTCATAAAGGTGTTTTATCTTTTCCCGAATTGAGCGATCCCTTTCTTACAAAACAGGGGGATTAGAACAAGTACTGATACATCACTCGGAAACGCCAGTCTTCCTGGGTTCCAGAATCAAAATCCGCGGCCCTCTTTCCAATGGCTTTAGCCTCCGAATCCGAGGCATCGTCAGCGTGAAGCTGAAGAAGTGAAATATCAAAAGTAATATACTGATTAAAACCATGGAGGTAGTAGTTCACCCCGAGAACGAACTGCTGGAGATAGTCCTCGACCCCCAGGTCCCCGTCATCAAATTTCACCAGCCCGAGCCCACTTTTGCGAGAATCTAGAGGAGTGTTATCGTCTAGCCTCACAAGGTAGGCATACTTAAAGGTCATCTCCCACTTGCGCGGTACCAGGAAGTAGCCCAGATTCACCCTTACCCCCCACCGATCCCAGGTCTCCTCATCGTGGATTCCGGTCCCGGCGAGACTATAAGCGTCTCCTCCTTTGTCCGGATCCTGGATGAACTCCTCCCAGGCCCACTCCACATCCGCCGAAAACCCTTTGTAGCGAAAAAGCAAAGCCGCATCAAAACCATAATTCTCAATATCATGGGCACCGCTCATGGCCGTTCCGTTATATGCATAGTAGGTGGTCCGCCTATCCTTGGTCCAGAATCCCGAAAGCACCAGGGCCAGGGCCGGTCTGGTGTTGTAGCCGTAATCCCCCTGCATGAAGTAGTTGTTAAAGGTGCCAGGGCCGAGAGGTCCACGCGGGTCCGAGCCCGGAAGGATATTGAAGGCCACGCGCCAGGAATAAAGATGATCGTCGCTGGCGGTATTCCTGTTACCCTGGGTATCGCGTCCGTTGTACCACCCAAACCAATAGGCCAGAAACTGCTTCTTCCCAAATAAATCCAGTGCCCCGTTTACGTTTATCCCCTGCGACCGGTAGAGGAGCATCCCCCCAATGGGAAAACCGTTGTCTAAAAGATGGCCGCCCACTTTAAGCTTTTTGGTCCCGGAATAAGGCCAGTAGCCCTCGCTGTCGTCGGTAAATATCGTCCGGTCCGTACCGTTCTGCATAAATCCGCTCTGCCAGTACTCCATGCTCATGGCCGGGATCTTCATCCGCCCAAACTGCACCTTGAAAAAGGGCGCGTACCTCTTCCAGATCACGAAGGCGTCGTGCACGTTGACCTTGCTCTTGGGCTCCAGCTGCACATGCACGTAATACTTCCAGTCGCGGTTAGGGGCGGTGCCGTCCACGAAAAACCTAAGACGCCTCATGTTAAAGCTGCTGTAATTCTCGTTTCCACCGGAGAAGTCTTCGTCCCGGCTCATATAGGTGTAGCGGAGCTGGATTCCGGTGCGGAAGCGGAAACGATATTCCCGATTCTTCTCCGGATCTTTGTATTCGATGCGGAAACCGTTCTTCCAGTAGGCCTTCCAGTTCGCCGGAACCTTGCTCTCCACCGCTTTTTCCGCCCGGGACTGCCTCCTCTCTAGCTCCTCTATCCGCTTGAGAAGCATCTGCACCTGGGCCTTCAAGGCCTCGATCTCCTCCTGTTCGGTCATGGCCCATGCCTTTCCCCATAGCCCTAGAAAGAAACACACCCCTATAAACACTGTTAACAGCTGCTTTTTGATATTTTCCATTTTCTACCCCCCTTTAGATCTTAAAGTTTCGCCTTTTCTTCATGTCGCCCCTACATCTCATCCCATTTAGTAAGTCTCCAGTGATCTTTATGGGTAGCGTTATATCCGCAAGGATATAACGCTACCCATAAATTGTCAATCCCCTTTATGTTGGATGTTTTATTGCCCAGCGACTATGTCACCCCGTCTCTCCAAACAACGCTACCTACGCCTCAAAAAAGTTCGGAACTGAAACACCGAAGAAAATATCCAGCTAAGTCGTGAAATCCTACCGAAGGTCTCCTCCAAAAACCAGACTTGTTGGCCCTAGACGATACCTTTGGAAGGACTTTATGCCAAAAATTATTTAAGACTCTCGAATTTTTTACGGATTTTCTCAGTTTCTTGTTCTAGAAATTCTTGGAAGTGGGCCTCCAGGTCTTCAAACATCTCCAAAATGGCCTTTCCCGCGGGAGTAAGCCGGGCCCCACCGCCACCTGCTCCTCCGACGGTGGTACTTACCAGGAGGACTGGCGATTCCCGGTTTAGAGACTCTACAAGTCTCCAGGCCCGCCGATAAGACATCCCCAGGGCCTTGGCCGCCGCCCTTATAGATCCCAAATCTTCTATCTTTTGCAACAGAGATATCCTCCCCGGGCCTAGAAAAGGGGCTCCATTTTCCTTAGCCACCCAGATACGGCCTCTTACCTTATAGTCCGACATAAGTTGCTCTAAGGCACAAAAAACTTTTTCCAATAAGTATTCCCTGACTGAAACAGCCCGCAATTAGCGATTCTGATCCTCACCCCACCATGCTCGTTAGTACCACGACCACCCGGCAGCCTGGGTCTTCGTCTCGCATCATAGTCAATAAAACCAATCAAAGCAAATTTTGACTGATCATCAGGTCACAACCCGGCTACCCAGCAACGCCTTCCGTCACCACTTGTTCGAAGGGTCAACCCCGTAGTCTTTCATGAGATAGCACTCTCCTTGACAAAAGAAAATCCTTTAAGCTAGGCTCTTAAAAAAGAGAGGGAGGCGGACCATGGGGGGGAAAGGTCTCCGTACTTTTGTCCTTTTGGGACAAAGTGGAGCAGGCAAAACAGAACTGGTTAAAACCATGCTTTCTTTGGCCGGAGAAGAAGTCAATGGCTTGAAAGAAGGCCCTACCATTTCAGCCAAGGCCTATCACCTAAAATGGCAAAATCTCACCTATTATCTTATTGATACCCCTGGAGACGATAATTTTTTGGGAGACACTAAGCTTTGTACCTGGGCGGCGGATCTAGCTATTCTGGTAGCAGACGCCACTTCCCCGGTAAAAGTTCAGTTGGAAAAAGTCTATGCCGCCGCCAAGGAACTAGGACTTCCTACCCTCATTTTCGTAAACAAACTGGATCAGGAAAAGGCCAACCTAGAGGATACCCTCTGTGACCTACAGGAAAAACTCGAAATCTGTTCGGTGCCCATCGCCTATCCCCTAGGAGAAGAAAAAAATCTAAAAGGCGTTATAGATCTTTTGAAACTCAAAGCCTACATCCCCAAAGACAAAAAGGTTCGCGTGGAAAAACTCCCGGAGGATCTGGTAGCTCTCGCCGAAGGCCTGCGAAAGAACATGGTGGAGTTTGCGGCTGAGGGGGAGGATGAGCTTCTGGAAAAGTATCTTGAAGAGGAGCATCTTGAACCGGAAGAGATCATGCGAGGGCTGAAGAAGGGCGTGCTCTCCGGGAAAATCTCTCCGGTTTGTGTCGGGGCAGTGACCAGGCTCATCGGGGTAGCCAGGTTGCTTGATGCCGTTGCCGAGCTGGGTCCCTCTCCGGATGAACGCGGCCTCTGGTTGGCCGAAACCCAGGAAGGCACCGCGGATATCGAACCCCGTTCGGAGGCTCCCCCGGTGGTCATCATCTATAAAACCCTTATAGACCCTTATGCTGGAAGACTCTCGTTCGGTCGTGTGATCTCTGGAAAACTTTCTAAGGAAGGGAGTCTTTATAACTCCCAAAAAGGAATTCTTGAAAAATACGCCCATCTCTCGGTGGCCCAAGGGGAAGAGCTTTCCGAAATCGGAGAGGCCCTGCCCGGAGCCCTGGTAGTCTTTCCCAAGCTTTCTGAAACCCAGACTGGAGACACCCTCTCCGATGAGGCCTTAAAAGTCCGAATTCCTCCTCCCGAACTTCCACACCCGGTAATCACGTACGCCCTTCATCCCGAGACTCGAACGGATGAGGATAAGATCGGCCCGGCCCTAAACAAGCTCAAGGAGGAAGATCCCACCCTGAGGATCTCCCGGGATGACGAGACCCGAGAGATCCTCATCTCGGGTCTCGGGCAGATCCACATCGAAAAATCCGTGGATAAACTACGGGAAAGATACGGAGTTAAAGCTCAGCTTGACCTTCCTAAAATACCCTATCGGGAAACTATCAAGAAACCGGCTCAGGCGGTAATCTATAGGCACAAAAAACAGACGGGGGGCCGGGGGCAGTTTGCAGAGGTCCATTTCCATGTCTTTCCGCTTCCCCGGGGTGAGGGTTTCGAATTTATGGAGACTCTCACGGGGATGAATGTGCCTCGAAATTTTGTGCCCGCGGTGGAAAAGGGCGTACGGGAGGCCATGGAAAAGGGCCCCCTTGCGGGATACCCGGTGGTGGATGTAAAAATACAGTTCTATGATGGCAAATCCCATGAGGTGGATTCTTCGGATATGGCCTTTAAGATTGCAGCTTTTCACTGCTTCAAAAAGGCCCTGGAGCAGTGTCAGCCCGTGCTTCTTGAGCCTGTGATGGAGCTTGAGATCGAGGTCCCGGAGGAGGTTATGGGAGACGTCATTGGAGATATCAATGCCCGTCGGGGACGGGTCCTGGGAATGGAGGCTAAAGGGAAAAGGCAACTCATAAAAGCCCAGGCCCCTATGGGCGAACTCCTGCGCTATGCCCTAGACCTCAATTCGCTTACGGGTGGACGGGGTACCTTTCGGGTGCGGTTTTCCCACTATGAAGAGGTGCCTCCTCCAATCGCTCAGAAAGTAATTGAAAAAGCTAGGAGTGCGAGAGAGTCATGAAGGCCGGAGTCCTTACCATAAGCGATAAGGGTTCACGTGGCGAGCGGGAGGACCTTTCGGGAAAACTCCTGATCGAAATGCTTTCATCTGCAGGATTTGAGGTGTCTCGTTACCGGATAGTTCCGGATGAATACGAAGATATCCTAGTAACTCTCATTGACTGGGCGGATCGGGAGGGGTTGGATTTAATCCTTACCACCGGGGGTACCGGACTCTCTCCACGGGACGTCACCCCTGAGGCTACCCGGGCGGCCATAGAACGTGAAGTCCCGGGGATAGCCGAGGCCATAAGGATTGGCGGTTTAAAATATACTCCCCATGCCATGCTCTCACGAGGCCTTGCGGGTGTGCGGAAGGAAACTTTGATCATAAATCTGCCTGGAAGCCCCAAAGCGGTGGAAGAGGCCTGGGAGATAATTGCACCGATCCTGAAACATGCTATAGAGAAGGTCAAAGGTTCGGAGGCGGAATGTGCCCGAAGTTAAGCTCACCCGGATGGTCAAGGCCGCGGGCTGAGCGGCCAAGCTTCCGCCGGCGGAGCTGGCTGAAATCCTCTCAGGTCTTAAACTTCCACAAGTTCCAGGTCTTCTTCTCGGAATTGAACACGGCTCAGACGCGGCTGTTTACCGTTTAACGGACGAACTGGCCCTGGTGGTAAGCGTAGACTTCTTCACCCCCATCGTGGATGATCCCTATCTTTTTGGACAAATCGCAGCCACTAACGCCCTCTCCGACCTTTATGCCTTGGGCGCTCGCCCCATTCTAGCCTTAAACATTGTGGGGTTTCCTAAAAAAGGGGTCGACCGAAAGATACTCCAGAAGATACTTCAGGGCGGCGCAGACAAGGTAGCCGAGGCCGGAGCGGCCATCGGAGGAGGCCATAGTGTTGATGATCCGGAGGTAAAGTATGGCCTTTGTGTGGTAGGCATAAGCCATCCCAAAAAATTCGTGACCAACGCCGGAGCAAAACCTGGCGATCGCCTGATACTCACAAAACCCCTGGGTACCGGCATCCTTTCTACGGCCTTAAAAGGCGGATTGCTGAGTACTGAAGATCCCGCCTATCAGAAGATGCTAGAAACCATGCTAAAGCTCAACCGTTCCGCCTCGGAAGCCATGATGGAAATCGGGGTACATGCGGCCACCGATATAACCGGATTTGGACTTTTGGGACACGCCCTGGAAATGGCTGAAGCCAGCAAGGTCACCATAATCATTCATTCTTCGCGGGTACCGCTACTACCCAAAACCATAGAATTTCTGAAGCTAGGTATGGCTCCGGAGGGAGATCTCGCCAACCAGATCTTCTGCGAAAAAAAGCTCAAAATCCACTCGGGAGTAGATTCCCTGAAACTTTCGGTCCTTTATGATGCCCAGACCTCGGGAGGGCTCCTCATTGCGGTATCCCAAGACAAGGCCGCAACCCTTTATGAGCGCCTCCTAGAAAAGGGTGTAGTGGAGGCCGCCTTTGTGGGAGAGGTTAAGGAGGGACCTCCCCGGATTGAAGTGTGGCCTTAAAACGTGTTATTCTTCCAGATACTCCCTGATTTTCTTTTCCAGATACTTTCTCCCCGTGTAACCCAAAAGACGCTTTACCACCACTCCTTCTTTATTGATGATAAAAGTGGTGGGGGTAATGGGAGGATCCCCAAAGGCCTTGAGCACCTTTTCGGTGGCCACACCCACAGGATAGGTTATACCTTTAGCCTCCACAATTTGAGGAAGAAGGGCTTGACCCTCCTCGTCCACCATAAGACTCACCACTACCAAGCCATCGTCCTGATATTTTTTGTAAAGTTTGGCTAGTTCCTTGAGCTCCACCATACAGGGAGGACAATAACTGGCAAAAAAGTTCACCAGCACCACCTTGCCTTTGAAATCCGAAAAATAATAGGTTTTACCATCCAGAGTAGAAAAGGAGACTTCTGGAGCCTTGGCTGGAGAGGAAAAGGCCATACTAAGCATAGACAGTACGAGTAACACCATGGAAAGAAATTTCTTCCTCATCACCTAGACCTCCTCTTCAAGCTCTTTGGCCAAAAGTATAATCTTTTCAGCTAATCTTTCAGCTAAAATCTGGCCCTTTTCAGGAGAAGCCTTACCAGGATCACCCCATACCCCTCCAGGCCAATATCTTTTCTTATTCCTCACCACCTGAAATTTAGGAAACTTCGGATATTCAGCTTTGCCCTTACCTTTTACCAGTTCGGGATAAAAATATTGTATCATGGAGGTCTCCCACTCACCAGCATGCGAGTCATCAGGAGTTTCAATGAGATCAAGGGCGCAATCTTTGATAAGATCGATAATGGAGGCCACTACCATAACCACATCGTCTTTAAGGCCCTGAAATTCCTCAGCAGCATCCAGAATAAAGGCCATGTGAGTGCCACCGGCGTGGCCAGAAAGCAACAAAAACTTCTTGAACCCCTGACGGTAAAAGGCCGAAAGGATATCCAGCGTGAGGGCCCGCAGGACGGTCCCACGAATGGAGATAGTCCCTGGATGGTCGGCGGTGCTGCGACAGAGGCCATAATAGACAGGAGGAGCCACCAGGAGGGGAATCTCTCGCGAGGCCATCTCCGCTACTCGATAGATGGTATAGACGTCGGTGGCCAGAGGCAAATGCGGCCCATGCTCTTCCACCGAGCCAAAGGGAATGAGGACCGGTATTTCTTTATGAGCCAGGGCCTCTACTTCGTGAAGGGTAAGCCTTTCCATCAACATGACCTTTAATTTAGGCCTAGAGAGGGCACCCTGCAAGTTTCGAGTTTTAGGATTAAAATTAAAAGGCCATGAGGCAGAGGAAGGTTTTCATCAAGACTTTTGGTTGCCAGATGAACGAATACGACTCCGAGCGTATGTTGGCGCTCGTAGGGGAGAAGTATAAGCCCTGCGAGACGCCGGAGGAAGCCGATCTGATCCTGGTCAATACCTGTTCGGTAAGGGCCAAAGCCGAGGCCAAGGTCTATAGTTTCGTGGGTCGTTTTAAACACCTCAAGAAAAAAAAGTCTGACCTGGTGATCGGGGTCACCGGCTGTGTGGCTCAGCAGGAAGGCGAAAGGATCGTCAAACGCCTTCCTCATGTGGACCTGGTGCTTGGCCCCCAGAATATCTATCGACTCCCCGAGGCCCTAGAGAAGATCCTTCAAGGGCAGGGACCGGTAGTTCTTACGGAGATGCGGAAAGACTTCAAACCCCCGCTGGTGCTTGCCGGACCGGATGGGAGCCGGCCGGTTAAGGCCCAGGTCACCATTATGCAGGGCTGCGACAATTTCTGTTCTTACTGTGTGGTGCCTTACGTGAGGGGGAGGGAGGTAAGCCGCCCCCCGGAGGACATTCTGCGAGAAATAGAATGTCTAGTCTCTCAAGGGGTACGGGAAGTTACCCTTCTGGGCCAAAACGTAAATTCTTACGGAAAAAAAGAAAGGGGATATCCTACCTTTGCAGAACTCATCCGGCTGATAGCCGAAATCCCAGAGCTCTGGCGCATACGTTTTACCACTAGTCATCCCAAGGATCTGGAAGAAGACCTCATGCGGGCCTTTTCAGAGGTGGAAAAATTGTGTGAACACTTGCATCTTCCGGTCCAATCAGGATCAAGTCGCATCTTAAAACTTATGAACCGGGGCTATACCCGGGAGGAATATCTAGAAAAAGTGAAAAAATTGCGGGAAATTTGCCCCGAAATCGCCCTCACCACCGATATTATTGTGGGCTTTCCGGGAGAAACGGAGGAAGATTTCAAGGCCACCCTTTCTCTTCTTGAGGAAGTCCGGTTTGACGAGATTTTTTCCTTCAAATATTCGGATCGGCCTTATGCCAGGGCCCGTGAGTTTTCGGACAAGGTTCCAGAGGAAGTAAAAGCCGAAAGACTGACCCGTGTTCACGAGCTTCAGGCTCGTATCACGGAGGAGATCAATCGCTCCTACATTGGCCAGAAAGTAGAAGTCCTGGTGGAAGGACCCAGCGAGACCCGGCCCGAATTATTTACCGGCCGCACTCGCAGCAACCACGTGGTCAATTTCTTGGCTCCGGAAGGACTGGATTTGAAAGGGGCCCTGGTTTATGTTTTGATTAAAGATGCAGGGAAACATTCTCTTCGCGGAGAGTATCTGGACACTATCAAGGGCCCGTAAGGAGGCCGCTATGAAGATCAAGATGAAAATTCAGGCCGTGGCTATGGATCCCGTCACCAATAGCCCGGTAATGATATTAAAAGAGGAAGAGGGCGAACGAGGGCTTCCCATCTGGATTGGACTGCTGGAAGCTACGGCCATCGCCAGCAAGCTAGAAAACATTCAGTTCCCCCGTCCCATGACCCATGATCTCATGAAAAACATTCTGGATCAGCTGGGCATAAAGATCTCTCGAATCGAAATCTGTGATCTCCGGGACAACACCTACTACGCCTTGATTACCCTTGATATTGACGGACGAGAGATTCAAGTTGACGCCCGGCCGAGCGACGCCGTGGCCCTGGCCCTGCGTACCGGGGCGGAAATCTATGTGCACGAGGAAGTACTTGCTAAAAGCCAGGCCTTAGCGGAAGAAGCCCAGAAGAAAGGCGAAGAGGCTGCGGCCACTGCCGCCGGAGAAAAGGATAAAGAAAAACTTAAGGACCTTCTGGAGCGTCTAGATCCTCAAGCCTTTAAATACAAGATGTAAATTATGTTCGATCTCCATTGTCATTCCATTTTCAGTGATGGCGAGCTCATCCCGGCCGAACTTTTGCGGCGGGTCTCGGTGCTGGGGTATGAGGCCGTGGCTATTACGGACCATGCTGATGGTTCCAACCTGGATCTTATCGTCCCTCGTCTTCGCCGGGCAGCCGAGGAACTCAATCGTTATTCTTCCTGCAAACTCATTCCCGGAATAGAAATCACACATGTGCCCCCGCCACTTATCCCGGAGATGATCACACGTGCTCGGGACCTCGGGGCCGAGATCGTGGTAGTACACGGAGAAACGCTAGCCGAACCGGTAGCTCCGGGGACCAACCGGGCGGCCATTTCCGCCGAAGCCGATATTTTGGCCCATCCGGGACTCATCACCGAGGAAGAAGTAAAGCTTGCGGCTGAAAAAGGTATTTTCTTGGAAATTTCTGGCCGGAAAGGGCACTGTTTGGCAAACGGCCATGTAGTACGCCTGGCCCGAAAATACGGAGCACCCCTGATTATAAACTCCGATGCCCATGCCCCTGGAGATTTCATGAGTCGGGAGTTCGCCTTTCGAGTAGGGCTCGGAGCAGGTCTAAGTCCAGAAGAAGTGGAAAGACTTTACCAACAAGCCCGCCAGCGTTTTCTTCATGGATCTTAAAAGATTTTTCCGGGAGCGAGGTTATGCCGAGGAGGTCTTGGCTAAACCTCCGACGGTCATCCTCAACTTTGGCCTTGTGACAGAACGGGTGGAAGGAAACCTCGTAATCCTTTCTGATGATAGACCCCTGCTCATAGCCAATTACGCTCCGGGAGCCGTAAGATCCCGGGAGCGTGGACTTCTAGCCTATGCCCGTCTGGCCTATCCCCAAAAACCTCCGGCTCTGGCCTTACAAACCAATGGCAGGGAATTTGCCCTTTTAGAAGTAGCCTCAGGGAAGGAAATCGCTTTCGGCGGTCCGGAAATCGTCCCTCCTTATGAAAAACTTAAGGATTTTTCCCTTCCCCCACCCCTTGATTCCAGGAAAAGATTGATCGAAGAAAAGATCCTTTTCATTCAGACGACCGGGGGCTGACCCCCTCGCCGGCAGGGGACCTGCCGGAAATAAGTCCTGCAAGGTACTTCAAGCTTGGCTCCACGGCCTCCTCCTGGTGAGCCTCAATAGTAAGGATCGGCCGCAGGTCCTTTTCAAATAGAAACCCAAAAATCTCAGGGAAAGGAATCTGACCTTCGCCTAGGGCCAGGTGTTCGTCCCACTCTCCACGATTGTCGTGGAGATGGATTTCCGAGAGATAAGGATAAAGCTCTGGAAGCCAAGTTCGCCAATCGGTTTTGGCAAAGGCGGAGGCGTGTCCGGGATCGAAGCACCAGGTGAGTCCCGGAAGGGCCTCAAAAAAGGGACGCAGAACCTCCGGCCTGGGTTCAAAGACGTTCTCAAGGGCCAGCTTGAGCCCCAGTTCTCCGGCTTCCTGAAGCAAGCCCTTGAAGCCCTCTATGGCCTTGTCCTGCCACTTTTCCACAATCTCCCGATGATAACCGGGATGGTAGCCGCTATGGATCACCACGGTCACAGGATCAAAAAGGACCGCTACCCGGAAAGCCTCCCGGAGACGTCTCAGGCTAGCTTCCCTGACCAAGGAATCCATAGCTCCGGGCGAGAGATCACAAAAAGGGGCGTGCACGTTACAGGAAACTCCAGCTTCCTTTAGTTCCTCCGCCACTTTCTTAAAATCTCTGAAGCCGAATCTATCCAAGGCCTCTCGATCCAAAGAGATTTCAACCGCGAGCCGGCGCTCTTTAACCAAGGACAGATACTTTTCAACCAGAAGCCCAAAAGGCACAGAGACGAAGATCTTCCAAGCCTTCATCTTCCGTAAAACTCCTTTATGGCTTCCACAATAAAGATTTGCTCCTCGGCCTCAAGGTAGGGATGCATGGGAAGGCTAAGGACCTCCTTGGCCGCTTTCTCGGTCTGAGGAAGACTGCCCTCAGAAAATCCAAGATCCCGAAAGACGGGCTGAAGATGCAGGGGAATGGGATAATAAATAGCTGTGGGGATCCCTTTTCCGGCTAAATGGGCTCGAAGTTCATCTCTGGCCTCAGCCCTTATGGTAAACTGGGCCCAGGAGGAACGATAGCCCTCTGGAACAATGGGGACCCTGATCTCGGGTATCTCAGAGAGTAATTGCCGGTATCTCTCGGCCACCTCCTCTCTCAAGGAAAGTTCTTCTTCGAAATAACGTAATTTCACCCGCAAGATGGCGGCCTGGAGTTCGTCAAGCCGGCCGTTGATACCCGAGTACTCATAATAGTAGGTCTCGGTTTGTCCATGAATTCTCAGAGCCCGAATCTTTTCGGCCAGTTTTCGATCATGGATAAAAACCATGCCTCCGTCTCCGGCTCCTCCTAGTGGTTTGGCCGGAAAGAAGGACGTGGCTGCGGCCTTTCCAAAACTTCCCGAACGCCGACCGTGAAGCTCTGCTCCCAAGGACTGGCAGGCGTCCTCAATAAGTACCACCCCGTATTCCCGGCAGAGGGGCTCTAGACGCTCAAAATCTGCCGGCAGTCCAAAAAGGCTAACAGCCATGACCGCTGAAACCTTTCCGGAAAGCTTCTTTAAGGCTTCCTCTACCTCTTCGGGAGAAAGATTGTAAGTGAGAGGGTCAATGTCCACGAAATAGGGAATAAGCCCTACCCGACGAATGGCCTCCGCAGTAGCCACAAAAGTGAAGGCCGGAGTCAAAACCAAGGAGCCCGGAGGAAATTCAAAGGCCTTGAGGATCAAGAGCAAGGCATCTGTCCCGGAAGAAACCCCCACGGCCTCCGACACCCCCACGAATTCGGTAAGTTCTTTCTCAAGAGCTGAAACCTCCGGCCCCAAAATATACCGTGTGCTCTGGAGAACCCTTAAGACCGCGGCCTCAATTTCTGATCCGTAGCGGGCGTAACCTCGGGAAAGATCTATAAACTTCATAGCCCCAAAGCTTAACTTTGGCCTACTTCTTTGACAACCGTCAAAACCTCTTTAACATGGACATTATGTTACTCGACATCCTCGAATCTGAATCCCCCATGCCCTTTGCTCGTTACATGGAGCTTTGTCTCTATCATGAACGCTACGGCTATTACGCCCGAGGGCCACGCCTAGGACGTCAAGGGGACTATTTCACCTCTCCAACCGTACATCCGGTCTTCGGAGCCGCCCTTGCAGTCCAGATTCTTGAGATCTACGAACGTCTAGGAAGACCGGAAAACTTCCTCTTGGTTGAGGCCGGAGCCGGCGAAGGGTACCTTGCTTTTGATATCTTATCCTACCTTTCCCTAAAGGGTCTAAAGCTACCTTATCTTATCATAGAGCCCTTCCCTAGCCTCAAGGCCCTCCAGGAAGAAACCCTGAAACCTTACCTGGATAAGGTCCACTGGCTTTCGGATATCCATGAAATCCCCCCTTTTTGGGGAGTTTTCCTATCAAATGAGCTTTTCGATAGCTTTCCGGTACATCTCGTTGAAAAAACGGAGGAGGATCTAAAGGAGGTCTACGTGGAGGTCGAGAACGCACAAATTCGAGAAACCTTAGGGGAACTCACCCGTCCAGAGATCCTAAAAAGGGTGCTACCCCATGCCCTGGCCTGGCCCGAGGGCTACCGCACCGAAGTCTGTACGAGTATCGACCCCTTTTTTAAAGAAATAGCCAAAAAGCTCATCTCTGGAGCTGTAATTACCATAGATTATGGTTTCCCCCGCCAGGACTACTATCATCCCGAGCGCACCCGAGGAACTCTATTGGCCTATTACCGGCACCGTGCATTGGAAAATCCCTACCTTCGGCCAGGGCACCAAGATCTCACCGCCCATGTAGATTTCACCTACTTACGAGAACTCGGCGAAAAATATGGGCTCCTAAACCTGGGATTCACCCAACAGGCCCCTTTCCTCGTCTCGTTAGGAATAGAGACTTTGCTTTCCGAAGTCTCTGAAGGAGGCTTCCGGGATCGAGAAGCCTTAAAGCTCCTACTACTTCCAGAGGGCCTGGGAACCAGCCACTGGGTCCTCATTCAGGTAAGGGGCCGTCCACTTTCTAAGCCACCCTTAAAAGGTTTCCGTTTAAGCAATCGTCTAAATCTGTTATATTGAGGTGGCCTCTTGGTCGCAAATCATGTGGGGATATTTCCATATCCTTGAGAGAGATACTCATACGAAGGCCCGGCTGGGACGGCTCGTTACCAGGCGTGGGATCATCGAAACTCCGGTCTTCATGCCGGTGGCTACGGCTGGCTCCATCAAGGCCGTGCCCCCGGAGGTAGTGACTGGTCTTGGAACCAGGGTAATTCTGGCTAACACCTATCACTTATACCTCCGGCCTGGGCTCGAAATCATACGCCAAAGCGGCGGCCTCCATAGTTTCATGAACTGGCAACGGGTCATTCTTACTGATAGCGGAGGCTTTCAGGTATACAGTTTGGCTCAGTTCCGAAAGATTCAAGAGGAAGGGGTCCATTTCAAATCCCATATTGATGGCTCAGAACACCTGCTCACTCCGGAGCTAGCGCTCGAAATTCAGGAAGTACTAAACTCGGATATCCGCATGGTACTCGATGTCTGTATCCCCTATCCCTGTGATCGAAAAAAAGCCAAGGAGTTAACGGCCCTCACCCATCGCTGGGCCGAAAGATCAAAAAACTTCTGGGAAAAGCGGGAAAATAAGGGGGCCCTGCTTTTCGGTATCGCCCAGGGAGGCATGTTTGAAGATCTGAGACGGGAAAGCGCCCGCGTCATAGTGGAGATGGATTTCGACGGCTATGCCGTAGGTGGCCTTTCTGTAGGTGAACCCCGAGATCTCATGTTAGAAATGTTATCCGCCACCCTTTCCGCCTTCCCTGAAGATCGCCCTCGTTATCTCATGGGCGTAGGTACACCAGAAGACATCCTTGAGGCCGTAGCTATGGGAGTAGATATGTTTGACTGTGTGCTGCCTACTCGAAACGCCCGTCGAGGAACCATTTTCACTTCCGAAGGTAAACTTTCTATACGAAATGCTCCCTTCAAGAATGACTTTCGGCCCCTGGACCCTAATTGCCAGTGTTACACCTGTAGAAATTACACCCGGGCCTATTTAAGACACCTCTTTATATCCGGTGAACTTCTGGTATATTATCTTCTTACAGTCCACAATCTTTATTTTTATCTAAAATTGATGGCCAAAATACGAAAAGCTATAGCAGAAGGTCGGTTTATGGAATTCAAAGCCGATTTTTACCAACGAAAGGAGGAAATTTTATGTGGCTAGATTTTGTCAGCACCGTCCATGCTATGGGAGCTCCTCCAGCTCAGGAAGGCGCTCAGGGGGGGCCGGCAAGTCTTCTGGTAACGTTTCTGCCGTTGATCCTCATCTTTTTGGTCTTCTATTTCCTTCTCATTCGCCCTCAACAGAAAAGGGCCCGCGAACACCAGAATTTCTTAAACCGTCTCAAACACGGAGATAAGGTAGTTACTGCCGGCGGACTCATCGGTCATGTAGTTAAGGTGGAGGGCGACGAGGTCCTGCTTGAGGTCGGAAAAGATGTAAAAGTTCGGGTTCTTAAAAATTATATCGCCGGTCCGGCCTAGGCCTCACCAATCTCGCCAAGCCATTCGTAAAACCTTGTAAGGGCCCTTTCAGCCATAAGACGGTAGCGTTCCCGTTTGGGAAAGCGTTTCCGTTCTCGGCGTGGAAGGTCGAGAGGAGGGAAGAGTCCCCAGTTTATGTTCATGGGCTGGAAGTGATGAGGGTCGGCCTCCATGAGATAACGAATAAGAGCCCCGTGACCGGTTTCCGGCGGGGGAACCACCAGGGCCTTACCGTGAATGATACGGGCGGCGTTGATGCCAGCGATAAGGCCCATAGCCGTAGATTCAACGTAGCCTTCAACCCCGGTAATCTGGCCGGCGAGAAAGATACGGGCCTCGGCCCGAAGCTGCAGCGTCGGCTTTAGCACCTTCGGAGCGCAGACGAAGGTATTCCGATGAATGGAGCCGTAGCGGGCGAATTCCGCCTTCTCAAGACCGGGAATCATCCGGAAGACTCGCTCTTGCTCCGGATACTTGAGCTTGGTCTGAAAGCCCACCAGGTTGTATAGGGTGCCATCCCGGTTCTCCGGACGGAGTTGAACCACGGCGTAAGGCTCTTTACCGGTGCGGGGGTCAATAAGCCCCACCGGCTTCATGGGGCCGAAACGTAGGGTATCTTCCCCTCGCTCGGCCATGACCTCTATGGGAAGACAACCTTCAAAATATCTGGGTTTTTCAAATTCTTTAAGCGGCACCTTTTCCGCAGCAAGAAGTTCCTTGACAAATCTCCGGTATTCCTCCTCGGACAGAGGGCAGTTCACATAACTCCCTTCCCCTTTACCGTAACGGTCGGCCTTGAAGACCTTGTCCCAATTTATAGACTCGGCGTAGACGATAGGAGCAATGGCATCGTAGAAATGAAAATAATCCTCTCCGGTAAAGCGCTTGAGATCCTCGGCCAGGGCCTCAGAGGTAAGCGGACCGGTGGCCACAATTACAAGACCTTCTCTTGGTATCTCAGTTATTTCCCGGCGTTCAATGGTAATCAGGGGATGTCCCTCGAGTTTCCGAGTGATGTGGTCTGCAAAAAGTTCCCGATCAACCGCAAGCGCTTTTCCGGCCTTAACCTCACTGGCTAGAGCCGCCTCCATGATAAGGGAATTTAGTCGGCGCATCTCTTCCTTGAGTAATCCCACCGCACTAGTAATCTCCTTTGAACGCAGGGAATTTGAACAAACCAGTTCTCCGAGCTTTCCGGTACGGTGAGCGGGAGTCAACTTCCGGGGACGCATCTCAAAGAGTCTCACCCGTACGCCTCGACGGGCAAGTTGCCAAGCGGCCTCCGAGCCCGCAAGTCCTCCGCCGATAACGATCACTTCCTTAGCCATGGGCTTCACCATCCCTACGGAAAAAGCGAATCTGAATAAAAGATTGTAATGGACTCAAAACTCCCGATTTAAAGAGGCTTGCCTTTGTACTCCCAAAATAACCTAAGATTTAGAACAGATCTACTACATCCGAGGTCACAATCCGAGGAGTAATAAAGACAATCAATTCATTTTTAGAAAATGAGCGCAAACGATTCTTGAAAAGTTCTCCTGCTCCTGGAATATCGGAAAGCCCTGGCACCTTATCGTTGCTACGAGAAAAATCGCGCTCGATGATACCTCCTATGACCACAGTCTCCCCATTCTGCACAAAAACTCTGGTTTTAGCATATCTTGTAACAATAGAAGGCACTCCATTCACCTGCCGTCCGAAATCCGGAGCATTCTTCTCTATTTCGAGTTCTAGGTTTATACGATTATCAGGAGTTACGTGGGGGGTCACCTTAAGCCGCAAAGCAGCATCCACAAACTCGGTAGAAATTCCATCCTGAGTCTGTCTTAAATAAGGAATCCGAAAACCCTGTTTAATTTCAGCCTCCTGATGATCTTCCGTAATAACCCTAGGGGCCGAAATGATACGGGCAACCCCTTCGCTTTCCAAGGCCGAAAGCTGGGCATCCAGCAGAAGGACCGAATCTTTGCTCACATGTCCAAAAGTAAAGCCCAAGCGAGAAGTACCGGCCACCCCTAGATCTACAATAGCCCCTGGATCGATACCAATAACAATATCTCCCGGATTAGTGCCCGAACCGTCCTTTATAGAAAAATCAGAGCTAGGCGTGATCCCGGTAAAGGTATGTTGACTTAAACGCCAACCGGCCCCAGACCAGCGAATACCTAACTTATGCTCATAGCTATCTTGGACTTCTATAATCCTGGCCTCTATCAAGACCTGTTTAGTAGGCTGATCAAGTTTCCGTATTAATTCTTTGGCTTCTTTAATGACCTTGTGCACATCTTTAAGAATAATCTGGTTAGTCCTCTCTTCGTAAGTAACTTCACCACGGGGAGAAAGAATTTTTTCAATCTGTTTGGATATGTTTTCAGCTTTGGAATAGTTCACCTGCAGATAAACCGTCTCAAGAGGGCCTTGTTCCTCTTCTCTAGCTTGTTCGCGCAAAATATCTGCAATTTTTTGGGCCTGACTATAAAGCTCATCTAAAGGGGCTACTCTTACAATATTGCCCATCCTTATCATCCCCAAGCCTTTGGTAGATAACACCATATCCAACACCTGATCCCAGGGCACATTCTCGAGCTTCAAAGTGATAGTGCCTTTGACACTATCACTTACTACGACATTAAAACCACCAATTTTGGCCAAAAGCCTAAGAACCGCATGAATATCTGCGTTTTGAAAATCCACTGAAATAGGGGTTCCATTATATTGTCCTCGAGTCAAAGGCACTTCGATTTGATTCTCTAAAGAGGGAAGTTTAATATTTTTATACCAAACATTGCCTTCTTTTTTCTTAAATGGAGTTTTTTGGACAGCATTCTTTTTCGAAACCACAAGAGTTAAGTATAATTCTTTTTTTTTCTTTTTTTCTTTATATTGTATAGGCTCCTCGGTAACAAAATCCATTTTAATGTTTGATCCTTCAACTCCAACATCTATACTTTTAATTATGGTTTTTTGAATTTTTCTAATCCAATCTGTACTATCAATTCGAGTATTATTAAATTCTATAATCAAACCTTTTCCGTCTTTTTTAAGCTGTAACGTATATATAGGTAAAATATCTTTGAATTTAAAAATTACAACAGAGCCTTTATCTATCGAAAAAATTCTGACATCTTCAAGAAGATTATATTCGGCTAAAGCGAAAGAAGAGAACAAAAAAAGAAAAAAAATACAAAAGAGTTTATATTTAAGGCACTTCATGATTTTCCTCCGTAGGCCTCAATTTTATAACAATTTCTCTTATAATTTCATTCCCCAGAAAATCAGTAGACTTTTCCTTAACGAGGATATAATCATTACCAATCTTAGCAAGATAACCTTCATTTTGACCTATCTTAGTGCCTACAGAAACCATATATCCTTTGCCAGAAGGGTCTTCTATAAGAGCCCATCTCCTCTTACCTTTCTGGACGATTCCCGTAAGCTTGAGTTCTTTTAAACTCCATCTTTCAAGAGGAGACAAAGGCTTTCGAGGTTCCTCTCTAGGCTTTTCCTTAAAAAAGGGAGCAAAAGGATTCCCATATCCCACAAGTCTGGTATGATACGTTTCAGCCTTTAAAATATTTTTCCATTTCTCAAGGTCCTCATCTATAATTTTCACTTCTTTCTTAGGTTTAACTGTTGAACTTATAGTAATCTTTTCTTCTTTTTTACAACTAACCAAAAAGATCACGCTCATTAGCAAAAACCACACCAAAAAGACAGATTGTTTTCTCATTTTTTCTTTCGCCCAGAACTTGAAGTTACAACCTTACCTGTATATCTATAAGTATAAAAAGTACATTTACTATATAAATTAATATTGTTTTTAACTTCACCAATGTTGACATAAATATTATTTAGTGTAATTATCCGTAAAAGACGCTCAACTTTATCTAGAAACAAAACCAATTGTTGAAAATCCCCCTTAACCTCGATGTCAAAAGGAATAATATTATAGTAATCTTGAGGTATCTCTCGTCTAGGAGTAAAAGAAATCACTTCCAAACCCGATCTTTTAGCTTGTTCGGAAACATTACTTAATAACTCCGGAATCTCTTTTTCACTGGGCAAGGTAACTATTATCTTTTTCAAAAATATCTTCCTTCTTTGTAACTTTTTCTCTAACAACGTCTTTTGTAGAGCCAGCTTTTTATATTTAGAAATCTCCTCCTTTAATTGGATAATTTCCCTACGCAATCCTTTGATATTTTTATACTTTGGGACAAAATACCAATAACCGTACAAGAAACTCGGCAGTAATAAAGAAAGAATAGCTAACAAACATTTCTGTTGAAAACTGAGGGATTCTAATTGCTTACCAAACCACATCTTGAGAACTAAGACTTTTTCCTTCAACATCAACATTTCAATACTTAATCCATATCCTAAATTCTACAAGATTATAACCCTTAACGTTTTTTTGTTTGGTATATTGTAGATTAACTTCTTTAAACAAATCTCCGGTACTTTCCAGCTTTTTAAGAAAAATAGCCACATTCTCGTAATCAACAGCAAAACCAACTATAGTTACCATTGAATTACTCAATTCCAAACGGGTTAAATATATTTTTCCCAAAGGCACAGCCAATAAGACGTCGTCTAACACTTTAATATTATGTCCTTTTTTCTTTTTAAGATTTATAATCGCTTCTATCCTATTTTTAATTTCCTGATTTTCCTTTTTAAGTTGCCCGATCTTTCTTATCACTTTTCGATATCTATTTCTCTCTTGTTGAAGAAAACTTTTTTCTCTTTCCAGCAATGCAAGCTCCCTATTAATCCAAATAAATGAAAACAATATAGTTACCAATAAAATCAACAAAACAGAAATATATAAATTAAGCCAACTCACACGAAAAACAAACCTCTTTCTCTCTTCTCTAGGAATGAAGTTCAACTTAATAATCATGCCACGAACTCTCTAACAGCTTGAGAAATGGCAATTACCCCAATCTTATTCAACTCCAAAATATAATCTTCATCAAAATCATTACAAAAGATGATTTTATCTGAAATATTCAAATCTTTAACAGGAATTTCGAATTTTTCTTGCAAAAATTCAGACATTCCAGATATTAAAGCCCCCCCTCCAATAACAAAAACTTCCTCTGGATGAGAATAATATTTTGCCTTAAAAATATTTAAACTATTTTCCAATTCTCCCACCAAAGACCGAAAAAATTCAGTATATATCTCCTTTATTGCATAACCTCTCTCGTCATCGGGGATTTCAAATTTTATATTCTCAGCCTCTTCAAAACTTAAATCTAATTCTTGAGCAATATTTTCAGTAATATTAGAAAGCCCCAAGGCAATTTCTCTAGAAAATAATGGTCCATTTTTATCAACAAAAATAGCTAATGTTTTAGAAGCTCCAATATCTATAATCATTCTTGCCGAAGGTCCATACAAATACTCTAACAGATTAGAAATACCAAACACATCGATATCAATAGCATTAACATTCAAGCCTATTTTAGAAAAAATTTCTATAAATTTATTAACATATTCTTTCTTGGATACTGCAAAGATAATTTCATATTCATTATCTTTTATAATAGGGAAATAATCATAATAAACCTCATTAATATCGAAAGGAATAAAAGCTTCTATTTCTTCTTTTACAGCGGCAGAAAGATCGCTTCCTTCTCGCAAAGAAACCGGAATACGATCATAGAGAGCAGTATAGGCATACAAACCCATGTTTAAATTTCGAGTTTTAGTTTTCAAATTTTCTAACAAGCTTTTCAAGCTTTTTAAAAAAATTTCCTCATTTTGGACAAGACCATCAACCACAACTCCTTTTGGCAATCTTATTTGAGCGAATCCCGTAATAACTATTTTAGAGCCTTTGAGAGTAGCCTCAGCAAGTTTTAAAGAATAAGTTCCTATATCAAGACCCAAAAAAGATTTTTGGCCCGTCAGTCTCGCAAGAAATTGCATTATGCCCCCTCTTTCCCTTTCATAGCCTAAATGAATTGCTCTTGTCAAGTAGCCAAAGTAATTTATCATTTATAGATACTTTAAAACTAAACATTTCGTATGGATCTAAATTAAGATGAAAATTTTCCCCCAGGAAAGAATAAGAAATTTTAGTATTATTGCTCACGTAGATCACGGAAAATCTACACTGGCAGACCGTTTGCTTGAGGCTACCGGTGCAGTCTCGGAAAGGGAAATGCGGGATCAGTTCTTAGATCGCCTGGATCTCGAAAGAGAAAGAGGAATCACCATAAAGGCCCAGGCGGTGCGTCTTTATTACAAAGCTCAAGATGGTGAGGTTTACCAACTCAATCTCATTGATACCCCCGGGCACGTAGATTTCTCTTATGAGGTCTCGCGGGCCCTTTCGGCCTGCGAGGGAGCCCTTCTGGTGGTGGACGCCTCCCAGGGGGTCGAGGCCCAGACCCTAGCTAATGTCTACTTGGCTCTGGAAAACGATCTTGAGATCATTCCGGTCTTAAACAAGATTGATCTTCCTCAAGCGGACCCCGAACGGGTAAAACGTGAAATCGAAGAAATTATAGGACTTCCAACGGATGAGGCCATCCTAGCCAGTGCCAAACACGGCATCGGAACCAAAGAAATACTTGAAGCCATCGTCAAAAAGATTCCTCCTCCCCAAGGAGATCGAAAAAAACCTTTAAGGGCCCTTATTTTTGACTCTTGGTATGATCCCTATTTGGGGGTAGTGGTCCTTATTCGAGTGGTGGAGGGCAAGATCTATCCTGGCCAAAGAATTCGGTTGGTTTCCACCGGAAAGGTTTACGAAGTGACTAAGGTAGGCGTTTTCGCCCCCAACCCCTCCAGTGTGGACGCCCTTTATGCCGGAGAAGTAGGTTTCTTCGCCGCCAGTATCAAAGAAGTCCGGGAAACCCGCATTGGAGACACGGTAACAGAAGCCGAAGCCGAAGTAGAACCGCTTCCCGGATTCAGGGAAGTAAAACCCATGGTCTTTGCCGGGATCTTTCCGGTAGTAAGCGATGACTATGAAGATTTACGGGAGGCCATCGAAAAGCTTTGGCTTAACGATCCGGCCTTTTCTTACGAACCTGAAACCTCGGCGGCTTTGGGGCATGGTTTCCGGTGTGGATTCCAAGGGTTGTTGCACATGGAAATCGTGCAAGAGAGGCTCGAAAGGGAGTTCGGTCTAAATCTCATCACTACGGCCCCTTCGGTGAAGTATAGAGTAGAGCTCACTGACGGACAAGAAATGGAAATAGAAAACCCGGCTCAGTGGCCGGATCCTGCCCGAATCAAGGTCGTCAAAGAACCTTATATCCGGGCGGAGATCTATACCCCCAAGGATTATATCGGCCCCATTCTCCGTCTTTGCGAGGAGAAGCGTGGCCTTCAAAAAGAAATTCGTTATCTTACCCCAGAAAGGGTCCTTATCATTTACGAGCTTCCTTTTGCGGAAGTAGTTCTTGATTTCTTTGATCGGCTAAAATCAGTCTCTCGAGGCTACGCCTCTATGGACTATCAGCTTTTGGAATATCGGCCCGGAGATCTAGTCAAAATGGACATTCTAATCAATAAACAGCCGGTAGACGCTCTATCGGTCATCGTCCATCGGGATAAGGCTTATTACCGCGGCCGAGAATTGGTAGCCAAGCTCAAGGAAGTCATCCCACGGCAACTCTTCGAGGTCGTCATTCAGGCGGCCATCGGATCCAAAATCATCGCCCGAGAAAGGATCCCACCGCTACGCAAAGACGTGCTTGCCAAGTGTTACGGTGGCGACGTCACGCGAAAGAAAAAATTGCTTGAAAAACAAAAAGAAGGTAAGAAGCGCATGAAGGCCTTGGGGCAGGTAGAAATTCCTCAGGAGGCCTTCCTGGCAGTCTTAAAAATTTAAAAAAGTTTAAAGGAGCCTTTAGTGTCACAAAAAAAGGATTTTTGGGACAAGGTTTGGGAATGGGTAAAGAGTATTGTCCTTGCTCTCATCCTGGCCCTTTTTATCCGGACCTTTTTCGTACAGGCCTACAAGATCCCATCCGGCTCCATGATACCCACCCTTCTTATCGGGGATCACATCCTAGTTAACAAATTCGTTTATGGGGTAAGAAATCCATTTAACAGAGACCTCTGGATAAAGGGACGCCTTCCGAAACGCCAGGAGATCATCGTTTTCATCTATCCCAAAAATCGAAAACTCGACTTCATCAAAAGAGTCATCGGCCTTCCTGGCGACGTGATCGAGATCCGAAACAAGCAGGTTTGGGTCAATGGCCAGCCCTTAAATGAGCCCTATGTCCAGCACACCGATCCCAAGATCCTACCTCCGGAATTGAGTCCCCGGGATAATTTCGGCCCGGTAAAAGTTCCTCCTGGGCATCTTTTCGTGATGGGAGACAATCGGGATGAGAGTTACGACAGTCGCTTTTGGGGGTTTGTGCCCATTAGGGATGTCAAGGGTAAGGCCTTCATCATCTATTTCTCTTGGGATCCCAAAAACTTTCACATCCGTTTTCGGAGGATCGGACGACTCATCCATTGATTAGCGAATATTACTCCAGGAAGCGAAACTAATATTGTCTCCAGGAAGATACAACCTATGGACAGCCCCGTTAGCCAAAAAGAGATATAGTCCCCGCCCTTCAGGCCCACGACCAGAAGCTAAAATAAAGTTCCCGTTGGGACCAAAAACGGGGGCCTCATAAGAGCCCTCCTCGCTTATGGCTACCGGTAAGCCTCCCTCGGGATCAAGAGTAAAGAGTACAAAACGTCCCTTGACGTTTCCAGCATAGACGATTCGATCCCCCCTAGGTGACCAAGAAGGTGAAACATTGTATTTTCCTGAAAATGTTAGGCGTCGTGTCCCACCGGTTAAAAAATCATAAATGTAGATCTGAGGGCTTCCAGTACGATCAGATACAAAGGCCAGATATTTACCATCCGGGGAGAAACTACCGCCGGTGCTTACTCCTTGTCCATAGGTCAGACGTCGCAAAATCCTTCCTTTAAGGTCGATCAAATAAAGGTCTGGGGCCCCGTCCTTGCTCAAGGTTACCACCAGGCGTTTCTCGTCCGGATGCCAGACCGGAGACGAATTCAACCCCGGATAGGCCGAGACCCTGCGTATTCTACCTGAAGACAATTCAAGGACCATGACTTCCGGGCGGCCCCTTTCATAAGAAACGAAAGCCAGAAGCCTGCCGGAAGGGGAAAGACGCGGAGTCAAAATAATGGGAGCTTTATAAACCACACGTAAGCCATAGTGGTCGTAATCCATCACGCATAGTTCGTCCCCTTGAGGGGTTCGTCTCACAAAGGCCACTCGAGAATAGGCCACTCCCGGGAAACCGGCCATCTTCTCTACTGCTTGATCCACAAACCGATGGATCATATAACGGCCGGCCTCTATGGGCCCTTGGAAGGCTTTATAGAGGAGGATCTCTTCGGTAAATAGATCCTCCAGTTTTAAGGATACCTTAAAAGCAGGGGATAAGGAGAGAATCTCTCCGGAAATGAAATATTCTTTCAAATGGGCCCCTCTTACCGGCGGTTCCCTGAGAACATCGAAGACCAGGTGGAGTTTGAGATCTTGCTCAAGTACAGTGACCAGACGGTGAGAGACCTCTCGCGGTCCTTTTATACCCGAGAATCTTACGGGAATGGGTGAGAAAGTGGGTTTGTCGATGACAACTGTAATCTCTTCGGCCTTCAAAAGAGAGGCCCAAAAAATAGCGAAACAAAGCGCCCAAAACCAAAGCCCCTTTTTGACTCTCTGAAAGTTCAGGTTTATCATTGTCTTTGAATATAGGCAAAAGAGAGGGGAAGTCAAATGATCATCATCCTCAAGCCCGATATCGATCCCTCCGGACCAGAGGTCAAACAGATCCTAAACACCCTACATTATTATCAAGGTGTCCAAACGCGCATTTCCGGGGTCACAGGTAAAGAAAGGAAGGTCATCGAAATCTACGTCATTGGTGACACTTCCCGTATCCCTGATGAAGAGGTAGAAAGGCTACCGGGAGTAGAGAAAGTGGTCCGGGTCTCCAAAAAGTATCGCCTTATTGGACGCCATAGGGAAGATTTAGAAAGTCTAGGATTTGAATACAACGGTCTTTATTTCGATCAGGATTCCTTTCATATTTTTGCGGGCCTATGCGCCGTGGATACTCCCCAGAATGTAGAAAAAATGTTTAAGGCCTTGAGAGAAGTCGGTATTACCACCTCTCGTATGGGGGCCTATAAACCCCGCACCAACCCTTATTCCTTCCAGGGACATGGACGTAAATGTCTACCTTGGCTTTTTGAACTCGCAGGGAAATACGGCGTCAAATGTATAGCTATGGAAGTCACCAAGGAAATACATATTGAAGAGATTTATGAAGAACTGGAGCGGGCTGGACGCCCTACCGGGGTAATGCTTCAAATCGGAACTCGAAACGCTCAGAACTTCGAACTTCTTAAAGCCGTAGGCAGTCAAAAGGAGTTTCCTGTACTTTATAAGCGCGGCATGGGCATAACGTTAGAAGAATCACTCAATGCCTGTGAATACATAGCCAGCGAAGGCAATCGTAACATTATATTTTGTCTTAGAGGAGTCAAAACCAATCTTGGAGACCCTCATCGCAACCTGGTGGATTTCGCCCATGTACCGGTAGTCAAAAGTCTTACCCGTCTTCCCGTTTGTGTGGATCCTACCCATTCCGTAGGCCGAAGACACTTCGCCCCCGACGGTATTCAGGAAATATTTCATATCGCTGCTCAAGGGGTCATCGCCGGGGCCAACGCCATCCTGGTGGAATTTCATCCCAACCCGGAAGAGGCCCTTTGCGACGGTCCTCAGGCCCTAACCCTTGAGGAATTGCCTCATTTTGTGGAGGATATGCGACTAGTGCGTGAGGCCTATCTGGCTAGAAAGGCCTTGGCTCAAAAGTATGCCCATAGAATTATATCCCGGGAGGCTCACAATGGTTTGTCACTACCTTCAGCATGTGCCTTTTGAAACTCCTAGAGCCATCTTCGAGTGGGCAAGGGATAGAGGCCTACAGATCTCCGGGACTCGTCTTTTTTTGAACGAATCCCTTCCCGAGTCCTTGCCAGATTTTCTCATCATCATGGGCGGCCCCATGGGAGTTCACGATGAAGATCGCTATCCATGGATGCCTGAAGAAAAGGCCTATATCAAAAAAAGTATTGAAAATGGGATCAAGATCCTGGGGATCTGCTTAGGAGCTCAACTTTTAGCCGAACTTTTAGGCGCAGAAGTCACCAAAAACCCTTACAAAGAAATCGGATGGTTCCCGGTACGCTTAACCAAAGAAGCCCTGGCTCATCCTCTTTTTGAGGGTTTCCCCGAAGAATTTCAGGCCTTTCATTGGCATGGGGAGACCTTTGCCATCCCAAAAGGGGCTATTCCCCTAGCCTATTCCGAAGCTTGTCGCAATCAGGCCTTCCTCTATCAGGAGCGTATTTTGGGGCTTCAATTCCATCTAGAAATGACCCCTGAAGGAGCAGCCGAGCTCTTAGAAAACTCCAAGGAAGATCTTGAACCCGGCCCTTATGTCCAGAACCAGGAAGAAATTCTTGGCGAGCCCTCTCTCTATCACGAGACGCGTGAGCTTTTATTCAAGCTCCTTGATCGTTTTATAAGACTCTAGCCTTCGAGCTAACAACAGATACTTCTCAGGAGGCAAGGCTTCTGCCCTTATATCAAGAGGAATATCTAGCTCTCGGAAGATAACTTCTAAAAGACCGGGCTCAACCTTGAGAAGAGAAAGGTTGCGTATAAGTTTCTTTCGTCTGCGAGAAAAAGCCGTCTTTATAAGACGGAAAAGATCAAAGGGGCAATCTACGTCCCTAAATCTTAACTTTATCACCGCCGAGGCCACTTCCGGTGGAGGATAAAACTGAGCTGGTGAGAGGTTCATAAGCCTTTTGGCCTCGGTAAGAAGTGCGGTGAGTACCGAAAGGATGCCATAGAGTTTGGTTCCAGGAGGCGAGAGCAGGCGGTCAACCACCTCCTTTTGAAACATGAAAACGCAAAGCGCTATGGCCTCGTGACGCTCGTAAAGCTCGAAAAGCAAACGACTCGAAAGGTAATAGGGAAGATTCCCAAAAAGAACAAGCCTTTGGCCCACTTCTCTGGAAAGCTCCAGATAATCCAGCTTCAGGATATCTCCTCTACGCACCTCCACGTTTGAAGGCAAAAAGGCTTCCCTTTCAAGGATGGCCATAAGTTGGGGATCAATCTCATAGGCGATGACCCGTCGAACTCTCTGGGCGAGAGCATGGGTAAGGATCCCCAATCCGGCACCGAGCTCAACTACGGTGGCCTCTTTGTCTACTCCCGAAAGCTCCACTATCCTTTCAGCCACCTCATAGCGGGCCAGAAAATGTTGCCCCAGGGACTTTCGAGGACGAAGGCCATGACGGGCAAGTAATTCTTTCGGGCCCGGCGGTTTAGCCCGGATATCTAGGAAACTGGCTTCGGGCATAGACATCGAGTTTGAGATCCGCGGTATTGCCGGCCATAAACTCATAATAACCGGCAATGGCCACCATAGCGGCGTTATCCGTGCAGTAAACCGGAGGTGGAAAGTAAACCTCAAGGCCCTCGGTTTCGGCCAGCTTTGCGAAACTTTCTCTGAGTCTACGGTTGGCGGCTACTCCTCCTGAGACCACTAACCTTTTAAGGCCTAGTTGTTTAAGAGCCCTTCGGGACTTTTCCATCAGGACTTCGCAGACCGCAGTCTCAAAGGCCGCACATAGATCGTGTACCATAAAGGCTCGGCCGCTTCGAACCAGATTCAAAACCGCGGTTTTAAGTCCTGAAAAGCTGAAATCCAGATCCGGACTGTCCAGCATGGGGCGAGGAAGGTCGATCTTGGAAGCTTCTCCAGTTTCCGCCAAACGACTGATAAGTGGTCCTCCGGGATACCCCAAATCGAGGAGCTTAGCCACTTTATCGAAGGCCTCCCCCGCAGCGTCATCGCGGGTCTGTCCCAGGAGATAATGCTCGGTCGGAGATTTTACTAGGAAAAGGGCTGTGTGCCCCCCGGAAACCACAAGACTTATAAAGGGAAATTCTATCGGCTTCTCAAGAAAGATAGCCAGGCTGTGGGCCTTCACGTGGTCTACCGGAGAAAGGGATTTGTTGAGACCATAGGCCAGGGCCTTCGCAAAGGAAACCCCGACGACGAGGGAGCCTACTAGCCCCGGACCGTTAGTCACTGCCAGTAAATCTATGGCGGAAAGCTCTACCCTGGCTTCGCGCAAAGCCTCCTGACATAAAGCATAGATGACCTCCACATGCTTACGGGAAGCAATTTCAGGCACTATGCCTCCAAAAGGCCGGTGGAAAGCCACCTGCGAGGCCACCAGGCTCGAACGGACAGATAAGCCTTTTTTCCCCACTTCCACCACCGCGACGGCGGTCTCATCACAGGAACTCTCTATACCAAGTACTAACATGACGTATAATATAGCATCTTGAGAAAGGGTTTCAGCCGACGACCTTAAAAGCTTATGAAAAGTTTAGATGAATTTCGAAAACGGGTAACCGGACATCGGGAAAGGCTGAGGCGCCGTTTCCTGGAATACGGACTCTCGGCCTTTACGGATGAAGATATCCTAGAGATGTTACTGGCCTTTGGCACTCCGCGAAAAGACACCCGAGGGCTGGCCCGAGAACTGCTTCGTCGTTTCGGAAGCCTTCCGGAGGTCCTTGAGACCCCTTTGGAGAAACTCACCGAGGTCCCGGGAATCGGAACCAAAAACGTTTTGCCTTTGAAATTCGTACACGAAGTTGCCCGGAGATATCTTCGACGTCGCATAGAGAATCGGGAATACATTCGGAGTGCCAGAGAAGTCTACGAATATCTGGCACACGAGCTTGCCGACCGCCCGCAAGAAATTTTCAAGGTCCTTTTTCTTGATTCGCGAGGGAGGATCCTTGCGGTAGAGGAACTCTTTAGAGGAACCCTTAATGAAAGCGCAGTCTATCCGCGGGAAATATTCTCCAGAGCCTTAAACTTCAAAGCCGCTTCCTTAGTGCTGGTTCATAACCATCCCAGCGGCGACCCCTCACCTTCCTCCGAAGACGTCTCCCTAACTCGCAGACTCATTTTGGCGGCTCAGGTCCTTGGTCTCCAAATTCTAGACCATGTTATTATAGGTCGTGAGGGTTATTTCAGTTTCGCGGAAGAAGGACTCATCCACACCATCAAGCAAGAACTTGCTAGGGTGAAACTATGAAAGTTCAAATTGCAAGGAAGGCTGGTTTTTGTATGGGGGTAAGACGGGCCATGCGCCTGGCCCTCAAGGCTGCCGAGACCTCGGGGAAACCGGTTTACACCTATGGCCCTCTCATCCATAATCCCCAAGCCTTGGAGCTTCTGGAAAAACTCGGCATCCGAGATCTCAAAAAAGTGGCTAGGGCCGAAGGGGGTATCGTTATCATCAGAGCGCATGGTATTCCCCCTGAAGAAAAAGAAGAACTCCTCCATTCAGGCTTTGAGGTCGTTGATGGCACCTGCCCCAGGGTGGCCAAAGTTCAGGCCCTGGCCCGAAAGTACACTCAAGATGGGTATCAGGTCGTTATCATAGGAGACAAGGATCATGCCGAAGTAAAAGGCATTCTGGGCTATACCTCCGGAAAAGGTATAGTAGTAAGCAACTTCCAAGACCTCGAAAGTCTTCCGCCCCTAAAAAAATACGTCATTCTCTCTCAAACCACCCAGGACGAAGAAATCTTTGAACTCCTTTCCCAAGAGATCCTCTCAAAATATTCCGGAGGTCGGGTCATAAACACCATCTGTCATGCTACTCACGTAAGACAAGAAAGTATCCGAGAGCTAGCCCGAGAATGCGAAGCCATCGTAGTAGTAGGAGGCCGAGGAAGTGCCAACACCAATCGCCTAGTGCAGATAGCTCGGGAGGAAAATCGAACAGCCTACTTAGTAGAAACCCCGGAAGAACTTCCATTGGAGGAACTCTCTAAATTTCAAAAAATAGGGGTCAGCGCAGGCGCTTCCACCCCGAACTGGCTTATAAACGGGGTGGTAGAAAAACTGGCGGCGGCCGGAAACCCTTTGCGGAAGCTATTATGGATCCTCCTCAACTCCCACCTGATCCTTGCCGGTGGCCTCTCGGCCTTATATGCTGGAACGAGCCTATGGTTGGGGTCTGGACCTAAAGTGCCCCTTTTATTGGCCGCCTTTTTTCTGGCCTTTTTTGCCCATACCTGGAACTCTCTGGTAGCCATAGGTCCCCTTTCGCTGTGCAATCCTTACAAGGCCCGGCTATTCAAAGAACACGAGCGCCTTTTGGTGATCTTGACTTTACTTTCCCTTGCGGGGGCCCTGATCTGTACTTTTCGTGCCGGACCGGGTTACTTGATATTAACCGCTATTTTAGGGGGATTATGTGCTCCTTATAGCATTTCTCCTTTAAGAAGGATGTTTCTCGGGAATCGAACCATCTTCATCGCTCTCTTTTGGACCACCGTAGCTCTCCTATTTGCTTTGAACTTTCCTGTGCCTATCCAAAACCTCTTGATCTTTGGCGTTCTCACCTTAACGCTTTCGGCCTTTCGTGCCCTCTATATTGACCTCATGGATCTCTTTGAAGACGGTTTTCTGGGACAAGAATCCTTGGCGGCTTCATTGGGAGAAAAAAGAGCTATTTATACTCTTGGCTTTCTCATCCTCATTGGTGCAACCTCCACTTTAGGAGCTATAAAGGCCTATGGCCTCAAAGCTCTTGGTCTTTTACCTCTATGGTTATACGGGATCTTCCTGGTATTTGTTCTCCGAAAAAAACCCCTTGGCCAGCGATTAAAGCTTGAATACCTCGGAGAAGGCTTGATCTATTGGTATTTAATACTGAGCCTTCTTGCGACAAAATAAATGGTCTTTTCCGAAAGGGACCTATACTTCATGCGAGAGGCCCTGCGAGAGGCTGAAGCTGCAGCCCGGAAGGGAGAGGTCCCCGTAGGCGCGATCCTGGTTTCAGAAGAAGGAGACATTCTTGCTCGTGCCCACAACCAACCTATTTCCCTCTGTGATCCTACCGCTCATGCTGAGATCTTGGCCCTAAGGGAAGGAGCCAAACGGCTGGGAAATTACCGCCTCCTCGGTACTACGCTTTACGTCACCCTTGAGCCCTGTCCCATGTGCGCAGGCGCGCTGGTTTATGCTAGAGTAAAAAGATTGGTCTTCGGAGCCAGGGATGCAAAATCCGGGGCCTGTGGTACTATATATAACATCGTAAATGATGAGCGTTTAAACCATAGGCTTGAGGTTATTTCGGGGCTATTAGCGGAAGAAGCTGCGAGGCTTCTGCGAGATTTCTTCAAAATCCGGCGGTAACGGAGGGGTGCCCGAGTGGTCGAAGGGGGCCGACTCGAAATCGGCTGTGCGGGCTAAAACCCGCACCGGGGGTTCGAATCCCTCCCCCTCCGCCAAAGCCATACCTACCTCAGGAGCAAAGTTTTTCTTTTACGCTTTTTATTTTGGTTCCTAGATGGACTTCCTTATCTCGCCTATCGTCTATTTTTAAAACCGTGTAAACTCGCTGGACCCCAGCCTTAAAGGGAACCTCGTGAAGCTTTTTGGCTATATCCAAAAGCTTAGCAATCTCGCCCTCGATAATGGTCCCCATATCGGTTAAAGTGTAAGGAATACCTTTTTCCTTTAAATATTTCTCCATTTCTGCTATGTATTTACTCAAACTCGTAGATCCTGTGCCCAAGGGAACGACACTAATTTCCATAAGGGCCATGACTACCTCCTTATAGAGTAATCTTAGACTTTATTATCTCAGACTTATCGCTGAACTTTAAGTCGTAGCACCGAGAGACTTCAGCTACGGTTGCTACATACAACCTGTTCAGTCCTTGAGAGGGACCGCTTCGGCAAAAATTTTTAGATATTTTATCCACCTATTTTGCATTCCGTGAACTTATAAGGCTATTAATCAATTTTTACCTCTCCACTTCATAGATCTCCGGATATATAGAGTCCAATAACCCGTATAAGGAGGTTCATCATGAAAAAAGTCAAAGAGAAAAAAATCGAAGAAATGAGTATCGATCCAGCCGTTCAGGAAATTTTACAATTAGCCTCGGAAAAAGGCTATGAAACGGTTTGGGATAGACTGAATTCCCAATCTCCCCACTGTAAGTTCGGTCTGAATGGTCTCTGCTGCAAAAACTGCATTATGGGGCCATGTAGAATTACGCCAAAAACTACGACCGGGGTCTGCGGGGCCGAAGCGGACACCATTGTTGCCCGCAATATAGTGCGTGGTATTGCCGCAGGAGTGGCGGCCCATTCTGATCACGGTAGAGCGGTAGCCATTCTCCTAAAAGAAGTAGCCTGCCAAGAAAACAAAGATTACACAATATTTGATACCGAAAAACTTAAAGCCGTGGCCACCAAACTGGGAGTTGATACTGATAGAGATATTCATGAAATCGCCAAGGATGTAGCTGAGATTGCTCTTAAGGATTTTGGAAAGCAGGACGATAAACCGCTCAAATTCCTTGCCTCTTATGCCCCGAAAAAAAGACTAGAACGGTGGCTGGATTTAGAGAAAAAACTTTACTCTGAGACCGACAAGAAAACGGGGGTTATTCCGCGAAATATTGACCGAGAAGTGGCTGACAGTATGCACCGCACCACTATGGGAGTCGATCACGATCCTCTTTCTTTGTTGATTCAAGGCGTAAGAGCCTCTCTTGCCGATGGATGGGGAGGATCTTTAATCGCTACCGAACTTCAGGACATCCTTTTTGGCACTCCTCGGATCAGAACTATCATGGCTAACCTTGGAGTAATCTCTCCAGATCATATCAACATCGTGATCCACGGACACGAGCCCATCCTATCTGAAAAAGTAGTTGAAATCGCAAATACTCCCGACATGCAGAAGTTGGCCCAGGAATATGGAGCTAAAGGAATCAATGTCGTAGGTATGTGCTGCACAGGAAATGAAATCCTAATGAGACAGGGAGTACCAGTAGCGGGAAATGAACTCCATCAGGAACTGGCCATCCTGACCGGAGCCGTAGAAGCTATAGTAGTAGATGTCCAGTGTATCTATCCTGCTCTAGGCAAGTTGGCCAAATGTTTCCATACGAAGTTCATTTCGACCAGCGATCGAGCCAAATTTCCGGGATCGCTTCACATACAGTTTGAAGAAGAACACGCCAACGAGGTGGCCAAAAAGATCGTTAAAACCGCTATCGAAGCCTTTCCGAAAAGAGATAAAAGAAAAGTACACATACCATCTTTCAAATCTGAAGCCGTAGTGGGTTTCAGTAATGAACAACTCCTAAAAATTCTTGGTGGCAGTCTAAAACCCCTTGTCGATGCTATACTGGCCGGAGACATCAAAGGAATAGCGGGTATCGTAGGATGCAATAATCCTAAAGTAAAACACGACTATTACCATGTTACTTTAACCAAAGAATTAATTAAACGAGATATCCTTGTTATCGGAACAGGATGTTGGGCCATCGCAGCCGCAAAGGCCGGATTAATGCGTATTGAAACTCAAGAACTGGCCGGAGAAAGGCTAAGAAAAGTCTGCAAAGCTTTGAATATTCCGCCGGTCATTCACATGGGCTCGTGCGTAGATTGTTCCCGAATGCTTACCCTAGCAGGTGCTATTGCAGATTATCTTGAGGCCGATATATCAGACCTTCCATTGGTTGGATCGGCACCTGAATGGACTACCGAAAAGGCGGTCTCTATTGGAACCTATTTTGTAGCTTCTGGAGTCCCTGTTCATCTTTGGCCTGCTCCTCCTATTTCGGGTAGCCCCAAAGTGGTAAGCCTTTTGACCCAAGAAATTAAAAATCTCTTAGGCGGTTACTTTTTTGTAGAAGAGGACCCGATCAAAACTGTGGACATCATGGAAGCGATAATTCAGGAAAAAAGAAAAGCCTTATGAAAAGGCTTAATCTGCATATAGAATTTAGACAGGGCAGATGCTATAATTTAAAAAATATCTGCCCTGTCTTTTTAAAAAATGTTTTCTGTAATATTGAATTATTTGCGCCATAGTTTTAATGTAGGAATAGTTATTTTCGACGAAAAATTTAATATTCTTTGTACTAATGAAACCATAGGAAAAATCGTAGACTTCCATTTTAGTCATGACAATTTGATAAACCTTTTTGATATCCATTCAGAGGAAGCCTTCAAAAAAATAAAACAAATGGTAAAAGAAGCCAGAAATGATCGCAGAAGCGATAATTATGTTTTAAAAATCTTTTCCAAAAAAGGAGAACGAGATACAATTTTACTCGGAAAAGTCTTTCTCCTTGACAGTCAATGTCAAAACCAATTTATCGCTTTGCTTTATGATGTCACAGATCTAGTAATGGAAGGGCACAAAACTATCGTAAAATTACCTGCCTATGAAGGCAATGATCTTCTCCTTTTAAATGTAGAAAATATACATTTTTTGAAAGCTGCAGGGAATTATACTGAGATTTTTTGTGATAACAAGATATATTTGAGTCCTCTTTCTATGGCTAAAATAGAAAAAAAGTTAGATCCTCGTCAATTCATCAGAATTCATAGGAGCTTCATTGTAAACATTGACAAAGTGAAAAAACTCATCAAAGCAGATGGCAAATATCGCGTTTTATTACAAAACGATCACAACTTACCTCTAAGCCGAAATAAAACTGATACTTTTCTAGAAATGTTTGGTTTGAAATAGTATATCTCTTTGGCGTAGGCTAGATTAACAAACTGGAAGGCTATATGATTTCGAAATACCCTTGCCTTCCTTCACAAAGAAAGCTATTTTAAACAAAAATGGCGCCCTTTAGGCTTTCTCTCCCCTGCAAAGGACTGGCTTGTAAAATTCTTTGCGGAAGTGGATTGGCAATTCTAATCCCTTTTATTTTCTTTTTCGTCTTTCTGAGATATCACGACCAAAAATGGATGGAATATGAACTTCGATCACAAGCCAGGGCTATTTATAGGTTGATAACTGTTACTAGACAATGGATATCATGGCATGGAGGTATTTATATTAAAAATGATGACAATTTTCAACTTTTAACTCCTTCGCACTTTGTAAGAGATCTTTCTTTGTTTTCCAAAAACAATCTACCTTATACTATAAAAATAGCCGTAGAAAATCCCAAAAATCCAGCTCATGAACCGGATGAGTTTGAAAAAAAAGCTATAGAAATTTTCAAAAATAGAGGACGTGAATATTGGAAACTAGAAAAAAATCTTTATAGATATGCAGCTCCCCTTACGTTTAAAACCGAATGTTTAAGTTGTCACCGATGGTCCAAAGAAAAGACTATTGCAGGCTGCATAAGCATTTTATTATCTACAGATAAAATCAAGCAACATTTAATTGAAAGACGGCGCATAATAAATACTTTCTTTATTTTAACGTTTGCTTCAATGATAATTAGCCTGTCATTACTTATTAGAAAGTGGGTTTTAAATCCTCTAAATAAATTCAAAGTCGCAACTCAAAAAATAAAAGAAAGAAAATATATACAGGTAGAAATAAAAACAGAAGACGAATGGCATGAACTAGCAGAAACGTTCAACGATATGATCAATAAAATTAGGAACCATCAAGAAGAATTAGAAGCAAAGATCAGAGAAGCTACAGAAAAGTTGAGGACTGCGTACGAAGAGCTAAAGAAAACCGATCAATTTAAGAGTGAATTTTTTTCAAACATTTCCCATGACCTAAAAACTCCTTTAAGTGCCATCAAAGGCACTATTGACTTTCTCCTCCGAAAAAATCCCCATGATCAGCATTTATTGATTGCTCAAAAGAATGTTCACAAACTACTCCAAATGATTAACACCATCCTAGACATTACAAGATTAGAGCACGGACAACTGGAATTAAATAAGGAGCTTTTCGATTTGCGGGAACTTGTTGAGGAGGCCTGCGTAGCCCATCAGCCTTTGGCCTGGGAAAAAGACATCAAAATCTCCTGGGAAATACCTCCTCATCCTTTGTGGGTTGAGATTGATCCTGAAAGGATGTACGGTGTAATTTCAAACCTTATCGATAATGCCGTCCGATTTTCTCCCCCCAATACTGAAGTCATAGTTAGAGCTTTCAAGGAAAACGATAACCGTGTTCTTTTAGAGGTGGAAGATTACGGTCCTGGAATAAACTCGGAAGAAAAAAATCGTATCTTTGAAAAATTTTATCATAAACGTTCGGGAGGATTGGGTTTGGGATTAGCCATAAGTTATGGTATTATAAAGGCCCACGGAGGAGATATTTGGGTAAAGGACCCGGAAGGCCACAAAGGAAGTATTTTTGTTATAACTTTACCCCTAAAAAATGCCTAAAGAACGCATCCTTCTCATAGAAGACGATCCGGACTTGCAGAAAATACTGAGTTCCCAATTTGAACTCGATAATTATACGGTAGAAGTAGCTGGCAGTGGCAAAGAAGCCCTTGAAAAAATAAAAGACTTTCAACCCGAACTTATTATTCTGGATCTCAACCTTCCCGACACCGATGGTCTCAAACTCTGTAAAAGTTTGCGCTCTATCACCAAGGCCCCTATTATCATCCTTACGGTAAGGGATAACCTTTCGGACAAACTAAAAGGGTTTGAAATGGGGGCCGACGACTACCTCACCAAGCCCTTCGAATATCTTGAACTGGAGGCCAGGGTCCGTGCCTGCCTGCGCCGGGCGAGGCTCATAAGTCCCCAAAAAGAAGAACTTGACTTCGGGCACTTTAAGGTCATCCCCGCTAAACGGGAGGTATGGGTAAAGGACCAAAAGGTTCACCTTACCAGGAAAGAGTATGATCTATTAGAACTATTCATCTCCCATCCTGGCGAGGTCTTAAGTCGCGACTTTATCAAGCAGGAAATCTGGCCCAATAAAGAGATTTATCCCTGGAGCCGCACTTTAGATGTCCATATCAAAAGACTACGAGAAAAGATCGAACCCGACCCCGAAAATCCTAGATATATCATTACTCACCCTGGAGTGGGTTATCGTTTTGAACCTTAGAATTTCCAGTTTTAGATTTTTCATTTAAGGGTTTTAAATAATAATTTCTTTTCCAGTAGAAACTCAAAGCTCCAGTAGGACAGTAATCCACACATTCCCCACAATTCCAGCAATAAGGACTATAAGAACCTCCTCGATTGACGGGTAATCCCATAGGGCACACCTTTTCGCATATTCCACATTGGGTACATTTCTTACTTCTCAGTCTAACTTTCAACTTTCTTTTATGTCCAATGAAGGATAGCAACCCTCCTAAGGGACAAAAATATCGGCAATAAAAACGACGGGTAAAAAGATGTAAAAAAAGGATGAGCAGTACTATGAGACCTTCCAGAGCTAAAGAATGAAAAATAATACCCAACATGAGTTCTCGACCGACAAGACCAGGAGGAGAAATAAAAACAAAAATAGGGAAACCCAATATCATAGAAAGAACAAACTCTCCAATCAAAGCAAACCAAATAATTTTCAAGGCAAGAACAATCTTATCCTTCCACGTAAGAGGATTAAAATTAAAAAATTTTTTTCTTATTAAATCAATAGTTTCATGCAGAAAACTAATTGGACAAATCCAAGAACAAAAGACACGCCCTAAATAGAAAGCTACTATAATAGGTATAGATATTCCAATAAGGGAGGGCAAATAAACATACTTAGAAATCAACAAACTCTCCAAACCTTCGAGAGGAGAAACAATCCATAACCTGCCTATCCCAAGAGATTGATACCATCCTTGAACGAAAGTGAAGTGAAAATACAAGTTAAGAATAGGAGTCAATAAGATCAACAAAAAAGCTGCACTTAAAGAAAGGTAACGCCATTTACGATATTTTGTCCGTTTTCTAGGCATTATTTTGAAGCCTTAAAGGCATAAATTGGCTCTATAACTATAGCCTTTGGTTTTACAGGACAAGAATAGGTACAAAGACCACAGCCCACACAGGCCTCTGGAACAACTATCGGACGCAAACGGTCCAACTTAATAGCCTGTTCTTTAAAAGGACAAGCGTTATAACAAGATCGACATATACCCGTTCCGTTCCAGGTTACACATAAGCGTCTGTTCACTCGAGCAAGTCCCATACGGACTTCTTTCTGAGAGACCTTTTGTAAAGTTCCTGTGGGACACACCTTTACACATCGCATGCACAAATAACAGGGGATCTTTTCGGCATAGATTACGGGAGTACCGGCATAAAATCCATGCTTGATATCCAAAATCTTTATGCTCCTATAAGGACAACTCTCGGCACAGCGCCCACATCGAATACAACGAGAAGCAAAAAAATCCTCGGGGATGGCTCCTGGAGGCCTTAACACGTTAGTTTTAATCGGAGAAGATGTAAATTCTCCCGGAGCACATCCTACTAAAATTCCCGTGGCCAAAAATTTTAAAAACAATCTCCGATCCATTTACTCCTTCCAAGGCCTCTCTGGGACGTATTCTCCTTTCTCTATTCGTTCAACCTCGTCTTCCACATTGAAATAAGCTACATTAACCGAAAGCACCCCTTCTATCTTTTTAGGCCATTCCTTTACTTCTTTTTCCATTTCCTCAAAAGTATCCCCTTCATAAACCACTACCATTTCTCCCTTATCGTTCCAGCCGTGTATCTCCAATCCGGAAACTTTAGAAAGGGAAGATTTTACTTCTTCCAATTTCTCAGGAATGAAACAGATCACCAAACCGGCAACAGGCATTTTCACCTCACCTCTCAAAAAAAGCCGGGCATAAAGCCCGGCCACGCATCCAAAAGGGCGGGGGACATCCCCCGCCCTTGGCCTACATTTTATGACCTACCACATAGGGTCTGAGCGGTTTGGGGCCGGATACCTTCCGAATTCGGCAGGCACAGATCTTGAATTCCGGTTCTTTCGAGCCAGGATCGAAGGCGTCTTTGGTAACCCGATTGGCCATACGCTCTTCATGCATATCATGCCAGTAAATGAACACCATGCCCTCAATCGGCCCCTCATAAACCTTTGCCGGAAGCACGATCTTGCCACGGCGGGTTTCAATTTCGACCATGTCGTTGGGATTAATACCCAGCCTTCTGGCGTCCTTGGGATTGATCTCTACGTAAGCATAAGGGTTGGCCCGTAAGAGTTCCGGAATACGGCCAGTCATACTGCTGGTGTGCCAGTGATCAATAACCCGTCCGGTGGACAGGAAGAACGGATATTCAGCATCCGGCTCCTCAGCCGCACCCTTGTAAGGCCTAAGCCAGATATAGAGTTTGTGATCCTTGTGGGCCGGACCATAAAAGACATAAGGATCATCGCCCTTAGCATGCTTGTCTGCCAGAGGATCGATACCCCTGACGAACTTTTTATAGGTTCCTCCCTTGAGGGCGTGTTCCTTAGTAGGCGCCGGCCATTGCACCCCGTCCGGACGCTGTTTAAGCACCTCATAGGTGACTGCGGAAAGGTCATTGTCCCGACCTTTAGTTAGTTTCTGACTGTATTCTTCCCAAATGGCCTTCGGAAGTTCATACCCCTCCTCAAGGCCTATAAAGGGTTCTACACACTTCTTAATCACAGGGTCGTTAAGTTCCTTGGCCAGCCGAAGAGCCCACTCCCTTACGATCCAGACCTCGGGCTTGGCCTCTCCGGGAGGATCTATCACTTTGACCGTAAGCTGTGAACGACGCTCGGTGCATCCGTAAACACCGGTCTTTTCAAAATGAAACGCTGTAGGGAGAACCAAATTGGCAACTTCCGTGGTCTTGGTAGGGAAGATGTCTGTAACCACTATAAAAACATCATCGCGCCGAAGACCTTTACGATAGAAATCACAATTAGGAAGACTCTGGGCCGGACTAGTACAGTTGATCCACATAGCCTTGATTTTGCCCTCATTCACCGCCCGGAACATGGCAATGGTATGATATCCAGGCTTGGCCGGAATACGACCACGGGGTACACCCCAGAGATCCTCTACCTCGTGACGAAGTTTATCGATCTTAACCGGTCGGTGAGCTGGAAGGATATGACAAAGTCCGCCCCCTTCACGCACACCTCCACAGGCATTGGGCTGCCCAGTAAGAGAGAAACTGTCCGCTCCAGGTTTACACAACTGCCCGGTTAAAAGATGGAGGTTGTGAATCAGATTGTTGGCCCATACTCCTCGGACACGCTGATTGATCCCCATGGTCCAAAGAGACATAGTAGCCTTGGACTTGGCAAACCAGCGGGCCGCAGTGCGAATCTTTTCCGGAGTAATGTTTCCACCACAAATCTCAGCCGCCCTTTCCGGGGTGTACTGTTTCAGAAATTCCTTGTATTCCTCAAAGGATACATCTTTGGGAGGTTTACCTAATTTAAATTTGCAATACTTTTTAATAAAGGTTTCATCGTAAAGCCCTTCCTCAACAATCACGTAGGCCATAGCATTTAGAAGAGCCAAATCCGTCCCCGGACGGAACTGGAGATGGAGGTCCGCAATTCGGGAAGTAGGCGAAACCCGTGGATCGGCGTTGATGACCTTGACCTCGTCGGGCTTGGATAACTTGCGGTTCATCACCCGCCGGAAGAGAACAGGATGACACTCCGCCATGTTGCTTCCAATGATGAAGAAACAATAGGCCTTCTCGATGTCGGCGTAAGATCCGATAGGTTCATCGGCCCCGAAAGAAGTTAGGTAACCTCCAACGGCACTGGCCATGCAAAGCCGGGGATTACCCTCTACGTTGTTAGTCCTTAGACCGGCACGCATCACCTTTTGAAAGATATAGGTTTCCTCCGTGAGGGCCTGACCGGAACCGTAATAAGCTACCGAATTGGGACCGTGGTTTTTGACGGCTTCGGCAAACTTTTTAGCAGCAATATCTAAGGCCTCTTCCCAAGAGATTTCACGAAAGGGTTGATCCTTGCGCTCACGATAGAGAGGTTTCTTGAGTCTTTCAGGATGGTGAATTATTTTATAAAAAAGCATACCTTTCATGCAAACATAACCTTTATTGGTTGCAGACTCGGGGATACCTTTAATAGCTACAGGTTTTCCTCCCTTGAGACCTAAGTAAACCCGGCACCCTACTCCGCAAAAACGGCACACACCGGGTTTCCAACTATCTACATCCGCAGCCTGGGCTGCGTCTTTCATGCTTTTAGGAAGCTCTATACCAACCAGGGAAGCCGCTGTTAATGCGGCCGTCCTTTTAATAAATTGTCTTCTACTAAGCTTCATAAAACACCTCCTTACGATGAATTATTCAGCATGCTTTTTGAAAAAATGGGGACTATGGCACTCCCAACAAGCTTTATCCTTAGGACAATTGTCGTAGGCATTGGAATGACAGGTACGACAAGTCTCCCGAGTAGGCTCATGAAAGGTCTCAAAGGTTCCATGACACTGGAAACATTTGACCATAGCAAGACCATGACGAGACTTAAACCATTCTTCATAAACCTCAGGGGTAGCCTCCTTGTGGCATTCACTACAGGCGATCAACTTTTCATCCTCCGAGAGCTCAGGATGAGCAACCGCTGGCTTTTCCGCAGAAGGTGCCGGCGCTTTCTGAGGAGCACAGGCAAAAACAAGAGCCGTTAAACCTAACAAAAGTATCCCCAACCTTGTCTTCATCACTACCCTCCTTAAAAAAGAAGATTTAGGGGGAGGCAAAATACCTCCCCCCTGTCAATTAGCTTAGAAAGTGAAACGCAGTTCGGCGTAGAAGAAAGTTAGATCCTCGTCTTTGGCGTAATTATCCTCGACAACATCATCCCCCCAGATATGGCTGAGATAGAAATCAAGCCCGACCTTAACACCATTGTATTGATAAATGTCCTTAATAAATACCGAGAGATCCCACATGGTAAGAAGATCGTCGCTCTTTCCAAGGTGAGCTCCCTTGGTGGCGTAACTCAGCACATCGGGACGCATCATACCGGAGCCGAGGTACCAGTAGTCTTCCTTTTCGGTAAGATCCACAAAGTGGACATCCGAACGCACCACCACCTTCTTATGGGGTTTGAGAATAACCTGAGCCATCCAGTAATTGGTGTTCATAAAGGTGTAAGAGGGGGTAAGGGAGTATATCCTCAAAGTGGGAATCATCATGAAGAAGGTCTCATGATCGCCATCATTAGGATCATCGTCGCCAGTACCATAGAAATAACCCACACGGAACCAGGGCTGCCAGGGGAGATTCTTAAACTTGTAACCGGCCTCAATGGCTATGGCATAAGCATCATGATCCAAAGTAGGATTGCGTCCCCAAACTCCCCACTGGTAGCCTCCCCAGAGGAGGAAGTCGGCAGTGCCAGGCCCAATATCATAGGCATAGATAAGATGACCTCCGATCATATTGACTTCACAATCACCAAGGCCGTCTCCACCGGCAAGCTTCCTCTCATCGTTGTAGTAGTAATAGAAAACCTGAGCATCCAGGTTGGGAATATAAGGATTGGTGTCTTTAAGGCTCAGGACCGCAGTAATAATGTCAATGTCGTGAGTGGACTCCCCGTTCATTTCTGGATCATCCCGACGGAGATAAAAACCACCCGGAGTGGGATGCATGTAAGAGATGGTAAGATTCCAAGGATTAAAATCGTAAGAGAGCACACCACCGTCAAAAGCCCGGCCCACACGCGACCAATCAAAGGGACCGATCATGCGCTGAGAAACGCGAACCTTTTTCACCCACTTGAGGGTTCCATTTTTGGGAAGACCACCTTCTAAGCCAGATAGATAGAAGAAACGTCCGAGCTTGACACTTAGGCCCGGAACCATTGGCGGTTTAACCCGGACCCAGGCCTGAGAAATGGCCCCATAACCAATATCCGTAGCCTTATTCGGATCCGTACCAAAAGCACCATTGAATTGATAATAAAGCGCCCCCAATCCGAACTGCCCATCATCAGGAAGATTAAAGAATTGGGTCCAATGTAACTGCGCGTAAGCATCCACTACCGAAGAAGTAAAACCGGCACCGAAACGCATCTTGCTCGAAACGAAGGAATAATCCTCATCTTTTCCCGCAGCACCACTATCGAAAGTCTCCCAGTACTCATACCTGATCTCTTCCTTAAAATCCAACCTAGCTTTAATCTTGCCCTCGACCGTATAGGCCAGGGCCCCAGAGACCCAAACAAGAAATCCTACCAATGCCAACCATGTCCATCTCTTCATGACTTAAACCTCCTTATTTTTTTAATTTTTTCTAAAGCCATGCCTGCATAATTTTGCGAATTAACAAAGGAGAATAAAAAGTGACGTAAACCTTAGCTCGGGCCTTGGGATCTTTCTGATTAGCAAACTCTACTATTTTGTGGTCGCAATACAGCTTTACTATAGCCAAAATTTTGGGCTCTTCGCCCTTTTCAACTATACGGTTGAAGGTTTCTGAGGAAATTTTTCCCTTGGGAGAAAAATACCAGAAGAGTATCTTGTCATGGGCCTCAAAAGTGGGCTCCCCCAAAAGCCCCATAAGTTCCCCCACCAACCTCTGCAACTCTTGGGGAGCGATACGTGGGAACTCATCATAAAGTGCTAAAATTCGCCGACTCTTCTCTTCTATCGCCACTACCAGAGAACCATTTTTAAATCGGAGGGTTCCCGGAAGAGCCCCTTTTAAAGGCCTAAGATCTTTCGCCCCCTCTAACTTGTCACCAAGACGAAAATCTTTATAAACAAGATTCAACTGTTGAATCTTCTCTAAGTCGGAAGCCAGCACTACCGTTCCAAAAAACAAGCACAGGATCAGAACAAGTCCCACCGCCTCAAGAACTTTCATTCCTCTACCCCGAATTAAAGCGGGGGAGGATATGCCCTCCCCCGCTTCACCTTTACTGACCCTTTCCATAGCGTTCTTTGTATTCCTCCTCTACCTGCTTCATGAGCGCTCCAAAACCCTTTATTCGCCAGCTATGCTCAGGAGTGTTCAGGATCTCATTGATGAGCTTCTGGTACTTCTCAAGTTTGCCGTGCTCCTTAGCCACCTCGAGGACCTCGGGGATGTACTCGTAGTAGAAGTGATTGGCAACTTCATAGAGCCCATGCCAGTGGGTGTAGTCCGGACCGAGCATAGCGGCTCCGTGACGGGCACGACGACCTTCATGATGCCAGATCTCAAACCAGATCCAACCCACCTTGGACATGAAGGGGGACTTGGGCACCAGACCGTCCTTGACCAGCTCGGAGAAGATGCGCTTGGCGGGCTTAGCAAACTTCTCGTTATAAGTGACCACCAGGGCATCAAACTGCTCATAGAAGTTATCCACTTGCTGCATGCTGTGACAGCTCTTACAGACCTCTTTCATCTCGGCCCGGCGCTCCTTCCAGCTGATCACCTCCTTCACCTGTTTCTTAGTCTTCACCTTCACTAGCTTGTCACCCTTGCGCACGTAGTCGTAGACCTGCACAAATTGCCCGGGAAGAGGCGGAATGTCTCCGGGAATGTCGTAAACCTTGCCGTCCGTAGTGATCACCCGGTTCAGCTTCACCGAGATCGGCGGACGTAGATTCCAAGAGATACGGTCTCCCACATTGTGGGTGTTTGGCGCGATAGAACCGTTGGATTTCACATAAGCCCCCATATGACAGGTAGAGCAGGTAGGAGCGAAGTGATAATCCTTACCCAAGACCCAGCTACCGGTCTTAAGGATGTTCATCCCCATAAGCCCCCGCTCTCTGACCGCAGAAAGATAAGCAATTCCGTGCTTGGATTCTTCATAAACCTCCTTCTGGGGATGATCCGGACCCAGGTGACACTTACCACAAGCAAAGGGCTGACGAGCCACACTCGCCCGAAAAGCGTGCTTGGAGTGACAGGCATTACATGAACCCTTAGTGCCGTCAGGATTGATCCGCCCCATACCACTGTTAGGCCAGGTGGAAGGATCAAACTGAGGCGCTCCAGTTTTATTGCGAATAATGTTTCCTTTCTCGTCTTTCAGAACCTTGACCACCGATCCGTGACACTGCCAGCAAGCATTCTGAGCATCAGCCTTGGCCGCGTAAGCCGGAAGTCCCCACTTCTTCACCGACTCCGCCGGAGCACTACAGATCACCTCTCCAAGGATATTATCCAAGGATGCCATGATCTGTCCGGCCGTAGCATGATGGGAATTCTCAAACTCTTTAAATTCTCGGGAATGACAATAAGAGCAATCCTTGGGACTAATTAGGGTCTTAATAAAGGCCCCTTCGTGGTTATAACCCAAGGGATCCCCGGCATCAGCCGCGTGACAGGTGTAACAACCCACCGGGCCTTCTTTGGCTGCCGCATGGGGAGATTCCTGCCACTGAAACACCAAAGACTTGTTCTCCTTAAGGTGACACATCATACACTTCTTGTTCAATTCTTTAACTTTAGGATTAGTGACATCCTTAGAAAACTCCGTAGTAGCCCAACCAACTCCTCCCAACCAAAAAACACTTGCTACCATTACACCTAACAATCTCAAAAACCTCCATCTCATACAGCACCTCCTCAACTATTTTTTATAGGTTTTAACCTCTTCCGTTCCAAGCCATAATGGAAAAATTTTGGAAAGAACAAACAATATAATTATAGGGGCAATAAGAATAATAATGGTAGGCAAAATACCTTCTTTCTCGAAGAACTCGGGATGATAAAACACAAAGCCTCTACCACTCTTAGACATCATTTGACCACCCACTACCACATTCCAACGCATGCAGTAAACCTGAATAAGGAGCATAATTGAAGAAATCGCAGACAGATATTGCAAGGCCTTACCTCTCACATTTGCTAAAGATAATACTCCAAGAACTACCAGAGGAATGAACGAGAAAATAAAAACTTGCATTACCCAAAAACTAACATAAAGAGGACCAAATAGCAGTTCATGCAAATGATGCCAACTTTCTTTCCTTAAATAGGCATGAACTCCGACTTCAAGAAGCTCAAAAACTACGTCGATAATAAGAAATCCCCACAAGTATTTTACCAAAGAAGAAAGACACTCTTCGTCTACAGCGCGACCTTTAACCCAGTGAACAAACAAGTATCCCAAAATGATACCCGAAATACCCGAGACACAAGCAGAAAGAAGGAAAATAATTGGCATCAGAGGCGTTGACCACCATTCTACAGCTTTAACACTCCCAAAAATAAAACCTACATAACCATGAAGAATACAGGCCATAGGAATACCAATAAGAGCCAACCAACTAGTTACTTTATGATCAAACTGTAAAGTAGCTGGAGATAGGTCTTGATTACCAAAAGTAAGCAATCGATAAAGCGTGGCTTTAAAACCCGTAGTTTGAGGCAATAACTTGGCAAAAACGCCACGATAGAGGAACAAAATCTCCAACAACAGAACCACCATATAAGCACTATAAATAAAACCAAATCCCGCCATAGCCGAGGTAGGGTGAGGAGTCAACATAATATTAAAACAGCGCTCGGGACGCCCAAGATGATTTAAAAGTGGCCAAGTACAACAAAAACCAAAAGCCAAAGCAAAGACGAGAGCAAACCGCGAAACCGGCTTCAAGGCCTTCACATGAAAGACATGATAAAGAGAGGAAACAATAAAAGCACCGGCAATAATCCCGGTAATATAGGGATAAGTAACGATCATCAAAGACCAATGAATATGATGCTCATTAGGAAAAACAAAACCTTCAACCAATCCACTCATCAAATAACCTCCTGCCTCAAATGGAGATACTTAAGCCTTGGTTTAGTGCCCATATCGGGCTTAAGAACTCCTAAAGGCTCACTACTTTTCAATATTTGGGCCACCTCCGAATTTTCATCTCTAAGATCTCCAAACTTGCGAGCCCCTGTAGGACAAGCATTCACACAAGCTGGTAGCAAACCTCGCCTCACGCGGTGATAACACCAAGTACACTTATCTGCCGTTCGCCTCTCCTTATGAATAAAGCGAACCCCGTAAGGACAAGCTTGAACACAGTAAGAACAGCCAATACATCGTTTATAATCAATCAATACAAAACCATCGTCAGTCTTAAAAGTAGCCCCCACCGGACAAACCTGAACGCAAGAAGGCTCTTCGCACATATTGCAGAGCTTAGGAACAAAAAAGGCATCTCGAATGGGCTTATCTATCTCCCGGGGCTCAGGATAACCTTTAAGAGCTCCCTTTGGAGAATCCACATAGACTTCCCCACCTTCCGCAATAAGGTATCGCTCCACCCAGGTACGGTATTGGCCGTCCGGAACTTGATATTCTCTCTTATCCGCCACACAACAGCTTCCACAGCCGATACAACGATTGATATCGACCAAAAAGACGTATTCATGGGCTTCGGGATCATACTTTTCATCTCTCAAAATACCCGGAAGCTGAAGAGGTACCTTCACCGGCATAGGAAGGACCCAGTAAAGGGATCCCGCAGCACCCTTGAGAAGATATCCCAAAAACTTACGGCGCCCTTTATTCACGAGCCCCCTCCTTCTCCTTCTCTAAGCCTGCAAAGAACTCATCGGCCTGCTTGATGTACTTAAGCGGTGCGTGCACAAGGTGACACTGATCACAAGAATGCGTCTCCTTCACGTTCTGCTTTTTCAAATGATCCGGATAAAACACGGTCTTGATAACCTCGGGATTTTTAGGACGAGCATGAATAGCCCGATTGTGACACCGCAAACACAAAGCCCGAATAGCTTCACCTCCCTTGGGATTCGGAAGATACCCAATCACTTTCCCCTCGCTATTTACATGATCAGCCCAAGGACCATGACAGAATTCGCAAGAAAGACTTCGATGTTTACTATTGACCTGGAGTTCATATTCCCAGGTATGACAACTCTCGCAGGAGGCATTCGTGAGATGACGCGGCATTCGAGCCAACTCGTCGTCGATAGCCCCCTTCCGATAGAACTTATAGAAGAGGCTGCCATGATTCCCCAAATCTTTGGGAACCAGAAAAGTTCGTACCGTAGCCGCCAAAACCACCAAAACCACCAGCCCTACAACTATCCTTTTTGCATGGGTGCGATTCGGCTTCTCAGACACCGTGCACTCCCTTCCCGCAAAATAGCTAAATCTCGTATAGCAGGCCTAAAATAGAGAAACAAGACAATAAAAATTTAAATTTGTTAAATTCATGTTAAAAAAATTAACAGCGGATAAGAATTTCTGCGGAAAGGTGTTTTCTCAAGTAATCTGCCAGAGAAGAGACGATATCAGGAGGGAGGGAAGGACGGGGAAAGTCAGGGGCAAGGGTTTCGGCCTCGGGCACAAACTTTTGTAAAGCCACGCGCTTAACCTTTTTCAAATAGGGTAACATCTCCTCTAAATCCTGCTTAGCAACCAACCCAGGAGCTAGAGTAATTCTTACTTCGGCACATCCATTGAGATCTCTGAGAAGTTCAAGAGTTTTCTCCACGGGATCAAAATCGGCCGAAAGTTCTGAATAACGGGAAGGGGCGGTCTTGAAATCCATAGCCAAATAATCGACAAGGCCTTCTGCCAGAAGAGAGGCCACCAACTCTGGGTTAGAACCATTAGTATCCAGTTTGACAGCCAGCTCGGTCTCATACTTGATTCTTTCCAAAAAGGCCTTAAGACGCCTTCCCCAGATAGTGGGTTCTCCTCCGGTAATGACTACCCCTTTAATGAACCCCTTGCGTCGCAAAAGATCAAAGAGAATTCCTTCTTCTGGAAGATCGGGAAGATTTTTTAATCTCTCCGGAAGAACCAGATCTACATTATAACAATAAGGACACCGCCAATTACAGCCCCCGAGGAAGACCACCGAGGCGATCTTCCCCGGGTAATCTACTACACTGGTTCCTCTAAACCCCTTGATCATTTAGCAACCACAAGTACGACGAGCGAATTCCTTAAAGGAATCGATTCTCACGGTCTTCCTTTCGGAAAATTCCTGCTGTTTTCCGGAATTCCAGTTCTGAACCGGCCGGAAATAGCCCACCACCCGGCTGTAGATCTCACAGGGTACTACTTTAACCTTTACTTTCTCTCTAATCATGGCTCACCTCCTTTCTCACGTTTTCTTGAAAGAGAGGACCTTCAGGCCCCTCTTGAGGTTCAACCATGCGATAGGCCTCCTCAGGGAGCACCTTCAAGGCCTCGATAAAAACCTCTACCTCTCGACCATAGCGAGCGAGATCCTCCTCTGTGTGGGGATAAGGACAAAATTCGTGTTTCCCGGGAAGATAACCGTGGACCGGACAAACTGAAAAAGTGGGCGTAATAGAGAAGTACGGAAGCCGGAAATTGTTAACCACCGCCTTTACCAATTCCTTCACCATCCCGGTATCCGGAATTTCCTCGCCTACAAAAAGATGAACCACCGTGCCTCCGGTAAAGAGGGCCTGAAGGTCATCTTGGTGAACGAGGATCTCAAAGATATCGTCGGTGTAGCCCACTGGAAGATGTACGGAATTGGTATAATAAGGCACTTTTTCAGTGCCTGCGGTCTTTATGCGCGGGAACTTCTTTTTGTCCAAGCGGGCCAGCCGATAGCTAGCTCCCTCGGCTGGAGTGGCCTCGAGGTTGTAGAGATTGCCCGTCTCCTCCTGGAACTCGGAGAGTTTATCCCGCATAAACTTTAGCACTTTGATTACCCATTCCTTAGCCTCGGGATGGTAGATAGGAAGTCCCAAGAAGTTGAGACAGGCTTCATTCATACCGATCACACCAATCGTAGAAAAGTGATTCCCCCAGTAACGGCCACTACACTCTTTTACCGCCTGGAGATAGACTCGAGAGTAAGGGTAGAGCCCTCGTTCGGTAAAGTCCTCAATAACCTTGCGCTTGATCTCAAGAGAGGTCTTAGCGAGTTCCATGAGGTCCGAAAGGCGCTCAAAGAATTCCTCCTCGCAGGTCGAGAGATAGGCAATACGAGGCATATTGATGGTTACCACCCCAATGGAACCCGTAAGAGGCGAAGCTCCAAAAAGCCCACCTCCCCGTCTCTCAAGCTCACGGTTGTCGAGCCTCAGGCGACAACACATACTACGGGCATCCTCGGGACGCATATCAGAATTCACAAAGTTGGCGAAGTAAGGAATACCGTATTTGCGGGTCATCTCCCAAAGAGGTTCGATTTCGGGGTTATCGTAGTCAAAGTCAGGAGTGATATTGTAAGTAGGAATGGGAAAAGTAAAGATGCGACCCTTGGCATCGCCTTCAAGCATGAGCTCGCAGAAGGCCCGGTTGATCATGTTCATCTCTTCCTTGAACTCGGCGTAGGTCTCCGGTATATCCCGGCCGCCCACTACCGCCGGAATGTCCTTCAAAGTCTCGGGGCACTCAAGGTCAAAAGTCAAATTGGTAAAAGGCGTCTGGAACCCTACCCTCGTGGGCACGTTGACGTTGAAGATAAATTCTTGGAGACACTGCTTAACCTCTTCGTAAGAGAGACCATCATAGCGGACAAAAGGGGCCAGCAGGGTGTCAAAATTAGAGAAAGCCTGAGCCCCTGCGGCTTCACCCTGTAGGGTATAGAAAAAATTAACCACCTGTCCCAAAGCACTCCGGAAGTGTTTGGGAGGTGCGGATTCAACCTTCCCTGGGACACCGCCGAATCCGCGTTTCAAAAGTTCGTAGAGATCCCAGCCCACACAGTACGGACCAAGAATCCCTAGGTCATGAACATGAAAGTCGCCCTCAAAATGGGCCTCGCCAACCCTGGTCGGATAGAGTTTGTTCAGCCAATACCGAGCTACCACCGAGGAGGAAATATGGAAGTTAAGCCCCTGGAGACTGTAATTCATGTTGGAATTTTCCTGAACCCGCCAGTCCTCCCGGGTAAGGTACTCCTCAATGAGGTTGACCCCGTCCACCAGAGCTTTACCCAGTTCCCGGGCCTGACGGCGTTTCTCACGATAGAGGATGTAGGCCTTGGCCACATCCGCAAAACCAAGCTCCATCAAAGTCTTTTCCACCAGATCCTGGATCTGCTCCACATGCGGAACACCGCCATGCTTGAAAAACTGGCGATAGAGTTTTACGGCCACGGCATCCGCTACTTTTTCCGCTGAGCCCTTATCCCCCTGCCCCACGGCCCGCATGGCCTTAAGTACCGCCCGGATAATACGGCGCCGATTAAAAGGCTGAAACTTACCATCTCGCTTTCTAACCAAAGGCTCCATAAATCCCCCTCTTGTAATGATATTCTTGCGGATTGCTTAGATGATTATACCTACACCATAAAGTGTGTCAAGCATAGACTATACACAATATATTGAGATGTTAGGAAGAGACCTACATAAAGACCCAAAAATAAAAAAGGGGAGGCATCCGCCCCCCCTTCCTGAAATACAATAGTAATTGCGAATTAGCCTAGAACCGGAATCTTCTTCAGGGCCAGTTTCAGGACATCGCGCCGGCTAGGAGCCTTGGCTTCCACCTCTTCCCAAGTGCGCTTACGAGGAGCAAAACGCTTGATAAGCAGTTCCAGATTCTTTTCTTTACCCATGAAGTAGACGTTGGGGCCAATTTTGACCACATCAGATTCCAAACGTCGGGCTTTTCCGCTTTTCACGAGCTTAGAGACTTCGGAGTTGGGATCTCCAAGATCTCCAAAGATACGGGCATCAGCGATACAGGTTTTTACACAGGCCGGTATCTCACCGTGTATGATCCGCTCGTAGCAGAAAGTGCACTTGTCGGCCTTGGGTTCATCCAAGGTATCGTTGAGATACCGAGCCTTATAAGGACAGGCCTCTACACAGTTTCCGCACCCGAGGCAGCGCTCCTTATCAATGAGAACCGCCCCGGTAAAAGGTTCTTTATAGGTGGCCTTGATCTCCATCTTAACGGTCTTTCCGGTCTTATAGCACTTGAACTCCCGCTCCTCGGGATCCGCCGGACACACCTCCACACATACCGGCCGGTCACAGTGGTTACACAAACCCGGAAAGAAGGTGAAGGCCAAGCCCTTGCTGGTCCGTTCAGGTCCCAGTCTTAAAACCCAATTACGGCGATAATCGCCCCCTTCTGCCGAGACCGTCTGAAGCCAGTCGTTGTAATCCTTAATAAAGGAATAACCGTCATAGTTCGGATTTACCGGAACCTGCCATTCGGCCCGGCAGGCCACGGCACAGGCATGACACCCCACACACCGATCTAGATCTATGACCATAGCCCATTGGTGCTTCATTTTCTACCTCCTTTAACCCTTCTTGATTTCAAACCGAGGAATTTCATTAGGTACCGGGCGAAGCTCCGGAATATTCAAAACCTTACCGTCTTTCACGATCCGGACAAAATTCGTCCGGTGGCTCGAGGCTCCCATAAAGGGATCCTGTACGTAGTAGGTAATCAGAAATTGATCACTAGCCCCCTTCTTGTAAGCCCGGGAAAGCTTGGGAGAAAGGCTTCCAAAACCGTGAGGGAGATAGATGCAGTCCGGCCGGATACCCGGAGTGACCTTGGCCTTGACCGGGAAGGAACGCTTACCGTCCTGGTTTTCAAGGATGATTTCGTCACCATCTTTGATGCCGATTTTGGCCGCCACTTCATCGTTTATCCAGGCGTGGTTTTCAGGCCATTCGTGGTGAAGCCACTCGTTGTTCATAGTCCGGCTAAAGGTATGCACTGGCACACGACCGTAAATGAGACGGGCATAACCCTTGGGAGGCGCCGGCGTGGGTTCGAACTTAGGCACCGGCGAAAAGTCTTCATCTGCAAAGTCTTCGATGGTCAAATGAACTTTGAAGCCCTTTTCACCAAAGATATTCTTGAAATTCTCACGATCATAGGCTCCCTTGGCCGGGAGGACCACCAGCCCCCCTTCCTCCCTGAGCTTTTCCAAAGTAAGGTTGAGGCCTTTGAGCTTTTCGTTGATGATCTCTTCTTCCGACTCCGCGTGGAAGATATCAAAACCCATACGCTTGGCCAGTTCCTTGGCTACCCAGAAAGGCGGTTTAGCCTCTCCCAGAGGTTCCACGGCCGGCTGACGCACAGTCACAAAACACTCTGGAAGACCGTCATAAGTATAAACATCATCGTAACGTTCGAGATAAACCGCATCCGGCAGAACGATATCAGACCAAAGGGCCGTTTCCGTAGGCAACATCTCTAAGGAGAACACGAAGTCCAGCTTTTTAAGGGCTTCCATCGTCTGATAGGGATTGGGGATAGTCTGAAGAATGTTTACCCCGCAGATACCCCAGGCCTTAATGGGATAGGGTTCCCCCGTAATAGTGGCCCGGATGATCTCATGGGTGGGATTCCCAGGCAAAGGCCCCGCAAAGGGATATTTTTCCTTGAGGGGCTCGTCAGACTCCTTCGGCTCCATCTCCTTCACAGAATGTACGTGTCCCAAAGAGATAGGCGTGGGGAAGTAGAGCCCTCCTGGAGTTCCGATACCACCAAAAAGGGCCGCCAAGATGGCCAAGGCCTGATGCCTATATACGTCTCCCTTACCATACCAGGTGGAGTGCCGCCCCGGATGGATGCAGACATGGGGCTTAGCCTCCGCAAGCATCTTGATGGCCGCCTCAATGTCTTCCTTCTTGAGGTCACATATCTTGGCCGCCCAATCCAGGGTATAGTCCTTAACGGCTTCCTTAAGCTCGGAAAAGCCTTCACAATATTTGTTCACAAACTCCTTATCGTAGAGCTCGTGCTTAATCACATAATTGATCCAGGCTAAAAGCAACGCGGTATCCGTTCCTGGACGGATAGGGAGCCAGATATCGGCCTTACCGGCAGCCACTGAAAACCGAGGATCAACCACCACCAGTTTGGCTCCCTTAGAAAGTCCACCAACGAAATCCATTACATGAGATACATGAACGTTCTCACCAATGTGGGAGGCCACCAGCAACATGGCCTTAGCATTGGCCATGTCGGTGTACTGCATAGTCCCAGAGGTGAGATATCCCATGGTGGAAATGTAGGCTATGGCCACCGGCCCCACACACTGGAAAAACGCGGGCTCATTGGAGTAATTTTCCGTACCAATGGCCTTGAAGATCTCCCGCAGAGGTTCCGCCGAAGCCCCATGATCAAAATAAGCAATAGCATGCGGTCCGTATTTATCTTTGACTTTCTTGAGGTTATAGGCCACCTCGTCCAAGGCTTCGTCCCAAGAGATCTTCACAAACTTACCTTCCCCTCTAGCTCCCTTTCTCTTCAAAGGATGGAGCACACGGTCAGGATCATAGAGCAACTTCACACCCGAGTTACCACGGGCACAAACCCGGGCCTTGTCGCCCCGACCATTGGTGGGACTCTTAGGGTTACCCTCAATCTTGACCACCTTGCCGTTCTTGACCTTGGCCACAATAGGACAGCGCCAGAAGCACATCTCGCAGACCGAAGTTACCTCCTTGGCCCCTAGACTTCCCGGAAGCTCCCCACCCGTATCGCAATGGGCATAAGCCTTCTTAAAAAAGCTTCCGGATCTGAGATCCATAGTGGCCAGAGCCAAAGAGGCCCCTGCCGAAAGCTTAAGAAAATCTCTTCTCTTCATGGACAACCTCCTCCCGCAGTCTATTTGTAATTACCGAAACCAGTTCCCCTAAAGCCCTGTAAAAGGGCTTGGGCTCAGCTTGTTTCAAGGCCAACAAAAACCGGGGATACCATTTCAAAAAGTGGTCTTCAAGGAAACCCCGAAGCAAGTCTTTACGATTTTCTTCCAGAAGCAAGGCCATAAAAGCCAGTTCATAGGCCACATGATCAGCAAAGTCACCATCCTCCACCGGCTCATAGCCGGCCTCGCGATAAAAGGCTAGGGCCTGATCATAACCTTCACCCTTGAGACGCCTGTCAGAAGAAAGATAAACCGAGGCATATGGAGGAGCTGGAGTACGGTAAGGAGAAGTAATGAAAAGTCGGGTATATTCGACTTTGAGTTCCTCTAAATCTTCCACCCGAAAATCTCCGTTAAGATCTAAACCAGCTTTTCGGGAAAGGGCCTGAAGATAGGAGATTAGGCTCAAAAAGCCCTCTTCTTCTGGATAGAGGAAGGCTTCCGCCAACATTCTCAGATCTTCAGGCCCAAACATAGCGGGTTCCCATTTAAACACAGATTAGTGCCAAAAGCAAATTCAAATAACATTTATAGAAACTTTCCACTCAAATTTTTAGGTTTTAAATCTTTATTTTTATCCCAAAAATTATTTTTTTCTTTCTTTTAAAAAGTTTTTAACTGAAAGGAAATCAAAATTAATAAAAAATTGGAAATTATAATTTCCATGCAATAAAGTGTAGTTCTTAGGCCTTGTAAAAGGACTCTTTTTCTGCTTTTTATACGGACATGAGTTTTATACTAGAGGTAAAAAACTTAACCAAAAGGTTCGGAGCTCTTAAGGCCGTAAATGGACTTTCTTTCCGAGTTCGACAAGGAACCATTTCAGCCCTTATTGGGCCTAATGGTTCAGGAAAATCCACCACCTTTAACCTCATCACCGGCCATCTCAAACCCGACAGCGGTACTATCTTATTCGAAGGGCATCACCTAGAAGGTCTTCCGGCGGAAGAAATCGCACGTCTCGGAATTGCTCGCACCTTCCAAACCCCTCAGATCTTCACACACCTTACGGTGCTCGAAAACGTCCTTCTTTCTGTATATCAAAGGAAACGTCCGGGGCTTCTCAGTTCCCTTTTGCGTCTCCCTAACTTCTTCAAAAAGGAAAAAGAGGCGCAAGAAGAAGCCTTTGTTTATCTGGAAAGATTTTTCTTGGCCGATGAAGCCCATCGACCGGCGGAGGGCCTTCCTCTAGGCAAACTCCGCCATCTGGAGCTGGCCCGGGCCCTGGCCTTAAAACCTAAACTTCTTCTCCTGGATGAGGCGGCCTCGGGGCTTGATCCCCGCGAAAAGATCGATCTGGCCGAGGCCCTAACTTCTCTACCACAAGAAGGGATCACCCTTTTTTGGGTGGAACATGATCTCAATCTCCTTATGGAAGTAGCCGAGGAAGTCATCGTGCTCGACCAAGGGGAAAAAATTGCCGAGGGGCCGCCGAGGGAGATTCAAAGAAATCCCCGAGTTATTCAGGTATATTTAGGAGAGGAACATGCTTGAAGTTCAGAACTTACACCTGAGCTACGGGAAACTGAAAGTCCTTTCGGGTATCTCTTTCCATGTAAAAAGAGGAGAAATTGTCTGTCTTCTAGGAAGCAACGGAGCCGGAAAAAGCAGTCTCCTTTTAACCTTGATTGGTATCAACAAACCTCAAGAGGGAAAAATCATTTTTGAGGGCGAAGACATCACCGGAGTCTCTCCTCAAAAGATAATTTGTAAGGGTCTAAGTCTGGTGCCTGAAGGACGGCAAATCTTTTACCCTTTAACTGTGGAAGAAAACCTCGAACTTGGGGCCTATCACCGTTTCAGAAAAGAAAGCAAAAAGGCCATCTATGCCGATCTTGAAAGGGTTTACGAACTTTTCCCTCGGCTAAAAGAACGACGTAAACAGAAGGCCGGGACCCTCTCCGGGGGAGAACAACAGATGCTGGCCTTAGGAAGGGCTTTTATGGCTAGGCCGCGACTCCTTCTCCTGGATGAGCCTTCTCTAGGGTTAGCCCCCAAAATCGTAGATCTCATTATGCAAACCATCGTGAGGTTGAACCAGGAAGGCCTTACGGTCTTGCTGGTGGAGCAGAATGCCCGCAAGGCCCTCTCCATAGCTCATCGAGCTTACGTGCTTGAAACTGGGCATATAACCCTCCAAGGATCGGCCGAGGAACTACTAAACGACGAAGAGGTTAAGAGGGCCTATCTCGGAAAGGATTATCGAGAGTTTACGGATTAAAGGAGGGCTGAATGTCCACGGAAAAGGTGGAATATCTTTCCAAAGAAGAATGGCAACAATGGCATACGGAGCTCTTACAGAGCACTTTAAATCGTCTTTATCACCGAGTCCCATTTTATCGGGAAAAGTTTGAAGCCTTAGGGATTCTCCCCGAGGATCTCAAAAGCCCGAAAGACCTGGCTCGTTTTCCCTTAACCACCCGAGAAGACCTCTCGGCCCATTATCCTTATGACCTCTTTGCAGTTCCTTTACGAGATATCGTGAGACTCCATTCCTTGCCCTGGCTTCCCAACCCTATCGTCAAAGGCTTCACCTTACAGGATGTAGAAAACTTGAAAAAGTTAAACATCCGTTTCCTATCGACTTGTGGACTTACCCCGGAGGATATCCTTTTCATTACTCTAGAACCCGGGATGGGGGTCTGGATAGAAGAAATAAAAGAGGCCGCCGAAATTATTGGAGCCACTGTTATTCCTCCCGAGCCCAGAAGTCCGGAGTTAAGCCTGAGGATTCTTAAAGATTTTCGGGCCACGGTATGGGTTAGCACGCCTTCTTTGGTATTGCATTTCATGAAAGTGGCTGAAGAAAAGGGCCTCCTTCCCCCAGAAAGCTTGCGATTGATCATTTTGGTAGGCGAAGGCCTCAAGACCTCGGATAGGGCCCGAATTGAAGAGTTCTTTGGGGCCGAAACTCGTCTGGGCTATGGCATTGCGGAAGTCTTTGGACCTGGCATGGCCTACGAATGCGAGGCCCAAAACGGTCTTCACCTGGCTACGGATTACCTTTATCCTGAAGTCCTTGATCCCGAAACCGGAGAACCGGCAGAAGAAGGTGAATTGTTATTAACTACCCTTAAGGTCAGAGCTAATCCCCTCCTGAGATTTCGGACCGGAGACAAAGTGCGCCTAACCTGGGAGCCCTGTAGCTGTCGTAGAACGACTCCGCGACTACTCGCCATAGAAGCTCAGGGGCAGGATCGACTATCCTATCGGGGAGTAAAAATCCATCTTCGGGTACTTGAGGGCCTAATGCTCAAAGTGTTCGGCTTAAAACCGCAGTATCGCCTGAAACTTACCGGTAAGGACCCAGCCACCGAACTCAGGCTCGAGATCGTAATGGAAGAAAAACTCTTTTTGCCCAGCATAGTCGAGCTCCATGAAGAAGCCCATCGTTTTGAAAGGGCCTTCTTTGAATTCTTTGGCATTCCTTGTCGGGTAAAATGGGTGGAAAGTTAATCAAAGATAGGGTTTTAAAGGCTCAAGAATCCTAACCTTTACCCAGTGGGGATCGAGCCACTCAATAGGATTCACGAAAACTCCCTGAACGATGACTGAAAAATGCAAATGATCCCCTCCGGCGAGGCCGGTAGTGTCGGTGTGACCAATAATCTGACCGCGTTTCACATCCGCTCCCGGAGAAATCTCTAGCCCGGCTAAATGAGCATAAAGCGTATAAAGCCCTAGACCATGATCAATGATGACGGTGTTCCCGTAAATTCCAAGATAGTCGGCGAAAACAACTCGCCCATCGGCAGCCGCCGGAACCGGACTTCTAGCCACCGAGGCCAGATCTAACCCCAGATGCCAGGCCGAAGAGACTTTGCGGCCTTTATAGTAGTAGGTACGAAACTCCCCAAAATCGGACCTCTTGGCCGAATGGGGAAGAGGAAGCATGGCCCCTTTAAGGGTGAAAGTATTTTCAGAAGCCCGGGAAGTAATCTTGGCGATCATTTGATTGTTTTCCGACCGGAGGGTCTGGTTTACCCAGATAAAGGTCTCTATAAGAGAAGCTTTCTGAGCTTCAGGATATCTGGAAATAAATTCCGGCATCTTACGAGAGAGAAAACCATCGCTTATCCGCATCTTGAAGGAAGTGTAACGTCTCTTTTGGAGATAATAATTGACCGGTATCTCCAAGGCGTTGCCAGCCTTATCTTCCGCATAAATAACAAAACGGCGGACATTTTTATCTTCAACGGGCAAAGCCACCAAACCGGCATAAACGCCATTCTTTAAGGGATATCCCATGAAAAAGTGGTCGTTCACAAAAATGCCGCTTTTGCTAGGTTGTTCATTTAATTTGTAAAGTACAAGAGCCGAGCCTCCGCGGGCAATATAGATCGTCCCACTAAGCAACGTGATCCTGGGAGGGGTGAGATCGAGTTTTATCTTGAGCCTCTTTTCCGTAAGGTTACCCTTTAAACCTTCACGCCAAGAGGCGTCTCTAACCTTCACCAGGAGATAGGCCTCCCCTTCCCTGAGACCGAGTTTGAGGGGCTCAACCTCAAAGGGCCAGCTCTTCTCTTTGACTTTGGAACCCTTGAGGAAAGTCACCGAAAAACTTTCCTTTTTCAGGAGAACCTGACTTTCTCCCTGGATCAAAGCTACCTCGATCTCCCTGAGACCCGAACGAACGTCTTTGGCATAAACCGTAAAAGACAACTTCCGGCCCGCCGTTTCAGGGAGCCCGGAAACTTGGACCTCAGGAGAGTGAGCTTCAAACTTGACCAGAAAGAGGAAAGAACCCCCGGCTACAAGCATTAAGACCGTCAGAAGAATCAAAGCTTTAAACACGATTCTCATATGGTTGCCTTCCGCCTACCCATTTTAGGATTTTTAAACTATAACAATAAACATGAAAAAGGAAAGTCGCACATTCTATCTCCTTCTAATTTTGATAGGACTTTCCAGTTTAGCCTTCAAGTTTCCAGATTTCAAAGCCCCGGAGATGCCCCCTTATGTCAAATACCGACTTTCAAAACTTCCTCTCATTGGGCGTTTTGTAGAACCTCCCCCTCCACCGGAAAAGGAATACCTTGAAACCAAACAACTGATGGAAGAGCTTAGTCGAGCCCGAGCCGATCGTTACGCCCCTGAGCTTTACAGTCAGATCCAAAAAAAATGGAAAAGGGCCGAGGAATATTACCACACTGGACATTACGACTGGGCCGAGATCTATTTTGATAAAATCCGCAAACTCTCTCAGGAAGCCTTAAGCAAGGCTCGAACCATCCGTGAAAAAAAGAAAAAAGCCGCCCTGGCAGTCCTTAAAAAAATGCGGTCTTCCTATGAAAGCCACAAGAAAAAGCTACCCTTTGAGAAGAGGCTGAAGATAGAACTCGTTCTCTGGCGTCTTGAGACCCTGATCGAACTCGAAGAATTCGATCTGTTCGCGACCGAAGCCCAGGAAGCCCAAAAAAACTACCATCTTTAACGACGCACGCCTTTTCTCAACACCCGTTTGTCTCCTATGCGGATAGTAACCTTTTCCCTATCAAGGTACTCTAGAAGAGGTATAAGATATTTACGGGAAGCTCCACCAGTGAGCTTCCGGAAATCTCCCACGGAAAGTTCTTGATGGCGCTCAAGAAAATCTATCACCAGCTTTTTGGCTTCTTCGAGAACGCGGCGGTGGAAATAAAGCTTTTCGGCAAGCCTTACCAAGACTCCTTCCTGGACCAGGAGTTCGAACATATCCAAGGCCAGTTTCGGCTTGGCCCGGAAACGTGAAAGGGCTTCATCCGGATCAGGAGGGGTGAAGCGAGCCTTGAGAAATATCCTCTCAATATCGCCTTTTAAGGCCTCCGCCTCTTCCGGAAGGACCGGTTGATGGCTAGCCAGTCTTAAATATTCCCTTTCCGCAACTAGTTTCCCCTCGGAAATCAATGCTTCTAAGGCCCGCTCAAAAGTCCTTTGGTGAGCCCGGGTCGAGACCCTCGCCCTAAGTTCTTCCTTGGCCAATCCGGGCTTCAGGGGAAACTTCTCATGAAACTTACGCAGAGCTTCTTGAATCTCGGCCTTAAAATCCTCAAAGACTGCTCTGGAGAGAATAAGCTCCTCATCTTCTTCCGGTATCCGAACCACCTCATCGGACATCTCTTTAAGGAGTTCTTCCCAGGCTTTACCGAAAAGTGATACTCGCAGTTTCAAATCCGAGGCCTTGAGCCCGGCCTCTCCGGCCTTCTCTAAGTGATACCGTAAGATTTCTTTAGGGTCTTCTTCAAGAAGACGAAGCAGTTCCTCTCGTTCCCAAGGTTTGGTGCGTTTTCGCCGGTGGGCTACGGGATTTAGAACCCGGCCGCCACCAAGGGTGACCAAGGGACTCCCTCCTCGGATCACAAAGCGATCTCCCCTCAAGCAGACCACAGGCTCAGAAAGCCTTATCTGAGCAATATCTTTCTCGCCGACTTCTAACCGGTCTTTTCCGAAGAGGACGATCTCTCCAATGACCTCCGAAGTTCCGATATGGAAGTGTACCTTTTCAAGATTCTTGAGCGCACGGGGAGCACTTTTGAGATAAATGAGTTCTAGATCAAGAATCCGGGAAGGTTTCAAAACTCCCTGTTCGGCCACTACATCTCCGCGGGAGAGGGCTTCCCTTTCAAGTCCCTGAAGATTTAGGGCAGTACGCATACCTGCCAGGGCTTCCTCCCGATCTTCCCCGTGAACCTGAATGCGCCTTACTCGGGTGGAAAGCCCCTGGGGATAAACCAGGACTTCATCCCCAACCTTGACCTTGCCAGAAAGGGTGGTTCCGGTGACTACGGTTCCAAAGCCTTTAACAATGAACACCCTATCCACAGGCAATCTAAAAGGACCTTCGGTCGACCGGTCCGGAATCTTAGAGACCAGCTCGTCCAAAGTCTTAAGAAGCTCTGAAAGGCCCTCCCCACTTACCGCCGAGACCGCTACTAAGGGAGCATCTTCAAGAAAAGTTCCACGTAAGGCTTCCCGCACGTCCTCTTTAACCAGCTCCAACCACTCCTCGTCCACCAGATCCCTTTTGGTTAGAACCACCAGACCAGTTTTCACGCCCAAGAGTTCGCAGATCTCGAGATGTTCACGGGTCTGGGGCATAACCCCCTCGTCGGCGGCAATTACCAGGGCTACTAAATCTACCCCTGCGGCTCCGGCTACCATGTTCCTCACGAACCTTTCGTGTCCAGGCACATCTACAATGCCAACCCGGTTGCCAGAAGGAAGATCAAGATGAGCAAAACCGAGCTCAATGGTGATACCGCGTTCCTTTTCCTCCTTTAGGCGATCGGTATCTATGCCCGTTAGGGCTTTGACTAACGTAGTTTTTCCGTGATCAATGTGTCCAGCAGTTCCCAGAATAACTCGCTTCATGATGGGGCATCCTCGGCTTTGACTAAATTCACCTTCCGGCCAAGAAATATACGGGCTATACGGCTGAAAGCCGGAGTTAGATCGGATACCAAAATAAGAGGTTCGCCGTCTTTTTCAAGCTCTCGGGAAAGTTCGGGATAGTTATCAAGATAAACCTTTACTTCTTCGGCCAACTCCTCGGCAGGATCCACTAGGGTTACCCGCTTCCCGGCCTTAGCTTGGATAACCTTCTTTAGGACCGGATAATGGGTGCATCCCAAGATCAGGGTATCCATGCCCCGCATCTTCAAGGGCAAAAGACATTTCTTTACAATCATGCGAGTTTCCGGCTTCTTTAACCAACCCTCTTCAACCAGGGGAACCAAAAGGGGACAGGCATTTCCGTAAACCTTAACTTCTGGATCCCTATCTTTAATGAGCCTTTGGTATATTCCGCTTCCGATAGTGGCCCGGGTCCCGATCACGCCGATGACCTTTTTACGGGTAACCCTAAGGGCCTTGCTTACCGAAGGGGTGACCACTTCGAAGATAGGGATATCAGGAAACCGCTCCTTTAAGGCCTCGGTAGCCACAGAGGAAGCCGAATGGCAAGCCACTACGATAACTCGAGCCCCTCGTTTCAAGAGATATTCGGTGTCCTCAATGGCATAGCGAATGATGGTTTCCGGACTTTTAGTGCCATAAGGAGTACGGGCCGTATCTCCGAAGTAGACCATACGATAGCCAGGAAGCCGCCTTACTAGCTCCCTTAAAACCGTAAGTCCACCTATGCCGGAATCGAAGACCCCAATCAAAGGGAAACCCTTACCTCACCGCGGGTAAGTTGAAGGAGCCGCAACCTCATTTGACATTCCGGGCACAAATGAGAACTCTTCACATCTATCTCCATAAGAGACGAGGGCTGATACATCACACAATGGACATTTTTACAGGGGGGAAGCCCCAAGAGATGTCCCAAGGCCCGAATGGCTTCCTTTCTCAGTCTTTCCGTGAACAAAGTTTCGGGATCAGGACCGAAAAGGAATTCCCGCATACTTTGGGCTGAAAGCAAGGCCGTACGAGAAGAAAGATTGATCTCGGAAAAGACTTGGATTCTTCTCGGAGAATAAAGTTCCTCCCCGCAGACTCCAAGCACAAAATCCACTTCTCTAGACAGCGATCGCAAAAACTCAGCTAGATAGGGCCCGAAAAATTTTTTAAGTCGAGGATGGAAAGCCGCCGGAGGAGGAGGCACGGGATTAGTAAGTTCTACCTGGGCCTTCCAGAAATCGGAAAGTTCTTGAAGAAACCTCTCAAGCCAAGGCCCAAAAACCCGTCCTATGGGTACCACCAGAATACGACGCATGAAATTTCTCTCCAAAACCAATTCTCAAATATTATACCAGAAGGATGAGGAAAAGAAGTTCTGAAACCTCACACAAAGCCCCCAGGAGATCACCGGTAAGCCCTCCGAACTTGTGTCTGAAATAAGAGACCATCATTAAAAGTCCCGCCGAAACCAATACTACCTTCAGGGCATAAAACCAAAAAAGGAAGAAAAAGAGAACTACAAAAGCCGGCATAGCTCTGTTTTTGGCCTGGTGTGAAAGGAAGATCTGACCCAGGCCTTCGGATTTAGCCGGTCTTCCGAAAACCATTCCAGCCAGAAGCCCCAATCGCCCGAAAAGGGGTTTAAAAAAGAGCACCTCGGACATACCATAGGCAATGATCTTCTTCAACAAAAGGTATTCCCCCAAAAGGAAGAAGAATCCAAAAAGAAAACCTAGGGCCCCAATTTCCGGGGTTTTCAAGATTTCAAGACGTCTTTTACGGTCAGCTCCGGCAGAGAGCGCGTCTAAGGTATCCATCAGGCCATCGAAATGAAAATAATTGGCCAGAAAATACTGAGCAAAGAGGAGAACTAGGGCCCTCATTTCCGGCGAAAGATGAGGCCTAGTCCAGTTTTCCAAAATATAGAGAATACCCCCAAGGAAGGCCCCCACCAGGGGAAGATAAGTGAGGGAGGCTTCTGGACGAAAAACTCCTTCCTTTACCGGAAATCGGGTAAAAAAAGCGAACGCTGTCTTTAAGGCCGCAAATTCTTCTTTCAATTTCATTGGGGGCTTCGCCCCCAAACCTTCAGCAGTTTCTTCACTTCTACTTCCTCTCCCTGCCGCCGGCTACTCTTTCGGCTCCAACGCCAGAGTTGAACAGATTTTGTCTCGTTCAACTCTGCTCAAATTCCTTACCGCGAGCCACCCCCGCTCCATCGAAGGTGGCCATTTCCCGATAGATCCTCAAGGCCGTTTCAATAATCATACTAGCCAGAGCCGCTCCGGTGCCCTCTCCAAGACGCATTTCAAGATCTACAATGGGTCGAAGCTTGAGCTTTTCGAGGATCACGCGGGCCCCATTTTCCGCCGAGACGTGGCCGCAAAAGATATAGTTTTCAAGCCCCGGAGCTAGAGCCCTAGCCGTAAGAAAACCGGCCAGGGAAATGAAACCGTCCACGACTACCGGAACCCTATGCCTAGCTCCCCCGAGGAAGAGCCCTGTAATGGCTCCGATCTCAGCCCCTCCAAAGGCCGCCAAGGCTTCCACAGGGTCCTTGGGCTGGTGAAGAGTAAGAGCCTGCCTCACCACCTCGATCTTGTGTGCCAGACCCTCGTCATCCACCCCAGTACCCCGTCCGACGATCTTTTCCGGGGCCTCCCTCAGGAAATGACAGATGAGACAGGCCGAAGGCGTAGTGTTTCCGATCCCCATATCCCCAGGAATAAGAAGTTTTACCCCTTCTTTGGCAGCTTCCTCGGCCAGCTCCATCCCCACCCGGATGGCCTTTTCGGCTTCCTCACGGCTCATAGCGGGTTCTTTAGCCAAATTCCTGGTCCCATAACAGATCTTACGTCGAATAAGACCTTCCGCCTCCACCTCACCAGCCACGCCCACATCCACCACGAAGACCTCGGCCCCGGCCTGCCGAGCAATAACATTGATACCGGCCCCTCCGGAAAGGAAATTATAGATCATCTGTCGGGTAACTTCCTGGGGATAGGTACTCACGCCCTCTTCCACTACACCATGGTCACCGGCAAAGACGTAAACCCTCTTTTTCAAGGGCAAATCGGGCTCGTGATCCTCGGTAATAAGGACGTAGCGTCTTGCGATTTCTTCAAGATACCCCAAGCTTCCCTTGGGTTTGGTAAGATTGTCTAGATGCCGAGACGCCCTTTCATAATGGCTCCAATCAAGCTCCGGCAACCGGATTTCCATAACCAGACCTCCGCAACCAAAAAGATTAAAAGCGCAATAACGGCCGAAAGCTTAATTAACTTCGTGGCTAACTTTATGTCCCCTTTTTCGATCTCACGCAAGGGGGTTCCTAGATAGGGGCGGGATTCAATCCTACCATGATAAGGGGTTGGGCCTCCCAGAGCCACTCCCAAGGCTCCAGCCAGCGCGGCCTCCGGCCAGCCGGCGTTTGGAGAGGCGTGTTTGTGGGCCTCGGTCAAAGCGGTTTTTAAAGCCCGTCTTCCAGAAAGTCTGCAAAAGGGAGCGGCCAAAGCGATAAAAAAAGCCGCAAGCCTTGCCGGAAGGAAATTCAAAAGATCGTCGGTTCGGGCTGGAAAGAATCCAAAACGCCGAAAGGGCTCGTGGCGGTATCCGAACATGGAATCCAGGGTCTCGGCCACCTTGTAAAAAGCCACTCCCGGAAGGCCGGCCACCACGTACCAGAAAAGCGGTCCGCAGAAGGCATCGTTAAAGTTCTCGGAAAGGGTCTCGAGGAGACCGCGGACTAGACCTTTCTCGTCAAGCCTTTCCGTATCCCTTGAAACCAGATAGGAAAGCCGTTTCCTAGCCGAACGGAGATCCCCTTCTCTCAAGGGTTTGTAAACCGCAAGCACTTCTCGAAGAAGGCTCCTCAGGGCCACAAAGTAAAAGAGCCAGACCACCTCAAGGACAGGAAACAACCAAGTTGAGCCGATAACCAGGGTCTCGAAAAGGACCGCCGTGAGGGCTAGGGTTAAAAAACCTCCGGTTAGGCCGAAACGGCCGAATAGGCCGTAGCACCATTCACCGAGTTTCCCTATGAGCCTTACCGGATGTCCAAAAGCGGGATCGCCTATCAGGGCATCGAGCCCCAGGGCCGCCAGAAGCACCAAAGGGGGAGGCAAAACCTTCACTCACAAAAGACCCCGCTTGAGATAATAGCTCTCTGGGATCTCCCGATAGTAGTCCTGAAGGGGCCTTACCCGGAAATCGGCCTCATGAAGACGGCTTATGGCGCAGGCCATGGCCCTGGCCCCGGAGATAGTAGTGGCGTACGGGATGTCGAGTTCCATAGCAAAACGCCGAATGAGATAGGCGTCCTCCCGACTGACCTTACCTTCGGCGGTGTTTATGACCAGGTGAATTTCCCCATTTTTGAGAAGGTCCACGGCGTTAGGTCTTAATCCCTCCGATATTTTGGGAACCACCCTAGCCGAAAGACCACAGTTTTTGAGGTACTCGGCCGTACCCCGAGTGGCCAAAATCTCGAAACCGCACTCCAAGAGCGTCTTCGCCACTGGCACCACCTTGTCCTTGTCTCTGTCTCGCACGGAAATAAAGACCCGTCCCGAGGTAGGAAGTCGCATCCCGGCCGCAAACTGAGCCTTGGCATAGGCCAAGGGCAAATCCTGATCTATACCCATAACCTCGCCAGTGGACTTCATTTCCGGGCCCAGCATCACGTCCACCCCCGGAAAGCGCCTAAAGGGAAACACCGCTTCCTTAACCGATATATGTTTCGGTTCAATCTCCTTGGTAAATCCCAAACTCTTCAGGCTTTCCCCGAGCATCACCCAGGTGGCCAGTCTCGCAAGCGGCACGCCAATGGCCTTGGAGACGAAAGGCACGGTTCGTGAGGCCCGGGGGTTGACCTCAAGCACATAAAGTTCTCCATCCTTGATAGCGTACTGCACGTTCATGAGCCCTATAACATTGAGCTCACGAGCCAGGGCCCGGGTGGCCTCCTTGATTTCTTCTACCAAGGGCCGAGGAATGCTCACCGCCGGTAGCACACAGGCCGAATCTCCGGAATGGACACCCGCTTCTTCAATATGTTCCATCACTCCACCGATGACCGTTATTTCACCGTCCGAAATGGCGTCCACATCCACTTCCGTAGCATCTTCCAAGAACTTATCAATAAGGACGGGATGCTCGGGATTGATCTGGGCGGCCGTGGCCATAAACCGCACCAATTCCTCTTCGGAGTAAACGATCTGCATGGCCCGTCCACCGAGCACGTAAGAGGGCCGTACTAGAACCGGATAGCCTATCTCGGAAGCCACCTCCAGGGCCTCCTCCACGGTAAAGGCCGTCCCTGCAGGAGGTTTCTTGAGCCCGAGCTTGTCTAGGAGCTCCACAAACCTTTCTCGATCCTCAGCCCGGTCGATACTCTCGGGAGAGGTACCGAGGATCCTCACACCAGCCTTGGCCAACGGCACCGCAAGATTGAGCGGGGTCTGCCCCCCAAACTGGACGATCACACCTTCAGGAGCCTCTTCCTCGTAAATGTTCAGCACGTCTTCCAAAGTCAGGGGCTCGAAGTAAAGACGATCCGAGGTGTCGTAGTCCGTGGAGACGGTCTCGGGGTTGGAGTTCACCATAATGGACTCTATACCCCGTTCGCGCAGGGCAAAGGAGGCGTGTACGCAACAGTAGTCAAACTCTATGCCCTGACCGATACGGTTCGGGCCACCTCCGAGAATCATAACCTTGCGGTTGCGTGAGACCCGAGCTTCGTCCTCTACTTCGTAAGTGGAATAGTAATAGGGAGTATAGGCCTCGAATTCGGCGGCACAGGTATCGACCAACTTGTAGACCGCCCGGAGGCCGAGTTCCTTACGACGCCGGCGGACATCTTCTTCTGAGGAACCGGTGAGAAAGGCGATCTGGCGGTCAGAAAAACCCGCCTGTTTGAGCTCCAGCAAGTCCTCTTTAGAAAGTTCCTCGAGCCTTCGCCCCCGAACTCCGTCTTCAATCTTAAGCAGATCCGCCAGCTGATAGAGAAACCAGCGGTCGATTTTGGTAAGCTCATAGACCTCGTCCACGGAAAATCCAGCCCGCAGAGCCTCCCGCAGGAAAAAGATCCGCTGACTGTTCGGCCGGGCCAGTTTCTCCACGATGAGTTCCCTGGGAAGCACCTCCCCCCGGTCCGAAGGGCTTTTGCCATCGGCCCCGAAGCCGAAGCGTCCAATTTCAAGGCCTCGCAGGGCCTTCTGCAAGGCCTCCTTGAAGGTGCGTCCGATCGCCATGGTCTCGCCCACCGAGCGCATGGAAGTGGTGATCTCGTCCTTGGTCTCCGGAAACTTTTCAAAGGTAAAACGCGGACATTTCACCACCACGTAGTCAATGGTAGGCTCGAAGGCGGCCTTGGTCTCCCTGGTGATATCGTTCGGAAGCTCATCCAAGGTATAACCTACAGCCAACTTGGCCGCCATCTTGGCAATGGGAAACCCGGTGGCCTTGGAAGCCAAAGCCGAAGAGCGAGATACCCGGGGATTCATCTCTATGACCACCATCTCTCCGGTTTCGGGGTGGATAGCGAACTGGATGTTTGAGCCCCCGGTCTCCACCCCGATCTCACGTATGACAGCGATGGCTGCATCTCGCATCCGCTGGTATTCCCGGTCGGTAAGGGTCTGGGCCGGGGCCACGGTAATGGAATCCCCGGTATGGACACCCATAGGATCGAAGTTCTCGATAGAACAAATGATAACTACGCTATCCTTGGCGTCCCGCATGACCTCAAGCTCAAACTCCTTCCAGCCCAGGACCGACTCCTCAAGCATCACCTGGTGGATGAGGGATAGCTCAAGACCCTGTTCCACGATCTCGCGAAGTTCCTCTATGTTGTAAGCCACTCCTCCGCCGGTCCCACCTAGGGTAAAACTGGGACGTACGATGATGGGGAAACCGATGCGCCTAGCCGCGGCCTCGGCCTCGGAAAGGTTCCTTACGATTTCGCTGTTTGGAACCCTGAGGCCGATATTCCGCATGGCCTCGCGGAAAAGTTCCCGATCCTCCGCCTTGGCGATGACCTCGGCCTTGGCCCCGAGCAACTCCACCCCATAGCGCTCAAGCACTCCCCGGCGGGCAAGTTCGAAGGCCAGATTCAGACCTGTTTGCCCTCCAAGGGTGGGAAGCAAGGCATCCGGACGCTCTTCCTTGATTATCTCGGTAAGTATCTCCGGCGTTAGAGGTTCGATATAGGTCCGGTGAGCCATTTCGGGGTCGGTCATGATGGTGGCGGGGTTGGAGTTCACTAGGATGACCTCGTAGCCTTCCTCCTTCAGGGCCTTAACGGCCTGAGTTCCCGAATAGTCAAACTCACAGGCCTGCCCTATCACGATGGGACCGGAACCGATAATAAGGATCTTTTTGATATCCGTTCTCTTAGGCATAGGCTACGGCAACTCCTTGTAAAGTTTTATTTCGGCTTTTTCTCTCAAATTTCGATACCAAGCCTGAAAGTAGGCCTCTCGTTTTTCCTGAGTAAGAATATGGGAAAGGATCTCCTTTTCCTTCTCCCAATCTGAAAAGTCAGCTGGCTTAAGCCCTTCAAGCCAAACGATGTAACAGGCCTGACTTCCGCAGGCCGGCTCCGGAACTATCCCGGGAGCGGCTCTTCCGGCCACAGCCCTAGCAATGACCTCCGGAAGATGAGAAGTAAGCAATTCCTTGCGCCGGCTCTCCTTCCGGAAAATCTGAAGTCCTCTCTTTTCAAAAAAGCTCTTCGGATCCTTTACTTTTTGGACCTCTTTGATAAGGGCCTCGGCTTCCTGACGGCAAAGCTCCCGAGCCTTTTCCTTAACCCAATCGGCTTTGACTCTATCCTTAGCTTCCTCTAAAGAAAGGATCCTAGAGGGTTCCTTTTTTTCAACCTGGAAAAGGATAACTCCCTTTCCGGTATCAATGGGGGAGGACAGTTCTCCCTCTTCAAGGGAAAAGACGGTCTCTAGGATTCCCGGACGAGTAAAAGGCTTTGCCGGTTTCTGACGTGAAAAGAATCCGGTCTCGGAAAGTTTCAGCTTCTCCTTTTGAGCGGCTTCTCGGAGCCCTCCCGCAAGCACGGCCTTCTCATAAAGGGTATCCGCGGCCGAAAAGGCTTCCTCCCGAGCCCGTTTTTTAATAAGCTCCTCTTTCAAGGTCTCCTTGACCTCGGCTAAAGGTTTAGTGCCCGCAGGTCTAATCTTTTCTATGAAGAAAAGATAATAGCCATTCTCGTGCTCTATAGGCCCCACAACTTCGCCTTCTTTGGCTGCAAAGACCAGGGTATCAGCCGTCGGAAAGAGCTCTCCAGCCTTGACGTATCCCAGGTCTCCTCCCAAAGGAGCGGTGGTCTTGTCGTCTGAAAATTTCCGAGCCAGTTTCACGAAGTCCTTGAGTCCTTTAATCTTCTCCTTCAGAGCTTCCGCCCGAGAAAGGGCCTCCCTTTTCTTTCCGGGCTTGGCCTTGATGAAAATCATACGCACTTTGCGCTTCTCCGGTTCAAAAAACCTATCCTTCTGGGCCTCGTAATAACTTTGGAGTTCCTCTTCGGTGATACTGATCCTTTTTTGGTATCGCTCGTAAGGAAAGAAATAATAAACCACTTTGACCCGCTCATCACTCCGATAACGCTCACGGTGCTTCTCATAATAAGCATTAAGCTCTTCGGGGTCGATCTTCACTTTTTTTTCACAGGCGGTATAAGGTCTTTCGACATAGGCCAATTTGAGTCGCTCATTTTCATAGGAGTAACGTTCTCGAACTTCGGTTTCCGGAGCAAAGATAGTGGCCGTAAGGAAGTGTTTGAGACGAGCCGAGAGGAGGTCTGCCCGTACGCTTTCCTCGAAATCTTTGGGAAGAAGGCCCATATCCCGAAGAACAGCCCGATAGCGGCGAAAACTGAAATGTCCCCCCTCTTGAAAGGCCGGAAGCTGACTAATGGCAAATCTTAGCTCGTCTTCGGTTACCGTGAGCTTTAGTCTCCGGGCGGCTTCTTCGAAAAGACGACGTTTTATCAATTCCTCAAGGACTTGTTCCCTAAAATGGATGGCTTTCAAAAATTCCTCATTCAACTTGTCACCAAACATCTGGCGAAGCTGTTGATAACGAAACTGATAGAGGGCCCGATATTCATTAACGGTAATGGCCTCACCGTTGACCTTGGCCAGCACGTCCACCCGTTGCGCTCGAAAGGTTCCCACGCCCCAGAAAACGAAGACGATGATGATCACGGCAAAGAGGAGTTTTACGGCCGTGGATTGGGCCCCTTTTCTCAGGAAATCAAGCATTCAGGCCTCCTTTAATGAGGGTCGGCCTATTATAATTTTTTTTGTTGGGACGGTAAAGAAACCTTTGAAAGCTTCGTAATCCCTTCGAGAAGCCTTTCCCGTAGTACTCGGCTAGTGGATATTTCTTTGGCAACCTCGAAGAGCACCGGAAGAAGCTCGGGTAAAGGACGGCAAAAAAGAAGAAGATCATGACCAGCGGCCAGGGCGTAAATCAATCTCTCAGGCCACTCCCAGGCGGACAAGCCCTTCATGGCGAGATCGTCTGTGACCACCGGCCCGCAAAAGGAAAGTTCCCTGCGAAGGATATCCACAGCCCTTTCAGAAAAGGTTAACGGTTTGTCGTCCCAACTCTTTACCACCAAATGAGTGGTCATCATAAAAGGTACCCCGACCGCGACCGCATTTTTGAAAGGCCAGAGGTCTTCCGGGCGAACTTTCTGGATTTCAGGAAGCTCTTCATGAGGATCTTTCTCGATGCCACCAAGCCCCGGAAAGTGCTTGGCACAAGGGAAAACTCCTTCCTCAAGATGGGCCCGGATAAAAACTTCCCCGAATCGGGCGACCTCTTTCGGATCTTCACCGAAGGTACGACCGCGGAGAAAATCCGGGGCCTCTTCCCCCGCTAGATCAAGTACTGGGGCCAAGTTGAGGTTGAGTCCCAGGAATCTAACCGAACGGGCGATCTCACGCGAAAATTTCTCAACCTCAGAAGCCCCCCTACGGGCCACCTCAAAGGGCTCCGGGAATTCAGGGGCTAGGGGGGGCCCGATACGTTGCACCCGGCCGCCTTCCTGATCTACGGCCAAAAGATTTTGGCCCTGGGCTAACCTTTCAGAAAGGGTTTTTATCTCCGCCATCAAGGCCGAGATCTGATCCCTTTCCTGAAAATGGCGTTTAAAAAAAATGAAGTGCCGGAATCCGAGGTCCCGAATGGCCTCACGTTCTTCGTCCGTGAGCTCGGGACCTGAAAGGGTGGACATGAGGAGAGCTACCAGCTTCCGGATCATAATTCAAACCCGTACCGTTCATAGATCCGACGGGCAGTTTCAGTGAAGAGGAAGTCCCGAAAGGCCGCCGCCACCTCATGGCAAGCGCCTCCCTGCATGAGGGCCACCTGGTATTCACTGCGGATTCGCCGGCCTTCCTCAAACTCCAAATAGTCGAAAAGCGGCTCCTCAAAGAACTCTGGATTTCGGTAATAGAGAGCAAAGTGGTAGTAGAGGGGGGCCACGTCTGCGAGGTCCTGGTGGATCATGGCCGGGATTTCCCGGTGATGAATAACGCGGCTTTTCAAGGCCTCTCTTTCGATCTTCTCGCGAAGTCCGGGCAGATGTTCGAGGGCAGAAAGGTAGGTACGATAGGAATTGACTTCGGTCTCAGGGTTGGAGATGGCCACTCGGATGTCAGGCCGCAGGAGGTCCTCCGGCCCGGAAATCTCTCTGGGATTGCCCCTTTTCACCACCAGAACCACGCCCCGATTACGCATAAAAGTCCGTGGTTTCTCAATAAGCCCTTCCTTATAAAGACCCTTCATGAATTCCGGTGGCCCCATCACTACCTGTGGCTTTACGGAAACTACGAGATTGCCGATCGCAAGTGGCCTTCCTTCAACCAGTGGCCGTAAACGGGGCGGAGGAAGGGTTATATAGAAGACCGAAACCCTCCGGCCGAGATAATCGTAAAAGGCCTCAAGCAAGGCCGGAATGACCATAAACTGATTGCCCTCCATGGTGATGACGAGCTCGGCTTGACAGGGATCCCCGTGAAAGTCATAGACCACATTGGAGCCCGGGAGGAAGATGTTCTCTCGGACTCCTCTTCCGGTATCAAGGGGCCAGGGCAAGTACAAAACTGCCATTTTTAAATGCCCTCCCTCAAGATCTCTAAGGCCCGATCAATATCTTCCAGAGTGGTAAATCTCCCCAGGGAGAACCTTATGGTTCCCCTAGCCACCTCCGGCGGGACCCCCATGGCCGAAAGGACATGGGAGATGGCCTCCGCCCGGTCGTGGCAGGCCGAACCGGTGGAAGCGCATATTCCTCGAGCCCGGGAGAGCACCTCCGCCGCGCTGAGTCCTGGAAAAGATACACTCAGGGTGTTCGGAAGGGTTAGCTCTGGATCTCCATGTCTTATGGTCTTGGGATAGATCTCGTTAAGGCCCTCCCATAGCCTTTCCCGCAAGTACTTCTCTCTTTCGGCCTCTTCCCGAAGATCCGAGGCTGCCACTTCCGCGGCCTTTCCCAGACCCGCGATAAGGGCCATCGGCTCGGTACCGGGCCGAAGGCCTCTTTCCTGTCCTGCCCCAAAAAGGATCCTCGAAAGCTCAACCCCCTTCCGTATATAGAGGGCCCCAATGCCCTTGGGGGCGTACATCTTGTGACCGGCGATGGTCAAAAGATCGCAACCGATCTCTTTGACCGAGACTGGAATCTTGCCCACGGCCTGGGCGGCGTCGGTGTGAAAAAGAACCTCGGCTTCCCGGCAAACTTTCGCAATCTCTGCCACCGGCTGGATGGCCCCGGTCTCGTTATTGGCCAGCATTACCGAAACCAGCACGGTCTCAGGCCGAAGTCTGCGCCTCACCTCCTCCGGGTCCACATACCCCTTCCCGTCAACCGGGAGGAAGTCTACGGCGTAGCCCATCTCAAGGAGCCTTAACGCTGGCTCTAATACCGAGGGGTGCTCGATCTTCGAAATCAGGACGTGTCCTCTTTCCCTCCGGAGAACCGTACCGAAAAGGGCCAGGTTATTGGCCTCCGTGCCTCCGGAAACAAAGAGAATTTCTTCGGAGTCCGCAGCTATCAGCCGGGCAAGCGCCCTTCGGGCCTCTTCTAGGATCTCTTTGGCTCGCAGACCATAAGCGTGTCCAGAACTCGGATTCCCGAATTCTTCCGTGAGACAAAACCTCACGGTCTCGGCCACCTCCGGGAGGACTGGCGTGGTGGCGTTGTAGTCTAGATAAACGGGCCGGTTCATTTCCGTATCTCCCGGATCAGATCAAAAAGAGCCCGGGCGGCCTCTTTGGGACCTTCTTGTTCGTAGCCCTCGAGAGCCAACCGGGTCCGGATCTGCCCCACCCTCACCCCTCGGGCGAACATGGCCTCGAAGTATCTACGGGCAAGTTTCTCGTGCGCCTCCCTCCTCTGAGGGGCCCCGAAGGGATTGGCAAAATAGGTGTGCACCAGACCCTTTTCATCCGTGGTGCCCTTGGCCATCCTGGCCCCGGCACGGAAGACTGAAAGGGCCGTCTCCGGATCCTCAAAAAACTCCACCGCCGGTCGGGCCTTGCTCACCTCCTCGTAGTTGTTGGCGTAAAGAAAAAGATCCACCTTGAAGCCCTGTACAATCCGGTGGTAATACGCCACCGGGATCACCACCCGGGCGTTAGTAAGATGGGGATTCATGAAAATACTGCGATCGATCTCGGAAAAGGCGTAACCCGGGGAAAGATCGTCAAGCCTCACGAAGGCCCCGATCTCGGTCCCGTAACATTTGAGGCCCTCCGCATCCTCACTGATAGAGCCCATGTCGTCGAAGATGACGATCATGTCGCTCAGGTAATCCTCGGAAAGGAGCCGAAAGGCCTCCAGGGTCTCGCTCTTTCCGGCCCCGGAATCCCCCACAATTACTAGCGTGGCCCGGGAGCCATCCTTGAGGACGATGTGCACCCCGGCCCCGTGGAGTGGTAAACGCCCCTGACGGATCATGATGATGTTGTGCAGGGTAAGGGTAGTCTTCTTGAGATAACCGAAATAGTCTGCAATCTCCTCGCCGATGACATAGCCCACCACCAGGTCGTTCTCTCGATCCTCATAGAAGAAAGAGATGCCCTCCTCGGGAAGTCTCGGACCTCCGAAGATCAAAATGGCATCCGGACGGGCCCCTTGGATCTCGATCTTGTCCGCTAGTTCAAATAAATTGGCCAAAGAAAAACCCAGGGAGGCGAATTCGCGCCAAAAATAGATGAAGATCAAAAGCGGCCCCACCTTGGCCGGATAGCAGAACCACTCCTCGGGATCGAGCCTGAGTTTAGCAAGGGGATTGTAGGAAAGCTCGACGAAAGCCCCCTGCCGGCGAATCTGGCGAGGATAGAAAATGATAGGCGGTTCAAGAAGGGCATAACGAATAAAGGGGATCTCCGCCAGAACACTGTATTCCTGAGAGGGGATTTCCCAGGATATGGGCTCGGTGAGGGCCCCCAGGTTGGCTCCAGCCGGAAGCTGGCGGTACACACGGATGGCTTCTCCGGTAAGGTTAGTGCTTATGGTACGGTAAACCCGAAGGATGAGCCCCTTGAGTTCCTCGTTCAGGTTCACGAAGCTGGCTTTATAGAGGCTGGACTTCCCGGCCACCCCTTCAGCCACGGCCGGAAGGATAAGGTAACGTTCAAAGGAGCGCCAGAAGTTGTAAAAGCCTTCCACGAATTCCCGCCAGAGACAGCGGGCCTCGATCACCGGCTGCCATTCGGGATTGAGTTCCGGAAGCTCCTCTGCCCGATGAAGCATGAGTAGCTTAAAAAAGAGGAGAATTTTGGCCCGTAACCTCTCCTCGTCTCTTGTACCTAGATTAGCAACGATTTCCTCGTATCTAAGGGTGTTTTTCTTGCGGAGGTGTCGCAGGTAACGCCTCAAGATCTCCTCGAAGAGGGGACTTTTCAGCAACTTTTCGGGAGTATCACAATAAAGCTTGCCGGAATTGATAAAAATCTTTCGTTGGGATACGAAATAGGGAGCTTGCATAGTATGCTTATTTTAATGCGCTTCTCCCTAATTCCGCAACTCAAAATGGGGTTTGACTTTGGAGGCCAATTTAAGTATTTTGGCTCTGGAAACTTTGGTAAGGAGGCGGGAGTATGCCTTCGGTAGTGGTAGTCGGAACTCAGTGGGGAGACGAGGGTAAAGGAAAAGTGGTAGATTTACTGGCCGAGCGGGCGGACTACATCGTGCGATTTCAGGGCGGCAACAATGCCGGACACACCTTGGTCATAAACGGCCAAAAGCATATCCTTCACCTCATACCCTCTGGGATCTTCCACGATGACAAGGTTTGTCTCATCGGAAACGGGGTTGTGGTGGATCCCAGCGTGCTTCTCAAAGAAATCGAAGGGCTAGAAAAATCCGGAGTGCCGGTGCCTCCGGGCAAGCTCTATGTCAGCGAGAACGCCCATCTCATCATGCCCTATCACAAGGCTATCGATCTAGGACGCGAAGCCCGCAAAGGAAAGACCCGTATAGGCACCACCGGACGAGGCATCGGTCCCTGCTATGAGGACAAGATCGCCCGACGGGGCATCAAGGCCGGCGACCTTCTGGATCCCGAACTCTTCGCCCAGAAATTACGGGAAACCTTAGAAGAAAAGAACTTCTATCTCGAAAAATATCTAGGCCAGGCCCCGCTTTCCTATGAAGAAATCTACCGAACTTATCTCGAATACGGAGAACGCCTGGCGCCCTATCTCACCAACGTCTCCGAAAAGTTGGCCGTGGCTCGAGCCGAGGGCAAGAACATTCTCTTTGAAGGCGCGCAGGGCACCCAGCTTGACATCGATCACGGGACCTACCCCTTCGTTACCTCCTCGAATACCGTGGCCGGAGGGGCCTGCGCCGGTGCCGGAGTGGGGCCCACCACCATCGACTACGTCCTCGGCATCTGCAAGGCCTACACCACCCGAGTAGGCGAAGGGCCCTTTCCCACGGAACTGGAAAACGAGATAGGGCAACATCTGCGAGAATGCGGCGGCGAGTACGGTTCCACCACCGGTAGACCGCGGCGCTGTGGCTGGCTGGATGGCGTCATTCTTAAGGAAGCCGTGCGCCTGAATGGCCTTTCAGGCCTGGCGATTACTAAACTGGACGTCCTTACAGGTCTTACTGAGATCCAGTTCTGCGAATCTTACGAATTGGACGGAAAGACCCTCTCGCGCTTGCCTTCTCGGATTTCGGAGATCAGTCGTCTCAAGCCCCGATACCGCAGCTTTCGAGGCTGGCACAAAGAACTTTCCGCCTGTCGAACCCTTGAGGATCTTCCTCCAGAGGCCCGAGAATACCTGGCTTTCATCGAAGAATTCTCCCAAGTACCGGTGGTGATGATCTCGACCGGTCCGGCCAGAGAACAACATATCCTGATTCGAGATCCTTTTAGCCTCTAAAACCCATGAAGGATCGCGTCCTTATAGCCAATCGAGGGGAAATTGCCTTAAGGATCATGGAGGCCTGCGAGGAGCTAGGCCTGGACTATGTAGTGGTCTATACTCGTCCAGATGAAGAAAGCCTCCATGTGCGAAAGGCCAAACGCAAATACCGAATAGCAGATTATCGGGACCCAAACGAATTGCTTTCGGTGGCTGACGAGGCCAAGTGCACGGCCATCCATCCCGGCTACGGTTTCCTTGCCGAGGACTTCCGGTTTGCTCGAAGGGTGGTCAAGCGTTCGCGACCGCTTACCTTCATTGGTCCTCGGTGGGAGGTCATCCGTGACCTCGGAAGTAAACTCAATGTCAAGCGCCTAGCCAAGGAACTGGATATTCCCGTTATTCCCGGAACCACCGAACCCCTTTACAATGAAATTGAGGCCGAAGCCAGGGCCGAAGAACTCTTTGAATGGCTAAGGGAATCTGGAGAGGAAGATCCACGTCTTCTCATCAAGGCCTCGGCGGGTGGCGGTGGCATGGGTATAGAGGAGGTTCGGGAGCTCGAAGAGGTGCGTCCGGTCTTCCGCCGGGTGAGGGCGTACGCCAAAAGGCTTTTCGGAGACGAAGGCGTAATCATAGAGGCCAAGATCTCGCGTTTCCAGCATCTAGAGGTCCAGCTCCTCGGTACTCCTCACGGAGAATTGGTCCATTTCGGCACCCGAAACTGCACCATCCAGAGTCCCGGGCGCCAGAAACGCATTGAGATTGCTCCCGGTCTTGACCCCCAATTTGTAAACTATAGTTTCGACGCCGACGCCCTCTTGGCCGAAATCATTAACCATTCCCTGAAACTCGCGGAAGCGGTTTCCTACGACAGCGTGGGCACCTGGGAATGGCTAATTACTCCCGAGGGTCGGGCCTACCTCATGGAGGTCAACACCCGAATCCAGGTGGAAAACGAGATCTCGGCCAAAATATCCCAAGTTAAAAGCCAAACCGTAAATCTCATCAAAGAGCAAATCCGCATCGCCTTGGGCGACAAACTCCGGTATCAACAAAAGGATATCCATTTCTCCGGAACAGCCATCGAACTTCGTCTCGTGGCCGAAGATACGCAAAGAAACTTCAAACCCCTATCCGGAACGATTACACGCTTTTCTTGGGAAAAGCATCCCTGGCTTACGGTCAGGACCCATGTTCCCCAGGACAAACCATATACTATCCCCACGGAGTACGATCCTAATCTAGCCTTAGCCATTGTCTGGGGAAAGGATACCAAGGAGGCTCAACAAAGGGCTCTGGTCTTCTTAGAAGAAGTGATCATTGAAGGCAAACGAAGCCAAGGAGAACCCTTGGTTACCAACGTTTCTTTTTTGAAAAACAAATTAACTGAAATTTTAAGGTTTCCGGAATGAGCGAACTTTATCGGGAGTTAACCGAACTTCTCGAACGAGCTCTTTATGTAAGAGATATCAAGGGGGAGGACTGGCAGGAAATCTCGGCCGTGGTAGGCTTTCTTCAGGAGCTCCGAGAGAAAGTCTATGAATTGCCTGGAGAAGAGCTCCGGAAACGCTTCTCCTTGCTCAAGGAGAAACTTGTAGCCCTAGAGACCCTAGCAGCCGAAACACTATCCCCTTACGAGATCGTCAAGATCACACGTCACCCTCAGCGATTCACCCTTCAGGACATCTTAGAAAACGTTTACGACAACTATACCGAACTCGGTGGAGAGGGAGAGATCAACCTTGATCCTGCGGTGGTAGTCGCTAGGGCCATGATCTCCAGGCGGGTGGGAGACAAGATTTATATGCATCAGGTCATGGTCATCGGACACGAGAAGGGCCACGGCGAGGAATTTAGACGAGGCGGAAGCGCCAAACCCTGGGGCAACGAAAAAGCCTTACATTACATGAAGATAGCCGAAACCGAGGGTATCCCCATCCATTTTTATATTTTCACCCCCGGAGCCTATCCCATCGAGGATCCTCCCGGAGCCGCCCAGCAGATTGCCAGGAACCTTTATACCATGGCCAAGCTCAAGGTACCCATGATCTCGTTCATCTCCGAGGGAGGCTCGGGAGGGGCTGAGGCCATCGGACTTGCGGACCTCAGGCTTATGGCCTCCAGAGGCTATTATTCGGTAATAAGCCCTGAGGGGGCTGCAGCTATCGAGGCCAAACTCAAAAGCGGACGCCCCCCCCGAGAACTAGTTGAAAAATGTGCTCGCAACCTCAGACTTACCGCTGAAGACAATCTTCGCTTAGGTACCATTGACCGCATCGTTCCGGAACCCCCTCTAGGGGCCCGACGCCAGGACTACGGCTTTTTCAAACGTTTGCGTTACGAAATGATCCGAGCCACGGACGAAGTGGTCCTTCAAACCAAGAGTCTTCGCACCTTTCGGAAATATGTCCTTTCGCGAAAAAACGGGACTGAGGAAGTACCCGAAGATTTTGGTATTTACGTAAACTGGGAGCTCACCGAGGACGAAAAGGAGATATTGCTAGAGAACCGTTCTCGAAAATATCGGGAAATGGGCCGATGGGCGGTCTGCGGAAAGGAGTCTACGTTCAAACATTATCTGGAAAAGAGCCATGACCTGGGCCTCAAAGTCTTCCACGGTCTGCGCTATGGGGTTTTCAAGCAGAGTCATCGGGCCTTGAGACGTATGTTCGAAGAACTCACCCAGGAAAGCTCGGCCTTGCTCAAGCCGGTAAGCGATCCGGTCAAAACGGTCTATAACCTCCTTTCTGGAAAAAAGCGGCGAATACCAAAAGTAGTTTCCTGGATCGAAAGACCGGAAGGACCGGAAGAACTATATGTTAGTCCCTTGGCCTTGGAGGATCGCACGGTCACCTGCCCCAATGCTGAAACCCACGGGTGTCCGGATCTCTGGGTGCCGGATTTATATGGAGAATTCTGCGGGGTCTGTCCCAACTGCGGCTATCACTTTCCACTGGAATATCAGTGGTACCTCAACAATCTTTTCGACCGGGGAAGCGTGCGAGAGTTCAACGAAGGGCTTTCCTCCGGAAATCCTTTAAATTTTGAAGGCTATGCGGAAAAACTGGCCAAGGCCCGCAAGTCTACTGGAAAGAACTCAGCCATGCTTACTTTCGAAGCCAAAATCGGCGGCATCTCCTTGATTGTGGCCATGCTAATCGCAGACTTCAGACAAGGTACTGTAGGGGTAGCTGAAGGGGAGAAGTTTATCCGGGCTTGCGATCGGGCCAGAATTACCCGCAGGCCACTTCTAGCCTTAATTCATACCACCGGAGGCATACGCATTCACGAGGGTACTCTGGGAGTTATCCAGATGCCTAGATGCACCGTTGCGGTTCGGGAATATGTAGATTCCGGTGGGCTCTATATTGTGCTTTACGACAACAACTCTTATGCCGGACCGGTGGCTAGTTTCCTGGGCTGTGCCCCTTATCAGTTTGCCTTGCGTTCCACCCGGCTAGGCTTTGCTGGACCTAGAGTGATCCGCGAAACTACCGGGGAGGAAGTCCCTCCGGACTATCACAGCGCCGAAAATGCCCTTCGTCGAGGGCACATCCAAGGGGTCTGGGATCGACGGGAACTCCGTCTCAAACTTTATGAGGCCCTTCTCACCATGGGAGGAAGAAATCTGTATTATAGGTAGGAAGTATGGCCATTGATCACCTCAAAATAAACCAACTGCTTCAGCGATTGAGGAGTCGGCCTTACCGGATCTATGAGGTGAAGACTCCTCACACCGGATACCTGAGAGAATTTCTGGTAAAAGAAGGCACGGAAGTGAAAGGTCCACGTGGAAAGTGGCGAGAAATTCCAGGAACTCCTCTCTTTACCCTGGAGCGAGAGAAAAATCTTAAAACCATCAAAGCCAGAGTAAGCGGTACGATACATAATCTCCGAACCGAACTAGAAGGCCGGTTTGTAGAAGCCGAAGAAGTGGTGCTTGAGATCCGCCATCCCCTATCTCAAGAAGAGGTCATCTCGGAATTTCTGCGGGAGACCCTCATCCTGATCACCGCTCCGGAGACGGCTCGTTATCTTCTCGCGCCGGAAATCGAAAAACGTATTCGCAAGGAAGGTCTGGGGAAGGTCTTCGTAAAGCCAAATGAAGAAATCCTCATCATGAGTTTCATGAAGAGGGAGACCCCCATCGTCCATACTGGAGAGACCATGGTGATCTTCAGGATCTTTTTCACTCCTCAGGAGGTAGTGACCGCGGGTGAACCTCTTTTGGGACTCTGCCTCCAGGAGGAAGTTCCGTATCTTGAGCGGGTGATCAGCCGCATCTGCGAAGAATGGCCGGAAAAGTAAAAGAGGTCTTCCGGCTAGCCGAAGAGATCGGTCGGGACATCCGGAGCTTCGAAGAAGTCCCGCGTCTCATGAGTCTGGCTTACGAATTGGCCCTTTCGGAACCCCGTACAGCCCATGGACGAATTCTAAAAGCCGAAAGGCTTTCCCAGGCCAGAGGGCGACATGGGAGGACCTGGATAGCCGAGTCCGGAGGCCTATGGATGGCTTTAAGCTTTTATGACGATCATCTGCCACAAACTTACGGACTGTTCCCCCTTATATTCGGCTTGGCTATGGCAAGAATGGCCCTAGATTTGGGGCTACCAGCACGTATACGTTGGATAAACGACCTTCATTTCCGTGGCCGAAAACTCGCAGGAGTTCTAATCGAAAAGCACGCTGAGTGGCTCATTGTAGGGCTGGGCATCAATGTTAATAACCCTCCACCTCCCGGCATTCCCGCGGAAACCCTGAGCCGTCTCGCTGGAAAGTATATTTCCCTGGATGAAATCTTCCATCTGGTAATCCACCATCTCCGTTACTATTATGCACTCTTCAGACACCTGGAGGCCGAACTCTCCCCTTATGAAGAGGTGCCCGAAAACGAGTTGATCAAGGATTTCAGGAAATATTCAGATACCCTCGGCCGATGTGTGGCCTGGGCTGGGAATCTGGATCGGGAGGAACCATTAATAGCACATACCAGAGACATTCTTCCGAACGGATCTCTTCTGCTTGAAACCGAAGAAGGTTCTTTCCCGGTTAATTTCGGAGAAATCATTTACATTTAATCATTTCCTTCGAGAAGCTGAAAAAGACTATCCACAGCTTCTTCCGGAGTCTCCGTATAGACCACACCTTCTATATCGGGCCAGGTCTCAAGGCCCACCACGGGTTTCCACATCTTCAAGGCCAGGGCAATCTCCGAGAGGGTGCCATAGCCTCCAGAGACCGCGATCACCCCTTCCACCGATCGTACGAGGATGACATTACGAGCGTGTCCCATATCCGTAACAATAGGGATTTGGATGTAGGGATTGGCCTCCTCAGCCTTATTTCCCGGAAGGATACCCACCGTGACCGCTCCGGCCTCTACGGCTCCCTTAGCCGCGGCCTCCATTACCCCTCCTAGGCCTCCGCAAAAGACCACTGCTCCGCGCTCCGCAAGAAGTCTTCCCACCTCATAGGCCCGAGCATAGACCTTTTGGTCTGCGATGCCGGTGCCAATGACTCCGATCTTCCGTCTAGTCCTTAAATCCATAGTCCCCTACTAGTTTCACAAATCTTACAGGTTCAAGGGTTTGTCGATAAATCTGTCCGCCTTTCTTGACCACCTTCACCAGATATTGAGACCATTCATCCCCTACCGGCATTACCAACCGCCCTCCTTCGGCAAGCTGATCCAGGAGGGGTTCTGGAATCTTAGGACCAGCCGCAGTCACGATAATAGCCTCAAAGGGGGCGGCCTCGGGCCAACCCCGAGTACCGTCTCCGAGTCTCAGGATTACATTGGTATACCCCAGTTCCTCCAATATCTTCCGGGCTCTCTCAAGAAGACGTGGATACCTTTCAATGGAATAGACCCAACGAGCTAGCTCGGCCAAAATAGCGGTCTGATATCCTGATCCCGTACCTACTTCCAGAACTTTTTCGTGTCCTTTAAGTTCCAGGGCCTCGGTCATGAAAGCCACGATATAGGGCTGGGAAATGGTCTGTCCCTCTCCAATAGGGAGAGGGTGGTCGGCATAAGCCTGATCCCTAAGGGCTTCTTCCACAAAAAAATGGCGGGGCACCTTTCGCATAGCGGAAAGTACGCGTTCGTCCCTAATCCCCCGGGCCGCAATCTGCGTTTGAACCATGCGCTCCCGGGCTCGACGATAAATATCTGGTTCTCTCACAAGCTCACCTCTCATGGTTGCGGTTTGGTTACATAATAAATACAGTCAACCACCTTATCTCCATAAAAAGTAACCCTAAGAATCTCGATTTCCTTCTTACCCAGCTTTTCCCCTAGTCCAGGAATTGAGGCCAAAGCGTCTTTTCTTAAATCATAATAGATCCAGACTTCTCGACCGTCAGGAAGCCTTTCGATCTTTTGGGGAACACCAAGATATTCTTTAACTTCGGCTTTGGTGGAAAACCCCTTGTGCACCATACAAGCCTTAGAGGCCAGATTAACTCCTGGTTTCGAGGTACAGGCAGACAAAAAAAACAAAATTAGCCATAACCAGCGCATAAAACTTTACTCCCCGTTTTTTCTTTATTATAAATTCAAATAATCTTTTTGACGAGGAGGCTTCATGCGTTGCCCAAAGTGTAGATTTATTACCTCGGAAACCAACAAAGTTTGTCCCCGGTGTGGGGAAGACCTTAGCTCTTTAGCAGAATCCTTTGGCCCTTTTTATAAGGCCAACGAAAAGGAAGTTATTTTAAAGGATACCCTCATTACAGCCCCACCTTTCATATCGGAACCTATGTCTCTAGAACCCCCTACCGAGGCTTCGGATATGGAATCGGCTGCCGGCCCCCCTTCGCTCGAACTCGAATTACCCGGGATAGAACCTTCCTCTGAACAAATACCTCTTGAGCTAGAAAGTCTTTCTACGCCTTCTGCCACCACGGAAGAGGAAATCTCTCCTACCCAACCACTAGAAGAGCCTAAACTCGAGCTTGTACTAGAAACCCCTAAGAAAAAAGAAAAAGAAGATCTTCTCAAAGAATTGGAGGAAGTGCTGGAAGAAGACTCTCAGGGATAGGGCTTTCCCCAATAGTCTTTAAGTTTGCCTTCGGCAAGAGCTTTGGTCTCTTCAAGAGCCTTCTTATAATATTGGGAGGTAAGCAGCCGTCCCTCAGTAGCCGCCTTGGTTTCTGGATAATTTTCAAGAAGATAGAGTAGCCGATAGTAGGCTCCGCGGTATCTCCCGGTGCGAAAATAGAAACGAGCTACATAAAGTTCGTGGGCCGCCAATCTCTCGCGAGCCTTGGCGATCCTTTTTCGGGCCTCATATACGTAGGGAGAATCGGGATAGTTTTGGATCAATCTTTCATAGGCCTCAATAGCCTTTTTGGTGTTAGTTTGATCGCGATCTGGAGAAAGCATCATGTGGTAGTAACTAGTTCCGATCTGAAAGATCACGTAGGGGATGGCCTCATTGGTAGGATGCAACTTTTCAAATTCCTCGTAGAGCACCGCGGCTTCAAGATACTTACCGGCAAAAAACTTGCAATCCGCAAGTTTAAGTTCGGCCCACAGGGCATAAGGAGAATCCGGATACCGATCCCGAATCTCCTCGAAATCCTTTTCTGCAAGTTCATAGTATCCCTTTTCAAAATGCTGACGGGCCCGCTTCACCAGTTCCCAGAGTTGGGCCTCTGGAGGTTTGGCTTCTTTCGTAAACCAAGAAAGAAGCCCACCCCGCTTTCCCTCTCGCCCACCACAGGCAGAAATTGCCAAGAGCAAAAATAAAACCAGCCCTAAAGAAACATACCTTTTCACGATCGATTCCTCTCGGAAAGATAAGTCTCAGCACTGTAGGCTGCGGTGGCTCCGTCGCCGGCGGCAGTTACAATTTGACGGCAAGCCTTCGCCCGTACGTCCCCAGCCGCAAATACACCAGGCACAGAGGTTCGCATCTCTGAATCCGTAATGATAAATCCCCTTTCGTCTAAGGCCACCACCCCCGTTAGCCACTCGGTCTGGGGCTTGATCCCGATAAAAATAAAAACTCCACCTACTTCTAAGATACTTTTCTCTCCGGTCTTACAATTTTTGATCCGCACTCCCTCTACCTTTTCCTTCCCCAGGATCTCTTCCACCACCGAGTCCCAAACGAATTCAATCTTAGAATTGGCAAAGGCCCGTTCTTGAAGAATTTGCGTGGCCCGCAACTGATCCCGTCTATGGATAAGATAGATCTTTTTGACAAAACGGGTAAGAAAAAGGGCCTCCTGCACAGCGGTATTCCCTCCGCCTACCACTGCGATAACCTCGTCTCGGAAAAAGGGACCATCACAGGTAGCACAATAAGAGACTCCTTTCCCGGTAAGCTCCTCTTCCCCAGGCACACCCAGTTTTCTATGGGTGGCCCCGGTGGCAATTATCACCGCCGGGGCCGCAAGCACCTTACCATCGGCCAGATGAATCAAGCGCAGCTCATCTTCCACCGTAAGACTTACAACCTCTTCATTGAGAGGCTCAAGGCCTAAGGCCCTGGCATGGGCAGTAAAACGCTCCATGAGCTCGGCCCCGGAAATGCCTTCCGGGAAGCCCGGATAATTTTCCACGAAATCCGTAACCAGAACCTGACCTCCCGGAGAAAACTTTTCGATAAGGAGGGTCTTTAACCGAGCCCGAGCAGCATAGATATAAGCCGTAAGACCGGCCGGCCCCCCTCCAACAATAATAAGATCAAGATCTCTAGACATTACGCCTCAAGGACCTTGGCAATTACAGCCTCAATAGTGCTTTTGGCCACGGCCCCGGTGATACTTTCCACCGGCTGACCATTCTTGAAAAAGATAAGCGTAGGAATGGCCCTTATGCCGTATTTACCAGGGGTTACCGGATTTTCGTCCACATTGAGTTTGCAGACCTTGAGTTTGCCCTGATACTCTTCAGCCAATTCCTCGATCACGGGGGCAATCGCCCGACAGGGACCACACCAGGCCGCCCAAAAATCTACCAACACCGGAATCTCACTTTGGAGTACTTCGCTTTCAAAGTTTTGATCCGTTACTTGACAGACCGCCATCCCAACCTCCTTTTTGGTTTCTAAATTTTCTTCAAAAGATTTCCTTAAAAGATAATCAAAGCCCGACTTCAAGACAAGCACCCAAGAAATTCCGTTACAAAAGACACCGAAACGATTTGCATTCCAGAGGTCTCAAAAGAACGGCTTTCTAAAGGTGGGCAGAAGGCTCGTTTAAATCCAAGCCGTTGAGCCTCCTTGAACCGGCTCTCAAGGAACATCACCGGCCTAACCTCTCCTGAAAGGCCTACCTCCCCGATGAAAACGCTCTTATTAGGCAATCTTTTATCGAGACGGCTTGCAAGAAGGGCCGCACAGACCGCAAGGTCTCCAGCCGGTTCTTTTATCTTTAAGCCTCCAGCCACGTTCAGAAAGACATCTCGATCGAAAAATGAAATCCCGGTAGTCTTCTCCAAAATGGCCAGCAACATAGAAAGCCTATAGGGATCAAATCCCACGGCCGTACGCCTAGGGGCCGCAAGATGGCTCTTTACCACCAAGGCCTGGATCTCCACTAATAGGGGGCGAGTGCCTTCCATGGAAGGAAAGATCGCTCCCGTACCCTCGGATAAAAAGAAAGACGATGGATTTTCCACCGGTTTAAGCCCCTGTTCGGTCATCTCGAAGACTCCGATTTCATCCAGTGCCCCAAAACGATTCTTTATCGCCCGTAAAATCCGGTAAGGCCCGGTGCGTTCGCCCTCAAAGTAAAGAACAGCATCTACCAGATGTTCCAGCACACGGGGGCCAGCAAGGACTCCCTCCTTTGTCACGTGTCCCACAATAAAGACTGCCACTCCCTCTTCCTTGGCGTAACGTAAAAGAGCCGAAGCCGCCTCTCGCACCTGCGAGACCGATCCGGGCGCTGAAGATATTTCCGGGAGATAGACCGTCTGAATAGAGTCCACGATGAGGATTTGGGGACGGAAGGCCCGAACTGCCGAAAGGGCCGCCGAAAGATCGGTCTCGGCCACAAGGTAAAGATCTTCGGTTAGACCCAATCTTTCGGCCCGCAAACGGATCTGTGCCGGAGATTCCTCCCCAGAAAGATAAACCACGGTGAGCCCCTGACGCAGATAGGCCTGAGCCGCCTGAAGTAGGAGGGTGGACTTTCCAATTCCGGGATCGCCTCCGATGAGGATAAGTGAAGCCGGAACCAGCCCGCCCCCAAGCACCCGATCAAACTCCGAAATCCCAGAAACGAATCTGAAGACCCTTTCTTTGGGAATCTCGGACAGCTTGAATACCTGGACCTTTTCCTTAGTTTTGGAAAGACGCTTCTTTTCGGGCTCTTCCACCAAAGCGTCCCAACTCCCGCAGGAGGGGCATTTCCCGAGCCATTTGGGAGATCGATATCCGCACTTCTGACAGTAAAAGGCCATCAAAGCTCCAATAGGCTTTCTCCCAGAAGGGCCTTCAATTCCCTTTCGGCCAGGTCTGGATCTGGAAGATTGTAATAGAGGATTTTTCGGAGATGGCTAAGACTAGAAAAATCTATACTTTTGAGTTTTACCGCGAAACCGTCCTTACCTTGTCTCACCACTTCGGCCTCGAACTGAATTTCGATTCGGGGCTCAAGACCGGAAAGAAAAAAACGGATAAAAATATCCTTCCCCAGAGGAGGCTTCTTTTCCGAGAAGAGATAGGCCCCTCCGTAAGCCAGGTCTTTCAAGCGGGCTGTAAATCTTCCTTCTTCGGTTTCAACCACGGCCTCAGTAGGAAAAACTACCCGAGAAAATCTTCGACGCTCCATATTCCTCTATACTCATAAACCTTTTGAATAAAAATAAAAAGCGGGGTCCTGTGCCCCGCCCAATAGTAATCTATATATAATAGTAGTTAGAGATAAGCAATACTTTTAGAACAAGTACTGATACATTACCCGAAAGCGCCAGTCTTCCTCGGTCTCGTCATCCCAAGAGAGACCGTTAAGGCCCATCTTCGCAACCTCCGCAACCGAAGGCTTAGCAGTCTCGATCATGAGATAGGAAACGTCAAAGGTTATGTACTGGTTGAAACCGTGAAAATAGTAGTTCACCCCTACCATGAACTGTTGCATGTAGTCCTCAATCGCATACTTACCATCCTTGGTCTTTAAAAGACCAACTCCACTCTTGATGGCGTCCTCAAGTTTGTCGTCCGTCAAACGTTCAAGATACGCATACTTGAAGGTCATCTCCCATTTGCGCGGCACCCAAAAATACCCCAGGTTTACCCGAAAACCCATCCGATCCCAAGTCTCCTCATCATGCCCACCAACATTGCCCTTGTCCGGATCCTGGATGAATTCCTCCCAGGCCCACTCCACATCCGCCGAAAACCCTTTGTAGCGAAAAAGCAAAGCCGCATCAAAACCATAATTCTCTACGTCGTGGTTTCTAGATATGCTTTCCAACTCCGCATCCGTATCTGTATTGGTGTAGTATGTCCCAACCCTATTCTTAGTCCAGAATCCCGAAAGAACCAGGGCCAGGGCCGGCTTGGTGTTGTAGCCGTAATCCCCCTGCATGAAGTAGTTGTTGAAGGTGCCCGGGCCGAGAGGGCCACGCGGGTCGGATCCGGGAAGGATATTGAAGGCCACGCGCCAGGAATAAAGATGATCGTCGCTGGCGGTATTCCTGTTACCCTGGGTGTCCCGCCCGTTGTACCACCCAAACCAATAGGCCAAAAACTGCTTTTTGCCGAAGAGATCGAGCGCCCCGTTCACGTTGATCCCCTGCGAGCGGTAGAGGAGCATCCCCCCGATGGGAAAACCGTTGCTTAGTAAGTGACCCCCCACCTTGAGCTTCGGCGTCCCAGCATAAGGCCAGTAGCCCTCACTGTCGTCCGTAAATATCGTCCGGTCCGTGCCGTTCTGCATAAATCCGCTCTGCCAATACTCCATGCTCATCGCCGGGATCTTCATCCGCCCAAACTGAACCTTGAAAAAGGGCGCATATCTCTGCCAGATCACAAAAGCATCGTGTACATTCACACTGCTTTTAGGTTCAAGCTGGACATGAACATAATATTTCCAGTCGCGGTTCGGGGCCGTGCCGTCCACGAAAAACCTAAGACGCCTCATGTTAAAGCTGCTGTAGTTCTCATCACCACCAGAAAAGTCCTCGTCACGGCTCATGTAAGTGTAGCGAAGCTGTATCCCCGTCCGAAAACGAAACTTATACTCCCGGTCCTTCTCCGGATCCTTGTACTCAATCCGAAAACCATTCTTCCAGTAGGCCTTCCAGTTCGCCGGGGCCTTGCTCTCCGCCGCTTTTTCCTCCCGGGCCTGCCTCCTCTCTAGCTCCTCTATCCGCTTGAGAAGCATCTGCACCTGGGCCTTCAAAGCCTCGATCTCCTCCTGTTCGGTCATGGCCTTAAGAGAGACTGGTTGCCAGGTCCAAAACAACAACCCTACCAAAAAACCCACTAGCCATTTAAATAATTTCATGTCCCGCACCTCCCACAAATAGTTTAAAGTTTTCTTTGAAGTTTTCCCCACCATTTAGGATGGTGAGTTTTTACATATTCTTCCGGGAAGGTTCCGGTCTCAAACATGGCCCGATAGCCTTTACGATTTAGAGGATGAAGGGCCATGTAAATATGAATAGGAAGGATTACTAAGAAGATAAAGAACCCTACATCATGGAAAAATCTAGCCCACCGCCAGGTATTAGGCTCAAAAGCATCTTTAAACATAAGAATACAACCCGTAACAATCATAATAGCCGTAGTCACAATGGTGGTCCAGGCTAAAAATTTTTGTCCTATATTATATTTTCCGAAGTTAGCAGGTTTGAAACCTATGTAGTGTTTCAAAAGCTCTCGTATCCCCTCTGCCATTCCTCCTTCTGGCCATATCTGCCAACTAGCCATATTCTTTATCTCTCGCAAAGCAAAAGGAATGGCATAAACTATAAGACCTAAACCGGCCAATCTGTGAAACACCATCGCTACCTTCATTCCCCCAGAAAGATAGGTAGTTTCTGGTGAGAACCAAGTAAATGGTATCCAGAAAAAGTAGAGAAGCCAACGGAAAGCATGGGGAGCGACTTGGGGAAGCCCCGTAAGGAAAAAAACGAACATAAAATGGAGATAATGCATATGAAAAGTCCGCTGAAATCTATTAAAAGTTTGGATTTCCTGCATGGTAGCCTCCTTTATTTATTCTTGTTCTTCTTTGCCTAAACTATAAAGGAAATGGCCTATAATCCCGGCAGCACTAGCTCCAAAAAGGACCCAACCGATGGTTCTCACGGCATCCAGGGCCTCGATTTGTCCCCTTTCAGCTCCCGGCCTTAAGGCATAATCTTCAAGATAAGCCGCTGGACCTACCGTGACCCAGTGAAGATAGCCCGTAGCATCGCTTACTTTTTCCGCTCCGTAGACCTGAAACTTTTCTCCGAGGTGCTTTTCATAGTTCTCGGCCCGACGATAGGCCTCCTCTAACACTTCCTCCCGCGTCCCGAAATAAAGGGCTTTGGCCAGACAGGCCTCTACACAGGCCGGAGAGAGGCCGGCTTCGATCCGGTCGTAACACATGAAGCACTTGTAAGTCTTTCCGAATTTGGCATTAAAATTGGGGACATCAAAAGGACAGGCTTCAAGACAAGCCCGACATCCGATACACTTTTCTTCATGAAGCACCACTACCCCATAGGGTTTAACCTCAATGGCTGCCGCCGGACACCGCCTGGCACAGGGGGCGTTTTCACAATGCATGCAATGTCTGAGTTCGGTAACCGGCATAGCAGTAGGAAAAGTCCCCCCTACACGGAGAATAGGAAAAATGTAACGCAGCTCCGGTCTTCTATCCGCAAGGACCTTTTCTGTATTTCCGCGGCCATCCCGTGCTAAACGGGCCCGGTTTTCAATGCCACATTGCACCGAACAAGCAAAACACCGCACACAAGCCTGCATATCATAAAGCATACTTACTCTAGTCATGATTAAGCCCTCCTAATTTTGATAATCACATCCTGAGTGGCATGTCCCCCCTGCAAGGGAGCGAAATGAAGCTTTGAAAAGTGGTTCATATTTACCCCATGTTCAGGCAAAAAGACCAAAAACTTCTTAAGCTGAGAAAAGACTCCTGCCCCTACTCCATAATAAGTAAAAAGAGCATCCGGATGCACTAATGGGGTAATCCACACCCGAGCTGTGGCTCTAATTTCTGGGTTATGTGCCGGAAAGACCTCCACCACATCTCCATCTTGAATACCCAGCTTTTGGGCTCTTTCGGGATGGATCCAGAGACGATCAAGGCCTATCTGATCCCAAATTTCTCGTAATAACGGATTGTTCCTGGTTTGTCCGCCGGTAAAGGAGTTCAAAGGCGAAAAACCGGTAGTAAGTATAAATTCATCCTCTGCAAGCTGGCCTTTCTTCTCCTCCCACCAGAAAGGTGGGGCCCAAGAAGGCAGGGGATTGGCATATTCAGCAAAGGGATATCCCTTTTCTTTGAACTTCTTGTAAGTCTCAAGAAAGGTGAGACTAAAGATTTCTATTTCATGCGTTAGGGTCTTCTTTTTGATCTTATAATTCTGTTTTCCATACCAGACCCCTTCTTTTTTAAGCCTCTCAAGGGTAATCCCGGGATATTTTTCATCAAGGCCTTCTAGCTGTTTGCGCCATCCGTATTCCCAGCCTCCTCGCACAAAATCTCCAAAATATTTCTCAAACTCCTCGGAAAAAAGAACTCTTTTAGCAAGTTCCACCATCACCCAATCTCCCGGACGAGCTTCAAAGGGGGGCTCCACCGCTTTCATGTTCATGGCTACGGTAGGGAAAGACTGTTTAAATTTTACATGTAAGGCTTCGTTTCTTTCAGGAAACATGGTATCTGGCAGGATAATGTCCGCATAGAGACAACTTTCATCCATAAAAGGCGTCATACAGACAATGAGCTCCACTTTATCTAAAAGCTTTATTAACTCTACTGAACCCGCTGAACCACCGATAAAGTTCTGCCCCATGGCGAAAATCACTTTAGGTTCATAGGGTTTACCTGTCCGAAGGGCCTCAAAGACGAAACGCCGTCCGGCCTTGGGTATAATGAAAGGATAACCTTCTTTTTTTTGATAATACTTGGTGATCTGAATCCTCTTGGGTTTTTTAACTTTGGGAAGAACCCCGTGGAGCTTAACCTTGGGAATACCCCCAATACCGCCCTTCTTCTCCCAGCATCCGAGGAGTGTGTTTACCAAACCAATAGCATGAAATTGTCTCAGAGAGTTAGCGTATCGTTCGGAATACCAACCGGTATCCACAAAAACTTGAGGTTTATTTTTGATTAGTTCTTCGGCTATCGCTTCAATCTCTTTGGCCGGGACGGTAGTAATTTTTTCTGCCCATTGGGGAGTATATCTCTCAAGAGCTCGGGAAATGGCCTCAAAAGCCGTAATAACTTTCTTGCCTTCTATTTCAAATTCTCCTAAAAGAGCAGGTTTGGAGGCCTGAGACTTAAAGACGGCCTTCCCTTGGGCCTCATCCCACACCAGGTATCGCATCGTCCTCTTTTTTACCGTTTTATCCCCCTTCTTTTCCTCTTTCTCTTCAATTACAGCTTTAAATGGCTCAAGGGTCTCAGGATCTATAAGCATGCAGGCATTGGTCTTTTCTATAAGGTAAGCTTCATCATAGCCTTTCTTTTTCACAATCACATGCGCTAGGGCTAAATGAAAAGCCGGATCTGTCCCCGGCCGAATAGGCAACCAACGGTGGCCCGCACCTTCAATAGATTCATTAGGGAACCTGACGTCTACCGATACCAGACGGAGACCGTTCCGTTTCCCTTCCGCAAAAAAGGTTCCGAATTGATAAACGCAAAGGCCGCCTCCCGGATTTCGCATAGCCAAGACCCCAAACTTAGCATTAGGATAATCCATCCAAACTGCACCTGGAGATATAGGACGACCAAAGTAACCCCCTAAACCCCAATCGTGGCCGGCAGAATGGCAGGTATCGGCATAAGAGATGATATTTGGAGTACCGTAAAGATGCCAGAAAGGTTTGTCTATCCCCGCGGCCGAGGTAAACCGCGGCAGATACACCACCTTCTCCGGGGCTTCCTTCCTGTACTTTTTCAATACCTTCGCTATCCGATCCAGCGCTTCCTCCCAACTGATGCGTTTAAACTTGCCCTCACCCCTCTTTCCTACGCGCAACAGGGGATATTTAAGACGATCCGGATTGTAGACCGCCGCCGGGGTCGACCGACTGCGCCCACAAATACCCGAGTAAGGGAGATGAGGATTGGCCTCCATTTTGATAAGCTTTCCATCCTTTACTATCCCTATAGCTGGGCACTGCTGAGCACACATCCGACAGCGCAAAGGAACCCTCTTTTCCACTCCAAAATCGGTAGGAGTGGGCGCTTTAGTCCGGGGGCTAACTACATCCCCCAAACGAATAAAAGGAGAAAAAGCCGCCACACCGCTCAGTTTTAAAAACTTCCGTCTGGAAATCTTGGCCTCCATATCGACCCCCTCTCACTTATTTTCCGAAGGGGCTGACCCTATCTTCAAATCGGTACAGCCCCTTTTTACTTCAATTATTCTCCAGACCAGGCTATTAAAGCTACTATCCAACCAATTATTGCTAAAGCTACCAGACCCCAGGGTATCATAATGCACCTCCTTTGACTTAGTTGTGTTCAAAAAAATTCCTCTTTAGAAAGGCCCCTGATGTCCCGGAGGCATGGACCACAAAATAGCTGGAATAGCGAAGGTATAAAGAGCTGCAAAAGTTACTACATATCCCAGCAACTTTTCGCTTACCTTTCCATTCATGAAAAAGCCGGCAATATTCATGGCTACAAACCACACAAAAGCAATCGAAAAATGATAGATCCACTTGGGCGTGGGATACACCAGCCAGTAAACCCCGTAAGCCAGGGTGAGCCAGCCAATAAGAATAAAGACTGCCCCCAATTGTCGGCGAGGTTTAATGTCCCAGATCTCACAAACTCCCAGAGCCGTGAAGGCGAAAGCATACATGCCTGCAAGGCCTGTCACGAAATTGGTAAGGGAACCCAGGCCTTGGACCACCATCATGGCAATCAGAAAGGGCCACCACATCAAGCCCACCGTTAAGGTTATTACCCCCACCACCCTCTCGTTGGACTTCTTGCGTTCGGGATCCAGGTGCAAAAGCCCGTTGGCCAAAAGAACTGCGGCACCAAGGTAAATGATAGGTGCAATCCATTTGCCAATCGTGGGATCCGCCATTTTACACCTCCTCAATCAAAATTTTGATGTAAAAAAAGAAAGCCATCCCATCCTTTTTATCCCCTTATGGCTCTCACCCCCTTTCCCCTTTTATTTTCTCCACTACCCTTTACGTAGGATCTAAAGCCTCCTCCCGGCTTATACGCTTGAATTTTCCCTCGCCCCGCTTTTCTACCTGGGCAGCGGAGCATTTTAGGCATCCAACAGTCCGACACCGGCCCCTCCACCTTATAGCCTCTTCGGAGCTGAAATTTTCTTCGGACGCCCTTACCCCTTTAATAGGAACAAAGAGAGAAAAAGCCCCTAAACGGGTCAGTTCTAAAATTGGAAAGTGTGAAACTTTGTATCCCATTCCCAGGCTTACTTTCACTTTTTTGCAGAGTTTTAATGCAAAAATTGGACCCAAAACATTTAGGAAAAACTCTCCAAAAGTTTTCAAAAAATTGTTCTAAAAAAGGCGAGGGGAAGGAAAAATTTTTGCGGGGTGCAACGTTTAAGTTGCAGGTATGCTACATTGAGGTTTCACTTCGGAAGTCCTCGGCAGAAATCCCATATTGACGGAGAAGACGCTGAAAACTCTGGCGCTCCAGACCAGCCAAGCGAGCCGCCTGGGTCACGTTTCCTCGGGTGCTTCGCAGGAGTCCTTCGAGATATCGTCTGGCAAATTGTTCTAGAACTTCTTTTTTGGCTTGATGGTAAGGCTTATGGAATATGGCTTCCGAAGGCCTGGGCTTGTAGAAATCTCGAAGAGAATCTCTCAGGTCCTCTGGAGTGATCGCCGATCCCTTGGCCAGAAGGACGGCCCGTTTGACGGCGTTCTTGAGCTCCCGCACGTTGCCTTTCCAGGGATGTCGCATCAGGAACTCTAGGGCTTCGGGAGAAAAATCGAGGTCCTCCCTCTGATACTCTTTCGCGTATTTCTGGAGAAAATGGCGGGCCAGAAGAAGAATGTCCTCCCCTCTTTCGCGAAGTGGAGGCACCCAGAGCGTGACCTCGTTCAGGCGGTAATAAAGATCCTCTCGAAATTGTCCAGCGGCTATTTTTTCTTCAAGATCCTGATTGGTGGAAGCGATCACCCGCACTTCCACCTTTACCGGACAAGTAGCTCCCAGGGGGCGCACCTCTCCATCCTGAAGGGCACGGAGGAGCTTTACTTGGAGATTGAGAGGCATGTCCCCAATTTCGTCAAGAAAGATAGTAGATCCGTGGGCCTCTTGGAAAAGCCCGGGGTGGTCCCTTTCGGCCCCGGTAAAGGCTCCCTTGACATAACCGAAGAGTTCGCTTTCCAGGATATTTTCCGGGATGGCCGCGCAATTCACCGCGACCATCTTTTTTTCACGCCGGTCACTCAAATGGTGGATGGCCCGAGCGATCTGTTCTTTGCCCGTCCCGGATTCTCCCCGGATGAGGACGGCGATATCGCAGCGGGCCACCTGCTCGACCATGGCCATAAGCTCCCGAAAGACTGGGGATTGACCGATTATACCTAAGGACTCCCACCAGCTTTCCTCGGCAGAACGCAACCGGAGGTTCTCCCGCAGGAGCTGAGTCCTCTCAAGAGCCCTTTTTACCAGATGCCGGAAATGGTCTTTATCAAAGGGTTTGTTAACGAAATCATAGGCTCCCTTTTTAATGGCCTCCACGGCCATCTCGATGGTCCCGTAACCGGTGATGAGGATCACCGAAATGGTGGAATCCCTTTCACGAATTCGTTCCAGGAGCTCCAAACCGTCCATCCCGGGCATCTTGATATCTGAGACCACCACTTCCGGGAGCAGCCGGTATACCTTTTCTAAGGCCTCTTCTCCAGAAAGCGCAATTTCCAGACGTAGCTCGCTCAGGGGTTTCAATATCTTCTGAAGAAGGCGTACCATCTGAGGTTCATCATCTACCAAAAGCACTGTGGCCTTAGGCATGAGACCTCTCCGGAAGCGTGATTCGAAAAAGGGTACATATATTCAAGGAAAGATAGGGTTCCTTAGAAGGGGGAGGCGAGAAGACCTCTATCTCACCGCCATGCTCCTTGATGATGGCGTAAGAGACTGAGAGTCCCAAACCCGTCCCCTTGCCGGGGGGTTTGGTGGTAAAAAAGGGTTCGAAGATCCGGTCCCGAATCTCCGAGGGGATACCGCAGCCGGTATCCCCTACTTCAAGGACCACCTTGCCTTCGGGCGAAAGAGCCGTCCAGATATGAATTTCACCTCCCTCTTTCAAGGCATCCCGGCTATTGGTGAGAAGATTCATGACCACCTCCCGGAGCCGCTCCTCATTCCCTTCTATCTCCGGAATATCCCCGGGATGAAAAGAAATTCGAATTCCTGCTTTCTCAAAGGTATAATATACCATTCCTATTATCTGTTCGAGGAGTTCATTCAGAGAGAAACGGTGCCTTTCCGAAAACTTAGAAGACCGCGCAAAAAGAAGAAGATCGGAAATAAGTCTTCGACAGCTCTGGACCTGTTTTTCTATAATTTCAAGATCCTCTATGACTTCGCTTTCAGGCCAATTTTCCTTGAGGAGCTGGGTGTAGCCATAAATGATCCCCAGAGGGGTGTTGATCTCGTGGGCTATGCCTGCGGCCAGCTGACCCACAGCCGCCATTTTTTCGGAATGGATTAGCCGATCCATCATCTCCTTGAAAGAAGTAATGTCCTTTATAATGCCCTGACAGCCTAAACGGCATCCTTTTACATATTCAATGGCGTTGGCAGTAATGATCACATATCGTTTTTCACCCCCACGGATTACGAGCTCGGTCTCGTAATTGTTGATCCAGCCCACGGAACAAAGTTGTTTCTTGTAATGTTTCCAATCTTCCTTTCGCAGAAAGAAATCTCCAAGGCTTCGGCCTACAATTTCCTCTTTAGAAAATCCCAAGAGTTTTAGACCGCTGGGATTGATATCTCTTAAACGCCCCTCAGCATCACAGAAAAAGATGGCATCTCCGGAAGCTTCAAATAACTTGCGGAACTTCTCTTCGGAAATGGCAAGCTCTTGAGTTCTCTCTTTTACCTTTTCTTCTAATTGCCGAGATAGCTCCTGAAGCTGGCGGTTGGCCTCTTCCAGTTTCCTCTTGGTCTTCTGTAGGGCCTGAGTCTCGGCACTCATCATATCAAAGAGGCGATAAACTACTGGAAATATCAAGGTCAGAAAGGCGGCCAAAAGAATAAAGACAGTATTGAAGGCTCCAGAGAAAGGAGCCAAGTGTTTCCAATATTTGGCATATCCGCTCCATAAAAGAAAAATATGAACTATGTGCCCAAAACTTCGAGAGAGTGCAAAGGCAGCAAATGAAAAAGACACCCCCAAAAGATAACCGAACAATATATTGCGAGGATTAATATACACAAGTCTAACAGCAGTTCCTAAAGACAAAAAAGCAAACAAAATCATTAAAAGTGCACCAATAAAATCAGCCAAAAAGACTGGATAAAAAGAAAATCTAAGAGTCAACATAAAATTCCTTAGAAAATTCTTGCAAACATTTCCAAAGAAAATACATCCCGGGAACACAAAATACATGATCAAACCGCAAAAAATAATAAAAACAAAAAGATAATTTCTTGCAATGCAAATAATCAGGCAAAACGGAAGCATAGTAAGAAAAATCTTTAAAAGGATATAGAATCTCCAGGAGATGAGCTAAAGTTGTGTCTACATTCCAAAGAAGGAAAAAGACAAAAGAAAGACAAAGATAACGCCAAGCAGGACCAGACAAAGAAAGATAACGGTTAAACCAATAAAGGATCACTACAAGAGAAGAAAAAAAATAAAGATGACTAATAAGATGAACATATGAACCTTCGGGACTGGGGTGAATCTGGATACTAAAAGCCTCTGAAGGCAAGGAAAACACGAAAAAAACACAAAAGAAAAAAAACAGCAAACTCATACGCCTTAGAGATTTTTTGCAAAATCCACCAAAAGCTCCCCTAAAAATATCTTATCTAAACTTGACCGCCCCATCAACTGGTAACCTTCCAAAAATGTCCTGGCCAAACTCTATCCCTCCCGCTTCTGCTGGGGATCCCTAGGCCTCCTTTTCCAAAAAGGGAACTAAACCATAACATCTGTTTTGGCGATAAAGCTCGCGACTCGAAGGTCCTCAAGGAGTGGGGTCGCAAAGAAGAGTTTTGCAAAAGTTTAGGTTTTGCAAAGCTCTCATTTAAAGTAACCTCTCCAAACCGAAAAAGAAAGCTGCTTGTTCCCAGGAAGTTTTATTTTTTGGAAAAGTATGAGATAGGCTTCACTAGAAGGACTATGACGGCCTTTCATTACAAAAAGTGCGGGCTTGCCCCGGAGATCTCCCGGAATCCCCCACAAATGGTACTGACTCTTAGGTATAGGTCCTTCAGGGAGCTGATATACTCTGGGATGATCCGGGAGGTAAAAGGCCAGTTCCGAGGCGAAGTAACGGTGATCTGTGAGGATTATATCTCCGGGTCTGCGATATTTCTGAACGATGTGAGCCATCTCCCGCCAGCCATGAAATCGAAAAAGTAGTCCGGATATGGCTGTAGGGAACTTCTCAGGAAAGCGTGGAAGTTCATAGAGGAGAAGGCTACTGGTAAAAGCTAATATCAGTCCCAGAAAAAATAGGCCCCGTAAAACTTTGACCAGTGGACGTCCTTTCAAGGAAAATATCAAAACGGTCGTCAAAACCAAACCAGAGACAAAGAAGGGCATGGGCCAGTTGGCGTTTACTTTGCGGAAAAAAGAAAGTGGGAGTACAGCAAGGTAAGGCCAGGCTGAAAGGGCCCAAAGATAGGTAAGACGAGGGTCCGATCGCCAATTCCTTCTCTTGAAGAGCATAACTACGCCCCAGATAAAAAGTCCAAAGATGAAGGGCGACAGGACTCCGGCCTGCTCAAGGAGGAAATTAAGAGGACCGAGCAAAGAAAAGGTTTCTTCTGCAAAGTGATGTTCCGTGTGCCGAAAGGTAATGAAATCGTGATGAGCAATCCAGTAAAGGTTAGGGCCCCAGAGCAAGAAGGCCGTAAGGAAAGCAAGCCAGGGGCCGGGGGTGCGGAGAAGGGATCTCCGGTAGCATAGAAGCCAAAGACCATAGAAGAAGCCAAAGGCTAACATGGTCTGTTTGGTGAGAAGCCCTAGACCACAAAAAATTCCGAGAAGAAACCAGTCTCTAAAACGATCTTTCTCGGCGGCCAGCCAGCCAAAGTAAAGGGCCCCGGCCCAGAAAAAAAGAAGTGGCGGATCAATAGTCATAAGAAGGCCGTAAACGGTAAATATAGGCACCAGGGCGGCCGCAAAGAGAGTCCAGCGAGCGCATAGTCTTTCGAACATACGGTAGCTCAAAAAATAGATAAAAATTAGAAAGCCAACACCGCAGAAGACCGCTGGTAGCCTGACCGCATATTCTGAGACTCCAAGAAGGCGTGTAGAGGCCGCAATCAGCCAAGCCACCATCGGCGGTTTGCTGTAATACCCCCAGGCGAGATTTCGAGACCAGTCCCAATAATAGGCTTCGTCCGGTGAGAGTTGAAGGGGGACTTCTCGTATATACGCCAATCGAAAGGCCAAAATTATCAAAATGAAAAGGCCTTCGATGGTAAAAAGCAAATCTAGGGGTCCCTTATCCTTCTTCTCCAAATCAGCCCTCCCACAAAGCCGATAAGACCTCCCAGAAACCAACCGAAAAGAACATCCTCCGGCCAGTGATGACCAAGATAGACCCTAGAAAGGCCCACCATGAAAGAAAAGACGATAACCGCCGGTGCCAATACCGGATCCACCGCCGAGAAAAAACCAGCTGCCGTGGCGGTGTTTATCGCATGACAGGAGGGGAAGCCAAAGCTTCTGGCAGGAATGGGTTTCTCTACCCTGAAAAAGCGCCCGCCCTTATAAACTCTTATTCCCGTTGTGTTAGCATAGGGCCTGGGACGGGCTATAAGGGGTTTAAGCCCCCGGGCGCACAAAAAATCGGCTCCTATCACTAAAACAAAGGCTAAAATAGGGGCCAAAAGGCCCCTATTTCCCAAACGTTTAATAAGAATCGCGCTCATGGTCACAAAAAAGGCATAAATAACGTCTTCACGGCTCAGAAGGACCATGAGGCGATCCCAAAAGGGCCCCCAGCCCGAGTTTATGAGAAAGAAAAGGTGGGTCAAATCTTTATGCCCGCCTCCTCGGCATCCTTGAGAAAACGCTCAAGCCCCACATCCGTTAATGGATGCCGGAACATCTGTTTGATGACCTTGTAAGGGATAGTGGCGATATCCACTCCCAGCTCCGCACAACGCCGCACGTGGTCCACATGCCGGATGCTCGCCGCAATGATCTCGGTCTCAAGTCCATAAATCTCGTAAATGGCCACTACCTCCTCGATAACTTTGAGCCCGTCGTAGCCGATGTCGTCTATCCGGCCTATGAAGGGCGAAACATAGGTAGCCCCCACCTTGGCCGCCAGCAGGGCTTGAAGGGGGGAAAAAACCAAAGTGACATTGGTCTTTATGTCTTCGGCAGAAAGGGTCTTGACCGCTTTTATACCCTCCTCGGTGCAAGGGATCTTGATGACGGCGTTATCTCCCAGTTTAGCCAGTTCCCGGGCCTCCCGAATCATGCCCTCGGCATCCGTAGCTACTACCTCTACCGAAACCGGAAGGCCCTCGCATTCCCTGAGGATATCGCTTACGGCCTCTTTCCAAGGTCGGCCGGTCTTTTTGACCAGCGAGGGGTTAGTGGTCACCCCATCAAGAATACCTAGGGCCTTGATCTCCCGGATCTCATTTATGTCCGCAGTGTCAATGAAGATCTTCATATCCCTTCCCTCCTCTGCAATTTTAATCTAAGGGCCTGCAATCTTATGAAACCCTCGGCGTCCTTTTGGTTATAACCACCGGCCTCATCGAAGCTTGCGAGATCCTGGCGATAAAGAGAAACCGGACTTTTCCGCCCGGCCACTATAACATTTCCTTTGTAAAGTTTAACCCGCACCATGCCGGTCACGTTCTTCTGAGTCTCTTCGATAAAAGCCCTCAAGGCCTCCATCTCCGGAGAAAACCAGAAGCCATAATAGATCAGTTCCGAAAATTTGGGGACAAGGCTGTCTCGCAAGTGCATGACCTCCCGATCCAGAGTGAGATGTTCAAGGGCCCGGTGGGCCACCTGGAGAATGGTCCCCCCGGGGGTCTCATAAATTCCGCGGCTTTTGAGGCCTACGAAGCGGTTTTCCACCATATCCACTCGCCCCACCCCGTGCCGGCCTCCCATTTCATTGAGTTTCTGGAGCAAGGCCGCAGGGGAGAGCCTTTCCCCGTTAACCGCCACCGGTGCTCCTCTCTCGAACTCTATCTCCACATATTCCGGCTCGTCAGGGGCCTTCTCCGGGGAGACCGTCATCTGGAACATGTCCTCCGGAGGCTCGGCCCAGGGATCCTCTAAAATACCGCCCTCGTAACTTATATGAAATAAGTTGGCATCAATACTGTAGGGCTTTTCCTTTGTTACTGGCACCGGAATGCCGTGCGCCTCAGCAAACTGGATCAGGTCCTCTCGCCCTTCAAACGCCCATTCCCGCCAGGGAGCAATGACCTTGAGATCCGGAGCAAGGGCCGCATAGGTAAGCTCAAACCTCACCTGGTCGTTACCTTTACCGGTGGCCCCATGGGCCACGGCGTCCGCCCCCACCTCCCGGGCCACCTTAACCTGTTCTCGGGCAATAAGGGGCCGAGCCAAAGAAGTCCCCATGAGGTACCAGCCCTCATAAACCGCATTGGCCTTAAGGGCCGTAAAGATGAACTCGGCGACAAATTCCTCTTTAAGATCCCGAATGATAACCTCTTCGGCCCCGCAGGCGAGCCCTTTTCGTCTTACCTCCTCCCAGTCCTCCTCCTGGCCTACATCCGCACAGAAGGCCACCACTGGACATTGATATTTCTCTATAAGCCATTTCAAAATCACCGAGGTATCGAGTCCTCCGGAATAAGCCAGTACAATCTTTTTCGGTTTCATGTTTCACCCCGCATTGTCGGATCGAAAATTTTATAGCATTATAAAACCTGACCATGGATAAAGAAAGATTACTTTCCGCTATCGCAGAAGACCTCAAGAAGATCGAGGCCGCTCTCGGTGCGGTTCAGGCCTCGCAGGTACCCTTTATAAATGAAGTCAGCCATTACATCCTGTTTGCCGGTGGCAAGCGTCTGCGGCCTCTCCTTACAGTACTTTGCGCACGGCTCTGCGGTTATGAGGACGAGCAAATCTATCGACTTTCCGTCCTCTTTGAGTATCTTCATGCCGCCACCCTGCTTCACGACGACGTGGTGGATGGGGCAGAATTCCGACGGGGTCGCAAAGCCGCGCACAACCTCTGGGGCAACCAGGCCACCATCCTGGTGGGAGATTACCTTTATGCCCGGGCTTTAAGGATCGCCGTTGAGGAGGGCAACTTCGATATTCTTAAAGTCGTAACCCAAACCACCCTTCTTATGAGCGAAGGGGAAGTTCTCCAACTTCTAAATTGCGACAACACCGGCCTCACGGAAAAGGAATACGAGGACGTGATCTTTCGGAAGACTGCGGCCCTGATCTCGGCGGCCTGCGAGTGCGGGGGTATCATGGCCGGAGTTTCGGACAAGGAGCGGGAGGCCCTTCGAGAGTTTGGCAGGCACTTGGGCCTGGCCTTTCAGATTACCGACGACCTCCTGGATTATCTGGGGGTCTCCGAGGAGACCGGCAAGGACATCGGAACGGATTTCAAGGAAGGAAAAGTCACCCTCCCCTTGCTCTACACCTTGAACCAGGCCTCTGAGTCCGACCGCACCCGCTTGCTCTCTCTTCTGAGAGACACCGAACCTTCTCGGGAAACCTTTCGGGAAGCCGTGGAAATCATTAATCATTACAGAGGTTTCGAGTACACCCGCCAGCGGGCCGAAGTCGAGGTAGAAAAGGCTCTATCGCATCTTTTCCTCTTCTCTCAGAATCCCACCCGGGACCTTCTTGAAAATCTCACTCGGTACATACTGGTGCGACGAAAATGAAAAACTTGAAACTCTTGGTCTTTGATTGCGACGGTGTTCTCTTCGATTCTCGGGAAGCCAACCGAGCCTATTACGAGGATATATGCCGAGCTATGGGCCGAGGGCCCCTTACCGAAGAGGAATTGCATTATGTCCACATGCACACCGCGGAAGAATCCGTAAGATATCTTTTTCGCCAGCTTCCCGAAAAACTTGAGGCTGCTCTTGCCTATCAGAAAAATCTTCCCTATGAAAAATTCCTGCCCTACATGAAGATGGAACCCGGACTCAAGGAGTTTCTCACCTGGGCCCGGGAGCGCTTTAGACTCGCTATCTCCACCAACCGCACGACCACTATGGGGCGGCTACTTGAGATCTTCGGTCTCGAGCCATATTTCGATCTCGTCATGACGGCCTTAAAAAGTCCAAAGCCCAAACCCCATCCCGAAGCCCTGACCGTCGTCCTTGAATATTTTGGCACCACCCCAGAAGAAACCCTTTATATAGGAGACTCTGAGGTGGATCTTACACTATGCCGGGCGGTGAGCGTTCCCCTGGTGGCTTACAAAAATCCAGCCCTTCCGGCAAATTTTCATGTAAATTCTTATACCGAACTCCAGGCCTTACTTTCCTCTTCCTCTAAAAAGGATTAATCTTAATATTACAAACGTTTCGTTAGAGGTCTTTGAAAATGGAAAAGCCTGGTTTGAGAATCCCTTTAGAGGAAATCCCCCCGGAGGGATTGCATCTCGAATTTGAAGAAGGAGGCGAACTCCTTCGAGACTGTTTTTTCCTGAACAAACCGCTTTTAGCCAAGGTCTTCTTGAAAAAAAGGGGAATTGATGTTAAAGCCAAAGGGCACATTGAAACTACAGTTATCCTTACTTGCGATCGATGTTTAGAAGAATTTTTGTTTGAAGTAAATGAGGACTTTGAAGTAGAGTTCCGGCCTCAGGCCAGTATGCCTTTAAAAGAGGAAACCCAGCTTACGCGGGAGGACCTGGACGTGGTCTTTTATGAAGGCGACGTCATTCCGGTGGACGAACTGGTACGGGAGCAAGTGATCCTGGCGGTACCCCACAAGAAACTCTGCCGTGAGGACTGTCGGGGGCTCTGTCCCCGTTGCGGAAAGAATCTGAACCAGGGTCTTTGCGGATGCGAGAACCGCAAAACGAGCCCTTTTGCGGTTCTTAAGGAACTTCTGGGAAACAAGAAGCCCAATCCTTGATCAATAGGAGGTGTCAAGATGGCCGTTCCCAAAAGAAAGACTTCCCGTTCCCGGCGTGGGAAACGTCGGGCCCATAAACATCTCGTGGCTCCTTGTGTCTCGGTGTGCCCCCGTTGTAAGAGTCCTAAACTTCCCCATCGGATATGTCCCAGTTGCGGGACCTATCGGGGTAAGGAGTTCCTGCCGTCCGAGGAAATCTAACCGGTGGTAGGTATAGCCCTGGATGTAATGGGGGGAGACTATGCCCCCCAGGAAGTTCTTAAGGGAGCCCAAGAGGCCTTAAAGGCCTCGAAGGGCATCTTCTTGTACTTAGTAGGCACGCAGGAGGCCCTTTCGGAATTTCCGGGTCACGAAAGGGTCAGCAAGGTTGTCGCCTCGCAGTGGGTGAAAATGGACGAGGCCCCAAGTGAGGCCTTACGGAGGAAGCTCGATTCCTCTATTCGGCGGGCTTTTGAACTCGTTAAAAAGGGAAAGGCCCAAGCGGTGGTAAGTGCCGGAAATTCGGGGGCTACTTATGCCTGTGCCCTCTTTACCCTAGGCAGGATCTCAGGAGTTATGCGGCCGGCGATTGCCACCGTATTGCCTACCCTTAAAAACCCTGCCGTCCTCATCGACGCCGGGGCCAACGTCGATTGCAAGCCTGCACACCTTCTCCAGTTCGCTTTCATGGGCTCTCTTTTTGCCGAAAGGATACTAGGCATCCAAAATCCACGGGTGGGACTACTATCCATAGGGGAAGAAGGCGGAAAAGGCAATTTTCTAGTCAAGCGGGCCCATGCCCTCCTCTCCGAAAGTCCTCTTAACTACATTGGCAACATTGAAGGCCGTCATATCTATCTTGGAGAGGCGGAGGTCATCGTTTGTGACGGTTTTGTGGGCAACATCTGCCTCAAGGTCTCGGAAGGGGTAGCCGAGGCGGTAGCCGAGATGCTCAAAGCCGAGGTCAAAAAAGATCCTCTGGCCATTTTAGGGTTCTCTCTGGCTCGAAGGGCCCTCAAACGTTTCCGCAAACGTACCGATTGGCGGGAACACGGAGGAGCTCCCCTTCTCGGGGTAAATGGAGTGGTTATCATCGGCCACGGACGCTCGGATGCTCGGGCCATCAAAAACGCCATTTTAGTGGCCCAAAAGTTTGTGGAAACCGGGCTTACTGAAAGACTTGGCAAGTCTCTTCACCAAAAATCAAAATCACTAAAGGAGAATCAAGCGATACAATGAGAAAGGCCGGAGCATTCATTTTAGGGACTGGTAGGGCGTTACCCTCGCGCGTTCTCACCAACCGAGATCTAGAAAAAATGGTGGACACCTCTGATGAGTGGATCACCGTCCGAACCGGAATCAAGGAACGTCGCCTAGTGGCCGAGGGGGAGTCAAACAGCAAATTGGCCATCTCTGCGGCTAAAAAAGCCCTTGAAAAGGCCAAGGTTACGCCTGAAGAACTCGATCTCATCATCGTAGCCACCCTTACACCGGACTACCTCATGCCCTCGGTGGCCGTTCTGGTACAACAGGCCTTAGGGGCCAAACGGGCCGGAGCCTTCGACCTCTCGGCCACCTGTTCGGGGTTCCTCTACGCCCTCTCCATTGCGGACAAGTTCGTACGTGAAGATCCCAAGCGAAAAATTCTGGTTATCGGAAGTGAAGTCCTCTCCCACAAGACCAATTGGGAGGACCGCACTACTTGCGTACTTTTCGGAGACGGGGCCGGGGCCGCAGTGGTCACCGGGTCACCGGATGGTGAACGAGGGGTTATTTCCACGCATCTTCACGCGGACGGTTCTTTATGGCATTTACTCACCCTTAAAGGCTGTGGATCCCTTTATCCTCCCTGCGATCCCAGGATCCCTAAGGAGGATTACTACATCCGCATGCAGGGCCGGGAAGTCTTCAAACAGGCCGTGCGGGCTATGGAGTCCGTAACTCTTGAGGCCATTGAAGCCGGCGGCATTGATCCCCAAGAGATCGCTCTCCTCATCCCTCACCAAGCCAATATCCGCATCATTGAGTACCTCCGGGAACGGCTGGAGTTGCCTCCGGAGAGGGTCTTCGTAAATATCCACAAATATGGAAATACCTCCGCAGCCAGCATTCCCATTGCCCTCGACGAGGCCATAGAGGAAGGCAGACTCTCTCCCGGAGACCTGGTTCTCATGGTCTCCTTCGGCGGTGGTTTTACCTGGGCTGCGGTGCTCATGCGGTGGTAGCCGTTAAAGCCCCACCGCCTGCCTGAGGGCCGAGATTTCCTCCTCATTCAGGGCTCGAAACTCGCCAGGCAGAAGCCCTTCAAGGGTTAAGGGCCCAAAACGGACACGTTTTAGATTAAGCACCCTGAAGCCCAAGGCCCTGAACATACGTTTTATCTGATGATACCGTCCCTCTTTGAGGATGACCTCAAGAAGGGTGGCGTTCTCTTTTCGGGAAACGATCCGGGCCCTGGCCGGACGGGTCTTTCCCTCCGAAAGCTCAATGCCTTCTTCAAATTGCGGGAGCAATTCTTCGGAAAATTCGCCTTCGACCTCCACCAGATAGACCTTAGGAACCTTCCATTTGGGATGGGTAAGTCGATGGGCAAGCTGGCCGTCGTCGGTGACGAGCAAGGCCCCTTCGGCGTCCCGATCAAGTCTTCCCACCGGAAAGAGCTTTTCCGTACGCGAGACGCCCACCAGAAGCTCCATGACCGTGGGTAGCCGATCCCTGGTGGAGGTTACGTAACCCCTGGGTTTATAAAGTAGGAAATACCGGTGTTCCTGAAAGGATACCGGTTTTCCTGAGACTTCAACCCTATCACCGGGGGCGACCTTAAAGGCCGCCTCTCTCACCATCCTTCCGTTTACGGAAACCACCCCGGAGCGAATGAGGCGCTTGACCTCCTTTCGAGAACCCCAACCGGCTCGTGACAGAAACTGGTCGAGACGAATCATGGCTTTCAAAACGCAAGTCCAGCCGCGGCAATGGAGACCAGTGAACCGGGGCCGAAAGGTACAGCCTCCTGGTAATAAATCTCTCCTTGGGGGTCAAATCCAGAAACTAGGTTGGCGACGAACAGTAGGGAGCTCAAGCCGCAAACCTTATAGGGTAAAGCCCGGCAAGCCTCCTCAAGAAATCGTTGGTAATTTCCAGAAAAAAGGGTCTCAAGGAGGGCCCGATCGGTGGCGATAGCCATAGCCCCCTCCTTCTCCCCGGCCGGATAGGGATCTCCGTAGCGAACCCCTAGGTGAGCGAAATCTATACTTACAACCATGTAGGTCCGCTCATCCCAGGCCTCCCGCAAGACCGAACACAGTTTCTCTAGTTCCGGAACGGCCTCAAAGGGGTCCCGGTGATCTCGGAGATAAAGGTCCAGAGGTCCAAACAGGATGGGGATCACCGAAAAGTCTGGGAAAAGATACTGTAAAAAGATGATCTGAAATTCCAAGGCATGTTCGTGGCGGTGGGCAAACTCATCGGGATAAAGTTCAGGCACTTTGGCCAAAAGTCCGGCCAGGAAATCCCTATCCACGGATATCCTTCCGAACGGAGTCTCTAAGTCCTTGGTGAGAACGGAAAAGGGTTTTTCAAGCTGATGACCGGTGCCGATGAGAACAATCCGAGCCTTTTCTGGAAGATCAAAATTCCGATAGGCCGCGGCATAGCCCTTGGCTCCGGACGAAATATCCAGATGCGGAGCCACCAGAATCCTAGGAGAGAAACTCCTCTGAGATTGAACTTGGTCCAGGATACTATCAAGAAAATTTCGCAGGGCCTCGGGGTCTCGAGGATAAGCCTTTCCGGCATGGGCCGGGGGACGCACCAGAAGAGCCTTCCAGGAGCGCTCCACCTCTTCCTTCAGGCGCTTAAAGGCCTCGCCGTCAAGAAACCCGTAAGCATCCAGTTTTCTAACGAGTTCGGCCACCTCTTCAAGCATCACCAGGCGCCCAAAGCTCCGGGTGGCCGCCACCTGGAGATCACGCAGACTGTGCCGTCCGTCCATGAGAGCCAGGATCGGTGCCAGGGCCTGCGGAAGAACCAAAAAATTTTCGGTATATCCCAAAGGATCGCGGAGAACCAGAGAAGGCTTTCCCTGCCATTCCAAGGGGATCACCTCAATGGGCCTAAGGATCGGCCGGAAATCCGGGGTCATGCCAGCCCTCCAAAGTCCTCCGGAGCAAGTTCTCGGCAGGCTTCTTTTACCCTTTCCAAGGCCTCGTAGAAATCGTCCTCGATAGTGCGTACTCGGACACCGTAGGCCCGTTGTACGGCCTTGCGCACGATCTCGCCTTTCATGAGGGCGTTGGTCCAGCCCAGTTCCGCATACTTTTGGTTGACCTCCTGATTGAGCTCAAGAAGTTTTTGGGCCCGGCGACGACGCTCCTCCACGGCCTCGGAGAGGGGTTCCTCAAGGAAACGATCGATCTTGGCAAGGAGGCTTTCATAAAAACTCGCCGGGAAACGGGACTCGAACTCTTCAAGCACAAAACCGAAGGTAATGAACTGAGGTTCCTTGAAATAGGTAAAGAGATCGGCTTCGATAGTTTTCGGATCCGTGCGCAGAAATTCCTGGAAAAGCCGATAGGCCTGTTTTGACTTTTCCTTCACGTTCGGCGGTTTCTCGGTGTTGAACTCTAGGATGTGAAGATATAAGTCTTCAGGGGCTACAATAGCCAGCACCTCCCGCGCCCCAAGGTCCCGCAGGGCTTCTAGTCTATGTCGGCCATCAACTACGTAATACTTGCCCTCATGGGCACAGACCACAATGGGAGTTACAAACCCGAGCTTTTCAATGGCGAGCTCAAGATGCTTTTTCAAGCCTTCTGAGAGATCTCGCTGAAAGGGAGGCAATTCAACCTCCTCAACTTCAAAGACCGCAAGACTAAGAGGCATCTTCTTTACCGGATCCTCAAAGCGGGCAAGTTCCCTCATGATCTCCCCCCTAAATACGCATATCGACTATCAAACCTCGGTAGAACCTCTCCGGTTCACTGAAATAGCGATAGTAGAAACTACCTCGCTTGCCATAGAAATTGAATTCCGGTGGCATCCCCTCATAATTAAACGTAGGGACCTTTTCAGAATTCCCTTTCAAAGGGATAAACATTTTGGTATTTAAGTAAAGGGTTGAGGAGAGGGCCAAATTAAGTATCCTCAAAAAGGAGGACATAAGGGTTAAAGTTTTTTAAGGTTTTTACCGATATTAAATAATGGAAATATTTCGAAGGCAAGCTGAAAATGACGATCAACTTCCCGGATCTAAAAGAGGTAATTAAAATATATAACCGAAAGGGGGCTAAGCGACCTCTACTAACAGCCGAAAAAACGGAAAAGACAAGGGATAAAATAACCATTTCCGAAGAAGCCAGGAAGTTGGCCCAAAAGATTTCAAGGAAAGAAGACAATCTGGGAGGCTAAAAGATGAAAATCAAAGATGTCAATCCTTATCTTCAAACCCCGACCACAGACGTAAAAAAGGCCGGTAAAGGGGAACGGCCTGCTCAAGGTAGCGAAAGACAGGCCGAAAAAGTTAAAACCACCCGCGAAGACAGGATTGAACTCAGGAGTTCGCAGATAATGGAAAGAGCTAAAGCCCGGGTCCGGGAGATGCCTGAGGTCAGGGAGGAACGAGTGGAAGCCCTCAAGAGACAGATAGAGTCTGGAAGCTACAACGTCCCTCCAGAACAAGTAGCCCGGGCCATGCTCTCCGACCTTCTGAAGGATATCTTCTAGCCCCTTCTATTCTTCCTCAATCCGGCCGGGCTCCTTGGGAGTGTACTCCTCAAGGGGCTTCACCACAAAGAGCAACTGACCCTCAACTACACTTTCGTTAACTTTCACACAGATTTCTTCTATCACACAGTCGAAGGGAGCATAGACCGGGGTCTCCATTTTCATGGCCTCAAGATTGGCAATCTCCTCGCCCTTGTGATAGATATCTCCAACCTTGAGTTCGCCCCGCTTGGGGTTCCCTAACCGCCAGACATTACCTTTGATGGGCGAGCCTACCTCGTTCGAGCCCTTGGCCATCCGGACCTCTTTCTTCTTGACCCTAGGAGTCTTGACCTCAAAGACCCGGGTCTTGTTGTTGACCTTCACCACCACGTGGATGACCCCATCATGCTCCGCTCCAATGGAAACGAGCTCGATGGTATAGGGTTTACCCTGAAAATAAAATTCCACCTTGTCGCCGGGTTTCTTTAGGCCGTATCGAAAGACGGGAGAGGGGAGCACATAGGGAGCCTCTCCGTACTTCTCGAAAAACTCGAAGAATTCCAGGGCATCTTTGGGATGCATGAGATAGATGATGAATTCCTCTTCGGTAGGCTCACGACCGAGTTTATCCTGTAGTTCCCGAAAGGCACGATCCAAGTCCTCTTCCGGCACGGTCTCAAGGGGTGAGGCTTCGGTACGTTCCTTGATCTTTTCTTCCCACTCTTCGCCAAAGGCACTCCGATAGACCCACTCATCCGGCCAGCCCGCAGGCAGTCGCCCATACTTTCCAAGAATAAGATTTTTGAAATCTCCGGGAGCGGACTTGAAGAGATCAAGGAGTTCGGCCTGCTCTTCCTCGTTCATAGCCGAAAAGTCGCAATTTTTCTCCTCTACAAACTTGGTAAGCAGATCCAAAATATGCTGCACTCCGGCCTCACCGTGTTCCTTGGCGTAGCGGTTTATAATACCGGAACAGGTAACCCAGGTGATCTGAGAGCCGGGAGTAACGTCGAAGTACTTTACAATGCGGTTGTAAAGGGACATAAGCCTCAGGATATAGGGCATGAGATGTAAGAAACCGTTCTTTTCGGCCTGCTCGAACGAGCTGGGAAAGGCCCCACCGGGCATACGGTGTTTGACCACCATGTAGTCAAAGCCCTTAAAGGGCGACTCTGCCCAATCGTAATAGTTGATCCATTCTCTTACCTTCTGGACGGCAAGCTCAGCCAATTGAGGATTGAGGTTGACCTTGAAACCGGCCTCGGTGAGATAGGCGTAAGCCGAAAGCATGGGCGGCTGACCGTAGAACCGACAGAGGGAGTCTTCCTCTACGTCAATGATCTTGACTCCGGCCTCTACCGCCGCCAGATACGCCGGAAGGGCCAGCCCATCTGTAGTGTGACGGTGATAATGGATCACCAGCTCCGGATACTTGTCCTTGATGGCCGAGACCAGGCTACGGATGCGCTCAGGGCTACCCACTCCGGCCATGTCTTTGATACAGAGGATAATCTCTTCGGTGCCTCCGCAGAGGGCCACAATCTCGTCCACCACCCGAAGGTAGTAATCGTTGTCGGCCCAGTCGGCATCCGTAAAGGAGATGGCGGGCTCAAAGAGTTTACCTCGCTTCATTACCACTTCGGCCACCGTACGCATGTTCCGAATGTCGTTCAGAAAGGAAAAGCACCGCCAGAGGTCTATATCCACCCGCGAGACCACGTACTCGATCACGTTCCGGGGATAGGGTCGATAACCCCAGAGATTGGTCTCCCGGATAAGGGTCTGGAGCATGACGTTCGGCATGAGACGCCGGTAGGTCCGCAATTCCTCGAAGGGACTCTCCCGACGATTCATGATTCCTACATGCCAGCGGGCCCCACCGTGGCATTCGGCACTAAAAAGCCCCATTTCGTTATAAATGGGGCAGAGGGTCTTGAGATCGATCAAACGATGGCGATTCTTGTAATCCGACTGCCCAGCGTCCCTCAATGAGGTGGAAGTAAAAAACACTCGATCGCTTTCCCTAAGTGTTTTTACGATTTCGGCAGGTGTCATTCCGGGAGTTATGCGAATAAGGTCCATGGTGACCTCCATTTACATCCATTTTTGGGGCCCTAAGGCCGAAATCTCGGCTACATAACGAGCAATCTTGAGAACCTCCTCGTCGGGATCGGTCTCTTTGAAGGCCGAGATCAACTCTTCCATGTGTTCCTCGATAAAGCGAGTGGAGAACTCTCCGGCCCTGAACTGCGGATGCCGGATAATGCTTATGAGAAGAGGCGCAATAGTCTTGACCCCTTCCACCCGAAGTCCCCGCGATAGTGCCCGATCCATGACCCGGATGGCCTGATCCCGGTCGGCTCCGGCGCTCATGATGAGCATAAACATGGAGTCGTAGTAAGGAGGAATCTCGGCCCCCTCGTAAACTCCACTTGAAATTCTGATATTGGGTCCGTCCGGAATTTGGAGTCGAGTAATGGTTCCAAAAGAAGGCGCGAAGGTTCGAGGATCCTCGGCCGTAAGACGGCACTCAATGGCCCAGCGGTTGCTCCGAATTTCGTGCTGTTTGAGAGGCAGTGGCCTTTCTTCCGCGATCTGGATCATGAGGTCCACGATGTCAAGGCCGGTGGCCAGCTCCGTGACCCCGTGTTCCACCTGTAGCCGGGTATTGACCTCGAGAAAATAGAATTTTCGCGTAGAGGCATCGAGTAGGAACTCCACTGTACCCGCAGAATCGTAACCTATCTCCCGCATAAGCCTTATAGCCGTGAAACAGATCTCCTGGCGCAGGTCTTCGTCGAGGGACGGCGCCGGAGTCTCCTCTATGATCTTCTGGTTGCGCCGCTGGATGGTGCACTCCCGTTCGAAAAGATGAACCACGTGTCCATGCTTGTCGCCCACGATCTGGACTTCTACGTGGCGGCCTCTTTCGATATATTGCTCTGCAATGAGGCTCGAATCTCCGAAGGCCTTGTAGGCCTCGGATTGGGCTTGGGCAAACTTTGAGGCCAGCTCGTCCTCGTTTTCCACCTTAGTCATTCCTTTCCCGCCTCCCCCGAGAGCGGCCTTGAGCATGATCGGAAAATCCACCTTCTCTCGGCGCATCCATTCCAGGACCTCTTCCGGACTCTGCGGATCCTCAATACCAGGAATGGTGGGCACGTTGGCCCGCTTGGCAATCTCCTTGGCCGCTTTTTTGTCGCCCATGAGAGCAATGATCTCGGGGTTGGGCCCGATCCAAGTTAGCCCGGCGTCGATCACCTTGCGGGCGAACTCGGCGTTTTCGGCCAAGAACCCCCAACCCGGATGGACGGCATCCGCCCCCGTGGCAAGAGCGGCCTCAATGATGCGATCCATGTTGAGATAAGATTTGAGCGGAGGACCCTCGCCGATATGTACGGCCTCATCGGCCATGAACACGTGCAGACTCAAACGGTCCGGGGTGCTGTAGACCGCCACCGTAGGGATCTTTAGATCCCGGCAGGTCTGCATGATACGCACCGCCGGCACACCACGGTTGGCTACCAAAATTTTGTTGATCTTCCCAGCCATGGGATACTCCCGAGAGAAATTTTGGCTTCAATACCATAATTTTTGAGGGTCTTCAACTTCTGAAAAGGAAGACTTATCATTTAGAGACTGGAGGAAACTATGGATCACGCTTTGATAGGTTTTATTTTGCAGGTTTTTCTTTCTTTCATGGCCATCATGAACCCCGTGGGCAATACCCCTATCTTCCTCTCCTTAGTCAATCATCTCCCGGAGGCGGAACGTCTTCGGGTGGCCCGGATAGCTGTCCTTTCGGCTTTTGTTATAGTGGTAGCTTTTACTTTGGGCGGCAATCTCCTTTTCCGCATGTTTGGCATCACCCTCCCGGCCTTCCGCATTGCAGGCGGAATCCTACTTTTTATGATCGCCTATCACCTGGTACGAGCCAAACGCTCTCACCAGCACCACCCTACCGAGGAGGAACATCCTCGGTTCTCGAATACTTATGAGGAAGAAGAACTGGAGGACGTGGCCATTACCCCTCTAGGGACCCCTATCCTTGCCGGACCAGGGACTATCACCACTGCTCTGTCGCTTGTAGGACGAAAGAGCGACATCTTTACCATCTTTATCGTGCTTGCAGTCTTTGGTTTGGTGTGTCTGCTCACCTATCTCTGCTTCGTTTATGGAGAAGCCCTGGTGAAGCGTTTACGTCCTTCTCTTATAGGCGTCATGACCCGTCTCATGGGGCTGATCCTTTCGGTAGTAGCCGTCCAAATGGTCATCGAGGGCCTCACAGAGGTGATCTCTCAGCTAGCGGCACGGTAAGTCAACTGTCGTCCACGAATTGACGAAACACCCTAAAATTCGCTATCATGGCCCGAGCAATTAGGGCAAAGGAGGGGCTAAATGGGGAACTCTCACGGCTACGAGACCAAGATCGAACACCTCTTCAAAACCGGCCTAAAATATTTTCCGCCTAACCGTGTCCTTGAGGAGGCCTTCTTAAAAGACTACGAATCCGTATATGCCTATTCCATCCGTGACCCGGAAGGCTTCTGGGGCCAGATCGCAAACGAGCTCGTCTGGGTGGAGCCCTGGCAGAAAGTCCGCGAGATCGACCTCCCCTATCACCGTTGGTTCATAGGCGGTAAAACGAACATCACCATCAACGCCCTTGATCGACACGCCGACTCCTGGCGCCGCAACAAAGTGGCCGTGATCTGGCTTTCCGAGGAAGGCGAGGAGCAGGTCGGCACCTATGGCCAGCTCCGCGACCGGGTCAACCAGTTCGCAAACGGCCTTAAATCGCTGGGTGTAAAACGAGGGGATCGGGTGGTGATCTACATGCCGCTTACCATCGAGGGCATGATAGCTATGCTGGCCTGCGCCCGGATCGGGGCCATCCATTCCGTGGTTTATGCCGGTATGGGGGCCGGGGCGCTTCGCTCTCGCGTCGAGGACTGTCAGGCCAAGGTGGTCATTTGCTCGGACGTAACCTATCGCCGCGGAAAGGTGGTGCGCCTCAAGGCCGTAGTGGATGAGGCCCTTGATGGGCTCGATTTCGTAGAAAAAGTCATTGTCCACCGAAGGACACACCCTCCTATCGAACTTGAAGAATGGGAAGTAGACTTCTGGGAACTTCTGCGGGCCCATTCCCACCGCTGTCCTCCAGAAATCATGGATGCCGAGGATCCGCTCTTCATTCTCTATACCTCAGGAACCACCGGTAAACCCAAGGGAGTAGTGCATGTCCATGGAGGATACATGGTAGGTACCTACTACCTCACGAAGGCCTTCTTTGATATTAAAGACAAGGACGTTTATTGGTCCACTTCAGACATCGGCTGGATCGTGGGCCACTCCTTCATCGTGTATGGTCCTCTCTGCGCCGGGGCCACGGTGCTCATCCGCGAGGGCGCACCGGATTATCCGCATCCTGGCGTGGTCTGGGAAATGGTTCAGAAATACGGGGTTTCGGTGATGTTCACCGCCCCTACGGCCTTGAGGATGTTCATGCGCTTCGGAGAAGAACACATCAAGAAGTATGACCGCTCCACTCTCCGGATTCTTGCCTGTGCCGGAGAGCCCTTGAATCCCGAGGCCTGGAACTTCGCCCAAGAGGTTATTCTTGAGAACCAGGGCTACTGCATCGACAACTTCTGGCAGACCGAAGTGGCCGGGCCGGTGCTCGGCACCATACCTACTATCCCCTACAAACCAGGCTTTGCGGGAAAGCCTCTTCCCGGAGTGGTGGTAGATGTAGTGGATGCCAACGGCAAGCCCCTTCCTGCCGAGCAGGGAGGCTACCTCGTCCTCCGGCAGCCGCTGCCCTACATGATGCGCACGGTCTATAACAATCCCGAGCGTTATGAGCAGTATTGGAACGAGATTCCCGGCTGCTACAAGACCGGTGACATCGCAGTCTGCGACGAAGAGGGCTATTTTGCGGTCCTCGGCCGGGCAGACGATGTGCTTAACGTGGCCGGACACCGAATCGGAACTGCAGACCTAGAAAGCGCCCTAGTCAGTCATCCTGCAGTAGCTGAGGCCGCAGCCATCGGACTTCCAGATGAGATCAAAGGCGAACGCATAAAGGTCTTTGTAGTCCTTAGAGCCGGAAAAGAACCCACCGATGGCCTACGCAAAAGTATCATCCAGCACGTCCGCAAGGAACTCGGGCCTATTGCTACCCCTTCGGAGGTGGCCTTCGTGGAAAAGCTCCCCAAGACTAGAAGCGGAAAGATCATGCGCCGGCTGCTCCGGGCACGAGAACTCGGCCTCCCTGAGGGTGACACCTCCACGCTTGAGGATTAAATTCTAGTTTAGGAGGTGAAAAAATGGCTGAAAAAAAAGTGCTTTTCAAAAGTGAGGAACCCAAGGACAGGGCTTCCGTGGTGGCCTTTTTGCGGGATCTCGTTAACCGTTTGGAACAAGGGAAATTTACCTTCAAGCGAGGCGCAGAAGAAGTTTCCATCGAAATTCCCGAACAGGTAGTCTTAGAAATCAAGGTAGAAGAGAAGACCAAACCCGGGAAAAACAAGCGCAGCCTGGAGATCGAAATCGAATGGAATGAAGGCGAAAAAGCCGAACTCACTTTGGAATAGATTTGCGGATCTTTTTAACGATAGCGGAGGTGGAGACCTGATAGCGAAAGGGGAGGCGCACCACGCGGCCTCCCCGGCTTTTCACAAAAGCTGCTCCCACGATCTTATCCTCCGGCCAGTCCGCGCCCTTGACTAGAATGTCGGGAACCAGGGCCTCGATAAGGGCCTTTGGGGTATCCTCCTCAAAGATCACCACATAATCCACGCAGGCCAGCGAAGCTAGCACCAGGGCCCTTTGCTCCTGGGGATTAATGGGTCTTTCCGGCCCTTTAAGCCTTCTTAAGGATTCATCCGAATTAAGGCCCACCACCAGAAAATCACCCAGCTTCCGGGCCTCGTAGAGATAACTTACGTGACCGGCGTGCAGAAGATCAAAACAGCCGTTGGTAAAGACCATCCGGTGCCCCAGGCTCCTTCTTCGCGAAACCTCAGGAAGCAATTCCGAAAGGGAAAGCACCTTCCTTTCCGGAGGCTCCGGAGCTATTCCGGTGGAAGTATTAAAGAGATTCCTCGCAAGGGAAAGATCCTTTTTTTCAATCTCTACCGTTAGGAGGCCTTCCTCATCCCGTACCTCACCCAGGATCTCGCCCGTGGGAGAGAGGGCCAGAGAGCCTCCGCCCAGTTTTACCCCGGCGATGGTTCCGGCGGCGTTGGTGGCCAGCACATAGATTTGATTCTCCACCGCCCGGGCCGAAAGAAGAGTTCGGTAATGGGAAAGTCTTTCTTCGGGCCACTGTGAGACAACGATCAGTACCTCTGCTCCATGGGCTATCAGTCTCCGGGAAATCTCCGGGAATCTCAGTTCGTAACAGATAATCGTCCCGAAAGAGAAATCCTTTAGCTCAAAGACCCTGCGGCCTTCTCCATCACTAAAACCGGTCTCTGGATCAAGGCCCGGAAAAAGCTTCTCCTTTTCGGCCACCACCTCAAGGCTCCCGGGCCGGATGAGGTAGGCTCCGTTAAAAACCTTTCCCTTTTTGAGGATCGGATGTCCAAGGATAAGGCTCTTCCCGGTCCTTTGTGAGAAACTAGCTACTTCGGAGAGGACCCTTTCGGAGGTCTCAGAGTCTGGAATGGCATAACCGGTCAGACTCAATTCAGGAGCAATCAAAAGCTCTCCCTCGGCGGCCTCAGCCAGTGCCAAAAATCTCTTGAGGTTGCCTTCCAAATCTCCGGCCTCTATCCGGTATTGAAGAAGGGAGATCTTCATGGCTCCTCCTACGCCCTGGCGATCACCGCCACCGAAACCTCCGCGGCCCCGGCGCGGAGCAACACCCGGGCACATTCCTCAACCGTGGCCCCGGTAGTCATGACGTCGTCCACCAGCATGACCCGTTTTCCGGAGAGATCAACCCCAGACTTCACCTCAAAGGCCCCTCTTACATTCCTTCGCCTCTCCTTTTCCGGAAGCTCGGTTTGGGGAGGGGTTTCTTGGGTCCGAAGAAGGGCCTCCAAAGGCCGTTTTCCAAACATGAAACGGGCCAGCAGTGCGCTCTGATTATAGCCCCGGGCCTGAAAGCGCTTTCTCCCTAGGGGCACTGGGACCACCAGATCCATCTCTGGAAGCGGACCCGCAAACCGCCGAAAGAGCCGCGCCAGCCCCCGAGCCAATTCGAACCTCTCACCGAATTTGAGGGCCCTGATCCAGTCCGAGACCGGGGGCTCGTACCGGAAGGGCGCTACCACCCGCTTGAAGGGACGTTCCACAAGACAAGCCCCACAGGGATGAGACGGCGAATCCCCTGAATATGTCCGAGCACACACTGGACAGGCCGGGCTGTTCCGCGGGAGCCGGGATTCACATCCCTCACAGAGAAGATCCCGGTAGAAAGGAAGAAGTTCGCCACAAAGAGAGCAGTAAGCCGGAAAGAGGAATTTGAGGATCCGCTCAGGAAATTTCGGAAAACGCACCCTCGCCGACCTTGAGGATGGCGGTAAGAAGGAGACGGGCGCAGAGGACCATATCCTCAAGCACCAGATACTCCTCGGGGGAGTGCACCCGGCGCATGCCGGTGCCCAGGATCACGGTGGTAATCCCACGACGGTTGAAGATGTTGGCATCAGAGCCACCTTCCCGCCGGGCTCGCCTGAGCTCGATCCCAAGGTCTTCGGCCGCAAGATTAAGGAGCTTGAGAACGGGGTGGTCTTCCGGAACCTTGAACCCGGGGAACATCTCCTCCTTCCTAGTCTCAAGGACCGGCCGTCCATCTACACCTTTTTCTCTCTCTATTACTTCCGAGAAGGTCCCTTCAATTTTTCGCCAGAGGTCTTCGAGTTTTTGCAGGTCGTGACTCCGGATCTCGCCCTCGATGACCACTTCCTCCGGCACAATATTGGTAGCCTTACCCCCCTGGATGGTGCCGAAGTTGAGGGTAGTCTCCTCATCAATACGACCATTTGGAAGACGAGAAAGTGCCTCGGCCGCGAGCATTATGGCGCTGAGACCTTTTTCAGGCTCAAGGCCGGCATGAGCCGCCCGTCCCAGAACCCTTAAAGTGAACTTCACGGCCTCCGGAGCTTGAACGATGACCTCCCGCGGGTCCTCGGTATCCAGTACATAACCCATGCGGGCCGAGATGAGGCCATAGTCTAGATACCGGGCCCCGAAAAGCCCGATTTCCTCACAGGTGGTAAAAACGATCTCAAGCGGGGGGTGGGGAGTGCCGGTCTCCCTGAGAGCACGCACGACCTCTATCAAAATGGCAATCCCGCTCTTGTCGTCCGCCCCCAGGATGCCCGCTCCCTCGTTACGGATAATGCCAGCCTCCTCAACCAACTTCAGGTTTGAGGTCTCCTCCACCGTATCCATATGGGCGCACAGAAAAAGAGGCGGAAGATCATCCTCTCCGGGAACCTTCACGATCAGATTTCCGACCGCGGATTTGGTATAGGCCCCGGAATGATCAAAGAAACAGCGGGCCCCGAGGGCCTCAAACACCGATACCAAGTGTTGGGCAAGTTCGCCTTCCTTCCGGGGAGGGCTGTTGATCTCCGCTAGAATTTTGAATTCCAGCTTGAGTCTTTCGACATCGATCATCAGTATCGGATCCTGAACTCCGTAAACTCTCCGCTATAGGGTTCCTCCTGGACCTCAACCCCCGTGACCTTGGCATGTGGAGAGCCCACATAGCACCACCTTATCATAGCCTCCACCGCCTCCTCATCCCCTTCAAACACGGCCTCCACCCGGCCATCGGGAAGATTCCGCACCCAGCCCTTAATCCCCAGACGGTCGGCCTCCTCCTTCGTGTAAGCCCGGAAAAAAACCCCCTGCACCCTTCCCGAGATGTAGACATGGACCCTTTTGGGAGCCATTCTAACGTCCCCTCACCTTTTTTAACCAGGCCCTAAACTCCTTGTATGAAAAAGTATTTAGCACATCTTCTTTTTCACACCAACCCCTTCTGGCCACAGCCACCCCAAGGGGCAGATAGTCCATCTGGTCCACGATATGGGCATCAGTTCCGATTAGGATCTTAACCCCGGCCTCTTTGGCCGCCCGAGTCTGGATGTCGTTCAGGTCCAAACGTTTGTAATAGGCGTTGATCTCAAGGGCTTTTCCGTTCTCCGCTGCGGTCTGGATGACCGCCTGCATATCAATGGCATAGGGTTCCCTTTCCCCGATGAGACGCCCGGTGGGATGAGCTAGGGCGTGCACCAGGGGATGTTTCAGGGCCGCTACCGCCCTCTGCGTGAGCTGGGCCTCGGGTTGCTGAAACCCGGTGTGAATGGCCGCTATCACCAGATCAATCTCTGCCAGGACCTCATCAGGATAGTCGAGGCTTCCGTCGGAAAGGATGTCCACTTCAGCTCCGAAGATGAGCTTTACGCGTTTCGAGCGGCGGTTAAATTCCTCAATGGCCTTCTTCTTTTCCATGAGGGCAGAAACCGAAAGGCCTCCGGCCACCTTCAACCCCTGGGAGTGGTCGCAGACAGCTACCCAGGAAAGCCCTAGGGCCTCGGCCCTCTGCGCGATCTCATCAAGGCTGGCAGTACCATCACTGTACTTGGAGTGCACGTGAGCGTCGCCCTGAATATCATCGTAATCTACGAGTTTCGGGAGGCGGCCCTCCCTGGCAGCCTCGATCTCGCCCCTGTCCTCCCGCAACTCCGGGGGGATCCAAGGAAGATCCACAGCGGAAAAGACCTCCTCCTCTTTCCTTCCACCGATCCTCTCGTTTCCTCGAAAAATCCCGTACTCGTTGATTTTGAGTCCCCGCTCTACCCCGAGCTCCCGGAGGCGGATGTTGTGGGCCTTGGAGCCCGTAAAGTAGGCCAGGGCCGCTCCCCAACATTCCGGATCAACCACCCGAAGGTCCACCTGGATTCCGGGCTTGATCCGCACACTGGTCTTGGTTTCCCCGTGGACTAGGACCTCCTCGACACCAGGATAGGCCACAAAGGCCTCCATTACCGAAAAGGGGTTTTTAGAAGTTACCAGGACATCTATGTCCTTCACGGTCTCTCGCCGCCGCCGGATACTTCCGGCCACCGCAATCTTTTCCACCGGGGCCTTTCTTTTGAGATAAACCACCAGATCCTCTGCCAGCGGAAGTACTTCTCCCAGCGGCCGACGCCCGATCTTTTCCCTGAGGAGCTTGATCCCCCGAAGGATGTTTTCCTCGGTCTTGTAGCCCATCCCCGGAAGCCGGGCGATCTTGTGCTCCTTACAGGCCCGCTCAAGATCCTCGATAGAGGTAATCCCCAGGGTCTCGTAAATGATTTTGGCCTTCTTGGGACCGAGTCCCGGAATTTCTAGAAACCTAAGAAGCTCTTGGGGAATCTCCTTCTTGAGTTCCTCGTAAAGACGAAGGGTTCCGGTTTCAAGAATTTCCTTTATCTTGCTGGCGAGATCCGCACCGATTCCCGGAATCCGAGAGAGTTGATTCCTACGAGCGAGATCTTCAATATCCCGGGTCAGGGCCTCTATGTTCTGAGCTGCCCTCTGATAAGCCCTTATACGGTAGGGATTGTCCCCTTTGATTTCTAGGAGAGACGCCACCTTCCGGAAGATCTCGGCCACTTCCTGGTTTTTCATACCCTAGCTCTTTTGAAGAATTATGAGCCCGGTAACCGTGAGGAGGATGCCCAAAAGGCGCTCCCAGCTGAGATCCTCTTTAAGGAACACCAGAGCCATAAAGGCCGTCACCAGGGGATAGGCCGCTGTAAGGGGCACAATTTTTGAAGCAGCTCCAGTTTTAAGAAGCGAAAAATAAGTAAACATTCCCAAAACCCCGGCCAGCAATCCGCTGGCTCCTAGAACCAGAACGTTTCTCAGAGAAAGCTCTTGGACCTCCCGGACTTCACCGGTAAGGAGGGCCACCAGGACCAGGATCAGGGCCGCCACCCCGGTGCGCACCGCAAGGGCCAAAAGGGGAGAGACGGCCTTTAGGGCTACTTTTTCAAGAAGCGGAGATGATCCCCAGAAAAAAAGTGTGAGCACCCAAAGGAGGACAACCCTTCCATCCATGAAAACTACTTCCGGTCGAAGAAAATATTTTTACCCTTGATACTCAAAGGAATCCCAAGGACTACCTGAGCGGACATTAAACCTAGACGTCTAGCTGCTACCCCGATGGTATACATCACCCGGTTGTCCACACAGTGATCTCGGGCAAGACTTACCGCCGACCCCACCGCAATACCCAGATCGATGAGCCTCAGGGCACAGACTGGGCCATCGTAATCTCCCTGGCTCTTTTCCACTTTAAGGATCTTCTCGCAATCAAAACCACAGGCCTTACAGTTGACGCCCACCGGACGTTTGAAATCGAGACCTATAAGCACTATCGCCTCGGCCTGGCGAACATTTTCAGCGTCCCGTTTAAAAAATTGATAGGCCTTCCCCCGTTCGGCCACCTTTTCCATCTCGCGGGCTAAACGCTCCATTTCCTCGTCTTCCGTGATGAGACCCAGGACGAGTTCGTCCTGTCCGCGGGCTTTAGGGGCCGTACGGGCCCCAATAAGCATGAGTTTTCCTACCCATTCGGCCATCTTCTTTTCAGGATTGAATTCCACTGCCCACCCTCCAGCTAGAAGAATTTAGGCTTAGAATAATAAAAAAATCGGCCTGGACAACCCCTCTCCTCCAGATAAATTTAGGGGCTGTTATGGCTCTTTGGCTAGAATTGGCGCAGGGCGTCATCCTCCCGCTGAAAAAAAAAGAATTTCGGTATTTTTTCTTGGCTCAGAGTCTTTCTCTCCTTGGCCGGTGGGTTCAGACTACTGCCCAGCGTTGGCTTCTTTATGATCTTACCGGCTCCACTACTTACCTAGGACTTTTAGGGGCCCTGGGTTCCTTTCCTATTTTGCTTTTTTCCCTCCCAGCCGGTGTCCTTACAGATCATCTTTCCAAGAAGAAGATTTTAGTCTCGGCACAACTAATCGGAGCCTTCATGGCAATGCTTCTGGCCCTGCTAACCTTTGCAGGGCTGGTGCGTCCCTGGCATATCCTGACCCTGGCCTTCGGCTTGGGTATAGCGGTTTCCCTGGAATTCCCAGTAAGAAACGCCTTCATTTACGAAATAGTCGGCAAACAAGATCTAATTTCAGCACTTTCTCTTCACTCTTTGGCCTTCAATCTTTCCAGATTTCTCGGGCCAGCCCTTGCCGGATGGCTCATGGGAAGTTTGGGGTTTGGTTTCTGCTTTTTGTTTAACGCCCTGAGTTACCTTCCGGTGGCCGGAATTATCCCCTTTATAGAACTCAAAGAAAATCAGAAACAAAAGTCGGGAAATCTTCTACTTTCTCTTAAAGAAGGTTTAATCTATGCCTTGAGACACACTCGTATAAGAGGAATCCTTTTGCTAATAGTGGGAGTTAGCGTGGGCCTCTTCCCTTACGCCATTTTACTTCCGGCCTTGGTAAGGGAGGCCTACCAGGGAGGAGGCCGAGAATTCACCTTCCTAATGTCGGCCAATGGTCTGGGAGCTCTTGCCGGAGCGCTTTTTGCCGGTACCTTGGGAAGATACATTTCCCATCGAAAACTTATCTATCTTGCGGCTTCAAGCCTTACGCTTCTAATCCTGGGGCTTTCCTTCAGCCGAAATCTTTATCTCGCGGCCGGACTGCTTCTGGCCGCGGGCTTTTTTATGGTAAACATAATCATGAACGCCAACGCCTACGTCCAGAGCCTATGTGAAGACGAAATGCGTGGAAGGGTATTAGGACTCTTTAGCTGGTGTTTTTTAGGACTTTTTCCGTTAGGAAGTCTCTTTTGGGGTTTTTTGGCCCAGAGACTTGGCACCCCGGTTACTCTGAGGATTTCCACAATCTTAGCTGGCCTTGTTATTCTCATTCTTGGCTTGAGGGGTCTTAAAAATGCTTGATTCTCGCCTCTGGCAGCGGCTCAAAGAACGAGCTCGTAAACTTTACGAGGAAAATGGAGGCTCACATCGCATGGACCACGTGGAGAGGGTAGTAGCCCTGGCCGAAAGACTGGCCCGAGAAGAAGGGGCCGATCTCAAAGTAGTAAAGGTAGCGGCCCTGCTACACGATATCGGGCGAGGTGAAGAGGCTCGCAGCCGGGGGCGGGTGTGTCATGCCCGCTACGGAGCGGAGCTTGCTCGAAAGATCCTTGAGGAAGAAGGGCTTCCCCCGGACTTTATTGAGCGAGTGGTTCGAGCCATAAGACGACATCGTTTTCGAGGAGAAGAGTCCCCGGAGACCATCGAGGAAAAGGTCCTGTTTGACGCCGACAAGCTAGACAGTCTGGGGGCGGTGGGCATCGGTCGGGCCTTTCTTTTCGCCGGCGAGGTAGGGGCCAGGCTCCACAATCCAGAGGTGGATCTCAAGAAAACCGAACCCTATTCCTCTGAAGACACTGCCTGGCGAGAGTTCAAACTAAAACTTTCCAAGGTTAAGGATCGCATGCTGACCGAGAGCGGGAAACGGTTGGCCGAAGAGCGGCACCGGTTCATGGAGGAGTTTTTCGATCGTCTCAACCGGGAGGTCCGAGGAGAGTGTTAAGGATTGCGGGCCCTGCGATTCAAACGATAAGCCCAGGCCAGCACCACGGCCACAGCCTCATAGAGCTCTGGAGGAATCTCAGCAGAAAGCTCCACCCGAGACAGGGCCTCCACCAGGGCCGAGTCTTCCCGAACAGGGATGCCGTGCTTGCGGGCCACTTCAAGGATTAGTTCCGCGAGTCGTCCCTGGCCCTTGGCCACCACCCGTGGGGCCTGATCCTTTCCCTGTTCATACTTTAAAGCCACGGCCTTCTTTTCGGACACTGGCATCTCCGCCAATCCTATTTATTTTTCATATTAGACTTTTTCGGAATTTTAAGCTATTTAAAAAATAACAATTCAAAAGGAGGTGGCGGATGAAAATCACACTCTCCGTGATCAAGGCCGACATCGGAGGCTTTGTAGGACATTCCACAACCCATCCGGAGGTAGTTAATAAGGTCAAAGAGGTCGCCGAAGCGGGCAAAGAAAAGGGTATCATCTTGGATACCTCGGTCATTACCTGCGGGGACGATATCGCTATCGTGATGACCCACACCCATGGGATAGATGCCGAGCCCGTGCACAAGCTAGCCTGGGACGCCTTCATCGCCGGAACCGAGGTGGCTAAAAAGCTCAAACTTTACGGGGCCGGTCAGGACATACTCTCGGACGCCTTTTCCGGAAACGTCAAGGGTATGGGGCCCGGGGTGGCGGAGATGGAATTCGAGGAAAGGAAAAGCGAGCCTGTAATCGTTTTCTTTGCCGACAAGACCGCCCCCAGCGCTTGGAACCTGCCTCTCTATGAGATGTTTGCCGACCCCATGAACACCGCTGGCCTAGTCATAGATCCTTCCATGCACGACGGTTTTACTTTCGAGGTTATGGACGTCTATTCCGGAAAGGCCATTCGGCTTAAGACCCCGGCGGAACTTTATGATCTCCTGGTCTTTATCGGAGCTACTAGCCGGTATGTGGTAAGGGCGGTCTATCGCAACTCCGACGGCGAGATTGGGGCCGCGGCCTCCACGCAGAAGCTTTCCCTTATGGCCGGTCGCTATGTAGGAAAGGACGATCCGGTTCTCATTGTTCGGGCCCAGAGCGGTTTCCCGGCCGTAGGGGAGGTGCTCGAGCCCTTTGGACGTCCTTGGCTGGTTGAAGGTTGGATGCGAGGGTCTCATACCGGGCCTCTGATGCCGGTTTCCTTTAAGGAGGCCAAACCTACTCGATTTGATGGGCCTCCTCGGGTAATTGCGGCCGGTTATCAGATTTGTGAGGGCAAACTCATCGGTCCCAACGATCTCTTTGATGATCCGGCCTTTGATTATGCCCGCGAGCGCGCCACGCAGCTGGCCAACTTCCTGCGTCGCCAGGGCATCTTTGAACCCCATCGACTACCGCCGGAAGAGATGGAATACACCACGCTGCCCAAGGTCCTTGAAAAACTGAAAGACCGCTTCAAGGACATCGGGGAACCCAAGGCCAAGGCCCCAGGGTCCGGAGAAGGCGAGATCCACGAATAATGAAGAGGCCTCGCCACTAGTTTAGATCGGCCCTGAGGGATATACACCACGCAAGCTTTCCCTCAGGGCCTAAGACTCGAAGAGGAGCAAAACTTCAAAGGAGGGCTAGGTTCTTGGAGAAAGTAGAATTTAAATTATATAATACTCTATCTCGCAAAAAGGAAGTCTTTGAACCCCTCGATCCTCCTCGGGTCACCATGTACGTCTGTGGGATTACGGCCTACGATGAGGCCCATTTGGGGCATGCTCGAGCGGCCGTGGTCTTTGACGTCCTCTACCGATTCCTGAAGTTCCTGGGCTATGAGGTTACCTATGTGCGGAATTACACGGACATAGACGATAAGATTATCAACCGTTCACAAAAAGAGGGTACACCTTGGTACGAAATTGCCGAACGTTATATCCGGGAATACCAGGAAGAAATGGCGGCGCTAAAGGTCCTTCCTCCTACCCACGAGCCCCGGGCCACCGAACACATCCCGGAGATGATCTCTCTGGTGGAGAGACTCATCGAAGCCGGAGTGGCCTACGAGAGCGAGGGTGAGGTCTATTTTGCCGTAGAGAAGTTTCCGGGGTATGGAAAACTTTCCGGACGAAGGCTCTCAGAACTCGTAGCCGGAGCTCGGGTAGAGGTCTCGGAAAAAAAGAAGAATCCTCTCGATTTCGCCCTCTGGAAGGCCTCTAAGCCGAATGAACCCGCCTGGGAAAGTCCGTGGGGGCCAGGCAGACCGGGCTGGCACCTAGAATGCTCGGCTATGAGTATAAAATACTGTGGAGAAACCCTGGACATTCACGGTGGGGGGCTAGACCTCATCTTTCCGCACCACGAAAACGAGATTGCCCAGAGCGAAGCCGCCACCGGGAAGACTTTTGTGCGTTATTTCGTGCATAACGGTCTCATCACCGTAAATGGCGAGAAAATGGCCAAGAGCCTGGGCAACTATGTAAGCGTAAAAGATATGTTGGCCCGCTACCATCCCGAGACCATAAGGCTCTTTTTATTGACCAAACACTACCGCAGTCCCCTGGATTATACGGAAAAAGGCATACGAGATGCAGAAAAAGCCCTCTATGGACTCTATGAAAGTCTCTATTTCTTGAAAAAAGTAGCCCCTAAACGTGAAGGCGGTCTCAGCAAGTCCGGGGAAAAATTGGCCAAAGCCCTGGAAGAATTTCGTGAGAGGTTCCTTCTGGCTCTTGCCGAAGACCTCAACACCGCCGAGGCCCTGGCCGAGACCTTCACCCTCATCTCCGAGGTCAACCGTTTTCTGCCTACGGCCCGTCAGGCCTCATCAGAAGAAGCCGCCTTGGCTCAAAAAGTTATCGAAAGCCTCAGGCAACTCACAGGAGACCTTCTAGGCATAGGAACCGAAGACCCCGAATCCTTCATCGAAAAAGAGCGGGAGCGAAAGATTCAACTCAAAGGACTCGATCGCGAACTTATAGAAAGGCGCCTCTCCGAAAGAGAGGCCGCCCGTAAGAAAAAAGATTTCAAGACTGCGGACAGAATTCGGGAAGAACTAGCTGCCCAGGGCCTAACCCTAAGAGATACTCCGTGGGGCACGTTCTGGATGGTAGAGGCATGAAGGTCCCCTGGTTTGACCTCATCGCTTTGGCGGTCATTGCCTGGTTCGTCATCCGTACGGCCTGGATAGGATTCTTTCGAGGGCTTTCCTCCCTCATCGGACTCCTTATGGGCTTTGTTTTTGCCGGAAGACTTGTGCCGCACATAGAAAAAATCCTCGCCCCTTGGTTTAAGGATTATTCTTGGTTTTCCGCGGTCTCTTGGTTGCTAGCTTTTATCCTGATTTTCCTTTCGGTCTTTATTCTAGCTGAAATTTTGACGCGCCTTTTCGAGGCCGCTCAACTATCTTTCGTTAATCGATTCCTAGGGGCTCTGCTGGGCTTCGTCAAGGCCTGCGTCCTCCTTTCGGTCTTTCTTTTCTTCCTGGTAACCTTTTATCCGCAGACCAAAGAAATAGTCTCCCGTTCCAGGGTCACCCCTTTCATCTTCAAAACCACCCGGATGCTAATGGAAATCATCCCTTCGGAATGGAAGCACAAATTCAATTATCAGTGGCGACATTATTTCGGTCCTATAAAAAAAGAAGTCTGAGATGGACATGTTAGGAGAAGCCTTTCAAAAACTAATTGAAATAGTGGCTCGCTTGCGCGGCCCGGAAGGTTGTCCGTGGGATCGCAAACAGACTCCTGAGAGCCTCAAAAAATACCTAGTGGAAGAGGCCTATGAGGCCTACGAGGCCATCAATTCGGGTGACCATCGTGAGGTGCGAGAAGAACTGGGCGACCTCCTTTTCCTCATCCTTATGGTGGCCTACATTTATCAAGAAACGGGCCTTTTTACCCTCAAGGAAATGCTCACCCTTTGTGCGGAAAAGATGATCCGAAGACATCCGCACGTTTTCGGCGAGGAAAGGGCCCAGAGCGCCGAAGAGGTTCTTTCACGCTGGCAGTCCATAAAGGAGGCCGAAGCCAAGGATAAAAAAGTTGAAAGTTCGGTCCTCGGCAATCTCCCTAAAAGTCTTCCGGCCCTACAACTCGCTTTCCGACTCGGAGAACGAGCCTCCCGGGTAGGGTTCGACTGGTCCTCTGCGGAAGAGGTCCTACCGAAGCTCAAAGAAGAATGGCGAGAAATCGAAAAGGCTCTAGAGTCAGGCTCCACGGAAAAACTTGAGGAAGAAATCGGCGACTTCCTTTTTACCGTGGCCAATCTATCAAGAAAACTAGGAATCAATCCGGAAGAGGCCCTAAAAAGGAGTCTCGAAAAATTCCGCAGACGCTTTATCGCTATGGAGGAAACTTTTCGGTCTCAGGGAAAGGAGCTGCGTTCGGTTTCCCTTTCCGAAATGGATGAAGTCTGGGAAAAACTCAAACTCCATGAAAGAACCTCTAGTTGAAGTCGAAAAGGTAACCTTTTCCTACAACGGAGAGATCGTTCTTGAGGAAGTTAACCTCGAACTGTTTGCTGGAGACTTCTGTGCCCTGATCGGCCCCAATGGTTCCGGCAAATCCACCCTTTTGAAGATCATAGTGGGACTTCTCAAACCCCAGCAGGGGCGAGTTCGGCTCTTTGGAAAGGAGATAGAGAATTTCCACGAGTGGTGGCGGATAGGATACGTACCCCAGAAGGTGACCTCTCTGGTAGATCCGGTTCTTCCCCTGACGGTAGCAGAAACCGTAGGACTAGGCCTTCAGGGAAAACCTAAAAGCCACGGTTTTTCCAAAAAGGAAGTCATACTTTCGGCCTTAGAGAGGGTTGGGTTGGCCGACAAAGCGGACAAACTTTTGAGAGAACTTTCAGGAGGACAGCAACAGCGGGTCTTCCTCGCTAGGGCTCTGGTGGGTCAGCCTCAAATCCTGCTGCTTGATGAGCCCACCACCGGCGTAGATTTCACGGCTCAGGAAAGGTTCTATGAGCTTTTGGGAAGACTCAATCGTGAAGGTCTTACCATCCTCATCGTAACGCATGACATTGCGGTGGTAGATCGCCACGTGAAGCAGGTGGCCTGTTTAAACCGCAAGCTTGTTTTTCATGGAAAACATGAAGACTTTTGTAAGAACCCCGAGGTCTGCGGCCTTATACCAGGCCCTCACCACCTTATAGGACATCTGCACTGATGGACATTTTATATTACGGCTTTTTTTGGAAGGCCTTACTCGCGGGAGTGGCCTTTGGTCTTTCAGCCGCCCCCACCGGTCTCTTTCTGATTATAAGGCGTGATAGTCTCCTACCCCATGCCCTAACCCACGTAGCCTTTACCGGAGTAGCCTTAGGCCTTCTTCTTAAAGGAACTCCTCTTTTACTGGCCTTGATAGTAACGGTCCTTTCTGCCTTCCTAGTGATGGAAATACGGGAAAGATCCGGAGTTTACGAAGATACTGCAGTCGGGATTCTCGCCAGTTTGGGACTGGCACTGGCCATTGTCTTGGCCTCTCTGGCCAAAAGTTACGACGTGAGGCTCCTTACCTATCTTTTTGGCAACATTCTGGTCTTAAACGAAAAAGAGGCCCTGCTTTCGGGAGCGATTTTTATTCTTGTTCTGGTGGTGCTTTTTAAACTCGGAGAGGCCTTGTTCTTTATTTCCTTCGATGAGGAGTCTGCCCGCACCAGCGGACTTCCGGTAAAACGCCTGAAACTCCTGCTCTCAGCCCTTACCGCCGTGCTGGTGGTTCTTGGAATGAAGATGGTAGGCCTCCTCCTAGTCTCGGCCCTTATGGTCATCCCCGGGGCCTCGGCTTTAGAGGTGGCCAGAAGTCTCAAGCAGAGTTTTTTCCTTTCGGCCGTTTTCGGAGGGCTCTCGGTAGCGGGGGGCTTATGGTCTCCGTCTCCTTCAATCTGCCTCCTTCCGGGGCCATTGTCCTCTTCTCTGGGGGACTTTTCTTTTTGAGTCTTTTCCTGAAACGGTTAAAATAAAGTCCTATGAAACTGGTGGACACCCATGCCCATTTAAACCTCCCGGGATACGACGACCTCGAAGAGGTTATTTTGCGGGCCAAAGAAGCTGGGGTGACAAGAATAGTGGTGGTGGGTATAGATCTCAAGACCTCCAGAGAGGCCCTTGAACTTTCCGAACGCTTTCCCGGCTACATATTCGCCACCGCCGGCATCCATCCCCATGAAGTAAAGAAATTAGAAGATCGGGACTACGAGGAGCTGAAGAACTTACTAAAAAAGGCCGTAGCCTTGGGTGAGATCGGTCTCGATTTCGCCAAAGAATACTCTCCCCGGAAACAACAATTCGAACATCTGGAAAGGCAACTTGCCATAGCCAAAGAATTAGATTTGCCGGTCGTTCTACACGTAAGGGAGGCTTACCGAGAGATCTTCCCGGTACTCAAAAAATACTTGCCTCTAAAGGCCGTTTTTCATTGTTTTGCCGGAGGCATCGAGGAAGCTCGTCAGGCGCTTGATCTCGGACTTTATATCTCTGTTACCGGCATTGTGACCTTTCCCAAAGGGGATAATATCCGCGAGGTGGTCCGCTACGCCCCCCTTGAAAGTCTCATGCTTGAGACCGACTGCCCCTTTCTCACCCCCGTACCTTATCGGGGGAAACGCAACGAGCCGGCCTATGTGCAGCTTGTGGCTGAAAAGGTGGCCGAAGTAAAAGGCCTAGAGGTTGAAGAATGCGCCCGGGTGACCACCGAGACCGCCCGTGCCTTTTTCGGAATCTAGTCCCCCTGGTTCTGGCCTCCGCCAGTCCCCGAAGGCGGGAACTGCTCTCCCTCCTTGGGCTCGAATTTGAGGTCTTTCCTGCCGAGATTGAAGAGACCATATCTCCTGGAAAGCCTCCGGAAGAAATCGTGAAGGAACTGGCCCACAGGAAAGCTCTGACAGTGGCCAGACGATTTCCTGAAGCCGCAATCATCGCTGCCGACACCCTGGTGGTCAAAGGGAAATACCTCTTGGGGAAACCTAAAGATCTGGAAGAAGCTCGACAGATGCTTACCTCCCTTTCCAGAGCCTGGCATCAAGTCCTTACTGGGGTCTGCATCATTTATAAAAAAAAGGAAAGCATCTTTTTTACCGAAACCAAAGTCAAATTTCGCGAACTTTCCCCAGAAGAAATCGAAGCCTATCTCGCCACCGGGGAACCTTTGGACAAGGCCGGAGCTTACGCTATCCAAGGCCTAGCCTCGGCCTTCGTAGAAAAAGTTGAGGGCTCTGTCACCGGAGTAGTAGGACTCCCCCTTTCCGAAACCGTAGAAGTCCTTTTAAAATTGAACTTGATAACCCCGGTAAAGGACTGAGAGAAATGAAATCCGGTAAAAAAGGCCTTATGGCCGAAATCAACGTCACCCCTCTGGTGGATGTCATGCTGGTGCTTCTCATTATCTTTATGATTACCGCTCCCCTTCTTACCACCGGCATTCAGGTTGACCTTCCGGAAACTAGGGCCGGAGAGCTCAAGAAAAGCGAAAAACCCTTCGTGATCACCATCACGAAGGAAGGAAAGATCATCGTGGGTCAACAGAGTCTCTCTTTAGATAGGCTCTCACGTTGGCTGGCCGAAGCCAAACGGGTCGGTATTGTTAAGGATGTCCAGATTCAGGCCGACAAACAGGTACCTTACGGTTTGATAGCCAAAGTCTTGGGAGAACTTGAAGCCGCGGGTATTACTGAAATCGGTCTGATGACCAAGCCCGTTTCAGGAAATGAAAAGCTTTAAGAGAGCCCTCTTAATAAGTTTGATTATTCATGTCTTTCTCCTAGGGCTCTTCAGCCTCCAATTTCCAGAAAGAAAAAAACCTTCCCTGGTCAAGGTCAGATTAGTTTCGGTTTCTCGGGCAAGTCTCCATACCTCTACTTCTTCGTCTTCTCCTGCAAGGTCAACTAAAAAAAAGCAAATCAAAACCCATAGCCTACCTAAAAGGCGGACTTCAAAACCCAAAAAGAAAAAAAGCCGCTCTCAGCCCAAACACCGTAAAGCGGTCTCCTCAAAGCCCAGACCTTCCCGAGGCAAAAATAAACTATCAAAAGCTAAAAAAGCCTCTCAAACCAAGAAAACCTCGTCTCCACCCCAACCGGAGGTCACACCTCAAGAAGAAAGTCTACTTGAAGAACGGCTAGCCGCGCTTCAATTGCGCAAAAGGTTGGAAAATCTTAAGAAAGAAGTAGCCTCCAAAGAAAAAGAGGTAAAAGGAACCGAGGCACAAAGTTTTCCCCCCCAGGATTATATAGATCTTGTCAAAGCACATCTCGATAGGTTCTTTGAGGTCCCCTTGACCCTTAAGTCTCAAAAAAACCTTGCGGCCACCGTGGAGATCCGACTCAAACCAGACGGCAAGCTCCTTTCTTATCGGCTGCTCAAATCTTCTGGCAACCTCTTGCTGGATCGCATGGTCGAAGCCGCTGTGCGCGCTGCCGATCCTTACCCTCCCCCCGGAAGGCCTATAACCATCAAAGCCATCTTTACGCCGGAAGGGCTTAATTTTTAAAGTTGTTTGGGAAACTTAAAAAGTAACTACTTGACAATCCCTTGAAAAGCCCCTTAATTAAATTTTAACTATGAAGATCTATTTAAAAAACAAAGTCTGGATACTTTTGTTTTTGCTAGCCTGGACCTGGTGGATAGGCGGAGGGCCGGCCTATTGTTTTTCTCCAGGTCAAAAGATAGAGATTGAAAACCTTTTAACAGGTTGCCAGTGTGCCCCGACCTGTATCAAAGTAGAAGAATCCAAATCCCTTTCAGAGGTCGCACGCCGAAATCTGAAGCCTTCTTTTGAAGTAGTCTCTCTAGAGACCTGCCAGGAACCCCAAGGGAGCAACCTGTTTTTCACCCGTTTCTATGAAGTCTCCAAAAGCTTTAAAAAACCTAACCCACTACTTTACGTAAAACTCCTCTTTTAACCTACCAATTTTCTCCTATTATTTCCCCCTTTCTTTTACCAACTTTAAAGAAGGAGGTTTTTTAAAATGAAATCAAGGATTCTTATATCTATAATTGCACTTTTTTTTGTCTTAACAGCTTTTGAAAGCCAAGGGCAGACAAATAAAAAAGAAGTTTCTTTTGAGGAAGTCTTTTCTAAAGTAATAAATCGGCATCCCCTGTTAAAAACCTTTGAGGAAAAACGAAAGGCCGTACGCTTTAGAGCCTACCAGGCCGGACTCCTGCCCAATCCCGAGCTGGATCTCTCGGTAGAAGATGTCTTCGGTTCGGGAGACTTCGGAGGGAGCAAGTCCTCGGAGACCACCCTCATTTTCTCCCAAACGGTGCCCCTTTTCGGGAAGACCAAGAAAAGGCGGGAAACAGTTCTATTTCAGGAAAAGGTGATCGCCTGCGATGAAGCACTAACCAAACTGGAACTCTTTCGACAAACGGCCCGGATCTTTACCGAGGCCCTTTATGCCCAGAAAAAGGTGAAACTTTACCGAGAACTGGCTCTCCTTTCCGAAAGGCTGGTAGCGGTAGCCGAAGCCAAATTACAGGCCGGAAAGATCCCGGAAACCGAAAAGATAAGGGCCGAAATCGTGGCCTCGGAAACCGAGATGAGGCTTGCTAATGCCCGGCGGGAATACCAGACAGCCTTAAGACAGCTGGCAAACCTCTGGGGAGAGACCAAGCCCGTAGAATTTTCGCTTCGGGGAGAATTGCTAAAGATCTATCTCTCTCCCCGGAAGATCAAGACCGGTGTAGAGAAGCACCCTGCCCTCCTCCGGCTAAAAAACGAAATCTCGCAACTGGAAAAAAGGTTAGAGCTTGCCAAGGCGGAGGCTCTTCCGGACGTAACCTTATCGGCCGGGGTGCGATGGTACAACGAAAGCGACGAAAGGGCCTACCTTTTCGGGATCGCCGTACCTCTTCCGGTCTTCAACCGCAATAAGGGCGAGATAGAAGCCCTGGCCAGGGAGATAACCGAGATCCGTCTGAAGATAAAGAGCCAAAAGCTTTCCCTTGAAAGGGATCTAGAGGCTGTTTTGGGGCGCCTTCGCATGGTCTTAAAGGAGATTCGAACCTTGGAAGATAGTCTCCTTCCACGGGCCGAAGAGATCTACCGTCGAAATCTAGAGGGCTATCGTTACGGAAAGATGGAATTTTTACGGGTACTCGATGCCCAACGGACCCTCTTTGAGCTCCACTTGGGACTGCTCGAGGCCTACCAGAGGTATCACCTTTTACGGGCAGAAGCCCTCTATCTCGTAGGTCGCCCGGAAAAAAATTTCTTCTAAGGAGGTTCAAAAATGATAGCTAAAATCCTGGGAATAGTACTTCTTTTATTGGGATTTTTGGTTTTGCCAGTTTTAGGTAAAACCCCGAAAGATGATCATAGTCACGAAGACGAAAAGGTCATAAAACTCTCCGAGAAAATTATTAGGGAATTCGGTATTCACATAGAAAAGGCCACCCTTAGGGTTTTTCCCCGGATAGTTGAACTGCCAGGGGAAATAACCGCAGATCCAGATCGTGAGGTACATGTCGTTCCCGTAGCACGGGGATTCGTAAGAGAGGTCTATAAGCGCTGGGGGGATAGAGTTTGCGCCGGAGAGGTGCTAGCCGTCATAGATAGCCCGGAGCTTGCGGATCTTAAAGCCAGTTACCTTGCGGCCAAGGCCCGACTCCGCCTGGCCGAAGAACTTTACCGGCGGGAGGAGCTTCTATGGAAAAAGAAGATCACTGCGGGAGAGAGCTTTCTTAAAGCCAAGAAGGACCTGGAGTTAGCCAGGATCGAGGTCAAGACTCTGGAGCAGAAACTACTCACTCTGGGTTTTTCGCCGGAGGAAATCAAGGAGTTTGAAAGCGGACGCAGGCCCCTTGGCCGCTATGAACTCCGCTCTCCCATCTCTGGCCTAGTGGTGGAAAAACACCTGGTCCGCGGGGAGATGGTAGGCCCGGATCGACTGGCCTTCCAGATTGCAGACCTCTCGGTGGTCTGGGTCCTGATCTCCGTTTACCGGGAATGGCTACCTTATGTGGGCGAAGGTCAGCGGGTATGGCTTGTTATCGGAGAGAAGTTCCCGGAAATCGAAGCCCGAATAGACTATCTCAACCCCATATTGGACCCGGACACCCGCTCCGCCAAGGCCCGGGTGATCCTGAAAAATCTTTCCAGAGAGCTCAAACCTGGCCTGCTGGTAAAGGTGCGGGTGGCCGTGGGAGGAGAAGAAAAGGCTCTGGTCGTCCCCGAAGGGGCCATTCAATATCTCAAGGGTCACCCGGCGGTTTTCGTCAAAACCGAGGAAGGGTTCGTGCCCCGCGAGGTCAAAATCGGCCGGAAACATGGAAAGTGGGTGGAGATTACCGCCGGTCTGGCCCCTGGAGAGACCTACGTCGCCAAAGGGGCCCTCACCCTTAAGGCCGAACTCGAAAAAGAATCTCTAGGCCACGGACACGTCCACTAAATCTCTCAAAAGGGGGACGAACATGTGGAATAGACTCATACACTTTTCGCTATGCAATCGGCTCCTCATGGTAGTGCTGGGGGGCCTGGTTATAATCTCTGGCTATTTCAGTTTCAGGAGTCTACCCATAGACGCTTTCCCGGATGTCACCCCGGTCCTGGTGCAGGTCTTCACTGAAACTCAAGGTCTAGCTCCGGAAGAAGTAGAAAAGTATGTCACCTACCCCATAGAGACCGCCATGAATGGTCTTCCGGGCCTGAAAAAGATCCGATCGGTCTCAAACTTTGGCCTCTCCCTAGTAAATCTATATTTTGAGGACGGAACAGACATTTACTTCGCTCGCCAAGTGGTAAGCGAAAGACTCCAGGAGGCCCGGGAGTCCATACCAGAAGGCTTCGGTGATCCCCAGCTTGGTCCCATCTCGACCTCCATGGGACTGATCCTTTTCTATTATCTTGAAGACACCACTGGCAAATACTCTCTGGAAGAGTTACGGACCATCCAGGACTGGATCATCAAACCTCACCTCATGAGTGTCCCCGGAGTAACAGAAGTTTTGGGAATCGGTGGTTTTGAGAAGCAGTACCACATCCAGGTGGACCCGGAGGCTTTGCGGCGCTACGGACTCACCCTGGGCGAAGTCATACAGGCCATCAAGGCCAACAACTTTAATGTGGGCGGAAGCTTCATCGAGAAGCACGGCGAGGAATTCATCGTGCGTTCGGTGGGGCTAGCCAGAGGGGTGGAGGATCTCCGCCGGATGGTGGTGAAGAGCGTAAACGGCACCCCGGTCTATCTGGAGCAGGTGGCAGAGGTAAAGATAGGAGGGGCTATCCGAAGAGGCCTTCAGACCAAAGACGGAAAAACCGAAGTGGTAGCCGGCCAGGTCATAAAACTTTACGGTGAAAACTCTTCCACAGTCATAAAGAGGGTGGAGGAAAAGATCCGGGAGATAAACCGCATCCTTCCCAAGGGCATCCGCATCGTCCCCTACTACGAACAGAAGAGCCTGGTTGAGGCCTGTATCTCCACGGTGACCTCGTCTCTAGGACAGGGCATGATCCTGGTAGTCGCCATTCTAGTGCTCTTTACCGGGGGTTTTCGGCCCAGCGTGGTGGTGGCCCTGGCCATCCCCTTTTCCATCTGTTTTGCCTTTCTCGGCATGCGGTATTTCGGTCTTTCGGCCAATCTCATGTCCCTCGGAGGGCTAGCCATTGCCATCGGAATGTTAGTAGATGGGGCCATCGTATTCGTGGAGAATGTAGATCGTAAGTTAAGGGAGAACCTGGGCCGCAAGAGCAGGCTCTCGGTAGTGGCCGAGGCCTGCCAGGAAGTAGGCCGCCCGGTGGCCTTTGCTCTTCTCATCATCTCCCTAGTGTTTATACCTATCGTCTCCCTCAAGGGAGTGGAGGGCAAAACCTTCCGGCCCCTGGCCTACACCGTCATTCTGGCCCTTTTGGGGTCCCTCCTCTACGCCTTCCTCATCTCTCCGGCCCTTTCTTATTACTTTATGCGAGAACGGAAAAAGGCCGGCCCCGGCTTTGGCGATCGAATCATAGGTCTCCTAGAAAAACTCTATAGTCCCTTTGGTCGATTCTTCGTAAGGCACAAGTTTAGCGCCCTGGGAGTGGCCCTGTTGCTGATAGCCCTTGGCACAATGATAGGTTCTCGCCTCGGTTCCGAGTTTGTTCCCAAACTTCAGGAGGGCACCATCGTACTGAGGCTTACCATGGCTCCCTCTGTTTCTCTAAACGAAAGCAAACGGCTCACCATGCTGGTGGAACGGCGTCTCATGAAGATTCCCGAGATCCGAAGCGTGGTTTCCCGTATAGGTCGCGGGGAAGTCGGGGCTCACACCGATCCTATAAATAGCGCCGAGATGTACATCCTATTACATCCTAGGGGAACATGGCGGGTCAAGAGCCAAGAAGAACTGGTGGATCTAATTCGGCAGGAACTTGGAGAAATCCCGGGGGTGCTCACCAACTTCACCCAACCCATAGAGATGACCGTGGACGAGCTCATGGAGGGAGTGCGAGCCGAGATCGCCATAAAAATCTTCGGGGAAGACCTTGAAGCTCTCAAAGAACTGGGAGACCGGGTGGCGGAGCTCATTCGCAAGGTCCCGGGAGCAGTGGATGTCCAGGTAGATCAGATCTCCGGTACCCCCCAGCTTCTCATACGACCCGATCGGGAGAAATTGGCCCGCTATGGTCTGTCTCTAGCCGATGTTCAGGAACTGATCGAGGTCGGAGTGGGTGGTAAAACGGTGGGAGAGATCTTTGAAGGTCTCAAACGGTTTGACATCTTAGTCAGACTGAAACCAGAATATCGCTCAAATCCCGAGGTTATCGGGAATCTTTTTCTAAGAACCCCCGGAGGAGGTTTTATCCCCTTGAGAGAAGTGGCTGAAATCAAAGAGATCATCGGTCCCCGGCAGATCACCCGGGAAGACATTCAACGTTTCCTCACCGTGCAGTGCAATGTCTCCGGAAGAGACATCGGATCTTTCGTGGAAGAAGCCAGGGAAAAGATAGTGCGAGAGATCACGCTTCCTCCGGGATATCTCATCACCTGGGGTGGCGAGTTCGAGCTCAAAGAGGAGGCCAACCGCAGGCTAAAGGTAGTAGTGCCCATCACGCTGGCCCTAGTGTTTTTCCTGCTCTTCAGTAGCTTCAACTCCGTGAGACTGGCCGTCCTCATCATGGCCAATTTGCCGCTGGCTCTGGTGGGCGGAATAGTAGCTTTATGGCTCACAGGTCAATACCTCTCGGTCCCGGCCTCGGTAGGATTCATTGCTCTTTTCGGAATAGCGTTAGAAAACGGTATGGTGCTGGTAACTTGTATTAATCAGTTGCGGGCCTCGGGACTTCCTACAGAGGAAGCCGCCTTCCGCGGAGCCCTCATGCGACTCCGTCCGGTTCTCATGACGGCTTTAACCAGCGCCCTAGGACTTCTACCGCTCCTTTTTGCTAGCGGCACAGGAAGCGAAATTCAGAAACCCCTTGCGGCCGTAGTCATAGGCGGCCTCTTTACCGCGACCCTGAATACCCTTTTTCTCCTTCCGGCCCTTTACCGTTGGATCGCTCCAAAGGAGGGCTGTACCCAGGACTAAAGGGGGGAGGGCGTAAGGCCCTCCCCTCTTTTTTAGATCGGTAAAACTTAATACTCCCAAACTCCCCGT
>NZ_LWLG01000003.1 GCF_001652585.1 Thermosulfurimonas dismutans
AAAAGGGTGGGCGAGGAAGACCATGGTACCAGCGCAAAAAATACGCATAAAACTTAAGGCTTACGATCATAAAGTGCTCGATCGTTCGGTGACGGAGATTGTACGTACAGCCCGGGATACGGGGGCCAGGGTGGTGGGGCCTATTCCCCTTCCCACCAAGATTAGCCGTTGGACGGTGCTCCGGTCCCCGCATATTGACAAGAATTCCCGGGAACAGTTTGAGATCCGGACGCACAAGAGGCTGCTGGATATTCTTGAGCCCACCCAGCAGACCATAGATGCCCTGATGCAGCTTGAGCTTCCGGCTGGGGTGGAAGTGGAGATCAAGCTTTAAGGAGTAGGAATCATGATGGTTGAAGGTCTCATCGGAAGAAAACTGGGTATGACCAGGATCTTTAACGAGGCCGGAGAGGTGGTTCCGGTAACAGTCCTCGAAGTAGGCCCTTGTACGGTAGTGCAGGTAAAGAGCGTAGAAACGGACGGCTACAACGCGGTGCAGCTCGGTTTCATGCCCAAGAAGCTTACTAAGCTCAACAAGCCCATGCGGGGTCATTTCCTGAGGGCTGGGCTGGATCATGGTTTCTATATATTGAGAGAGTTTAGGGTCGAGGATCCTTCGCAGTTCAAGCCTGGTCAGGTATTGACTTTGGAGAGCCTGGGGGTGGAAAAAGGCATAAAGGTGGACGTGACTGGTAAAAGTAAGGGGCGGGGCTTTACCGGAGCCATCAAACGTTGGGGCTTCAGTCGTCAGCCCATGAGTCATGGTGCCAAACAGGTTCATCGTAAGCCCGGTTCCAGTGGAGCCAGTACTTTCCCGGGCCGAGTCATTAAAGGTAAGAAGATGCCTGGACATTATGGTAACGAGACCGTGACCGTGAAAAATCTTCTGGTAGCGGAAGTGATTCCGGAGAAGAATCTCCTTTTGGTTAAGGGGGCTGTTCCTGGTTGGCCTACGGGTTGGGTAATGGTGTATTTCAAGTAAGGGGTTTGGGCTATGCCGAAGGTGGATATCTATAACAGTCAGAAAGAAAAGGTGGGTGAGGTCGAGCTTCCCGAGGACATTTATGCCGTACCGGTCAAGGTGGGGCTTTTACATGAGGTCGTGCGTTGGCAGATGGCCCGTTGGCGGGCGGGTACGGCTTGTACTAAGACCAGGGGTGAGGTCCGAGGTGGAGGCCGCAAGCCCTGGCCTCAGAAACACACTGGCCGAGCTCGTCAGGGGTCCATCCGTGCGCCGCACTGGGTTGGTGGCGGGGTGGTTTTTGGTCCCAAACCTCGTAGCTATGAATTTAAGCTCAACAAGAAAGTAAGGCGTTTGGCCCTCAAGATGGCTCTGAGTAACCGTGTAGCTGCAGGCCATCTTTATGTGGTTACCGACTTGGGGCTGGACGATAAACCTAAGACCAAGAAGTTCGTAGAGTTTTTGGATCGTTTCGGGACTCAAAATGTTCTGGTGGTGGTCCCAGATCGAGATATGGTGGCGGAGATGAGTGCTCGGAACCTTCCTAAAGTGAAGGTGCTCGCGGTGGAAGGTTTGAACGTTTACGATATACTCAACCATGAATATCTCATCCTTAAACAGGATGCCCTTCCCAAAATTGAAGAAAGACTGAGGAGAGCGAGATGAGCACGGCTAAAGATCCGCGGGAGATAATCCTGGCCCCGGTGATTACCGAAAAGTCTATGTGGCTCAAGGAAAAGTATAACCAGGTGACCTTCTGGGTGCATCCGGAGGCCAATAAGATCGAGATTCGGAAGGCGGTGGAAGATCTATTTAAGGTCAAGGTGGAGAAGGTTCAGACTATTAGAGTGAAAGGTAAACCCAAGGGGCGCTGGCCTCGGGAGGGACGACGTCCCTTGCGCAAAAAGGCTATCGTGAGGCTGGCACCTGGGGAAAGTATAGAATTCTTCGAGACGGTTTAGGGGTGTAAGCCATGCCTATCAAGACTTGTAAACCTACATCTCCGGGTAGAAGGTTTCAGACCTATTTGGTGGATCCGGAGCTTTCTAAGAAGGAGCCGGAGAAATCTCTTATTGAGCCGTTAAAAAAGACCGGCGGCCGTAATTGTTATGGTCGGGTTACGGCCCGGCACCGCGGTGGCGGGCACAAGCGGATGTATCGTATCATTGACTTCAAGCGGGACAAGGATGGGGTGCCGGCCAAGGTGGTGGCTTTAGAATACGATCCTAACCGTTCGGCCAATATCGCTCTCCTTCACTATGCGGATGGAGAGAAGCGCTATATCCTGGCGCCGGTGGGGCTTAAGGTGGGCGACGAGGTCATGAGCGGCGAGCAGGTGGAAGTTAAGGTTGGAAACTGTATGCCCCTTAAAAATATCCCGGTGGGTACGGTGGTTCATAACGTGGAGCTTCGTCCGGGGAAAGGTGGGCAGTTGGCTCGGTCGGCTGGAGCTTTTGCTCAGGTATTGGGTAAGGATGGCCATTACGTGCATTTGAGGCTTCCCTCGGGTGAGATTCGAATGGTGCACGAGCGTTGTCGCGCGACCATCGGACAGGTAGGCAACCTCGATTGGGAAAACGTGGTTTTGGGTAAAGCCGGGCGTTCTCGCTGGCTTGGAAGACGGCCCAGGGTACGGGGAGTGGCGATGAATCCGGTAGATCACCCTATGGGCGGTGGTGAAGGCCGTACCCACGGCGGGCGTCATCCCTGTTCACCCTGGGGGCAGTTGGCTAAGGGACTCAAGACCCGGGGGAAGAAGCCTTCGGATAAGTTTATACTTCGGCGGCGGAAAGGTTAGGGGGTGAAATAGATATGCCGAGGTCGAAGAAGAAAGGACCTTTTGTGGATGAGCATCTGATGAAGAAGGTGCTCAAGGCCAAAGAGACCGGGGAAAAAAAGGTCATCAAGACCTGGAGTCGGCGTTCTACTATTGTGCCGGAGATGGTGGGCCTTACTTTTGCGGTCCACAACGGACACAAGTTCATTCCGGTCTATGTGACGGAGAACATGGTTGGTCACAAGCTGGGAGAGTTTGCTCCTACGCGGACCTACAGGGGACACGCGGGAGACAAGGGCAAGGGTAAGAAAAAGTAAAGGGGTATAGCCATGGAGGCCAAGGCGACCGCGAGATATGTAAGGATATCGCCTTATAAGGCGCGGCCGGTTATAGATCTCATTAGGGGCAAGGATGTGCAGGAAGCCTTGCATATTTTGGAATTTACTCCCAAGAAGGCCGCGCGCTTGATAAAGAAGGTGCTAGAGAGCGCGATAGCGAATGCCGAACACAACTACAATATGGATCCGGATAGGCTTTATGTAAAACGGGCCTATGTGGATGAGGGGCCCAGACTCAAGCGGATCTGGCCGCGGGCTTGGGGACGAGCCAGCCGGATCCTTAAACGGACCAGTCACATTACGGTGGTGGTTGAAGAAAAGTCTTAAATAAGGAGGGAAGACCTTGGGCCAGAAGGTAAATCCTATAGGACTTAGGATCGGAATCACCCGGACCTGGGACTCCAGATGGTTCTCTAAAGGGAAGGAGTTTGCGGAGGCCGTTAAGGAAGATTATGAGATTCGCAAACATATCAAGGACAAACTTAAACACGCTGGTATCTCCAAGATAGAGATCGAGCGGGCGGCCAACCGGGTACGGGTGATCATTCATACGGCCAGACCCGGAATCGTAATCGGGAAGAAGGGAGCCGAAATTGAAAAGCTCAAAGAGGATCTGATCCGGCTTACGAAGGGCAAAGAGATCGTGATCGATATTCAGGAAGTGCGGCGACCGGAGCTGGAAGCTCAGTTGGTGGCGGAAAATATTGCGGTTCAGCTTGAGCGTCGAGTATCCTTTCGTCGAGCTATGAAACGGGCGGTAGCTTTGGCTTTGCGCTTCGGGGCCCAAGGGATTCGGGTGCAGTGTAAGGGCCGCCTTGGAGGAGCTGAAATCGCCAGAAAAGAGTGGTACCGGGAAGGACGGGTTCCGCTTCACACCTTGAGGGCGGATGTAGATTACGGTTTTGCGGAGGCCCTTACCAAATACGGAGTTATTGGAGTTAAGGTCTGGATCTTTAAAGGAGAGGTCCTACCGGAGAAGGGTGGGGCCGGAGAGACTATAACCATTTAAGGGGTTTGAGCCATGTTGCTTCAGCCGAGAAAGGTCAAATATCGGAAGATGCAGAAGGGCCGGGTGAGGGGTAAGGCCACCCGGGGTACGGCGGTGGAATTCGGAGAATTCGGACTTAAGGCCCTTGAGGCCGCTTGGCTTACGGCCCAGCAGATAGAGGCTGGCCGTGTGGCCATCGTGCGCTGTGCTCGTAAGGGGGCCAAGGTTTGGATTCGAGTTTTCCCGGACAAGCCCATTACCAAAAAACCGGCTGAGACCCGTATGGGTAAAGGTAAGGGTTCGGTGGAAGGCTGGGTGGCGGTGATCAAGCCCGGAAAGATCATTTACGAGATCGAAGGTGTACCGGAGGAGGTGGCTCGCGAGGCTTTGAGGCTTGCGGCAGACAAGCTGCCTTTTAAGTGCAAGATCGTTTCTCGGGAGGATCGGCTATGAAGGCTGAGGAGCTGAGGCAACTTGCTATTCCGGAGCTCAAAGAGAAATTGCGGGAGTTGAGGGAGGAGCTCTTTAACCTCCGGTTTCAGAAAAGTATTCACCAGCTTGAGAATCCCATGCGGATAAAGCAAGTCAAACGGGACATTGCCCGGGTGCTTACGGTTATCCGGGAAAAGGAATTAAATATCCGGTAAAGGGTTGGGATCATGGGGAACAGGAAGGAATACATCGGAACCGTGGTAAGCAACAAGATGGATAAGACCGTTGTGGTGATGGTGGAGCGTTTGGTACAACATCCGCTTTACAAGAAGTACATCAAGCGCCGCAAGAAGTTTATGGCTCATGACGAGCATAATGAATGCGAGATTGGGGATAGGGTATTGATAGAGGAAACCCGTCCCCTTTCCCGCCATAAACGCTGGCGGGTGAAGAAAATCCTTGAGCGGGCTCCGAAGCTTGAGCCGGTGGTCGAGGAAGACCAGGTGGAGGGCAGTTAGCCATGATTCAGCAGGAGAGTTATCTCAATGTGGCTGACAATTCCGGGGCCAAAAAGATCATGTGTATTAGGGTATTGGGTGGCTCCGGCAGGCGATATGCCCGTATTGGGGATGTGATTGTGGCTTCGGTTAAGGAGGCCCTTCCCAATTCCAAAGTGAAGGAAGGGGACGTGGTTCGAGCCGTGGTGGTGCGCACCAGGAAGGAAGTTCCTCGGCCGGATGGAACTACCATTCGGTTTGAGGAAAATGCGGCGGTGCTCATTAATCAGTATGGAGAGCCGGTGGGCACCCGTATTTTCGGACCGGTGGGAAGGGAACTGCGGGCCAAAAGGTTTATGAAGATTATTTCTTTGGCACCGGAAGTTCTTTAAGGGAGAGGGGCCATGTTATTCAAGAGAGCTAAAAGAAGATTGCCTAAGCCGCATAAGGCCAAGTGTCATGTGCGCAAGGGAGACAAGGTGGTGGTGATCGCTGGGAAGGACAAAGGCAAGATTGGCAAGGTGCTTCAGGTCTTTCCTCGGAAGCAGAGGGCCATTGTGGAAGGTGTGAACATCGTTAAACGGCATATGAGGCCTACCCCCTATAGTGAGGGTGGGATTGTGGAGAAACCCGCACCCATTCATGTTTCTAACCTCATGCTCTTTTGCCCCAAATGTAACCGGGGAGTAAAAATTGGGCGTAAATTCCTTGAGGATGGTAGTAAGGTGCGGGTTTGTAAAAAATGTGGCGAGATTATAGAGGCTGAGGAGTAGGAATATGGCCTGGCTCAAGGAATATTATCAAGAAACGGTGGTACCGAAGCTCAGAGAAAAGTTTGGTTATCGGAATCTTTTTGAGGTTCCGAAGCTGGAGAAAATCTGTGTGAACATGGGGCTTGGGGCAGCGGTACAGGAACCCAAGCTTATTGATGAAGCCCTTGAAGAGCTGGCTATCATTGCTGGTCAGAGGCCAAAAGTCTGTCGGGCGCGGAAATCCATTGCGGCCTTTAAACTCCGGGCCGGGATGCCTATTGGGGTTATGGTGACCCTTAGGAAAGATCGGATGTACGATTTTCTGACCAGGCTCATCCATGTGGCCTTGCCTCGAGTAAGGGATTTTCGTGGTCTTCCGCGGCGAGGATTTGATGGCCGAGGAAACTACACCCTGGGAATTGAAGACCATACCATCTTTCCAGAGATTGATCCCAATAAGGTGGGACGCATTAAGGGTATGAATATCACTATTGTGACCTCGGCCGAGACCGATGAGGAAGCTTATGAACTCTTAAAACTTATGGGGATGCCCTTTAGGAGGTAATAGATGCCGCGCAAAGCTCAACTCTTCAAAAAACCCAAATTTAAGGTCAGACATCGGAATCGCTGTTCTATTTGCGGAAGGCCGAGGGGGTATATCCGGCGTTTTGGGCTTTGTCGGATATGTTTTAGAAGACTGGCCTCGGAGGGGAAGATCCCCGGGGTTAGAAAAGCAAGTTGGTAAGGGGTGAACGGTTATGATGACGGATCCTATTGCGGATATGCTGGCTCGTATAAGAAATGCTCTTATGGCCCGGCATAAAACGGTGGAAGTGCCGGCTTCCAAACTCAAGCTTGAGATTGCCAGAATCCTCAAAGAAGAGGGTTATGTTGAAGATTACGAGTTTGTACAAGAAGGTCCTCAAGGTAAGATTGTTATTACCTTAAAGTACGATGAGAATCGGCGGCCGGTGATTGCAGGACTCAAGCGGGTTAGTAAGCCCGGCCGGAGGATTTATGCCGGAGTGAAGAAACTCCCCCGGGTAATGGGAGGTCTGGGAATTGCTATCATATCTACTTCCCGGGGAATTATGACCGACCATGAAGCTAGACGCCGTAGAGTAGGCGGCGAGATCCTCTGTGAGATCTGGTAAAGGGGTGAGAGCATGGCCACGCTGTCAAGGATCGGAAGAAGACCGGTACCCATACCCAAAGGGGTTAAGGTGGAGATAAAGGAAGGCAAGATCGTGGTGGAGGGGCCCAAAGGAAAGCTTGAAAAGCCCCTTCCGCCCATGGTGGAAGTGACCATTGAGGGCGAGGAAGTTCGGGTGATGCCCCAGGAGGTGCGTAAAAAGCTCCAGCGCAAGGCCAAGGCCTTCCAGGGGCTTACCAGGGCCCTTATCAACAATATGGTGACGGGAGTCAGTCAGGGATTTACCCGATCTCTGGATCTGGTAGGTCTCGGGTATCGAGCGGAAGTTAAAGGGGATGAGATCATCTTTCACCTGGGGTATTCGCATCCCATCAATTTCAAACTTCCTCCGGGCGTTAAGGCCAAGGTGGAAAAGGGGTCTGGAGATGTTCAGGCTCGGGTGGTCTTAGAAGGCATTGATAAAGAGGTTTTAGGGGAGACTGCGGCCCGTATCAAGCGATTGCGTCCCCCTGAACCTTACAAGGGCAAGGGTATTCGTTACACCGGAGAGCAGATTATCCGTAAGGCCGGTAAGGCTGGAAAGGCGGGTAAATAACGGGGGGAATAAGACCTCCCCGAAGGAGGCGAGTTTATGCTTCGCAGGGAAAAATTCAGAAAGGTCGAACGTAGGATTCGGCGAAAGAAACGGGTGCGCAAGAAGATTTTCGGCACTCCAGAGCGTCCCAGGCTTTCGGTTTACCGCAGTCTTAAACATATTTATGCCCAAATTATCGACGATACCCGGGGACATACCCTGGTTTCAGCCTCTTCTCTTTCGCCTGAGATTAGGGAGAGATGGGAGGAGCTGAAGAAGGAAGGTGGGAAGACGGCCATTGCGCGAGCGGTGGGAGAGCTCTTGGGAAAAAGGGCGGTTGAGGTGGGAATAAAGAAGGTGGCCTTTGATCGAGGTGGTTTTAAATATCATGGTCGGGTCAAGGCCCTGGCGGAAGGGGCCAGGAGTGCTGGCCTAGAATTTTAAGGTAAGGAGGCGGTTTCGTGGCTACGGCTAAAGGTGGAGAGGAATTCATTGAAAAGATCATCTTCATAAACCGGGTAGCTAAGGTTCACAAGGGAGGTCGGCGTTTCCGGTTTTCGGCCATTGTGGTAGTGGGTGACGGTAAGGGACGGGTAGGCTACGGTCTGGGAAAGGCGCCGGAAGTACCGGACGCTATTCGTAAGGCCCTTGAGAAAGCTCGGAAGAATATGATCACGGTTCCTGTGATAAACGGGACCATCCCGCACGAGATTATTTCAGATTTTGGGGCGGCCAAAGTTATGCTTAAGCCCGGCCGACCCGGAACGGGAGTGATTGCCGGAAGTACCATTCGAGCCATTATGGATGCGGCCGGCATCCGGGATGTGGTGACCAAGTGTATAGGGAGTACCAATCCCCACAATGTAGTCAAAGCCACTTTTAAGGCCCTTGAGGATCTTCAGAGTCCGGAATATGTGGCTAAAAAGCGCGGTTTTAATGTTGAAGAACTCATGGAGAGGATAGGCCATGGGGAAAAAGCTTAAGATTACGTTGGTAAGAAGTAAATACGGCTGGTCTAAGAAACAGCGGGCTACCATTGCTGGTCTTGGTCTTCGCAAAATTGGCCATACGGTTGTAAGGCCAGACAACCCCTGTATTCGAGGCATGGTGGAAAAAGTGAGACATTTGGTCAAGGTGGAGGAAATAAATGAGTGAGTTGATCACCCTTGCCAATTTGAAGCCCTTTGAGGGTTCCAAACATCGGGAAAAACGGGTAGGTCGTGGCCCGGGTTCTGGGCATGGGAAGACCTCCTGTCGCGGACAAAAAGGACAGCGTTCTCGTTCTGGAGGCGGAGTGCCACCTTGGTTTGAAGGTGGACAGATGCCTCTTATTCGTCGGCTTCCCAAGAGGGGCTTCAAAAATCCTTTTCGCGTAGAATATGAAGTGGTTAACGTTAAGGATCTGGCTAAACGGTTTTCCGAAGGTGCGGTAGTAGATATAGAAGCCCTAAAGGAAGCCGGTTTAGTAAAAGGTCGGAATGTAAGGGTGAAACTTTTGGGAGATGGTGAGATCAATTTCGCTTTAACCGTAAAGGTACATGCCGCCTCCAGGAGTGCCCGAGAAAAGATCGAGAAGGCTGGGGGCAAGGTGGAGCTGCTAGAGGCTTAAAGGGATGCTCAGGACCTCGGGCGTAGAGAGCCTGGCCAATATTCCGGAGCTGAGACGGCGGGTCTTTTTCCTTTTGGCAGCTCTGGCTATTTATAGGATTGCGGTACATATCCCTACTCCGGGCATAAACGCTGAGGCCTTGGTAGCCCTTTTTTCCCGAGCCGGAGGAACGATCCTCGGGTTCGTAGATATGTTTTCGGGGGGGGCCCTGAGGCGACTTTCGGTTTGCGCCTTGGGGATCATGCCTTATATCAGTGCTTCCATTATTCTTCAGCTACTTACGGTGGTTTATCCCTCCCTAAAGGAGATGCAGAGGGAGGGCCCCGAAGGACGACGCAAGATTGCCTATTACACTAGGTATCTCACGGTTCTTATTTGTCTCGTTCAGGGATTTGGGATTGCGGTGGGGCTCGAGAAGATGACCGGTCCCAACGGGGACCCCATCGTGATGTTTCCGGGCTGGGGCTTTAGGCTTCTTACCATGATAACCCTTACCACGGGTTCGGTCTTTCTCATGTGGCTCGGGGAACAGATCACCGAGCATGGGATTGGCAATGGAATTTCCATCTTGATTTTTGCCGGTATAGTGGCGCGTTTGCCATCAGCTATCATTAACACTTTTCGTTTCGTAAAAACCGGCGAACTTTCGGGAGCCATCCTCTTTTTTGTATTGCTCCTAGTGGTAGGGGTGCTGGCCTTTACCTGTTTCATGGAGATGGCTCAGCGTCGGATCCCCATTCACTATGCGCGTAGGATGGTGGGGCGTCAGGTAGTTGGGGGTCAGAGTACCTATTTACCCCTCAAGGTGAACACCGCTGGTGTAATTCCTCCCATTTTTGCCTCTTCAGTATTGATGTTTCCGGCCACGGTGGCCACTTTTGTGCCTTTGGGCTTTATTCAGAGCCTTTCCAGTCATCTGAGGCCGGGGCAGATATTATATGAGATCCTCTATGTAATCCTGATTATCTTTTTCTGTTATTTTTACACGGCCATTATCTTTAATCCTCAAGAAGTGGCCGATAATCTTAAGAAATGGGGGGGGTTCATCCCTGGGATTCGCCCGGGAAGGGCTACGGAGGAATTTTTGGATCGGGTGTTGAATAGGATAACCCTTATTGGGGCCCTTTATATTTCGGCCATTTGTGTGTTGCCGACGTTTTTAATCGTGAAATTCAACGTGCCCTTTTATTTTGGAGGCACGGCCCTTTTAATCGTGGTGGGGGTGGCCATGGACACCATGGCCCAGCTTGAGGCCCATCTTTTGACCAGGCGATACGATAGCCTGGTGAGGGAGGGGCGGCTAAGACGCCGTCGCTAAAAATTCGAGAAAGGAGGGAGGGAGATGAACATTGTATTTTTAGGACCTCCGGGCGCCGGTAAAGGCACACAAGCTAAACGGATTACGGAAAAGTACGGTATTCCCCAGATTTCCACTGGAGATATGTTTCGGGAACATCTTTCCAAGGGTACGGAGCTCGGGAAAAAGGCCAAGGAATACATGGAAAAGGGCCAATTGGTACCAGACGAAATCGTGCTCGGTATGGTAGAGGAGCGGCTTAAACAGCCCGATTGTGAAAAAGGCTTTATTCTTGACGGTTTCCCTCGCACGGTACCTCAGGCTGAGGCTTTGGATGAAATGTTGGCCAAGTGGGGAAAGAAAATTGATTATGCCATTGCCATCGAAGTTCCGGATGAGGAGCTGGTCAAGAGGCTTACCGGACGTCGGACTTGCAAAAACTGCGGTATGATGTATCATATCATATTCAAGCCTCCGAAGGAGGATAATAAGTGCGATGCCTGCGGAGGCGAATTGTATCAGCGTGCGGATGATAATGAAGAGACGGTAAGGAATCGTCTCAAGGTTTATCACGAATCTACGGCTCCCCTGATTGATTATTACGAGAAGAAGGGTGTGCTTCACCGGATTGATGGTATGGGGAGCATTGATGAGATTTTTGAGCGAATAGTCAAGGTTCTAGGGTAAAGTTTTTAGGTGCGGCGGATATCTTTTAAAGGTTTGCCTAGCAAGAAGATAAAACTCAAGGCCCCCTGGGAAATCGAACTTCTCAGGCGGGCCAATAATATTGTCGCGGAGGTTTTGTTGCGTTTGGCAGAGGAATCGAAACCCGGGGTCTCGACCTGGGATCTTGAGGTATTGGCCGATACCCTTTGTCGGAAGCGCGGAGGGCGGCCGGCCTTTAAGGGCTATCGGGGGTATCCCCATGCCCTTTGTGTTTCGATAAATGAAGAGATCATTCATGGTATGCCTCGAGAAGATAAGGTTCTCAAGGAAGGCGACATCGTGAGTTTCGATTTTGGCGTGGAATACGAGGGTTATATCGGGGATGCAGCTCTTACGGTAGCGGTGGGCAAAACCTCAGAGCTTGCGGAAAAGTTGATGAAGGTAACAGAGGAGGCCCTTTATATCGGGATAGACAAGGCCCGAGTAGGGAATCGGGTAGGGGATATTTCGGCGGCCATTCAGCGCCATGTGGAGAGACACGGTTTTTCGGTGATCCGGGATTTTGTAGGGCACGGTATAGGGCGCGAGCTTCATGAACCGCCGGAGGTTCCGAATTTTGGAAAACCTGGCAAAGGGCCGAGGCTTCAGGCTGGGATGGTATTGGCTATTGAGCCTATGGTGGTTACGGGTAGCCCCAAAGTGAAGGTCTTGGATGATAAGTGGACGGCGGTTACTGAGGATGGAGGGCTTGCGGCCCATTTTGAACATTCGGTAGCTATCACGGCTCGTGGCCCCGAAATCCTTTCCAAGATTTAAGGAGAAACATGGCTAAAGAAGATCATATTCAGGTGGAAGGTACGGTAGTCGAGGCATTGCCAAATGCTATGTTCCGGGTGGAGCTTGAGACCGGACACAAAGTTTTGGCCCATGTCTCGGGTAAGATGCGGATGCACTACATAAGGATCCTCCCTGGGGATAAGGTGGTGGTCGAGCTTTCACCTTATGATCTTAGCCGGGGTAGGATCGTTTATCGTGGAACCAAAAAGGATAGGGGAGGCAAAAAATGAAGGTTTCGGCCTCGGTAAAGAAACGTTGCCGCAAGTGTCGGATTATCAGGCGTAAAGGGGTAGTAAGGGTCATTTGCGAGAATCCCCGCCATAAACAGCGCCAGGGTTAAGGAGGTGAGAAGGTGGCTCGTATTGCAGGTGTAGATATTCCAGACAACAAGCCTATTGAGATTGCTCTGACCTACATTTATGGCATCGGGCGAACTTCGGCTCAGAAGATCCTTACCAAGGCCGAGGTGGATTGGTTTAAAAAGACCAGGGAGCTTTCGGAGGAGGAGCTGGCCCGGATCCGTCAGATCTTGGAGAAGGAATACAAGGTTGAGGGTGATCTCAGGCGGGAAGTGAGCCAGAATATTCGGCGTCTTATGGATATTGGATGTTACCGAGGCCTTCGGCACAAAATGGGGCTTCCGGTGCGGGGTCAGAAAACCCGTTCCAATGCCCGTACTCGTAAGGGTCCGAGACCGTCTTCTCTAAGAGGTCGGAAGAAAAAGTAAGGGGTGAGGCACTATGGCACGCAGAGTTCGGAGAAAGAAGAAAGTTAAAAAGAATGTTCCTGAAGGCATCGCCCACATTCATGCTACTTTCAATAACACCATCGTGACTATTACGGATCGTCAGGGGAACACTATTGCATGGGCCAGCGGAGGCACGGAGGGCTTCAAGGGAACGCGTAAGGGAACGCCTTATGCCGCTCAGCTGGCAGCCCAATCGGCGGCCAAGCGGGCCATGGAACACGGGATGAAGAAGGTTTGGGTTTACATCAAGGGCCCGGGGCCTGGTCGCGAGGCGGCCCTAAGGGCTTTGCAGGCGGCGGGACTTAAGATCACCTTTATTCGGGACGTCACGCCCATTCCGCATGACGGTTGTCGTCCGCCTAAGAGACGGCGGGTGTAAAATTTCTTAAGGGGGGATAGCCTTGGCAAGGTATACTGGACCTAGATGTCGTCTCTGTCGTCGAGAGGGGATGAAGCTTTTCCTTAAGGGAGAGCGGTGTTACACCGATAAGTGCGCTTTTGAACGGCGTAGTTATCCTCCGGGACAGCATGGCCAGATGCAGCTTCGAGTTAAGCTTTCGGACTATGGAATTCGTCTAAGGGAAAAGCAGAAGGTCAAAAGGATTTACGGAGTTTCGGAGAAACAGTTCCGTCGTTATTTCGAGAAGGCCACCCGGATGAAGGGCCAGGCCGGTCACAACCTTCTTCAGCTCCTGGAAAGAAGGCTCGATAATGTGGTGTATCGTCTAGGTTTTGCGGCCTCGCGGGCTCAGGCCCGGCAGATGGTGGCTCACGGCTGGTTTACGGTAAACGGCAGAACCGTGGATATTCCTTCTTATATCGTGGATCCAGGGGAAGTCATTGAGCTCAAAGAGAAGTATCGTAACAATACGTATATTCAGGAAAACCTGGAGGCTGTGGTAAGGCGAGGAGTGCCTCAGTGGCTTGAGCTTGAGGCTGAAAATTTCCGTGGAAGGGTCAAGGCCCTGCCCACCAGAGAAGATATTACCATGCCCATTCAGGAAAGCCTGATCGTGGAGTTCTACTCCCGCTAAAAAAAGACCGGGGTGGAGGATATGAGTGTTTTAAGGGAAAAAATAGGTAACACCAATTTGATCCGACCGGAAGGAGTTAAGAGTCACAAGGATTCTCGTCCCCCTTACTACGGGAAGTTTATTATCGAACCTCTGGAAAGGGGGTTTGGGGTGACTATTGGAAACGCCCTGAGGAGGATTTTACTCTCCTCCATTCCCGGGGCGGCTATTACGGCCGTACGCATTGAAGGGGCTCCTCATGAATTTACCAGTTTGCCTGGTGTCATTGAGGATGTGACGGATATTGTTTTGAATCTCAAAGGGGTGCGTTTTCGCCTTGACGGAGAGGGTCCGTATCTCTTTAAGCTAGAGAAGAAGGGCGAATCGGAAGTGAAAGCCGGGGATATAGAGACCGATGGACAAGGGGAAGTGGTTAATCCTGACCATCACATCGCTACCCTTACCAAAGACGGAGTTCTTTCTATGGAACTCCAGGTAGAACGAGGAAGAGGTTACATTCCTGCGGAATTTTCTCGTGAAGGGAATGAAATCGGAATTATTCCGGTGGATGCCATCTTTTCTCCTATTACTAGGGTGAATTTTACGGTTACCCAGGCTCGAGTGGGCAAAAGCAGTGATTTTGACCGTTTAGTCCTGGAGATCTGGACGGATGGTTCCATAGAACCTGAGGAGGCCTTGCGACAGGCGGCAGGTATTCTTAGAGAACAGCTTTTGGTCTTTGGAGGGGAAGAAGTTGAAGTTCAAGCCCTTCCTCCTCAGAAGGAAGAGTCCAAAGCCAATTTGGCTGAACTTTTGAACAAGCCTTTGGAGGAGCTTGAGATTTCATCTCGCTCCATCAATTGTTTGCGCAATGCCGGTATAAAATATGTGGGCGATTTGGTAACTCGCACGGAAACCGAAATGCTTCGGATCAAAAATTTTGGTCGGAAGTCCCTTGAAGAGATAAAAGATCGTTTGAACGAGATGGGTCTGAGCTTAGGAATGGACATAGAATGGCAACCGCCTGAAGAAAAAGGAGCTTAAAGGGGTGAGGCCATGAGACATCGCAAGTTGAGTCGTAGGCTAGTGACTAAGTGGGAACACCGAATTTCCATGATGCGTAACCAGGTTACGGACCTTTTACGTTATGGCAGGATTACCACTACTCTGGCCAAGGCCAAGGAGCTACGCCGGGTGGCGGATAGAATGATCACCCTGGCCAAGCGCGGAGATCTGGCCTCCCGGCGCCGGGCGCTGGCGGTTATCCGGGACAAGGCCGTGGTGCGTAAGCTTTTTACGGAACTTCGTGAGAAGTACATGGATCGTCCGGGGGGCTACACCCGAATTATCAAGATTGGACCCCGCCGTGGGGATGCGGCCATGATGGCCATTGTGGAGCTGGTGGAGGAAAAGCTCCAGCACAAGCGTTCCAAGAAGAAGATCGAGGCTGAAAAGAAGGCCGAAAAAGAGATTCGCGAGGCTTTAAAGAAAGAGGAGCCGAAACCTGCGGAGGAAACCCAACCTGCCGAGGAGGCGTCCGGGAGCCAGGAAGCGGCCCCGGCTGAAACCTCCGAGGCCGAAACTGCGGCTCCGGAAAAGACTCAGGACGAGGCCCAGGCTTCTACCTCTTCCGAGTCCGAAGAGGGCTCCGAACCCTCCGCCGAAACTTCCTCCAAGGAAGCCAAGTCCTAAATTTCGGACTTATCACCCAGGGCCCGGAAACTTCCCGGGCCCTTTTCTATTAGTTTTTTCCTGACGCTAAAACTCAGCGTCCGGCGATCATGCCGGTCGGCTGAAATGGATTGTTAAGAATTTTAATATACTTCCCTTCGATGACCTACTTTTAGGATATAAATCTCCTTCTTTTTCCAGTCTACATTAAAAAGGACTCTGTAATTCCCTATTCTCAACCTGTAATCTGCTAAAGGATGAGTTTTTAAATGTTTTATTTGTGAAATGTTTGGAAAATTTGCTAACTCTTCTATTCCTTGCTTAATTTTTTTCAAGTTCTTCCGATCAATTTTCTTCAAATCTTTAAATACGCTTTTGGCATAAATTATTTTAAACATTTAATTTTTTCCAAATTTCTTCATGAGTAAAAACCTCTCCATTTTCGATCTCTTTTTTTCTTTCTTCAATTTCTCTTTTAAGCTTTTGGTATTTTTCTTGCTTTAAAAGAATTTTGGCAAAATATATAATCTTTTCTTTATCTTCAGGATCAAGTTTGTTTAAGATATCCAATTTTTCCATAATATTTCTCCAACTTGCTTAAATCTTTATCTTGCGAAGTAGGACTTATTTTCTTTTTATCTCGGATCGTTCCATTTGTGAAGTATACTCCTTAGCGGTCTATGCGGTCTTGTTGGGCTGGTAGGCCGGTCAAATATTTGAAAGCGTTTGCGGCTGGGGTTTTGCCAGGTTCGCTGAAGAGGTTTGTTATTACTGGAAGCATCTTTTGCTAGACACCAGAACCCTATGAATATCAAGGGTTTTGAGGTCTATAAAATGTCTACTCTTTGATGACCCCATTAATATTATTACCGTAACTTTCATGTTCCCACCTCGAATTTATGTTTTCTCTAACTTAGCTCTTTGTTTTGTATGACGAGAAAATTTTATTTTCATTATTATTTTCTAACGTCATGGGTCACTTGCCGCCAAGGAGCGCAGCGGATTGGCGGTCAAGTGCACCCAATTGTTAGCATTTTATTTTAATTCAATGAAAGCTTCTTCATTGTCTGTAAATAATTCTGCAATATTATTATGATAAGTAGCTAGCCACGAATATTTGGACTTGATTTTATCGTTTTCTGTAGCATTATATGCATTTCTAATATTATTACCATGTTTTTTTAGCCAGTAGTCAATATTGTATTGATAACCTTCATTAATAATGCGTTGTCTTTCTTCTTTATTAGCATTATTATAGCGTTCAACTTGTTCTTTGGAATAACGCCAATCCAAACCTTCAAGACATATGGTCATATAGTCCAAAAAAATAATTTCTTTATTATCAACTATTCCCTTTCTGAATATACTTAATGGATCTACTTCTGGAGCATACCATTTCCTATGTGGATGATTCGAGAAATATTCAAACACATCATTAGTTATTGCAATCACCGGCACACTAATGGATTGTTCTAAATGATATGCTTGCAATAAACTTTTACTAATTATAATATCTTGATCGCTATACCACCATCCGATATCAATTCCTCCCCTTAGAAAAATCGAGTCAAGTACACATGCAGCTTGAGAATAAGCAAGGCTAAGGAATTCCGACATAAGTGGATCAAAATCGCCTTCACTCTGGGTAGCCTTTGACTTGAGAGGAATATGTATGACCAAACAATCAGAAAAAGCTAATACTTTTTTGTTATATAATTTGTTTATGTGAGAAATAATTTTTTCTGTTGGTTTATAATAAAATTGTTTTTGAACGTGCCATAATTCTTTATAAATAGATTGTATCTCTGTAACAGTTTCAATCTTTGCAATCCTATTTCCAAATCCTAAAATATCAATAAATACGGTAATCCCAATGGATATATCTTCTGGTTTTATCATCATTTCTTATGCTAACGTCCAAACTCAACGGCTCGGCGTATAGCCGGATCCGCTGAAGCGAATTGTTAGGTTTCTTGTTTTTCTCTTTGCGATACACTCTCTAAAGCTTTTTCAACCTTAGCCGAAGCTTTTTCAGCTGCTTCTAAAACTTTTGAAGATGTGGTTTTTATAAGAGCCTTCAACATTTCTCCATCATCTGTACGAAATTCTTTTAAAGCTTCCACTGCATCTATTTCAATAGAAAAATATGGAGCTTCTTTAAATCCTAGTGTATGAGCTATAAAGACTGTTGGAATACTATTTCTAGTTGTATTGTATTCTCTAGCTACTGCATTATATTCTTCTCTCTTTTTCTGTAAATCATTTTCCACATTTTCTAGTTGTTTCATTAACATTTGATATGTTTCGTTCGCCTTAAGCTCAGGAAAGTTTCTCATAATATTATTTAATTGCCCCAAAATTTTATCAGCTTTTTGGTAGGATGTCATTATTTCTGTAATATTAGCTTCTTTTGATATTGTTATATATGTAAGCTTTTCGTGTGACCCATAAGCAGAAGCTATATCAATCAACTTATTTATTAGATCTAACCTCTTTTTCATTGCCACTAAAATATTTGAATGTGCTTCTTTTACTAAATGAGCTTTTCTCTGTAATGAGTTATACTGAATCCCCAAAAAAAACATTGTTCCTATTAAAATCAAGAAAACAAAAGACAATATATCAAGCATTTTAGGCCTCCATAACTTTTATTCATTTTTAGGTAATATAATTCCCATTTTTGCTTCAGCTATCTTAAAATTCGTGCCACTAATATCAACAGCCTTAAATCTTTTTTTAATTAATTCTTTAATATATAATTTATTATAAATAAAAGGAAACACAAACCATGATAATCCGCCAGTGATAATAGCTAACAAAAAACTAATAATTGCCCACTTCCAATCACCTCTAAAAAGAGGGACAAAAACTTCAAAAAATAACATAGTCCATGAAAATCCTATTGGCGCCTCTTTTATTTCTTTGGTAACTGGATGTTGAAAAATAATTTTTCCGTAAGCCATAATCCACATCCTAACGCCAAACCTCAGCGGCCCACTGTAAAGCGGGTCCGCTTAAGAGATTTGTTAGGTGCTCACCTTAAAATCTTTTGACAACATTAACGAGGCCATAGAGGCACTAATAAAACATATCCCTTTAATTTTTTTTGCTATTTTAAATCCTTCATTTCTGTAAGTTGAAAGCATTTCTGCTAATTTCCCTAATTTATCAGTTGATAAAACCATTTTTACAGCAGTTCCACTAAAAAAATGTCTTAGCTGAAAATGTTTTTTACCATTTTCATTTAATAAAATGCCATGGTCACCACTACAAATAAAAAACTCCCCTCCATTTCTACAAAGGCGACTTGTCATGTACAAACCAAATCCGGAATTGTGCCAAGGATCATTTCTATTAATTCTTCTCCCCTTGAAAACTTTACCAGATATACCAGGTAGCAAGGCCTGTTGAATTGCATCTGAGTGAGATTCTATTTTTAGATAAGGATTACTAGATAAGGCCTTTTTAATCCCTTTACCTGAGTCCAGTATTGCTATTTCCGCTTTATGATATTGTGGCCAATATTGAGCGCAGTACCATAGGTCAGGGGAATCGCTATGTTCTAAAATATTTCTTAGTATTTCTCTCAATGAATATGTTATTGTTTCAGCTAAATTTCCATATTTTTGCTGAGTTAATCTTATTGCTAACTCTTCAGATTTTGACTCTATAATTTGTTGGACTGGTGCCAAATTATCTTTAGCTTCTTTTTCAATATCCGATAACTTCCAAGAAGTTACTGGAAGATATGTACTACTCCCAAATGCTTCACCTGGTTTTTTACCGTGATCTAGATAAAAAGCCTTAAAAAAGCCCATATGGGCTGCATAATTTTTATTTTGATGGTTTTTACACCAAATACATCTGTGATCATTGAATTTTGAATAATCTCGAATAATTTTGGCTACATAAATCATTGAAAATGGCTCAATTCTCCCCATTTGAGCAAAATCAATTACAACTTTATGATTTCGTGGGATAGAAAATAAGTTGTCACAAAAGGCCAATACAGCTTCCAGTGATGGATTTTGCGGAAAATATACCAATGTCTTCATTATATGTTGCCTAACATATCTTTTATGCTTTCTTGGATAGCCCCCCTCTAAGGCTATATTAAATTTGGCCATATATCAGAACTTCGCCAAAGTCAAACAGCTTTTTCAATAATTTTTTATGAAAAATTTTTTATTTTTAAAATTTTAAAAGATTATTTAGAAATATCTTAAATAAAGAGCTTAAATCTCTCCAAAAAGGATGGTAGCTTTTTATGTAAACTTGAGAGAAGTAATATAATTTTCTAATATTCCCTTTGGCGTGTAAGCAAAAATGGAAAAGGATAACTTATCTAGCCGTGGAAAGAAACGTGGCGCCCTCTACCCAGAACCAGGCCTTGAATGCCTTGCTCTTTTTCTACCGTAAGGTCCTCGAAAAAGACATCGCTTCATACATCGAGGCCGTAAAGGCCCGGGAGAGGCCAAGGTTTCCGGTGGTGCTTTCCGAGCTTGAGGAGACCTATTATCTAGTTTGTGTCCTGATGTACGGAGGAGGTCGCCTAGGAAGCCAGGCGGTAAGATTGTGCGTGAAAGATCTTGATCTCGAACGAGGGCTTGTAACGGTCTATTCGGGGAAGGGTGATCGGGACCGGATAACCGTTTTTCCCAAGAGGCTTGTTCTGGAATTTGAAAATTACTCGCCAGGGTGCGTAAAATCTACGAGCAGGGTTGGCGGACGGAGGGCGGCGGGGGGCCGCGGTGGTTAGTCAGCTGGATCGCTGAAGGGTTCTTTAGGGCCGGTTTTTTTCGGTTGAAGGGGCCATCGGCCCCGAATAGAATGTCCCTAGGGTCGGCTCTTCCTATACCCAGGGGTAAAAAGGCTTCAAGGAAATTCTTTGCGGAGCGTTCGAGCATGGGTAAAGATCCCGGTGGGCAGGTCGGAGGGCTTCTTTCGTATCTGGCGCTGAAAGAATCTCTGGCTGAAATCCAAAACTTTTTGCAGGAGCTGGCCAGGAGGGGCGAGGTTTATGTCACCGGAGGAGCGGTAAGGGATATCCTGCGGGGAGATAGGGTAGGAGACCTGGACCTCACGGTGGTGGATCTCTCTCCGCGAGAGGTGGCGGAGGAGGCCGCAAGGAGGCTTTCCTGGGCTCTGGTTCCGCTTCACGAGGAGTTCGGAGTCTTCCGGGTGGCGCGCGGGAGTTTTAGCCTGGATATTTCCGGCCTTCGTCCCGGGGCTATGAATATTGAGGACGATCTTCGGTTGAGGGACTTTTCCTTCAATGCCCTGGCAGTTCCTCTTTCTAAAGCCCTTGAGAGATCGCCTTCGGAGTGGCCTCTTCTTGATCCCTGCCAAGGGCTTCGGGATCTTAAAGCTGGTCTGATCCGGGCTATCTCTCGACAAAATCTTATAGATGATCCCTTGAGGATCTTAAGGGCCTATCGTTTTTACGCCTTGGGATTCGGAGAAATAGAGGCGGAGACCCGGAGGTGGCTTTCGGCAGAAAGGGCAAGGCTTTCGAAGGTAGCCCGGGAGCGCATTCTCTATGAGCTTATGCTCATTCTCGGCCGAATGGCTGGAGAGGCCTTTTCCCTTATGGCCGAAGACGAGGTTCTCTTCGAGATCTTTCCCGAATTCGCGGAAGCCCGGGGGGTGCCCCAACCCTCCTTCCATCACCTGGATGTTCTGGGCCACAGCCTTCTCGCCCTCGCAAGAGCCGAGGAGGTCCTGCGGGCCCCGGGTAAGTTTTTCGGGGATCCCGAACCCTTCGCGGAACTTCTCTCAGACCCCGAGCGAAGGATAGCCGTCAAATTGGCCGCCCTTTTTCACGACCTCGGGAAACCGAGAACTTTTGCCGTTCGGGACCGGATCACCTTTTACGAACACGAAAAAGTGGGGGCCCGGATCTTTCTTGAGATGGCGGAACGATTGCGTTTCAAGAAGGATCTCGCTAAAAGGGTAGCCCATCTCATCCGGAACCACATGCGGCCCTTTCATTTACTTGCTGAAAAAGAAAAAGGCCGACTTACAGCCAGGGCCAAGAGGAGGCTTTTGAGGGATGTTCCAGAGTATCCCGATCTCTTTGTGGTGGCCATGGCAGATGGTCTGGCGGCGAGAGGTCCGGACAAGGACCCAGACGAAGAGGAAAAACTTGCAGAATTTTTTAGGGAACTCCACGAGTTTTACCGAGAAACCTTGCGGAAGGTGGAGAGGAAGAGACTGGTTACCGGCCGTGACCTCATAGAGATCTTCGGACTTGCGCCTGGTCCCATCTTCCGGAAACTCCTTGAAGCCGTAGAGGAGGCCCAGGTTGAGGGCCGGGTAAAGACCCGCGAAGAGGCCCTGGAGTATATCGCCGGAATCATAGATACCTTATAGACCTCCTTCATTTTAGGGGTGGTCGGCCACGGCGGATGGGGAAGTGGTTTTCGAGTGCCAGCTTCTTGATACGGTAGCGGAGTTGTCGGAAGGTAAGCCCTAGTTCCCGGGCCGCACGGGCGATAACAAAGTTGTTACGGCGCAAGGCCTCCAAGATTTCGTCAGCGGAAGGTTCTTTTAAAAAGACCTCGGTGGTTAGGTTCCTCCTCTTTCCACCATTCTTAAGATTTTCTTCAAGACTCAAAAGCTGGGAAACCAAGGCCTCAGGTACCAGGTTTTCCTCAGCCACGATAAAAAGCCTTTCAAGGACATTCTCTAGCTCTCGCACATTTCCAGGCCAGGGATATTCTACCAGTTTCCGCAAGGCCCCTGGGGAAAGAATCAAGCCTCTTCCATAGGTCTTTTCCATGCGGTGCAGGAGGAATTTGACCAATCCCGGAATATCCTCTCGTCGCTCACGAAGAGGGGGGATATAGATGGGAAAGACATTGAGCCGGTAGAAAAGATCCTCCCTGAAGGCCCCTTCGCGGACGAGTTTTTCTAGATCCCGGTTGGTGGCCGCAATGATGCGCACATCCACCCGTCGGGTCCGAGTGCTTCCCAAGCGTTCGAATTCCCGCTCCTGAATGAAACGCAGGAGTTTGCCCTGAAGCGGTAGCGGCAGTTCCCCGATCTCGTCTAGGAAGACCGTGCCTCCGTCAGCGAGCTCCAGGCGTCCGGGCTTGCTGCGATCTGCCCCGGTAAAGGCCCCTCGTTCGTAACCGAAAAGTTCAGCCTCAAGGAGATTTTCCGGAAGGGCGGCGCAGTTAACTTTCACGAAAGGCTTTCCGCGTCTGGGGCTGAGTTCATGTATGAGTCTGGCCGTAAGGGTTTTACCTGTGCCGGATTCCCCGAGTAGCAACACCGTGGCCCGAGCTGGAGCTACCTGTTTCACCAGGCTCAAGACCTCTTTCATCTTCGGGCTACGAGACCCATACATGAACTCACTGAAGCGGGCCTTAAGTTCGTCCCTTAAGGCCAAGTTTTCCTCCCGGAGGTGGGTCTCCCGGGCCTCCACGCTCCTTTTGAGCTTCACAAACTGGGCAATCAGAAAGGCCATGACCTCTAGGAACTTCACGTCCTCCTCAAGGGCCACCTGGTAGCTGAAGAGCCTATCCACCCATAGGACACCCAAGGTTTCATGCTCGGCCCGGATGGGCACTGCGATAAAGGAAATCACCTCCTTGGTAAGGCGCCGGGCACCGGTGCGGTTTAAAAAGAGCGGCTCTTGGCTCACATCGGAGACTATGCAGGGTTCCCCGGTAGCAAAGACCCTCCCGGTCACGCCTTCCCCGATTTCATAAATCCCCTGCGCCTCTTCTTCCGGACTCAAGCCATAGGAAGCCTTAATCTTCAAGTGTCCTGAAGCCTCGTCCCATAGGACTATGGAAGCCCTTTTCATATCGAGCTTTTCCGCCAGGATACGGAGGATCCTGCGTAGGGTTTCCTCAAGCTCTAGGGCCTGTCCTATAAGTTCATGGGTGGCGTAAAGAACTTCTAATTTTAGGGCTTCTAGATTTTTCATTTTTTACACTTTTGTTAAATAAAATCTAACAAATGTTAAACCAGTATATCCTAACCAACTTTTCCACTTCCTGTTTATTTAGCGGCCGGCCTAGTTTAGAGGAGAGTTTGCGGACCTTTTTTACCAGGCTTTCGAGCTGCTCTTCAGGGAATTCAAGTTTCCACTCCTTAAACAAGGCCTTCAGGGCCGCCCGTCCGCTTTTGGCCCCGAGCGATAGTTCCCTCTTCAGTCCCAGGGCTTCCGGGGGAAAAGGTTCATAGAGTTCTGGGGCCTTTTTGAGACCTTCCACATGAAGGCCACTTTCGCAGTAAAAGAGTTTCCGGCCTACTACAGGCCTGAATTCTGGAATAACCTCACCGGCTTGCCAGGCTACATAATGAGAAAGTTTCGGAAGAAGCTCTATACGATAGTGCTTCTGACCTTTTCGGAAATAGAGATAGGCCAGCACCTCTTCAAGGGAGGCAATGCCGGCCCTCTCCCCTAGTCCCAGAACACTTACATCCACCCAGTCGGCTCCGGCGGCAAGGGCAGAGACGGCGTTGGCTGTGGCTAGGCCGAAATCATTGTGGCCGTGAAACCCTATTTCGGTTTCTGGAAAAGCCTTCTTGAGGGCCCGGATGAGTTCCGCTACCTCCAAGGGATTGAAAAGCCCTAGGGTATCCGAGATCCTTATCCTTTGTGCCCCGGATGAAATGGCCACTCTACAAATTTGAAAAATAAAAATCCTGTCAGCCCGAGAAGCGTCCTCAAGCCCCAGGGTGACGCATGGAGAGTATCTCGCGGCTAGCGATATCATCTCCTCCGTCTTTTTAAGAAGGACCTCGGGATCTAAACGAAGCCGGCGTTTGAGCTGGATATCCGAAACTGGTACTCCAAGATTAAATCCCACTTCCGGCAACCGGGCGGCCTTCTCTATATCTTCTTTTTTTAAACGCAACCATACGCTGAATCTCACTCTCTTAGACACCCTACGGGCGGAAAGGATCAGAACCCGCAGCCTTTCCTCTCCCACCACTCCGAGCTCCACTTCCTCAACCCCCAGATCCGCAAGACGCCTCACAATTTCCCTCCTCACCCTGAACGGAAAATACACCCCCCAGCGCTGAGTCCCCTCCCTTATGGTGGTGTCCATGAGCCTCATCACCAAAAATAAAATGCAAAAAACATTCCACTTTTTAAGAAACTTGCAAATCCTACAAATTAAACTCGCAAAACCTACCAGTCGGTTTTTGGTGAAAGGTCCCGTACACCGCGAAAGCCTTAAAAATCAAAGGATTCGGGTTATGGCATCCTCCTTGCTCTCTGGGGGGACAAAAAAGATCCGAGAAGGAGGGGCTTATGGGAGAAGGGACCAGAAAGATTGGCATATACGGAAAGGGTGGCATAGGAAAATCTACTACTTGCCAGAATTTGGCCGCGGCTCTGGCTCACTACTACAACAAAAAGGTCATGATCCACGGTTGCGATCCCAAGGCTGATGCTACGCGTCTCATCTTGGGAGGGAAGCCGCAGGAGACGGTCCTAGATCTCCTACGCGAAGAAGGCGAAGAAAACCTCACCTTGGAGAAGGTGGTAAAGACCGGCTTTGGGGGGATACGGTGCGTGGAATCCGGAGGACCGGAACCGGGAGTAGGGTGTGCCGGCCGTGGTGTCATCACCGCTATAAATCTCATGGAGGAGCTCGGGGGTTATCCCGAAGACCTGGACTTTCTCTTCTTTGATGTCCTAGGGGATGTGGTCTGCGGAGGGTTTGCCATGCCGGTTCGTGAGGGCAAGGCTCAGGAAATTTACATCGTGGCCTCCGGAGAGATGATGGCCATCTATGCGGCCAACAACATTTGCCGGGGGATGGTGAAGTATGCCCAGCGCACCGGAGTGCGCCTCGGAGGAATTATCTGTAACAGCCGGAAGGTAGACCGCGAAGAGGAGATTATGCAGGAATTCTGCGAGCGGCTCGGCACCAAGATGATCATGTTCATTCCTCGGGACAACATCGTCCAGAAGGCCGAATTCAACCGTAAGACCGTGGTGGAATATGAACCTGAACATCCTCAGGCCCAGGCTTACAAAGAGCTCGCCCGCCGCATCATGGAAAACCGAGACCTCGTTATTCCGAAACCGCTTTCCATGGACGAGCTCGAAAGCTTGGTGGTGAAATACGGTCTGGTCTAGCAGGCCGGAAATCTCCTAAGGAGGCAAATCATGAAGATGATCAAAGCCGTAATAAGACCGGAAAAGACGGAAGAGGTGGTGGAGGCCCTGGCTCAGGAGGGCTTTCTGGCCCTAACCAGGGTGGACGTAGTAGGACGAGGAAAGCAGGGGGGCCTTACGGTGGGAGAGGTGGTTTACGACGAGCTCCCCAAAAGCCTCCTTCTCCTGGTGGTTCCGGACGAAGAGGTCGAGCGGGTCTGTACCACCATTATGGAGGCCGCCCGCACCGGGCGCTTCGGAGATGGCAAGATCTTTGTCTCGCCGGTGGAAGAGGCCTATACCATCCGCACCGGAAAGGCCGAACTCTAGGAGGTGAATCATGGCCTTAAAGGAGATTATAGCCATTGTGAGACCCAACAAAATGCTTGCCACCAAGAAGGCCCTCGAGGAGATGGGATTTCCCTCCTTTACGGCCTTTAAGGTGCTTGGCCGAGGGAAACAGGGAGGGAGGCTTAAGGAACTCGCCTATAGGGTAAGCCCTGAAGTGGCCGAAAAGCTCGAGACTTCCTCTTATGGTTTCATACCCAAAAGGCTCCTTTTGGTAGTGGTGCCGGAGGCCATGGTCCCCAAGGTAGTGGAAAGAATTATTCGAGTAAATCAGAGCGGTGAGCACGGAGACGGCAAGATCTTTGTGCTCCCGATGGAAGGGGTCTTTAGAGTCCGCACCGGTGAGGAGGGCCTTGAGGCCCTTTTCTAAGATAGGAAAAGGAGGTTAGCAAATGATCAGACATCCATGTTTTGATGAGACTGCTCATCGGACAGTAGGAAGACTTCACCTTCCGGTAGCTCCGCGGTGCAATGTGCAGTGTGCCTATTGTGATCGACGGTATCCCTGCGTGAGTGAAAATCGGCCCGGGACCGCGCGCCGGGTAATCCCTCCTGAAGAGGCTCCAGACTATGTGGAGATGGCCCTTACGCTTGAACCTCGCATAGAGGTGATAGGTGTGGCCGGCCCAGGGGATCCGTTGGCTAACGAAGAGACTTTCCGGGCACTCTCACGGGTGCGAGAGGCCTTTCCGAGACTCAAGTTCTGCGTTTCCACCAACGGTCTTTTACTCAAAGAAAAACTCCCGGACTTGGTTTCTCTTGGAGTACAGTTTCTTACCGTTACGGTGAACGCTGCCACCCTGGAGACCGCCTCCAAATTCTACCTTTGGGTGCGTTACCAGGGGAAGAAGCTTACCGGAAAAGAGGCCGCAGAAGCGATTCTTTCTTGCCAGATGGAAGGTTTGAGGGAGGCTGCCAAGGCGGGTATCCGGATCAAGGTCAACACCGTGCTCGTGCCGGGAATAAATGATGCGGAAGTAGGTGAAATTGCCCGTAGGGTATGGGAGGCCGGGGCCCATCTCATGAACATCATCCCCCTCATTCCTCTGGGACGTTTTCGTGACCGGCGGCCACCCACGGAGGCCGAACTCCGCTGGGCTAGACGGTTGGCCTCCCGGTTCATGCCTCAGTTTCTCTCTTGTCGGCGCTGCCGGGCCGATGCCGCTGGTGTTCCAGGTGAAGGCGATTCCTTACAGACAATTCTATGGGCGGCTGCCATATCTTAAAAAATAAAGGAGGGACGCCATGGGTTACTATCAGATGAAATGTGATGCCTGCATCCCTGAAAGGGTAAAGCATGTTTGCATCGTAGATGAGGACAGGAAGACCATACCCAGATGTAATGCTCCTACCGTACCGGGTGATCTTACGGAGCGTGGGTGAGCCTTTGCCGGGGCCCGCGGGGTCGTGGGCGGACCAATTACGGATGTAATTCAGATGATACACGCCCCGGTAGGCTGCGGTTATTACACTTGGGGCACGCGCCGCCATCTAGGAGACGTTTACAACTGGGCCGCTCCCGGAGTGCTTGAAAATGAGGCCAACCATCGCCGCCACTGTTACACCACGGCCATGACCGAGCAAGATATCATTTTCGGCGGTGCGGAAAAACTGAAGAGGGCCCTACTTGAGGCCTTTCGTATCAATCCCGGTGCTCAGGGAGCCATTATCTATAACACCTGTTCCACCGCCCTTATCGGGGATGACATCGAACAGGTGGCTCGAGAGGTATCCGCAATGGTGGGCAAACCCGTCTTTGCTTGTGCCTCTCCGGGTTTTTGTGGAGTCTCTCAGTCCAAGGGACACCATGAATTTAACACTCAGTTTTACCGGTGGCTCCTCAAGTATCGTGAGAAACATCCGGAAGTATGTATGAAGGAAGAGGAGAAGACACCCTACGATGTTAATCTCATCGGTGATTACAACATTGACTGGGACTTGGTTACGGTAGTGCCGCTTTTTGAGAAGTTGGGTCTGCGGATACTTAATGTCTTTACGGGGAATGCCCGTCTTAAGGACCTTTTTAAACTTCCAGATGCCAAATTGAATATTGTTCACTGTCAACGTTCGGCTACCTACATCGCGGAACTTCTAAAGGAGGGCTATGAGATTCCTTTTGTCCGTGTGAGCCTCTTCGGAATCTCCCAGACCGCAAAGTCGCTTCGAGATGTAGCGGCCTGGTTCGGAGAAGAGAAGATGAAGCGTCGGGCCGAGGAAATTATCGAGGAGGAGACCGCGGCTATAGAGAAGGCTCTTTCCTGGTATCGGGAAAGACTTTCCGGAAAGCGGGTGGCCATTTATGTGGGAGCTCCACGGGTATGGCACTGGCCAAAGGTAATGGAGGAACTAGGGATGGAGGTGGTGGCCTGTATGACCACCTTTGGACACAAAGAGGACTATGAGAAGATCGTCCAACGCGTAAAACCGGGAACTCTCGTTATCGATAATCCCAACGAGTTCGAGATCGAAGAGATGATCGAGACTTGTAAACCCGATCTTTTCCTCACCGGTCTCAAGGAGAAGTATCTTGTGCGTAAGTTCGGGGTGCCGACCCTCAATTCACATTCTTACGAAGCCGGGCCGTACGCTGGTTTCCGCGGGTTTGTGAACTTTGCTCGAGACATTTACCAAGCGGTTTGTGCCCCGGTATGGCGACTCGCCCGTAACGAAATTTAAAACTTTTGGGGAGGTGAATCATGATAAACCACGTATCGGAAATACCCATAGAAGGGATAACCTATAAACAACTCCGCATAGAAAAGAAGCCTTTGACGCCGGAATATGTTCCACCACCTCCGGAGCTGGTGCCGGCAGCCAAACGGGCAGTTTGCATTGATCCCAGCCGCACCTGTATGCCCTTCGGGGCCATGTGGGCTACGTTGGGGGTACATAGGGCTATTCCTTTTGTACAGGGAGCCCAGGGTTGTACCACTTACGTGCGCTATACTTTTTCCCGTATTTTCCGTGAACCGGCTTCTATCGCTACGGCCTCCTTTCATGAAGATGCCGCGGTCTTCGGTGGCCGTAAGAACCTTATTCGCGGAGTGCGGAACTTGGTCTGCCGCTATAAACCGGAGCTCATCGCTATCGTTACCACCTGTTCAAGTGAGGTCATCGGAGATGACATCCAGAGTTTTCTTGCCGAGGCCCAGGACCTTATGGAGGAAGAATTCGGACCGGAGGTGCTTGATCTTACGAAGTTTGTGGTGGTAAACACTCCGAGCTTTGCCGGATCCCATGTGGAGGGCTACAACCGGGCCGCACATGAGTTCCTCAAGGCCCTTTCACGCAAGAGCGGTCAACCTTCCGAAGACCTATACTTCATCCCTGGATTTCTCATGCCCGGAGATTTGCGGGAGTTAAAACATCTCTTTGAGCTCATGGGGGTATCCTATCATATCCTCTTTGATATAAGTGATACTCTCGACTGTCCGCTGGTGGGTATGCCCAACAAGATCCCCTATTATCCTCCGGGAGGTACCCGGGTAGAGGAGTTCGTGCGGGCCGGAGATGCGAAGGCTATTTTCGCTCTTTCGCCGGATGCCGGGGGAGCCGGTGCGAAATGGCTTTCCCGTCGTCACAAGGTATCGGCCTTTGTGCTTCCCATGCCTATAGGGGTGGGCAATACCGATGAGCTCCTCAAAACGGTAAGTGAGGTCTCGGGGCGGCCCATTCCGGAGGCTATACGCTGGGAACGGGGCATCCTCCTTGACGCCATGGCCGATACCCTGCACTACACCATGATGAAACGGGTAGCCATCTGCGGTGACCCGGATTTTGCGGCAGCGGCCACGCGCTTCGTCTGCGAACTCGGTATGATTCCAACTTACATTCTCGTGGGTACCAAGAGTTCTTCGGCTGCGGAAGAGATTTGGAAAGTATGTGAGGAATATAATTACAAACCGGTCATCATGAACGGTAGCGACCAGTTCGAATGGGAGTACGCCCTTAAGAACGACAAGCCAGATGTGATCTTGGGACACTCGCGATGTGTAAATATTTCGAAAGAGATAAGGGTGCCGCTTGTCCGGTTTGGTTTTCCGGTTTATGACCGGATAGGCTATCAACGGGAACCCATCGTGGGCTATCGGGGGGGAGAACGTTTTCTGGCCCGGATCGTAAACGCCATCCTGGATCATCACTATCCGGACGACCGGACGCATCAGTAAAGGAGAATAGAATGAGGTCTTGCGGAAATTACGGCTGTATGCCTTTGAGAATTAAGCCCTGCGGTCTTGCGAGCGAACCTGGGGGCATGACCCAGCGAAGCTGCGTTTATTTCGGCGCCCGCTATGTGCTTGGGCCGATACGGGAGGCGGTGCATCTGGTGCATGGCCCCGTGGGCTGCGGTTACTATGGAGCTATGGTCCGGGGGGAGGCCAAAGACCTCTTTGGAACCGCACTTACAGCCGGAGAGATTATTTTTGGAGGTCTTGATAAACTGAGGAAGGCCCTGCATGAGGCCTTTGCCCTTAGACCCTCGGCCCGCGGGGCCTTTTTGTACGCTACCTGCACAACGGGGCTTATCGGGGAAGATCTTGCAGGCCTTGCCCGCGAAATCGAGAGAGAATCTGGACGCAGGATCGTGGTGGTGGACTGTCCGGGGTTTTCCGGAAAGAGCCAGGCCGGGGGCCACGCTGTGGCCTACCGGAGTTTACTTAACTTGGTTCGGCCCTTTTCCAAGGCCGAGCACCCCACGGTAAACCTCATCGGAGAGTACAATGTAGCTGGAGAGGCCCGGGAGATAAAACGACTTCTTGAGAAACTTGGGGTTAAGGTCCACACGGTGCTTACCGGTGATACCCGTTTTTCGGAGATAGAGCGACTTTCCCGGGCTCATCTGAATCTCCTTTTCTGCGGTTCAACCGCTAGGGAGTTTGCCTCGGCCCTGAAGGAGCGATTTGGTCTTCCCTACCTAAAGGTCTCCTTTTATGGGCTTTCGGCCGTGGGGGCTTCTCTTCGGAAGGTAGGAGAGGCCTTGGGCCTCTCTTCTGACAAGGTGGAGGATCTGATTCGGGAGGAGGAGACCCGGACCTTTAGGGAGATAAGGTCCTGGCTTAAACTCTTTTCCGGAAAAAGAGTACTGGTGGTACTTGGGGCCGGGAGACTGGGACCCTTAGGGAGAATGCTTAGAGAACTCGGCTTTGAGGTCATAGGGGCGGCTTCGGTCTTCGGGAGCTCCGAAGATCACCAAGAGGCCGCTCCCTTTTCCGGTTTTCTTACCGATGATCCCGGAGATGACGAATTTGAAAGGGCCCTTTCTATGCTTAAGCCCGATCTCGTGATCACCAACGCCCGAGAGCAGTGGCGAGCGGTAAAACTTGGTTTTCCCACCCTCTCTTTTCCTCAAGAGCGCAGACGCGGCCCCTACACCGGTTATCAAGGTTTTGTCAATTTTGTTTATAGTTTGGTCCGCGTTCTTCGGGCTCCGGTGTGGCGCCTCAAAGCCCTATAACCTGAACCGCAAAAAGTTCCCTCGCCAAAGACCTTACCTACTTATAAAACCATCTCGAAAGGATCATTTTCGGCCTTTTTAAGTTACTTTTTGTCACTTTTGTAAACTACATTATTAACAATAATGTCATAAAAATCGTTAAGCTGCTTTCATTAAATCCTTCTAGGGCTATTCGTTACAGTAATTTTCATATTTGGCATAAATCTTGTATTCAAGATTGGTAAAAACGAAGGAGGAGGTAGGGTATGGAGAGTGGCAGGTTTTATTCGGGTAAAAGGGTTGGGCCGATTTTATCGGCGGTGTTTTTACTGGGCTCAGGGATGGCCCTGGCCGGGGACCCCACCGGGGCCGAAACCCTGAAGTCCGACCCCGGGCTTCCGGTGGACTATGTCTGGGTGTTGGTGTGCGGATTCTTGGTGATGTTCATGCAGGCGGGCTTTGCCTGTGTGGAGGCCGGTTTCTGCCGGGCCAAGAATGCCACCAATCTCTTAACCAAGAACCTCATGGACTTTGTGGTGGGGGCACTGGTTTTCTGGGCCGTGGGTTATGCCCTGATTACCGGCACGGACTGGAAGGGCCTCATCGGGACTTCGGGCTTTTTCCTCTCTGGTGAGGGTTACGATGTCGGCAACTACCTTTCCTTTTTCTGGCAGATGGTCTTTGCCGCCACGGCGGCGACCATCGTCTCAGGGGCCGTGGCCGAACGTATCAAGTTTCAGGCCTATCTCCTTTATTCCATAGCGATTACCGGTTTCATCTACCCGGTTTACGCCCACTGGGTCTGGGGCGGGGGTTGGCTTTCAAAACTGGGCTTCGGACTCGGACACCTAGACTTTGCGGGCTCCGGTGTGGTGCATGCCGTAGGAGGTTTGGTGGGGCTTGCCGGGGCCATCGTTCTCGGGCCGCGTTTTGGAAAGTTCGACAAAAACGGCAAACCCCGGGCCATTCCCGGGCACAACATCCCGTTGGCTGCGCTCGGGGTCTTCATCCTCTGGTTTGGCTGGTACGGCTTTAACCCCGGTTCCACCTTTTCTGCCCATCACCTGCGCATCTCGGTGATCGCGGTGAATACCACCCTTGCGGCCGCGGCGGCCTCCCTTACAGCCCTTATCCTCGTGCTCGCCAAGACCCGAAAGTTTGATCTCGGTATGGCCCTGAACGGCGTGCTTGCTGGCCTGGTGGCCATTACCGCTCCCTGTGCCTGGGTTGAGGCCTGGGCCGCGGTGGTGATCGGTATCGTCGCTGGCATCATCCTTGTGGCTGGGGTCTATTTCCTTGAGGCTATAAAGGTTGATGACCCGGTGGGAGCCGTCCCGGTACACGGTTTTAACGGCCTATGGGGTCTTATCGCCGTAGGTCTGTTTGCCGATGGAACTTACGGAAACTACGCCATCGAACCCCCCTTTGTGAAGGGACTCTTCTACGGGGGCGGGGTAGATCAGCTCATCGCCCAGGTGATCGGGGCGGTAGCGCTTTTCGTCTGGGCCTTCGGTGCGGGGCTTGTGCTCTTCAAGGTGCTCGATCTCGTAGTCGGCATCCGGGTCTCTCCGAAGGAGGAGATTCAGGGGCTTGATCTATTTGAACACGGTACCCCGGCTTATCCCGAATTCTATACCGTAAGGAGGTAAAACCATGAAGGAAATAAGAGCCATCATCAGACCAGAAAAAATGGAGGAGGTTTTGGCGGCTTTGGAAAAGGTGGGCCATCCCGGGGTCACGGTCTATCAGGTGGAGGGTCACGGGCGGCAGGCCGGCCTGGTGGAACAGTTCCGGGGACGGGAATTCCGGGTGGATCTCTTGCCCAAGATGGAAGTGAGGGTGGTCTGTAAGGACGAAGATGTGGAGAAGATTATGCAGGCCATCGCTTCGGCGGCCCGCACCGGCGAGATCGGAGACGGAAAGATCTTCGTCTACGAGGTCATCGAGGCCCTTAGGATACGCTCCGGCGAACGGGGAGAGGCCGCTATTTAAATTTTTTGTTGGACAAATGTTAAAAAATTGTTTAGACTATCAAAATTGAATGTTAAAAAAATAACAAAAATGTAAAGGGAGGTGTAGGATGGGAGGTGCTAGAAGGATCTGGGTAGTGTTAGGGTTTGTGGTATTCGGGTTATGGCTTCTTGCGGGAGGGGTAAGGGCCGAGGAGGCCAAGCCCTCGGCGGATTTCACGGTGGATGTGCTCTCGCAGTATGTCTGGCGGGGCTTCGGACTTTCGGACGACTCGGTAGTGATTCAACCCTCGATGACGGTCTCCTACCTCGGGGCCTATGTGAACCTCTGGGGTAACTATGACACCGACGAGAAGGGTAGTGACGATGCCAACTGGAACGAGACGGATTTCACGTTCGGATATACCTACGACAAGTTGCCCTACGGAATGAGTCTGGATGTAGGAGGCATCTATTACGCCCTGGATGGTATCGACGATTCCTTTGAGCTCTTTGCCGGGCTTTCGGCCACCTGTCCGAAGACCGGGATCAACTTTGGTCTTACGATTTATCGCGAACTCTCCCACTATCCCGGCACCTGGTATGAGCTCTCGGCCGGGCGGGACTTTGGGCTACCCTGGTACAAGGCCACTTTGAGCCTCTCGGCCTCGGCCATGTACCTCGACTCCGACGACAAGGGTGCCTATCCCGATCCCGACGATCCTAACGATGAGTTTTCCGGCTGGCTCTATCTCCAGCTTGGGGCGGAGGTCAGCGTCCCGGTTGGTCGGTACTTCACCGTGACTCCCAAGGTCTACTACAGTTTTTCCCTTTCCGACGACGCCGACGATCTCATTGAGGACGGCTCCTGGGACAACCACCACGACCACTTCTTCGGCGGCGTGAGTGTGAGCTTTTCCTTCTAAGGTATTATCCTCGACTCCGAAGAAAGGGCCCGGTTTGGTCTTGTAGGCCAAACCGGGCCCTTTCGCTTTATAATTCAGCCTTTAGGCCGGGGTCGGAATCGAACCGGCCAGCTACCCCTATTCTGGGTGCCCACAGGGTTTGCAGCCCCGGGGGAGCACCAGCCCCCTCTCCCGGCCCCCAGTAGAGAATTATATCTTGTTCATTTCTATTACAGAAATAGATTTTAAAAATAAAAAGGGGGGGAGAGATATTGGTGAGTGGAGTAATATTATTAAAGTCGAGGTTTTAAGGTGAGAGGACTTTACTATTCACTAAATCAATTCCTGAAGGAGAGATTCGGAGAGCGGGTCCAGAAGGTGCCGCTTGATGCGGGGTTCACCTGTCCTAACCGGGACGGTAGCAAGGGTCGGGGCGGGTGCCTTTATTGTAACGCTTACGGTTCCGGTACCGGTGCTTTCCGGGAAGGGCTTTCGATAAGGGAACAGATGCTCCGCGGCATGGAGCACATGGCCCGCCGCTACGGTGCCCGGAAGTTCCTGGCCTATTTCCAGGCCTTCTCGAACACCTACGGCCCGCTGGAGGTCCTTCGCGCCCGCTATGAGGAGGCCCTGGTGGATGAGCGGGTGGTGGGATTCTGTGTCGGAACGCGTCCGGACTGCGTGGATGAGGCTGTGGCCGGCGTTCTTGCGGAGTTCAAGAATCGAGACCTCATGGTCTGGGTGGAACTCGGGCTCCAGAGCGTGCACAACGAGACCCTTGCCCGTATAAACCGGGGCCATACCTTCGAGGACTTTGTGAAGGCCCTTGAAGTCTTAAAGGCGCGAGGCCTTCTCGTCTGTGTGCACATCATCTTCGGACTTCCAGGGGAGTGGCATCTTGAGATGCTTGAGACCGTAAAGACGCTCGCCCGGTTGCCCATTGATGGTATCAAATTTCATGAGCTCTACGTGGTGAGGGGGTCCGGGATGGAGAGACTCTATCGAGAGGGTCGGTATCAGCCTTTAACCCAGGGGGAATACGCAGATCTCGTGGCCGAGGCCATCGCTCATCTTCCTCCGAAGGTAGTCATTCAGAGGCTTACTGGAGATCCGCGGCCGGAGGAACTGGTAGCCCCGGATTGGGCCCGGGACAAAGCCGGCACCCGCCGCCTCATTGAGGAGACCATGTTAAACCGCGGTCTCTATCAGGGGAAGTATCTGGAATAGATTCCTTACCGTCAGCCGCTTGCCGGGATATAGGCTCCGGAATAGAATGGAGGGACTATGAAATGGGATAAAAGGAAAATTCTTGAGATCGATCGGAAACATATCTGGCATCCTTTCACCCAGATGAAGGATTACGAAGACCGGGACCCTCCGGTCATCGTGGAAGCCCAGGGGGTGAAATTCCGAACCATAGAGGGTCGTGAGCTCTACGATACCATCTCCTCCTGGTGGACCAATGTGCACGGGCATCTCCATCCGCTCCTAAATGAGGCTATCCGGGAACAGCTCACCCGACTGGATCATGTCAATTTTTCCGGTTTTACGCATCCGTACGCCGTGGAAGTAATCGAGAGACTCCGGAGGTTTCTTCCTCCAGAGCTTTCCCGGTTCTTTTTCTCGGACAACGGTTCCACTGCGGTGGAGGTGGCCCTCAAGATGGCCTTTCAGTTCTGGCAAAACCGGGGTTTTACCCGCAGGACCCGCTTTGTTTGCCTGGAGAACGGCTATCACGGAGACACCATTGGGGCCGTGAGCGTGGGTGGGGTGGATCTCTTCTTCAAGCTCTACAAGCCCCTGACCTTTAAGACCTTTCGGGCTCCGGCGCCTTACTGCTACCGCTGTCCCGAAAATCTCGACCGCAATTTTACACTGGAGGCTTCGAAACCTTCTTGTAATTTTCGATGTCTTGAGGAGTTAGAGAAAATTTTTAAAGAATATCATGAAGAGATCTGTGCCGTGATCGTGGAGCCCAGGTTGCTGGCAGCCGGAGGTATGATTGTCTATCCCGCCGAATACCTGCGGGGTTTGATAGAGTTGGCTCGGCGATACGAGGTTCTCACCATCTTCGATGAGGTGGCTACTGGGTTTGGCCGTACCGGCACCATGTTCGCCATGGAACAGGCGGGGGTGGTACCGGATATCCTCTGTCTGGCAAAAGGACTTACCGGTGGAGTGCTCCCTATGGCCCTTACAGTGACCACCGAGCGGATCTTCCAGGCCTTTTACGCTGATTACCTTGAGGGTAAAACCTTTTACCACGGCCATTCCTTTACGGCCAATCCCATCTGTTGCTCGGTGGCCATAGCCAACCTTAAACTCTTTGAGGATGAAAAGCCCCTGGAGAAGGGTAGGGAGGTCCGGAACTATTTCCATCGGCGTCTCGTGGAACTCTTTTCGGATCGTCCCTATGTGGGAGACATCCGCTACCTTGGATACGTGGGGGCCGTGGAACTAGTGGCGGACCGAAAGACCAAGAAACCCTTCCCACCGGAAAAGCGCGTGGGTTTTCGCATCTACATGACCTCCCTTGAGAGGGGGCTGGTTCTTCGTCCCCTTGGGGATGTGATCTACTGGTTCCTGCCCCTCTGTGTTACCAAAGAGGAGGTGGAGGAGATCCTCACCCAGAGTCTGGCAGTCATTGAGGAAGTGGTCACGGATCTGTCTGCCGGCTAAAAGCTATGCTAGAGGACATTCGCCGGGAACTTGCGGGCCTCGAAGACAAAGGCCGGCTCCGGACTCTTCGCACGATTTCGGAGAGGCGTGGTCCTTTCGTGGAGATCGAGGGTCGGCGGCTCCTTAATCTGGCCTCGAACGACTATCTGGGTTTAAGTGTTGGGCTTGAGCCGGATAAAATCCTTGAGATCCTTCGTGAATTCGGAACGGGTGCCGGAGCCTCGAGACTCCTTTCTGGAAACCACCTCTACTATGAAATCCTGGAGGAGACTCTGCGGTCCCTTTACGGGCGCCCGGCTCTGGTTTTCGCAAGTGGATATCTCGCAAACCTGGGGGTGCTCTCCGGGCTTCTCGGTCGCCGGGACGTGGTCTTCGCCGACAAGCTGATTCACGCCAGTCTTATCGATGGTCTGCGCCTCAGCGGAGCCACCTTCTACCGCTATCCTCATCTCAATCTCGAACTCTTGGAGGACCTTCTCAAGGAGCACCGGTCCCGTTTCCGACGGGCCGTGATCCTAACCGAATCCGTCTTCAGCATGGATGGAGACTTTCCGGATCTGAGAACCTTGGTGGCTCTGAAGAAGCGTTACGAGGCCTTCCTGATGGTGGACGAGGCCCATGCGGTAGGGGTGTTCGGGAAGAGGGGGCTTGGTCTTTCCGAGGAAGAGGGCCTTCTCGAGGAGATAGATGTTCTGATAGGAACCTTTGGAAAAGCCCTGGGAAGTTACGGGGCCTTTGTGGTCACCCATGAGGAGATTCGTCGTCTCCTCATCTCGCGGGCGCGATCTTTCATCTTCACTACCGCCCTTCCGCCGGTGGTGGTGGCGGCTTCTCTGAGCGGGTTGAGGAGAGCCGTTGACATGGAGCGGGAAAGGCGTAAGCTCCGGGAACTTTCCCGGAAATTACGGCGCGAACTCCGCTTGTCTCGAGGAGGGCTTCAAGACGAGGTCCCCATCGTGCCGGTGATTATCGGAGAAGATCGGAAGGCCCTTGAGGTCTCGAAAAGGCTCTTTGAGGCCGGCTTCTTTGCCCCGGCCATCCGTCCCCCCACCGTCCCAGAAGGCACAGCCCGACTGCGGCTTTCCCTTTCGGCCTCCATGGACTGGAGCCACCTTGAACCCCTGATCGGAACTTTGAGGTCGCTGGCGTGCGCCTAGCTCTCCTGGGAAACCTTGAGGCCGAGGAACTGATCGTCTTCTTTGCCGGCTGGGCCATGGATGAACGGCCCTTTCACGGACTCTGTGGAGAGGAGACCGCCGTGGCTGTGCTCTACGATTACCGGGATCTTGAGCTTCCCGAAATTCCTAAGGGATACAGCCGGGTCTATATCTTGGCCTGGTCCCTTGGAGTCTATGCGGCTTTGAAAAATCTTTCTTCCCTCGATGGAGAAATCCTTTTCCTTGCAGGCACCGGCGCTTTCTCTCATCCCGAATTTGGGATCCATCCCCGCGTGATGAACCTCACCCTTAAAGGCCTTGAGGAAAGGAGAGAGAAAAGTTTGCTGGCCTTTTACGCCAACATGTTTTCGGGAGAGCTGGGGCTGGAGATTTTCCTTGAGAACCAACCCCAGAGAAACCTCTCCGAGGTTGTTGAGGAACTGAAGATGGCGGCCGAGAGGGGGCCCCTCTTTCCTTCAAATTTCAGTAAGGTCCGGGCCGTCTGTACTTTGAGGGATCGCATTGTGCCCTTTGAGGCCCAATTAAGATACTGGGAAAGGGTAGGGGTCCCGGTGAGGACCTTGGAGGCCGGCCATTTCCCCTTCTATCGCTTTTCTTCCCTTAAGGAGTTATTTTTTAGGGAAGATGTATAACGGTTCCGTTGGCCAAAGGGCTAAAATCTCACGGGAGCAGCTTAGGCGGCGCTTCAGACGTGCTATGCCCTCTTATGAGAAGGCCGCCGTGGTCCAGAAGAGGATGGCCGAAAGGCTCGCCGAGGTCCTGGCGGAGCTCTCCTCTTTCTATCCCCGGGTCCTGGAGATCGGGGCCGGGACCGGGTTTTTCACCAGGGCCGCCAAAGAGAGGTTTTCTTGGTCCCTTTACCTGGCCTGCGATCTCCTTCCGGAGTGCGCTTGCTTTCTTGAACCTTTAGGAGTCCACTTCGTAGTGGCCAATGGGGAGGATCCCTCGTGGGTTCGGGGAACCTTTGATCTTATAGTCTCAAATGCGGTCTTTCAATGGTTCGAAGACCTCGGAGAAAGCCTCCTGGCCCTTGCCGAACGTCTGTCTCCGGGAGGGTTCTTGGCCTTTACCACCTTCGGACCGGATACCATGAGGGAAATACCTCGGGAACCTCCTCCGGGTCTCCTGTCTCTCCCTCGTCTGACCTCTCTGAAACCTCCAGGTTTGGAGGAGATTCGGGCTTTTCGCTGGCAGGAGGTTCTCTATTTTGAAGAGCCCCTGGCGGTCCTGCGACATATCCGGGAAACCGGGGCCCTGGGGGGCTTGCCCACTCGCTGGTCGCTCAGGGCCCTTAAGGCTTGGCAGCAGTCTTACGAAAGGTATAAACTGGAAAAGGGCTATCCCCTTACCTTTGAACCCATATTGGTAATATGGCGAAAGGTCGGATAATCTTCGTTACCGGAACGGATACTGGGGTTGGCAAGAGCTATGCCACCGGGGTCCTTGCTAGGGCCTATCTGGCCCTGGGAAAGACCGTCATCACCCAGAAACCCGTTCAGACTGGAACCCGTGAGCCGGAAGACATCTTGATCCATCGGCGTATGATGGGCCTACCTCCGGATCCTCCGGAGCTTCTTTCCCTTACTTGTCCCTATATCTTTAAGTATCCCGCGGCTCCGGAGACCGCGGCCTCCCTTGAAGGCCAGAAAATAGATTCCGGACATCTTTTGGCGTGTCTTAGGGAACTATCGCAGACCTATGAAGTGGTTTTGGTGGAGGGGGCCGGCGGTCTTTACGTGCCTCTCACCGAAGATCTCACCGTCCTGGACTTCATTTCTCTTCTCATGTGTCCGGTCTTAGTAGTCTCGGCTGCTAGACTCGGGACCATCAATCATACCGTATTAACCATAAAGGCCTTAAAGGCCCGTGGTCTGTATGTGGCCGGATTGATCTATAACCTCCATTTTGCTACCGATGAGTTCCTAGCCGAAAGAAGCTTGGAAGACATTAAGCGCCTCGCGGAGATAGATCAGGTTCTGAAACTTCCAAATATTACCGATGAAATACCCTCGATTGAGGCCCTTCTCTCCTTCGTTGAGAACACCCCGGGCCTCAGGCCCTAAGCCCGGAGGTGTAGCCTAGATCTAGAATCATCTGTCGGTCGTCGGAGAGGTTGCGGCCCATGGTGGTGAGGTAGTTTCCTACCATAAGGGCATTGGCCGGAAACAAGATAAGGGCCTGAAGGTCCCGTAAATTATATTCTCGTCCTCCACAAACTCGAATCTCGGCCTCAGGGAGCATAAAGCGTAAGACCACAAGAATGGCTAGACACCTGAGAGGGGTTAGATAGGAGGCTTCCTCTAGAGGGGTCCCCGGGATGGGATGCAGGAAGTTAACCGGCACGGAGTCAACTTCTAGTTGACGGAGGGTTTCTGCAAACTCAAGCACGTGTTCCGGACTTTCCCCCAGGCCAAAAATCCCGCCACAGCAAAGAGAAAGCCCCACTTCTTTGACCCTTTCGGCAGTTTTAAGTCGTGCTCGCCAATCCTGGACGGTGCAGATGTGGGGGTAGAAGCTCCCGGCGGTCTCCAAATTGTGATGATATCGAGAAAGCCCGGCCTCCTTGAGTGCCCGCAGTTCCTCTACCCCCATTTGCCCTAAGGAGGCGCAGAGTTTGAGTTCTGGAAACTCCTTTCGGCAGCGCTCTATGACTCGAAGGAGCCGTTCAAGATCCTGCGGCTCCAGGGTTACCCCACTGGTCACGAAGCTAAAACGATCAATTCCGGCCTGTGCGGCCCTTTCGGCCGCCGAAAGGAGTTCATTCTCAGAGAGCAGGGGGTATACCGGGGCTTCCGTATGCCAGCGAGCCGACTGGGCACAAAACTTGCAATCCGAGGGACAACGTCCGCTTTTGGCGTTTACAATAGCACAGGTTTCAACCCGCCGGCCAAAACGCCTTTCTTTAAGCCGGCGGGCCTCCTCCAGATACGGCCAAAGTTCAAACTTGCCCTGGAGGAGGGCCCGCAGTTCTTCAAAATTCACCCGCTACTTATAGCTCCGGTTTATTTGATGCCCAATTCTTTTTCTTTTTCCGCTACCAAGAGCCGAGTTTGAGCTACAGTGTCCGGGGTCAAACTCATGGAATCAATCCCGCATTCCACCAGAAATTCTGCAAAGTCTGGAAAGTCGCTCGGGGCCTGGCCGCAGATACCGATCTTGCGCCCCCGTTTTTTGGCCACTTGGATGACCTCCCGCACCAGGCGCTTCACGGCTTCGTTACGTTCGTCATAGATGTGGGACACCAGTTCCGAGTCACGGTCGAGCCCCAAGGTGAGCTGGGTGAGGTCGTTCGAGCCGATGGAGAAGCCATCGAAGATTTCGGCGAACTGGTCAGCAAGCACCACGTTGCTCGGGATCTCGCACATCACGTAGATTTCAAGGCCGTTTTCTCCCTGTTTGAGCCCGTATTTTTCCATGACTTGGATAACTCGTTTCCCTTCCTCCGGAGTGCGGCAGAAGGGGATCATAACCTTCACGTTGGTAAGCCCCATCTCATCGCGCACCTTTTTCAGGGCCTTGCACTCCAGTCCGAAGGCCGGCTCGAAATTGGGGTCATAATAGCGGGAGGCCCCGCGCCAGCCAATCATGGGATTGTGCTCCACGGGCTCGTAGAGGAAACCACCGAGAAGGTTGGCGTACTCGTTGCTCTTGAAATCCGAAAGTCTTACGATGACATCGTTGGGGTAGAAGGCGGCCGCAATGGTGGCGACCCCCTGGGCCAGTTTGTCTACATAAAAGTCGGCCTTGTTCTCGTAGCCTGGGGTGCGCTTTTCGATCTCCCGCACCAGGCGCTTTATCTTGCGATCCTTCTCGGCCTGAGCCTTCAGTTCCTCGAAGTTCAAAAGGGCCAGGGGATGAATGCCGATGTGCGAACCGATGATGAACTCCAATCGGGCTAGACCCACCCCGTCGTTGGGGATCTGGGCCTGGGCAAAGGCCTGTTCGGGAATACCCACGTTCATCATGATTCTGGTCTTGGTTCGGGGTAGCTTTTCTAGGTCTATGCGCTCGACCTCGAAGGGTATAAGGCCTTCATAGAGACGGCCTTCTTCACCCTGGGAACAGTCTACCGTGACTTCCATACCATTCTGAACTACTTCCGTGGCGTTCCCCGTGCCCACGATACAGGGGATCCCAAGCTCCCGGGAGACGATGGCCGCGTGACAGGTACGGCCTCCGCGGTTGGTCACGATGGCCGCGGCCACCTTCATGATGGGTTCCCAATCAGGATCGGTCATGTCCGTTACTAGAACCTCGCCAGGCTTGAACTCCTGAATACCCGAAACATCCTGGATCACCCGCGCTTTGCCCTGGCCGATCTTGTTGCCCACAGCCTTACCGGTGCAGAGGACCTTACCTTCACCCTTAAGCTTGTAGATCTCATAGAATTTTTCAGACTTGACGGCATGCACGGTTTCCGGACGGGCCTGCACGATGAAAAGCTCACCGGTGCCTACCTTCTTCCCGTCACCATCCTTGGCCCACTCGATATCCATGGGCCGACCGTAGTATTCCTCAATGAGAATGGCCCATTCAGCCAGTTTCAAGATCTCGTCGTCGGAAAGTATGAAGCTTCGACGCTCGGCCTGGGTGGTCTTTACGTCTTTTACCGGCGAGTCTCCTTTGGAGCAATAGACCATCTTGTGCTCTTTGGAACCGAGTTTCTTGGAAAGAATGGGGCGGAAACCCTTCTTGAGAGTGGGTTTAAAGACGTAAAATTCATCTGGGTTGACTTTTCCCTGAACTACGTTTTCCCCGAGTCCCCAAGCTCCAGTGATATAGACTACATCGCGAAAACCACTTTCGGTATCAAGCGTAAACATCACCCCTGAGGAGGCGAAGTCACTACGGATCATTTTTTGGACGGCCACTGAGAGATAGACGCTGAAGTGGTCAAAACCTTTGTCCTCACGGTAAGAGATAGCTCGGTCAGTAAAGAGAGAAGCGAAACATTTCTTAACATGTTCAATGACGTTATCCGCCCCCCGGATGTTGAGATACGTCTCCTGCTGGCCAGCAAAGGAGGCTTCCGGAAGGTCCTCGGCCGTGGCCGAGGAACGCACCGCTACGTCCACCTTCTTCCCGTACTTTTCTTCCAGCCTGGCGTAAGCCTTGCGGATTTCCTCCTCCAGTTTTGGGGGCATTTTGGCCTTGAGGATGAGGTTACGGACCTTTTTGCCCCGCTTTTGAAGATCTTTCACGTTATGGGTATCCAAACCCTCCAAGGCCTTTTTGATCTTGTCCGCTAGCTTATTTTCTCGGATAAAATATCGATAGGCCTCCGCAGTAACTGCAAACCCATCAGGCACTTTGACACCCTTGGGGGTAAGGTTCCGAAACATCTCACCCAAGGAGGCATTCTTCCCCCCTACCAAAGGTACGTCCTTGATTCCGATCTCATCAAACCATAATATTAATGGTGCGTCCGACATCAGGGCCCCTCCTTACTGCATATTTTGCGGTGAGGAAACCATAACAAAAGGTGCAATTTTCTGTCAAGTTCCTGCCTTGCAGGGCTCAAATTCTGGAGTAAAAGAGGGAGCATGAGCAAGAAAGGCTTGATCGTAGTGGAATCGCCTACCAAGGTGCGGACCATCAAAAAGGTGGTGGGCCGAGATTACGAGGTCTGCGCCTCGGTGGGGCATGTGAAGGATCTTCCCAAAAACCGGCTCGGAGTGAAGATCGAAAACGGCTTTAAACCCGAATACGAGATCATAAGGGGCAAAAAGAAGGTCCTTACGGAGATCAAGAAGCTCGCCCGGCAAGCCGAAACCATTTACCTTGGGCCAGATCCTGACAGGGAAGGGGAAGCCATCGCCTGGCACATCGCTGAGGAACTGCAAAGTCTCAAGAAACCCATCAAACGGTTGCTTTTCTATGAGCTTACCACCCGGGGTATCAAGGAAGCTCTCTCCCAGCCGGTGGAACTTGATCCTGACAAATACGAAGCCCAGCAGGCTCGTCGGGTCCTCGATCGGCTGGTGGGATATAACCTCTCTCCGCTACTTTGGGAAAAGGTCAAACGCGGTCTTTCGGCCGGTCGGGTCCAGTCCGTAGCCCTAAGGCTTATTTGTGAAAGGGAACGGGAAATTCAGGCCTTCCGGCCAGAGGAGTACTGGACCATCGAGGCAGAGCTTCGGACCCCTGAAGGTGAAACTTTCAGGGCCAAGCTGGAAAAGCATGCCGGAAAGAAAGTTCAACTTCGAAACCAGGAAGAGGCTGAAAGGGCGGTGGCCGAGCTTTCCCGGCTTTCCAAGGAAGAAAGATTTTCGGTTTCCAAGGTGACCAAAAAGGAAGCCCGCCGGAATCCTCCCCCTCCTTTTATTACTAGCACCCTTCAGCAGGAGGCCTTCAGACGTTTCCGATTTCCGGCCAAGAAGACCATGTATCTGGCCCAGAGGCTTTATGAAGGGGTGGATATCCCCGGCGAGGGACCGGTGGGCCTTATCACCTACATGCGTACAGATTCCGTGCGTGTGGCCGAGGAAGCCAAAAATGTGGCCCGCGAGATCATTGCCTCGACCTTTGGAAAGGATTTTCTCCCTAACAAACCGCCGGAATACAAGGCCCGTAGCACCGCGCAGGAGGCCCATGAGGCCATAAGGCCTACTCGTTTTGACCTTCCTCCGGAAAAGCTGAAGAACGTGCTCTCGTCAGACGAATATAGGCTTTATGAGCTCATCTGGCGTCGGTTCTTGGCTTCTCAAATGGTCCCAGCACGTTTTGAGGTTACCAAGGTCGAGGTCACCGCTGATTCCTGGCTTCTTATCTCCCAGGGGAGGCGTCTGGTGCATCCCGGTTTTCTGGCCGTCTATGATCTACAGGAGGAGAAGGAATTTGGCCTTCCTCGTCTTGAGGAAGGCCTTTCCCTCAAGGTTTTGAAAATCGAGCCTCAACAGCACTTTACTAAACCGCCGGCCCGGTACACCGAAGCCACTCTTATTCGGACCCTGGAGGAAAAGGGTATCGGGCGACCATCCACCTACGCCCAGATCGTGAGTACCATCAAGGAAAGGGGATATGTGGAGACGGTCTCGGGTAGTCTCAAACCTACGGAACTTGGCTTTTTGGTAAACGATCTTTTGGTGGCCTCTTTCCCGGACATCATCGAGCCCGAATTCACCGCCCGCATGGAGGAGTTTCTGGACGAGATCGCCGAGGGCAAGGCCGAAAAGGAACAGGTTTTACGATCCTTTTACGAAGCTTTTTCCAGGAAGTTGGATTCGGCTGCGGCTGAAATGGCGGATCTGAAAGCCGGCATTCCGAGCGGAGTCAAGTGCCCGGAATGCGGAGCGGAGATGCTCCTAAGGGTGGGTCGGGCCGGGCCATTTCTGGCCTGTAGTCGTTATCCGGATTGCAAGGTGACCGGAGATTACGAAAGAGACGAGACCGGAGCCCTCAAACTTGTTCGCAAGGAAGATCAGGTTAACGGTCAGTGTCCAGAGTGCGGCGGGCCTTTGGTCCTAAGAAGGGGGCGGTTCGGCGAATTTTGGGCCTGTGGGCGTTATCCCGAGTGTCGTTACACCCGTCCGGTGGGTACGGGTATTGCTTGCCCCAAGGAAGGCTGCGATGGCGAGATCGTAAAACGGCGTTCTAAAAAAGGCAAAATTTACTACGCCTGTCTTAGGGCTCCAGAGTGCGATTTTATTTTGTGGGACGAACCGGTGGCCGAGGAATGTCCAGAATGCGGGGCCCCCTTTGTGGCCATGAAGTCAGGACGGCATTCCCGGAAATACTGTCCCTTCTGTAAGGCCATCCTATGAGATCTTATAGACCGTGTGAATCTCCGGAAGGATTCCAGGAAGACCTGATCTGTCCGGTATGTGGTGGTCCGGCGGAGCTTTACGGCCGGTGAGCCGGAGCCAGGGTGAGGTGTCTCACCTGCGGAAGGGACTGGCCAGCCGCTTGGTTTAGGGAAGAGATAGAGGCCCTTAAAGAAAGGTGGCTGAAAGATTTCTCGTAAAACCCTCGCCTGGTTTTACCTGTGGCCCCAGGGCTCTCCTGGTCCTTACGGAACCGGATTTTCGGTTTTTCGGAAAGGTCTTTCGATTTGCCCGCCGAACTAGACTATTCCTTTCGGAGGTCCTTTATGACGAAAGGGGAGTCCTCTTAGGACCTGCTCTGGGGGCTCCTCAGGTGGCCATGCTTCTGGAAAATCTCCGGACCGCGGGGGTAAGGGAGATTCTCCTTTTAGGTTGGGCCGGGGCCTTGACCTCGAAGATCCCCCTCAGAAGTATCTTTCTTTCCCAAAAGGCCTTGGCTCTTGAAGGTACATCTCGGCTTTATTTTCCGAGAAGAAGGGTCTTTTTCCCGGAAAGGAATCTTTTTCAAAAGTTTAAGGCCAACCTCCTCCGGTTGGGCCTCCCTTTTAAGGAGGGGGCTGTGGTTTCAACGGATGCCCCTTACCGAGAAGACGAAGTTTTCCTCGAAAAATACGGCCGACGATATGAGGCCGTAGATATGGAGACCTCGGCGGCCTTGGCCGTAGGAGGGGCCCTTGAACTTTCGGTGGTCGCCTGTCATTTCATTTCCGATAGGCTTACCTTGGCCGGAAGGCAAACCGTATCATCAAGAGAGCTTAGAGCCTGTCGAGAAGCCCTTATTGAACCCTTAAGGACTTTTCTGGAAGGTGAATGAGGCTAAAATAAGAACATGCGAAATCCATTTGAAGTTTTGGGTTTATCTCCGAAGATCGTAAAGGAGCTCGACGAGGAGAGTCTTTTCAGGTTGGTTAAGGCCTGCTACCGGGCTCTTCAGCAGGTTTACCATCCGGATCTCGCGAGCGGTTCTAGGGAAAAGGCCCTGGAATTGAACTTGGCCTTTGAGGCCCTCAATCTTTCTAAAAACCCCGAATCATTTCGTCGTCATCGTCAGGCTTACGTTAGGCGTCTTTCCCGTAAGACCTTGAGGAATCGTATGGAAGCTCTAAGCCTGAAACTCGGAAGACTTTTCAGGGAAAAGGTGATCCTGGAGGAGGCTTTTTGGGGAGAACTTGTCTCTCGAGCCAGGGAATCGGAGCACCTCCTCTCGCCCCTGCCCCGAAACTTGAGGCTTCACCTCTTCGATCTTGCCACCAAATATCATTTGCCTTTCCCGGTTTTCGGTCGTAGAGCCCCCTTTAAGGAATTTTTGTTTGATGAGGAAGGATATCTTTATCTGAAATATGCTAGAGGTAAGACTCTCAGGAAGGTCTCCCGGATAAAAATGATAGGCTGTGTCCCCCGGGAAAAAATTGAACCCTGGATGCTCCTAGAGAAGAGGCCTGGGAATGAAAGTCTAGTGGCTGAAGAATATATGAAGGCCGAGACTTTTCGCCGAGCCTGTCTCCCTTTTCTCAAAACTAGACTCGAACCCAATAGCTACCTGTTTTCCTTCCGGAATGAAGATTTTTCCCGCGTCTACCTTGAAGGTCTGATCCTTCGCCTTTCTCCCCTTTGCCCAAAATCTATCACAAATGTAAAGCTATCCTCACAAAAATTACAAATTTGTGAAGAGAAAACCTCTCTTTTGTCTTTCCCTGAGTCTTGATTTGAAAAATTTTGGGCGCGGCCCCGAAGTTTTAGGATTGGTATCCATTTTGCTTTAGATTTAGCAAATAAAAGGAGGCTGATTATGAAAAAAGTCGAAGCCGTAATCAAACCTTTTAAGTTGGAAGAAGTTAAGGAAGCCCTTACGGAGATTGGGATCCAGGGCATGACAGTCACAGAGGTCAAGGGTTTCGGGAGGCAAAAGGGACATCAGGAGATCTATCGGGGAGCGGAATATGTGGTTGATTTTCTTCCTAAAGTAAAACTCGAGATTGTGGTTCCAGATGAGATGGTGGATAGGGTGATAGAGACTATCCTGAAGAGTGCCCGGACGGGAAAGATAGGGGATGGAAAGATTTTTGTAGTTCCGGTGGAAGAGGTCATCCGTATTCGTACTGGAGAAAAAGGCGAGGAGGCCATTTAGGGAGTGCTTTCGGAGGTAGTTTCCGAAAGTTCTGGTCCTCAAAGGGAGCGGTGCCTATATCTGGATCGTTTTGTTAAAGATTTATGGCTTCCCCTTTTCAAAGAGACGGGCACCGTGGAGGACAATCTTTCGCTGGTGGCCCTTGGGGGTTATGGGGAAGGGCTTCTTTGTCCGGGTTCGGATGTAGATCTCCTTTTTCTGCACCAAGGGCTTTCGGAAAACATTTTGGCAAGATTCGTAGAAAAGGTGGTCTATCCCCTGTGGGATTATCGTTTCGAGGTCAGCTATCGGGTCTTTACCCCCAGGGAGGCCTTGGATTTTGCGGCTGAAGATCCCACTTTTTTCACTTCTCTTCTTTCGGCACGGCTTCTTTGCGGCTCAGAAGCGCTTTTCCAGGAACTCCTGGAAGGATTTGAGGGGCTTCTTTCTGGCCGGGAAAAGGAGTTCTACGAGAGGCTAAAGGCTTTGAGGGAGGCCCGGCTTTCGCGTTTAGGGGAGGAAGTTTATTTTCTGGAGCCCCACCTAAAGGATGGGCCTGGCGGTCTTCGGGACTTCCAATTTTTTCTCTGGGCAGGCAGGATCATTTTCGGTTTCGAAAAACTTTCAGATTTTACTGAGGCCGGTCTCATAAGTTTGGAGGAAGAAAAGAAAATTTTGGCCGCCGCCGAATTTTTGCGACGGGTAAGGGAGGAACTGCATATCCTTTGTGCTCGCAAAGAGGATCGTCTCTTTATGGAATATCAACCTGAGATCGCGGCCCGTTTGGGGTTCGGATCCGGTGATCGGGCCGGTACCGAAGCCTTCATCTCTAAACTATTTACCGCTTTTTCAACTATCAAGGAGGCTGTGGAAAACCTTATTGAGGAAATAGAAGATCTTTTCTTTACCTCGCAAAGAAAGAAACGTCTTACCCTTATTCAACCGGTTCCATCCGGGCCTTTTCTTCGCCGTATTTTTGAGACTCTGGCCCGAGAAGGTCGGCCCTTTGATCGCAATCTCAAGCGTTATCTTCGGAGCCGTAAATGGTCGGAAAAGGATCTGGTGGACCTCCGGGAGGCCTTTTCTGAGCTTCTGACCCTTCCTTATAGTCTTACCATGTTGCACACTATGCGAGAGACGGCTATCCTGTTTCGGCTCATACCGGAGTTTAAAGACCTTTGTGGAAGGGTACAGTACGATGTTTACCACTTGTATGCCTTAGATGAACACTTGTTTCTTACAATCTCGGCCTTGCACCACCTTAAGAAAGAAAAGTCGGAACTTTGGACGTCCATCGAAAATGAGAAGATCCTTTATTTCGCAGCCCTGCTTCACGATCTAGCCAAAGGAGAGCCTGATCACGCCCGCCGAGGGGCCGAAAAGGTTCTTAAAATAGCTTCCCGCTTTAATTTTCAAGCCGAAGAAATTAAGGAGATAGCCTTTCTGGTAGAACAGCATCTTCTGCTGATGGACACGGCCTTGAGAAGGGATCTAGCTGAAGAAAAGGTCATTGAGGAAGTGGTACTTCGGACGGAGAGGGTCGAAAGGCTTACCGCTCTCTACTTCCTTACTCTTGCGGATGCTATGGCCACCGGGCCTAGGGCTTTGAATGCCTGGAAGGCCGGTCTCCTTGAAGAACTTTTCTCAAAGGCCAAAAAGCTGTTTGAAAACCGTATGGAAAGGGAGAGTCTGAAGGATCTTTCTCAAAAGAGGACCAAACTCTATGAAAAGTTTCGACCCGAGCTAGTGGATCGCATCCCTTTACCTCAGCTCGAAATTTATGATGTGGGAGAACTCGAAGAATTACTTTCTTTGGTTCAGGGATTTCTTTCCGAGAACGCCTTATTTCTTTTTGCGGAGCATCGTCTTAACGGAGTTGTTAAGGTTTTTATCGTAACAAAAGATAAAACTGGCCTTTTTTCTGATATTGTAGGGACTTTCTTCGCTTCTGGTTTCGACATCCGGAGGGCGCGGGCTTTTACTTGGGCTGGAGGCCTAGCGGTGGACGAATTCTGGGTGGAACCTCTGGTAGAAGGAGCAGAGCTTTCAAACTGGAAGGGACTGTTTGAAAAGGTCCTTGCTGGCAAGGAGTATACCGAAGACCTTGTGCAGCGGAGAAAGGAAGCCTTTTTGAGACTGGGCCCTAAGATTCCTTTGGTGTCCTTTCCGGAGATTAGAATTGACCAGGAGGCTTCTGACTTTTATACTCTTTTGGAAATTTATGCTCCAGATAAGCCGGGTTTACTATATGAGATAGCTTCTATCATTTCAGAACAAAAATTTATAATTGGTAAGGCTATTCTTTCTGAAAAAGAGGATCTAGTGGCCGATATTTTTTATCTTCAGACCCAAGAAGGAGAAAAGCTTTCGGCCGAGGAGGTCGAAGGCCTGGTTCAAAAACTCCAAATAAAACTAAAGGAGGTTGTATCATGACACCCAAAGAGGTAATGGAATTCGCCAAGAAAAACGGTGTTCGTATGGTTGATCTTAAGTTTCTAGACCTTCCCGGCATTTGGCAGCACTTTACGGTGCCCATCGAGCAGTTTTCCGAAGAGTCCTTTGAAGAGGGGTTCGGTTTTGACGGTTCCTCTATTCGTGGCTGGCAGGAGATTCATGAAAGCGACATGTTGGTGATCCCCGATCCCAACACGGCCATCATAGATCCCTTTTTTGAAGTGCCTACTCTTTCTCTGATTTGTAACGTAGTAGATCCTATTACTCGTGAGCCTTATTCTCGTGATCCGCGCTATGTAGCCCAGAAGGCCGAGGCCTACCTCAAGAGCACCGGTATTGGCGATACGGCCTATTTTGGTCCGGAGGCCGAATTCTTTATCTTTGACGATATTCGCTACGACTCTGCGGCCCATTTTGCGTATTATTTCGTGGACTCCATTGAGGGTATCTGGAATACAGGCCGAGAGGAGTGTCCCAACCTGGGTTACAAACCCCGACACAAAGAGGGCTACTTCCCGGTGCCGCCCTCTGACAAGACTCAGGATCTGCGTACCGAGATGACCCTCTATCTCCAGAAGGTGGGCATTGAAGTCGAGTGTCATCACCACGAGGTTGCTACCGGCGGTCAGGCCGAAATTGATATGCGTTTTGCTCCGCTGGTCAAGATGGGAGACAATCTCATGTGGTTCAAGTATGTCTTGAAGAACGTGGCTTACAAACACGGTAAAACCGTAACCTTTATGCCTAAGCCTCTTTTCGGGGACAACGGCTCTGGTATGCACACCCATATGAGTATCTGGAAGGGGGACACCAACGTTTTTGCCGGGGATCGCTATGCCGGACTTTCTGAAACCGCTCTTTACGCTATCGGTGGCATCCTGAAGCACTGCCGGGCGGTCTGTGCCTTTACCAACCCCACTACCAACTCCTACAAGCGGCTTACTCCTGGTTTTGAGGCCCCGGTGAACCTCTGTTACTCCAGCCGGAACCGTTCGGCGGCTATTCGTATTCCCATGTATAGCGCCAGCCCCAAGGCCAAACGGATCGAGTTCCGCACTCCGGACCCCTCCTGTAACGGCTACCTGGCTTTTGCCGCCATGTTGATGGCTGCTCTCGACGGTATCGAAAACCGAATTGATCCGGGAGAGCCCATGGACAAGGACCTTTACAGCCTGCCTCCCGAGGAGCTCAAGAATATTCCCACCACCCCGGCTACTCTAGAAGAGGCCCTTCAGGCCTTGGAGGAGGATCATGAGTTCTTGATGAAGGGAGATGTCTTTACCGAAGACCTTATTGAGACCTGGATCAAGTACAAACGGGAAAACGAGGCCGACCAGGTGCGTCTCCGTCCGCATCCCTACGAGTTCTTCCTCTACTTCGATATCTAAAATGATAACCTAAGGATGTAGGGCCCCTCCTTGCGGATTTCCGGGGAGGGGCCCTTTTGGTTAGTGTACCTTGAGGTAAGGTTCGAGATCTTTGATGGTGAAAGGTTTGAAGATGACCGGAACTCCCTTTCCGCAAGGTTCCTCGGTTACGAGCGGGGTATAACCTGTAATGCAGACTACGCGGATGTGGGGATAGCGTTCCAAAATCCATACCACGAGCTCAGGACCGGACATTCCCGGAAGCACTACATCCACCAGGGCAAAATCGATCTCCATTCCTCTCGCACTCAGGATTTCCTGGGCTTCCATGGCGTCTTTGGTATAAAAAACTTGATGCCCCAAGGTTTCGAGGAGTTCTTTAAGGGTTTCTCCCAAAAGAGCTTCATCTTCCACCAGAAGGATATTCATACGGCCTCCTATTAATTAATGATCGTTTACGGGCAGAAGGATTTTAAAAATGGTTTCCTTTCCCGGTCTTGAGGAGATGACAATACAACCTTCGTGGGCATAGACCATGGTTCTTACCGCGGCCAAGCCCAGCCCTCGTCCTAATCCTTTAGTAGAGTAAAAGGGTTCCAAGACTTTAGGTAAAAATTCAGGGGGAATGCCCTTTCCTCGGTCTCTGACTTCAAGGACTACCCAACGCAAGGCTTCTTTCTGACTACAAAATCGAGCCTTATAAGGACTTTTTGAGTTTTTACCGTGTTTGTGTTTATCCGTGAGATAAATTTTTACGGTTATGACACCGGCTTCTTTACCGTAAGCTTCTATGGCATTTACTGCCAAGTTGACCAGGATCTGTTCCAGGGCTAGCGGATCTATCTTTACTAGAGGGAGATTCTCTTCTATTCGAATTCTTAGTCTTAGATGGGGAGGAAGTAGGGCTTTAATGAATTTTATTATTCTCGGAATAAATTTTTTAAGGTCAATCAGTTTTTTGCCTAGGACTTCTCCTCGAGCATAAAGGAGTAATTGTCGAACCAAAACCGCCAGATCTTGAGCCGCAAATTCAGCTTTATGGAGCCAAAATTGTATCTCGGAAGTTTCTTTTCCCTTTTTGGACCTGAGGATTTCAAGCGAGCTTATTACCACGTTTAAGAGATTGTTGAACTTGTGTGCCAGGTTACCAGCCAAGATATTGATAGCTTTAGCCTTTTCGGCTTCGGTTATTTCTTCTTGGAATTTTAGTTCCTTGGTTATGTCTTGAACTGCTATGACTACCAGATTAGGATCAAATTTCTTTAAAGTGCAGATCAAATGCGCTTCCCGAGGGGTTTCGGTCTTTAAGTGCCGAGAAATATTTTCGCCAGGCAACAAATCCTGGGCTTCCTTTATAAGGGTCTTAATAAGGCTATTAAAATAGGTCGGTTTGAATTCTTCGCACATAACCTCAAAATCGCTATTGGAAAAGAGTTTGCGAGGAGGTTTTTGGTTTATGGCCCATAAAGAGAGTCCGAACCCTACCTTTTCTGATAGAGCTCGAAGAAGGGCCTGTTCTCCCCTTTTCTTTTTTTCGCTTTCCTTCGCCTCAAGAAGAAGGCCATAAAATTCCCCCAGTTTTTCCAAGATCTCTTTTTCTCGTCGAGTGTAACGCTTGGCTGCATTAGCAATAGCTAACAAACCTTTAGGTTTTCCGTTTCTCAATACCGGATATATAGCTATTCTTTGAATGGGAAGATGCCCCCCCGGAAGACCTTTATGATTAGGATCTTTAAGGAGGGCATTACTGATGTAGACCTTCTTTTCGGCTATAGCCTTGGCAAAGACCCCTCCTAAAGAAGGAATCCTTACTATCTTTTTTATTTTGCAACCCCGATAGCAGGCATCTGCAAAGTTTGGAAAATACCAGCTTTGAGAGAGTTCATCCCAGATTCCTACAAGGGCAAGCGGACTTCCGGTAAGACGTTTCAGGTTTTTGATGATTTCTCGACTTAGTTCTTCAACGCATTTTTCACTAGCCTGCCGAGCGAGGTTATAAAGGCAGGCTTCGAGTTTTTTTCTAAAAGAGAGCTCATCTTTGAGACGCTTTTGATCCGTTTTCACATCCCCCCCGTGGGGGTCTTTTAGCAAATAATTTTTAGGATGACAAGAGAAAGGATATCTGGTAATAAAAGGCCAAAATTTTAAGAAGGAGGAAGCTGATGGAGCGCACGTTATCGCTTATTAAGCCGGATGGAGTTTCACGTAATTTAATAGGAGAAGTGATCCGCTTTTTCGAGAAAGCTGGCCTGAAAGTCGTAGCCCTGAAAATGCTCCGTTTGACCAAAGAAGAGGCCAAACAGTTTTACATTGTCCACAAAGAAAGGCCCTTTTATGACAGTCTCACAGATTACATGTCTTCCGGGCCCATTGTGGCCATGGTACTCGAGGGCGAGAATGCTATCGCCCGTTGCCGGGAAATTATGGGGGCCACCGATCCCGCTGAGGCCGCGGAAGGCACCATTCGAAAAACCTTTGGGCTTGACAAGGAAAAGAATACCGTTCATGGCTCGGATAGTCCTGAATCCGCAGCCCGTGAAATCGCTTTCTTTTTCAGCGAGCTAGATCTCATTTCTGGTACTAGATGAGAGAATCCGAGTTTTTGCTTCGCATAAGGCCTTACCTTTACGAAAAAGAAGGCCTGGTCAGTAGTGCAGATGAGGATTGTGCGGTAATCGCCGAGGGCCAGGCCTTCAGGCTCTATACCGTAGACGCTCTGGTCGAGGATATTCATTTTAAGTGGTCCTATTTTACTCCTTACGCCTTAGGCTTTAAGCTAGCGGCCGTAAATTTAAGCGATATCGCGGCTATGGGAGGCATTCCGGAATGGGCCCTTCTTACGTTAGGCTTTCCGGAGCCTCCCAGGGGAGATTTTATAGAAGGATTTTATCGTGGGCTCGTCGAGGGGCTTTCACGTTTCGGGGCTAGGCTGGTTGGCGGCGATACGGTAAGGAGTCCCGTTTTTTGGGCCGCCCTTTTTCTTTCTGGTCGGACCGAAAATCCTATCCTGAGGAAAGGGGCCAGCCCCGGGGACCTTATTTATGTTTCTCGTTCCCTAGGGGCCTCGGCCGCGGCCCTGAGATACTTCCTTTCCGGAGAGGAACCTCCGGAATTCCTCAGGAAGGCCCATCTCTTCCCAGAACCGGAGATCTCCTTGGGGCGGCTTCTCTCTGAAAAGGCTCTAGCTTCGGCGATGATGGATGTGTCTGATGGACTGCTTCTTGACCTTTCAAAACTTTGCCGGACAAGCGAAGTAGGGGCCGAAATCGAGGAGGTCCCGGTAGCACCAGGGGCAACCGAGGAGGAAGCTCTCTCTGGAGGCGAAGATTACGCCCTAATTTTCACCGTCCCCAAGGAGAAAGAGAGATTCCTCTTAGAGAGCGTGGACCGGCCCCTTTACCGTTTAGGAAAAATTATTTCCCAGAAAGAAAAAATATATCTTTACGGACGGCCCGTCGCTCCCGAAGGTTTCGATCACTTCGAGCTGGGCTAAAATAACGGCGGCGCATGTACGATGAAAAGCCTTAAAGGCTCATCCCCAGAGTTTTTGACTCCATGTTCTTCACCAGGGGGAATCAAAATATAGTCCCCCGGGCCGATTTTCTGCCAACTACCGTTGAGGTAGGCCTCTCCCTCTCCAGAAAGGACGTAGATAGAGTCCGCCTGGGTTTCGTGGGTGTGAATGGGGATTTCCACCCCGGGTTTAATTTCCAGCATGGAAACGCTTAAACGAGGATCTTTTTCGCGATTTATGAGAAGCGCAAACCCCACCCCTTCAAACTTCGGATGTGGTCCAAACTTGATATCTTCTTTCTTGTAGAAGTAAGCCATCCTTGCTTCACCTCCCTAGAATGTTTTAAAATGCTATCTAACTATTATTCGAAATAATGAGAAGATCCTCTATAAAGCTTATCATTTTCCCTGGTTATTATGTGCCTCATCTTGGAGGTCTTGAGACCCACACTGACGAGTTTGCTAAACATCTTTCAGCTGATCCCCGTTTCGAGGTTACGGTTTTCGCTCCTAACATCCCTCTCGCTCCGGAGTTTGAAGTCCGCCACGAGCGAGTTAAGGTTTATCGTTACCCGGCTTTTGAGATAGTGTCAAACTATCCTTTTCCTAAACTCTGGTCCCTCAGGTTCTGGCGGTTATGGTTTTCTCTTTATCGTATGGAATTCGATATGGTAATGACCCGCACTCGTTTTTTCTTCAATTCGTTTCTCGGATTTCTTTTTGCCAAGTTGCGCCTGCGGAGGCTACCGCTAATTCATGTGGAGCACGGAAGTGCCTTTGTGGAGCTTGAGAGCCGCTGGAAAACCCTAGCGGCCCGTTTCTATGATCTTACAATAGGTAAGATGATCTTCCGCGGAGCGGACAGGGTTATTGCCATATCCCAGGCCGTAAAGCGTTTCGTAGAAGAAAACTTTTTGCCCGGAGCTTCCATCCCGGTTATCTACCGTGGGCTGGAATTGGAGGAAATCGAACGGATTCCTCCACATTTGGAGGTCATGGAGAAGTTTTCTCAGTATATAAAAGTATGCTTCGTGGGTCGGTTTTATAAATGGAAGGGAATTGCTAATTTGATTACTGCCTATAAAAGTCTTCCTCTGGATCTCAAAGAAAAAACCGTTCTCCTTTTAGTAGGCTATGGAGAGGACGAACCCCGCTTGAAGGCTTTGGCAGAAGAAGATCTCGACCGGAGCATATATTTTTTAGGAAAACTGCCCTTTGAGGAAGCTATAGGCGTGATCAAAGCCTCTGACATTTATGTCCACCCATCATCGCAGGGAGGGGGGCTTTCGGCTTCACTCCTTCAGGCTATGGCCTGCGGGTTGAGCATTGTGGCCAGCCCTTATGAGGGTGCCGCTGAGGTCATCCGAGACGGGGTAAACGGTATTCTTCTAAAGGACAACTCGCCCGAAGATATCAAGAAAGGCCTACTAGCGTTGATAAAAGAGCCTGAAAAGCGGTCGCACCTGGGAAAAGAAGCCAGGCGGCTCATTTACCAGAAATTTCGCTGGGAAAACGCCATTGAACTTTACCGGAGGGAGTTCGAAAGGTTAGAGTTGGAATGAACACTTATACGAAGGCTGCTAGAGGGGTATTCTACCACCTTTTAACTTATGCCCTTTCGATTCCCTTGGCTTATGTTGTAAGGATACTCTATGCTCATCATTTGCCCAAAGTGGAAGTAGGACTTTTTTACGCCTTGTGGGATCTTTTCTTACTGGTGGCTCTTTTTAGATCCCTCGGTGTAGATCAGGCCCTTGTACACTACATCCCCCGCTTTACTGCCCGGAAAGAGGAAAGACATCTGCCTTCCCTGGTTCTTGCTGCCCTCATTATTCAGCTCTGTGCTACTCTGACGATAGCCTTTATTCTTATCTTACTATCTCCTCAAATTATACATTATTTCCTTAACGCTAGAGGGGAATTGACCTCCTATGGTCAAACAGCCCAACGAGCTTTAATCCTTTTCGCGCTGGGATATTTTACCTTTTCGAGTTTTTCGGATCTTTTGGTTGCTTTTTTTCAGGCCCGCCACCGTCAGGGAGTGGTTAGTCTTTATCGGTTATTAAGAACCTTACTGGTACTGATTTTTTCTGTCCTTCTTCTCAAATTTTTAGATAATGTATACCTTCCATGTCTGGCATATTCCCTAAGTGCTTTGATACTGGTTGGAGTGTATGGATTCTGGGCCTACCACGAGGTTAAAACGCGATTGCCATCTTCTTGGATTATTCCTGATTCCAAAAAGTTTTACCGACATGCCAAGCTCATTCTTCCTTACGGACTCTTTATCATGGCCAGCGGGGCCGGCCATTTTATTCTCACCTACACCGATGGCCTATGTCTTACCTATTTTGGAGGTCTTAAGGCCGTGGCTGAGTATAGAAACGCGGCCACTCCCACAGCAAATATCCTTTACTACTTTGGAACCTCGGTGAGCCTGGTACTTTTTCCCATAGTTTCAGAACTAAAGGAAAGAAAAGCGCGAGACCTTTTGATCCAGAGTCTAAACAAAGTCTTTCAGTACACTCTGCTCCTTACTCTGCCGGTAGCCACTCTGCTTATCTTTTATTCTAAAGGAATAGTAAACCTGTTCTTCGGAAAAAATTACCTTGGTGCGGTAACTCCTTTGAGAATCCTTGCTCTTGGAATGATCTTTTCTTTGCTCAACAATATAGGTTTTGCCGTTCTTAAAGGCCTGGAGGCTCCTCAACTTGTTACTAAAGCAATTTATGTAGGAGCGGCTCTGAATTTAGGACTCAATTTGTTTCTAGTGCCGAAGTACGGAGCCGCGGGAGCAGGTCTCGCCACCTCTCTGAGTTTTTTTGTTATGAACCTCTCGGTTTTCAGATTTATAAAAACAATTTTGAAGTATAATATTGTAAAAAAGGAGTGGTTTAAAATCGTTCTGATCTCGCTTTTAAGCCTGGGACCAGTTTTTATCATAAAAAAATGGTTGGGAGGAACTTCTTATTCGACAATTATCGAACTGATAAGCTATATAACAATCTATATTCTTGTAAGCACACGTCTAGGCTTAGCAACCAAAGAAGCAATTACTATCATTCTTGCGAAAAAGTAAATTGCCAATATTTCAAAAGTTCATCTAAAATTCCCAACTGTTTTCCAAGGATTGTAGCATCTTCAGTCAGTATCTTTCGTAAAGCCTTTAAAGAATTTTCATCTGCAAATATTTCCGAATGATTGGTATCTAATAACATTTTTCTCGCCAAACTATCAAACATATAAAGCAAAGTTTCCGGAAAAACTTTTTTGGAAAGGTTGATCAGTTTTCGATTATACAATAAATGGTAAATTTTTTCACAAATTTTATTGCGAAAAGTTCCTCCTATATTTAATTTAGGGATTTCAAATTTTACCAGTTCTTGCAAAGACACACCTAAGAATAATTCTAGATCTTTTAGAACTACCAATCGCTTATCAAGAAGTTTTTCAAAAATTACAATTTTAATATGTTGATACGAAACTTTCTCTAACCATCGAACAAGCTGTTTCCAAAAAAAACTATGGGAAATATACGGTTCCGGATGACCAGTTTCAAAGCACTTAACAATCTCTTCTAGAGACCTCTTTTCCCATCCTTCTCTCAATCCCATGAAATATTCTGAGAGGGTTCGTTTGAGAGGATCTCGAAGCACTACAATAAACTTAAGCTCTTGGAAGGCTTTACCGTAAGCATGCCGGATATTGTCAATAGTGGCAGGATGATGAAAATAAATGACACTGGCATCCACTAAAATTTGCTCCTTACTTGCTTTCTCGTAAAGGCGCGCATATTCTTCCAGGCTTTTCACATGCTTTCCGGGCTGAGAAAAAAACAGGGGCTCCTTCAACTTGTTTGGGAAAAAAAATCGCGGAGACTGATTCAACCAGTAGTAGAAAGAGGTCGTTCCGCACTTAGCCGCACCAATAATAAAGAGATCCGGAAGCTTTAAGGTTTTTTCTCCAGACTTTATTAACATACCGCCCTTTCAAGTACTCTTTCCCATCGGTCTATAACTGAGCGCCATTCGAAATCTTGACTTCTCAGAAAGCCTTGCATGTAGCGAGTTCGCAAGCCTTTGTCCTTCGTAATAGCAAGCATTAAAGAGCTTAGTTCTTCTTCCTGTGGTAAGAAGGGGCGACCCTCCAAGCCTTCCCATATTGTTTCTTGCGGGAGAGGGGAACAGAGAATTCCAAAACTTCCGTAGTAAGGATAGTCTAATTTTTCTTCTATATCCACCTCCGGGCAAAGGATCTCCCGGGGTCCTGAAGGACAGTCCACCGATATTACTGGTACACCTATTGCTAACGCCTCTATGAGCACATTCGGAAGTCCCTCCCACAGGGAGGTAAAAACAAAACAATGCGCCCGCGCCAAAAACTTAAAGGGATTCCTTTGAACCCCCAAAAAATGCACCCGCCCCTCAAGACCAAGATTCCTAACAAGCTCCTCCAACTTATCTCTGAGCTCCCCATCCCCAAGAATCACCAACCTAGCATCTGGGCACTCATCCACCATCTTTCTAAAAGCCCTGATTAGAAACCACTGACCCTTTTGGAAAGTCAAACGTCCCATGTTGATGAAAACGGGCCCCTTTCGGAAAATGGCCTCTTCCGCCGGGGACAAAGGAGCGCGGGCTTTGGCTCGATAGAGCTCCAGCGGATGAGGATTGGGGATCACTTCCATCTTTTCGGAAGGCACCTTAAAGTCCCGAACCAGACACCTCTTAATCCCTTCAGAGACAACTACTATCCGTGAAGCCTTAGGATAAAGGCATCGGATCAAGGCCCGGTGGAGGATGCCATAGAGGGTCCTCCTAGGATACATCGCACCGGGGTGTATTCGCACAGAGATCACCACGGGCTTGCGAAGGGTTTTTCCTACCATAATGTTGATAAAGTTGGACAGTTCCAGGAAAGAGAGGAGAAGATCAGGGGCATTTCTTCGGGTTAGATTCAAATATCTAAAAAAAAGCAACGGCAGGATAGCGAGTTTTATCCAATAGGGAGTGTATAAGGAAAGTCTCGAGAGAGGACGATACGCTACTCCTCCACTGATATCATAAAAACAGTCCTTCTCCAGTCCATAAAAAAGAATACGGTGTCTTTTGGCTAGCTCTCCCACCAGCGTTGCCGCCACCCTCTCCGCCCCTCCGGTAGTGAGAGAATTGATGAGGAATTGAAAAGTCATGGTTTAAGATAATACATGTGAAAAGAAAAAAGACGATTGGATTGTTCAAAAAAAGTAGCTAAGGAGTCTATATCTTTAATTTCTTCTAATTGTTTGGCAAAAGGATTTAGAGTTTTGAAGAGGTTGACTTTATTTTTAAAATACAAAGAAAATAAGATAGGATAGTCATAGATAACTTTTATTAACTTTCCTCCAAATTCTTTGAAAGTATTCAAGAGCTTTAAAGTGTTCTTCTTTCCAATAATATGTGGATGCACCTCTAATACCAATCCGTAATTTTTTTGTTTGCAGAAAAAATCTTTAAAATGGCAAAACAGTTCATATTCATAACCTTCAACATCCATTCTTACTAAAAAGCTCTTAGAATTTAAAATGGTTTTATAATGATTTATTAAAGTCTCTAAACTAATAGTCTGAACTTTTTCTAAGTAAAAATTTTTGAAAAAAGGTAAGGTCTTTAAAGAACTCCAATTACCTTGACTAGGGATCTTTATTTCAACCCATTCATCGGAACGCAAAGAAACAGCTTTTTTAATTAAAAAAGTTTTGCTTATTATATTTTCTTTAGCATTATTAAAAAAGAGATTCTCTTTAAGTAATTCAAAATTTCTATGAACAGGCTCGACTGCAACAATATTACTTAGTGAATTCTCGAGTTCCAAGAGACAATAAAATCCTATATTAGCTCCAATATCAAAAATTACATCAAATTTATGATTTTCCAAGAATTTCCTAAAAAATAACACATTATGTTCTTCTCTTATTCTAGCCAATAATAACTCATTTGTTATTCCTTCATCATTTAGATCTAATATCATAGAGAATTTATTAAAATATTTAGGTCTTAGAACAATAAACCTGACTCCTTTCTTTTTTAGAGTTCTTTTGAGTAAGCCAATTTTTAAAAAACACAAAACTTTTAAATAAGTATCTAAAATTTTTATACCAATTGTATAGAGATTAGAAAATATTAACATATGTTTTGCCTGTATGCTCTATATAATTAAAATACCAATCTAAGAATAAAATAGTTCGGATTAAATAAACACGATAAAGAACAAATTTTTTGCTAAATAACGTATGATAATTTAAAAATTTGTATAATGTAAATGACAGTCCTTCCAAAATACCCAAAGCCTGAGCAAGAAAGCTTTTTAGCCACTTCTCTCTCAAAATCCATTCTTCAATAGGAGGAATGAATCCCTGTTTACTCCTTTGAACGATGATTTCCGGCACAATATCCTTGATAATCTCCCGCATGAGCTTTTTGGTCTTGAAGAGATCCACCTTCCAGCAGGTAGGGATGCGCTGACTGAATTCGACAAAGCGGTAGTCCAGAAAAGGGCTGCGCACCTCAAGAGCGTTAGCCATGGAGGCCCGATCAACCTTGGTCAAGAAATAGTCCGGAAGGGTGTTGTATAGGAGATCAAAAATGCGCAAGGCCTCGGCCAGAGAACCTCCGGCTTTTGGGAGGCAAAAACGAAGTTTTTCGGTGGTCCACTCCCGGTAAATCGGAGGACGATAGGCATCCTCAGGAAGAGAATCAGCAAAAAATCTCTCGGGCGGACTCAACGAAAGCCGAAAAGCTTCCTTCAGAAGATACAGATTAGACGAAGGATTTAAATTTTTACGAGCCGGAATTTTAGCCCCCAATTTCCGTAACCATCGAGGAAGTTTGTAAAGGATCTCCATGCGATAACCGTTTAAGTGGTCCCAGTATCCTCCAAATATTTCGTCTCCCCCGTCACCACTCAAAACTACCGTCACATGTCTTCGGGCCATCTCCGAGACTTTGTAGGTAGGAAAACCCGAATAATCCCCAAAGGGTTCATCGTAAACCCGAGAGTAGATTTCTAATAGTTTTTCGAAATCTGGCTCTTTAAAATAATAGTGGTGGTGGCGGGTCCCAAAGGCTTCAACCCCTTCTCGTATGTAAGGGGTTTCGTCGTATTTTCCTTCAAATCCTATGGAGAAGGTATGAAGTTTGGATAGATCGGTAAACCTCCGCATCATGCTTACAACCGAAGAGCTATCCAGCCCGCCACTCAAGAAGGCCCCCACCGGAACATCGCTTCGCATCCTTATCCTGACCGCATCCTGAATCAAAGCTTTTCCCTCTTCAATCAAGGCCTTCTTATCATAAAGAGGATCGTAGTCTGGAAGTTCCCAGTAATAGCTCTTCCAGAGCCTCTTAGTGGCCAAATCCAGAAAGAGATTCTGGCGAGCCTCAAGCTTTTGAATCCCTCGATAAATACTCCAGGGAGCCGGAATGAAACCCAGACTGAAGTATAGCTCCAGGGCTTCGGAATCCAGGTTTTCCAGACTGTTCAAAGGCTTTACCGCCAGGATGCCCTTAAGCTCGGAGGAGAAGATGAATTCCTTCCCGTTCCAAAAATAGTAGAATGGTTTGACCCCCAGACGGTCTCTCGAGCAAAAAAGCCTGCCTTTCCGCCGATCCAGGATGCAAAAGCTCCACATTCCATTGAAGCGCTCCACACACCGAGGTCCAAACCGAGCATAAGTTTTAAGAATAACCTCAGTATCAGTGCCAGTTTCAGTAAGGAGCCCTAGTTCCTCTTTAAGTTCCAAGTAATTGTAAACTTCCCCGTTGTAAACAATGACAAAATCGGCCCGATGGAGGTCTTGTTCCTCCCAAATAACACGGTCATCCTCCACGCTGTAACCCATGGGCTGGTGGCCCCTCACGGAAAGATCTAGGATGGCTAGTCTCACATGGCCCAGACCTACCGAGAAAGAATTCGAATTCCATAGAAACATCCCTTCGTCATCCGGTCCCCGATGTCTTATAACTCTATTCATGTACTTAATTTCTTCTGTCTCAATTCGTTCCTCAAATCTCACGATGCCATTGATGCCACACATTAGTAATCTTCAACTTTTTCTTTTTTCTTTAAAATGCTCAGTTCCTGAATTAAACGTCTGATTTTTTTTTCTTTTTTGGTAAGTTCTATGTCCTGAGTTAAGCTTTTCACAAAGAGTAAAAGGATAGCCATAGTTACGGGTAAAATAGGGTAATACTCTACTCCCAGGCGCGAAGCTAGCCATATATTTAGTTGGGGGAAGATTCCTAATACTAAGATTATTACAGCCATGCTAAGCCAAAAGAGGCTATAAGATAGATAAATTAGGTTTTTTCTAACCAAAAAAAATATGACCAAAGAAGTGCCGATGGCTAAGGTTATTATTAAAAGGTTAACCGTCATATTATCCTCCTTTTGGATACAGAGAGAATGAGAGAAAGGGCAAGATAATGAGCGATTTTGAAAGGAGAAGAGAAAAGTTTAGAAGTTCCTCCTCTACGGTTACAGATTCTTACCGGCACTTCGAGCATCTTAAGACCGTAATGGTTAAGAAGCATCAGAGAGGCAAGATCAGCATTGTCTAGGATGACCAGATCTTCTTTGATTAAGAGGGAAACAGCCCTTTGGGAATAAGCCCTGAAACCCGAAGTGAGATCCTTTACTTTTACTCCCGTGAGAATCCGAAAAATCTTCCAAGCTAGCTTTTTGGCTATTCCTCCCCTTTCAAGACAGGCACCTATGACTACCTCGGCCTTTTTCTCTTTTAAGGGAGGCAGTAACTTGGAAACTGCCTCGGGAGGATGCTGGCCGTCGGCATCCATAGTTACGAAATACTCAAAACCTTTTCGATAACCGTAAAGAAATCCGGTTTGAAGGGCCCCCCAGTATCCAAGTTTAAGGGGTAAATCCAAAACCGTAGCTCCAGCTTTTAGAGCCTCTTTCGCAGTTCCATCGGTACTTCTGTCATTAATTACTACAATTTCCACATCTTTTAAAATTTGCTTTATTCCAAGAATGACTTCTTTGATTGTCGTTTCTTCGTTAAAAGCTGGAATAATTATTATGGTGTCCATTTAACTTTGTAAACTACCATAAAGGGAAAATCGTCCAGTACGAGTTCGAAAAATTTAGGGTCGTAGTTTTTAAGGATGTACATCTGGTTGAAATTACTCCTGAAGGAGCGTTCGTCCGCGAGATAGAAAGTCTGACCATAGCGCGAATTTACCACCTCAAGGATTAAACCTCTTGAATCGAAAGAAGTTTTCTGAAGAACTTTGTCCTTCCCGGAAATTACTAGAATCTTAGAAAGATTAAACCAACGCGAACCCAACCTTACCGTTCCTTTTTTCAGGTCTAATACGCTGTTTTTACAAAAGAGAAGTCCAGTCTTGGAAGCTCTTCGACAAGGATTAAGATCATAGACAAAACCGAAGTGACCTTTGCGAGATCCGAAATTCCAAGTGCCGAAATAACCGATCCAGCCGTATTTGAGCGGGAGGTCTTGGGTGAAGACCCAGTAAACGGGATGGTTCAGGCTTTGATAGAATTTTCCCTGTTTGATGTTCTCCGTGAGTTCTTTAGCTGAAAGTTTATCTTCTTTAAGTCGTTTTTTGATACCGGTTAAGCCCTCACGTGCTAGATAAGCAATAATGTGATAAGCCTCTTCCGGGGAAGAGGAAGCAAAACTCAAGGCTACATAGTAAGTTTTAGGAGAGGTTTGAGAGCCCCCGTCAATAAACACTCCTCGCCTGGAAAAATAACTAAAAGCATATCCATAATCCCACCAAGTCCATATCCAGGCCTCGGGAGGCGTTATCTCACCAAGTTTCTTCATATCCCGGGCTACAAAAGCATTTACTTTAGGTAAGGCTACATAGGCCCGGCTGTTCTTCTGAGCCCAGAAGATAAGGACGCCCAGAATTACGGTTATCAAAAGAATAGCCAGGTTTTTTAAAGAATCTGCGACTTTAAGGTTCAGGATCCGTGAACTTTTTTCGATCAGGAAGTGAATCAAAAAACCAAGGCCCATCCCTATAAAAGGGGCGAGATACATGGCAAACCGGTTTCCGGAACGGAATACCAAAAGTCCAATCAAAAAATAAGGCAAAAGGAAAAATAGGTATTTTCTTTCACGCACAAAAAAGGATGACATCCCTAACAGCCCTATTATAAAGAGAATCCTGTTATGAAGAGTAAGTGCAGCCACTTGATTTATGCTTTTAGATTGTTGAAGCTCTGAAATAGATTGCATAATATTGGGAAAGTCCCCGAAAAATCCTTCTTGAGCGGGAGAAACAATGTTTACCAGTAGATTTTTCAAATAATTGAACATGCTAAGGGGAGACTTCCATAGGTACCACATATTAGGTACAAGTAGAATGATCAAGGCTACTATGTCCTTTTTTTCTAATCGGCCTTTTTTTTCGAAAAGCAGAACCGCAATAAAAGTGCACACCATGACAAACATAAGATGGGATACGGGATACCAGAAGAAGAAAATAAGAAGCAAAATTGAAGCTATGGTTGCCCAGAGAAGCGGCCTTCGGCCGCGGAAGTACATGGCCAGAGCCCAGGCGATGGCGAAAGGGAAAAAGAGGTTGAGGGAGTCGGTGTCGAAGCGGGCGATGCTGGTGCGGATCACATAGATCAGGGCCGTAACCCCGCAAAGCCCGCCCAGAAGCCCGGCCGCAGTGTAGCCCAGGCTCTCAAGGTAGAGAAACAGGGGGATCACGAAAAGCACCGCCGTTATGGGAGTGTAGTAGAGGGCCAGCTTCTCAAGAGGTACCCCGAACCAGTCCGAGAGCTTGGCCGCGGAAAAGCTCATGAGGGGCACCGGGAAGGGATAGGTGATGTTGTCCGTGAGGTAATTGTCGGGCACGAAGCGGTAGGGGTCGCGTTTTCCCGCCCGATAACGGCCCTCCTGCCAGTCGCGGGCAAGCCGCGCGAAGTAAAAGGCGTCGTAGGAGGTGAAAATGGGGCGATTTTCCTCAAGATACCAGATATTTTTCCTCTTTTCCCAGACCCGTAGATCGTCGAAACGCAGGGCAAGCCCCGCGCCCATAACCAGGAGAACCAGGAGGAGTTTGAGGGCGACGACGACCCTCTTGGAATTACCCGAACTTGTAGGCCACGCCGTAACCACCCCGGGGGTAGTCCCACTCGATGTTTAAATAAGGACAGGCCACCCTACAAGAACCACACTCCACACAGGCCTGATAACCCACGGTGATCTCTCCCTGCCGGTCAAGCCGATAAACCCCTGCCGGACAGAAGGAGAGACAGGGTTTCTCTAGACAACTCTTACAGATTTTGGGATTTTTGATTTTTAAGTGGACGTATTCTTCATCCACATAGTACTTGAGGGTAAAGATCCTGTCGTCAATGTTTACTTTGGGCAACGGTTTCATTTTACCATCCCTTAAAGAACCTGAAGGTTTTTACAAAGTCCCGGAGGAGACCGGTGAGGCCACGCCTCTTTCTAAACAACCCAAAGATTTCCTGGAAGACCTCCTCCTTGGCCCGTCCCTGGGCGGAAAGATAGAGATGCAGCACCCGATTGATGATTTCCGGATAATCCGCAAATAGACTCCGGTTCTCTCGTAGGAACTTCTTGAGCCTGCGGAAATACTTTAGATCCCGGTAGATATAGCTTTCCCTGAAGGCCTCCTCATAGAGTTTGAGCGTCTCGTGGCCAAAGTCTCCTTTCTCATGGGCGAAGACCGCGGCCTTCCCAGCCATGATACCGGAGTAGATGGCCAGATTGGTACCCTCCCTGAAGAGCGGGTTCACCAGGCCAGCGGCGTCTCCTACTACCATGACCCCTTCGCCGCAAAGCCTCGGAAGACCCTCAAGTCCCCATTCTGGAATGAGATGGGCCCCGTACTCCAGGGTTTCTCCCCCTGAAAGTAGCCTAGCCATAACAGGATGTTTTTTAAGATTTTCCAAAAGCTCATAGGGCTTTAAGCCCTTTTCGGCAAAGTCCGAAAGAAAAAGCCCCACGCCCAAGGACACGGAAGTGGTGTTGGTGTAAAGGAATCCGCTTCCCGGAAAGCCCAGAGTGGCCTCCCCTAGGAGTTCCACCGCGAGGCCTTCATCCTCGGAAAGTCCGAAGCGTTTTTCTACCTCGCCCTTGGGAAGCTGGATAACCTCTTTTACTGAAAGCGCCACCTCCTCCGGGGTGAAATCCCGCGGAATGAGGCCGGCCTTCTGGGTAAGGAGACGATTTACCCCCTCAGAGATAATGGTCACCGGAGCTCGCACCTCGGCCAGCTCCGAACTCTCCCAGTCCCGTGGTCTATCAACTAATACTCCCGAGACTTTGCCGTTTGCACAGATGAGATCTAGAACCTTTACCTTGGGTATAACCAGTACGCCAGCCTCTTCGGCCTTTTGGGCCAGCCAGGGATCAAACCGGGCCCTGAAGGCCGTGTAAGCCCGGGGCGGTTTTTCATAAAGGCCCTTTTCCGTGTGAGTGATCTTCACCACCCCGTCTTCGGAAAGGAGCCACCAACCCTCCTCCGTTACCGGACGTTCAAAGGGGAGTCTTTTTTCCGAAAAGAGGTCCGGTGCGAGACTTAATACGGATTCCGTGTAGACCACACCCCCGAAGAGATTTTTGGCCCCGGCAAAACGTCCTCTCTCAAGAAGGATGACGGAAAGACCATGCCGAGCGCAGGTCATGGCCGCGGAAAGACCCGCTGGCCCTCCTCCTACCACTACTACATCGTAGCGGAAGCTATTGCTCATAACTTTTTTCCTTCTTAATGGCCTCGATAAGTTCCGGTAGGACTTCGTAAAGATCGCCTACGATACCGAGATCGGCAATCCTAAAAATGGGGGCCTCAGGATCGGTGTTCACCGCGATGATGAGATCCGAGTTTTGCATACCCACCCGGTGCTGAATAGCCCCGGAGATGCCACAAGCGATATAGACTCTGGGCCTTACGGTCTTTCCTGTTTGGCCCACCTGGTACTCGTAGTCGATCCAGCCGGCGTCTACTACCGCACGGCTGGCCCCTACTTCACCGTCGAGAAGCTCTGCAAGTTCGCGAAGGAGCTTGAAGCCCTCCGGACCTCCAAGTCCTCGGCCGCCGGAGACCACCACGTCTGCATACTCCAAATTGACGGTTTTTTCCTTAGGAATAAACCCTACTCGTTTTACTTTAACCTCGTTCTCTGAAAGACCGAGGTCTTCGCGTACGATCTCCCCCTGACGGGTTTCGTCTTTTTCAGGGAGTGGGAAGGTACGTGGGCGGACGGTTGACATTTGGGGGCGATGATCAGGACAGAGGATGGAAGCCATGATGTTTCCGCCAAAAGCCGGTCGGGTCATGATGAGGTTTTTGGTCTCCGGATCAATCTCAAGCCCGGTGACATCGGCAGTAAGTCCGGTTTCAAGCGCAGTGGCGATGGAGCCCGCGAGATCCCGTCCCATAGTGGTGGCGCCCAAAAGAAGAATCTCTGGACGATACTTTTCGCAGAGTTTAATGACCCCGTGGGCGTAAGTTTCGTTTCGGTAATATTCAAGGACGGGATCGTCTATCATATAAACCCTTTCGGCCCCGTAAGTGATGGCCTCCTTGGCGATGAGTTCCACCCCCTGGCCCAGAACCAAGGCCTCTACCTCTCCCGAAAGGGCTTCAGCTAGCTCTCGGGCCTTTCCCAGAAGTTCCCAGGAGACCGGATGTGCTTTACCTTCCTCCTGTTCCACAAAGACCCAGACTTTGGGTTTCACAGTACCCCCTTCTCTTTCAGGGCTGTAATGATTTTTTCCACCACCGTCGAAACTCCGGCTTCGGAAACAAAGATCCTTTCTCCAGGACTCTTGAGTTCCGGCGTGAAGACACGGTGGACCCGGGTGGGGGAGCCCTTCAGTCCTAATTTGGCCCTCTCAAGAGGTACCGGATTTTCCGCGGAAAAGACCTCTGGCTTGCTTTTGGCGGCTCGGATGAGTTCCGAAAGGGGCGAGAAAGGCGGCTCTCCCACTTCCCGGTCGCAGGTTATAAGCACCGGAAGCGGGGCCTTTAAAATCTCTATGCCCCTTTCAGTTTTCCGATGAACAACAATTTCTCGGGTCTCGGTATCTAGCTTTTCCACCTTTACTACGTAGGTGATAAGGGGTACCCCTAATCTACGGGCCACTCCAGGACCCACCTGGGCGGTATCCCCATCAATGGCTTGTTTGCCGAAAAGAAGCAGATCAAAAGGCGCCTCACCAGCCAAATACTTTATAGTTTCGGCCAAGGTGTAGCTGGTGGCCAGGGTGTCAGCCCCGGCGAACTTGCGGTCCGAAAGGAGGATGATCCGGTCAGCTCCATACTCCACGGCCTCTTTCAGGGCGGCTTCAGCTTGGGGAGGCCCCATGGTAATAACGGTAATCTTCGCACCGTAACGTCTCTTTAATTTCGAGGCTAGGGCTAAGGCGCTGGCGTCATAGGGATTTATGATGGAGGGTACGCCTTCCCGCACTAAGGTGCCGGTCTCGGGATTAATACGGATATTAGTGGTATCTGGGACCTGTTTTATGGAAACCAGAATGTTCATTTCCTTGGCTCCTCTGATTTTATAATGGCAGAAAGATCCTCAAAAATCAAGTAGCAGGTTGGCACTAGCACCAGGGTGATCACGGTGGCGAAAAGGACGCCGAAAGCCAGACTTATGGCCATAGGAATTAAGAATTTGGCCTGAATACTTTTCTCAAAGATCATGGGGGTCAAACCGAAGAAGGTGGTAAGGGTGGTTAGCATGACCGGGCGGAAGCGCCTGAGACAGGCGTTGACCACGGCCTCCCGAAGCGGCAGGCCCTCACGCCGTTGGCGATTTATAAGGTCAACCAGGATGATGGCGTCGTTTACCACCACCCCGGAAAGCCCCACGATACCAAAAAGACTCAGGATGGAAAGTGAGTGCCCCAGGAGGAGGTGCCCCAGAAAGGCCCCTACGATGCCGAAGGGGATGGCCAGCATGATGATCAGGGGCTGAGAGAAGGAGCGCAGGGGGATGGCGATCAGGGTGTAAACGAGGATGAGGGCCAGAAAGAACTCTTTTTTGAGCTCCTGCATGGTGCGGGTTTCCTCCCGTCCCTCACCTTCAAAGGAATATAGGAGGCCCGGGTAGCGTTCGGCGAGCTCGGGGAGGAGTTCGCTCTTTAGAATGCGGCGGGCTTCGCTTCCGGTAAGCTCGTTTTCGTCCACTTCGGCTCGCACATAGATTACCCGCTTACGGTTTAGGCGCTCAAGGGACACATACCCAGGGGCGAAAAAAGGGTCTGCGACCTCAAGGAAGGGGATTTCCCGCCCATCAGAAAGCCTTACACGCAGTCTTTTAAGGGTTTCGAGGGTCTCTCTTTCCTTCTCAGGAAGTCTTACCAAAACCGAGATTTCGTCCTCGCCCCGCTGAAATCGTAGGGCCTCGGCCCCGTAAAAGCTCGAGCGTACCGTACGGGCGATATCGGCCAGCGTGACCCCGAGGCTCTTGGCCCCAGGTTTTAAACGGAAACGCAACTCCTCTTTGCCCTCCACATGGCTGTCCTCCACGTCATAGACACCCTTTATCTTCGAAAGTTTGCTCTTCAACTCCTCGATCGCGGCCAAAAGCACCTCTTCTTCAGGATGCGAAAGAGCTACTTCTATGGGTTTCCCGAAAGAAAAGAGTTCTCCGGAGAAGGTAATCGAGTCGGCCTCCGGGATCGTCCCCACCGCCTTTCTCCAGGCCGAGACCAACGCCTTTACGCTTACGCCGGAGCGCTTTTCGGCTTCCACCAGCCGGATCTCGATTCCGGCGATATGACTCCCCATTTCCGGTGGCCCCCCGTGAGGCCCTGAAATGGTGGCCCCTACGGAAATTAGACTGTACTCGAGAAGTTTTTTCTCGTACTTTCGTTCGGCCTCGGCCACGACCTTGAGGCCTGCGGCCTCAATTTTCTTGGCCACGGAGAGGGTTTCCTCAAAAGGCGTTCCGGCAGGCATCCTCAAGGTGCATTTGAGTCGATTACCTTCCACCCTTGGGAAAAAGCTGAAACGGAGTTTGCCTCCGATCCAAAGGGAAAAGACCATCAAAAGTAAAGCCGTGAGGGCCGAGAGCGTAACCCAGCGAACGGAAAGGGCCTTAAAAAGAAAGGGCCGATACAGTTTCTCGACGAACCTTTCAAGGTTGTTTGAGAGGGCCGGTTTCTTTTTGGGGATTTTGGCCCCCATGAGATGGGTCGGGAGCACTAAAAGGGCTTCAAGCAGAGAACCCGCAAGCACCAGAATGACTACCACCGGGATCACTCGCATGAATCTTCCCATGGAGCCCACGCCGTAAAGGAGGGGCCAGAAGGCTGCGATGGTGGTAAGCACGGAGAAGATGACCGGATTCGCCACTTCTAGGGTGCCTCCCACCGCGGCCGAAAGCCGAGTTGCCCCGGCTTCCCGGTGTTTGAAGATGTTTTCTCCCACCACAATAGCGTCGTCCACCACGATACCCAGGACCAAGATGAAGGCAAAAAGGGAGATCATGTTGATAGAGACCCCGAAATGGGGCATGAGCCAGAGACCGAAGGCAAAGGAAATAGGAATCCCGAGGACTACCCAGAAGGCGAGATTGAGGTGCAGAAAGAGAGATAAGAGCACGATAACGATGACCATCCCGAGGGCCATATTTTTTAGGAGGAGCTTTATTCGTGACCAAAGGATGTCCGTGCGATCCCTCATGATCTCAAGCTTTAAGGGCGAGGGAAGGAGGGCCTGTATCTCCGGAAGATGGGTTTTAACCGTGCGCGCGATGTCAAGCACATTCTGTTCTCCGACCCGGAAAATCTCGATCACCGCCGCCGGTTTACCGTTGTAAAGGACGGCGTAGTCGAAACTGTCACGGAGTTCTTCACGGATCTCGGAAAGGTCTCGCAGATAGAGGGTTCCGCCCTTTTCACCGCCGAGGAGCCTTAAAGTCTCGTATTCCTCGCCGAAGTAGCGCTTGCCGCGGACCCTCACCAGGTATTCCTCGTGAGGGTTTTTTAGACGCCCGGCCGGAAGATCCAGGGATCCCCTCTGAACGAGTTCGGCGATGGCGGAAAGACTCAGGCCGTACTTCCGGAGTTTTTTTTCTGGAATTTCGATGTGGATCTCCCGGGGGAAAAGCCCGAAATAATCCACCTCGGTTATGCCCGGAAGGGCAAGGAGGTAGTCCTTTATCCTTTCGGTCCAATATTTGAGAGTTTCTTTGTCTACTTCGCCGGAGAGGACGAGGTTGATGACTTCGTGCCGGATAATGACCTTTTTCACGATGGGTCTTTCGGCCTGGGCGGGAAGAGTGGTGATGCCGTCTACCTCGGTCTTCACCTCGTCGAGAAGCTCCCGGGCATCCCAGCCCTCAAGGACCTCCACCGTGATGCGGCCCTCGCCCTCCCGCGCCACAGAGAGGATACGGTCAATCCCGGAAAGAGAGGCAATCCTTTCTTCGATGGGTTTTATGACCGACTCTTCAATCTCCTGGGGGGAGGCCCCTCGGTACTCCACCTTGATCACGATCTGGTCAGCGGCCACCTCGGGGAAGATCTCCACCTTGATGCTGAAAAGCGTAAGCACCCCGGCCGCAAGCACAAAAAGCATGAGGAGATTAGCGGCCACATGGTTTTGGGCAAACCAGGAGATAATCCCTCTCATTACCTTTCCCTTACGAGCATTCCGGAAACCGCGCCTCTCAAACGCTGAGCCACCACCTTTTCTCCGGCCGAAAGTCCTTCGGTTACGACCACCCGCTTTTCGTCCTCGTAAAGGACTTTAACTGGCCGCCTCTCAAGCCTTTCTTCGGAATTGACCACCCAGACGAAGGTCTCCCCGAGGTCCCGATTTAGGGCCTCTTTCGGAAGTATAAAGACCTCGGGAAAACTCCTCCCCAGTATTCTCACCGTGACGAAAACCCCCGGAAGGAGGGGAGGGGTTTGGGAGGATTCTTTGGCCCGGAGATAAAGGGGAAGGAGCCTCGTTTTTTCTTCCACTGCCCCTGCGGCCCGGATGATTCGGCCGGGATATCGAAAGACCGCTTCCCCGGCCTCCCAAAAGATTTCGGCAGGGGACCCCGGGGCCTTGGCGGGAGCATTAAGCCCCGGGACTGCTATGTAGGGCAGGAAGTGGTCAGCCACCGGGGCGTAGATCTCAAGTCCCGAGAGAGGGTAGAGCACGGCTAGGATCCTTCCCGGGCTGGCATAGCTTCCGACCTCAGCGTGGACCTCAAGGACGCGGGCTTTGTAGGGAGCCCGAATTTCCGTCCGTTTGAGGTCGGTCCGGGCCTTCTTTAAGGCGGCTCTTGCGGCCGAAACTGCGGCCCGGGCCTCGGCAAGCTGGGGCTTTTTGGCCACCAGTGGCGGAGGAGGGCTTTCGGGATGAAGGGCCCTCCACTCGGCCACGGAGCGTTCGGCCTCGGCCGAAAGCTCGGCAAGGACCCTTTCGGCCTGTTTGAGCTCGGCCTCGGCCCGGACCACTGCGGCTTCGTAATCCGTAGGGTCGATCTTTATCAGGACCTCGTCCTCAAGTACTACTTCGCCGGGAAGGAGTTTGGGGGAGACATAGATGATCTTTCCGGAGACCTCGGCCGAAAGCTCGATTTGACGCGGGGCCACCACCGTTCCGGTGGTCTCCACAGTGTAGGTGAAGGCCTGAGGCTTTACTTCCACAGTCTTTACCACTAGAACGGGTTTTTCCCTCCTTTTGGCCGGAGGCTTTGGACGAGAGGAAATGAGATGGTAAGAAATACCGAGACCCATCGCAAGGATCAAAGAAGCTGCAAGTGCCTGAAGTAGCCCCCTTTTTTTCATGATGCCTCCTTTCCTGGGAGACTGAATCCGCCTCCAAGGGCCCTAAAGAGGAAGATCCGGTTGAGGATGAGCGAACGCCGGGCCCGAAGGACCTTTCTTTGGGCCTCAAGAGTCTGGATCTTAAAATCCAGATAATCTGGAAGGGATATCAATCCCTTTTTGAAACGATTTTCGTAAAAAGAAAGCCTGAGGTTTGCGGCCGTAAGTTCTTTTTGAGTTTCTAAAAGCACCCTTCTCAGTTTTTCCTCGGAAAGGAGACCGAATTCTACCTCTCGAAAGGCCTCAAGCACGGTCTGGACGTACTCCTCCTCGGCCTGCCTTAAAATTTTTCTGGAGGCTTCTTCCTCGGCTTTTAGTTCGCCGGCATTAAAGAGGGGTTGAGTGAGATCGAAAGAAAGGGTCCAGAGGCGGTTTTGGCGCGAAAGAAGATCCGAAAGGGCGTTGGATACTCGTCCCTCTTCGACGGTAAGCATCAAGTGGGGAAAACGGGCCGCCCGGGCGACCTTTACCATTTCGGCTGCAGCTCGAAGTTTGGCTTCCGCGGCCCGGATGTCCGGTCGTCTTTTAAGAAGTTCCGATGGCAGGCCTGGCGGAGGCGGTGAAATTTCAGACTTGCAAACCGAGGAGGTCTCTCGGATCTGGAAAGTCCCCGCGGGGTAGCTACCGGAAAGGAGCTCAAGTTCTTGCAGGGCCTCGCGAAGGGCCCGTCTGGTCTCCGGAAGTAAGGCCCTTAAAGCTGAAAATTTTTTTTCCTCCTCAAGAAGGCGGGCCGCCGGGAAAAGACCAACCTCAAAACGTTTTCGTAGGAGTGAAAGGCGTTTCTCTGAGACCTTGACTTCCTCTGAGAGGACCTTGAGCTCGCAGTTATAAAAGGCGGCCTCGAGATAGCGGGAGACTGCCTCAGCCGCAAGGCTCTGGGCCAGGGCCAAACGAGACTCCTCGGCGGAGAGAACTTCGAAATAGGCTGCTTTTTCCGCGGAAGAAAGCCTCCGCCAGAGGTCAACCTCGTAGGAGGCTAGAACAGCCCCCTGAAACTCTCCATAAATAAAGCCTTGTGGAGGACCGATGCCTCTCGACAAGCGCGTCCGGGAACGTCTTCCCGAAAAATCGAGGTTTACTTCTGGAAACCTTTCGGCCCTGGCCTTTTTGAGCCTTGCCGAAAGCTCCTCTATTCGGAAGCGGGCCTTGGTTAGATCGTGATTTGCGGAAAGGACCTTTTCTACCAAACGGTTAAGCTCTTCAATCTCGAAAATCTCCCACCATCTTTCGGGAAGTTGGGGCAAAGTGGAGTTAGCCGGGGAATTGGCGAAGCTTTCAGGAAGAGGCGGCAGATCTCTTTTTATTTCGACCTTCGGGGCACAGGCCGAAAAAAATATCAGTAAGAAAAGGAAGGCCTTGGCCTTTTTCATGCTGCAAGTCCTTTGAGGCCCATTAAAGAGAAGGCCTTTATATGTTCGATGATTTCGTCTTTTAGGTTTTCGGACGAAGGTTCTCTGAGAAAATCTCGAACAATAGGCCAGGCAAAATTGAAGTAGAGGATTTGCCCGATAAGGCTGAAGACTGCAAGCCGGACCTTCCGTTCCGAGAGATCCGCCGGCAGATGGGCCTTTAAGGCCTCACCTATGGCCTCAAGAAGAGGTCTCAGGCCCTCGGCCAACATGAGATCAAAGGCCTCGGTGGGCTGGGCCAGCTCCTGAGCCAGAAGCCGCCTGTGCCGCCATCTTTCTCTTTCCGAAAAAGGATTTTCGAAAAAGGCCCTGATTAGGGCTACAATAACTCCTTCGAGCCCTTGGTGAGTGCTTTTGAGATTTTTCAAAAATTCCTCCTTTACCTTGCGGGTTCTCGGAAGCCATCTTTCTTTTATCACCGCGAGGTAAAGTTTCTTCTTGCCTCCGAAGTGGTAGTTTACCGCCGCTACGTTGCAGCCCGCCTGCGAAGTGATCTCTCGAACTCCAGCCTCCGCAAAGCCCCGCTTGGCAAAGATCTCTTCGGCTATCTCAAGGAGTCTTTCCCGTAAATCCGATCTTTCCATACGTTCTTATGTATCAAACAAATGTTTGAAACGCAAGTTTGACTTGCACAAATCGGGTTGTGGTGGTAAAAAAGCGACTCAAATTAAGAACACACGCCCGAATTTTGGGCCCTCGGGGGTGTCCGGTCTAGTCCGGATGGCGAGGGCCTGGGGCGGAGGACAAAACCCCAAAGGAGGTAGTTCAATGTCTCACCTTACCATGAAACAACTCCTCGAGGCCGGAGTGCATTTCGGTCATCAGACCCGTCGCTGGAACCCCAAGATGAAACCTTTTATCTTTGGGGAGAGAAACGGTATCCACATCATTGATCTTCAGCAGACTCTCAAATACTTTGAGACCGCCTATGAGTTCGTGGTGAATACAGTGGCCGAGGGTGGAAAAATCCTCTTTGTGGGTACCAAAAAGCAGGCCCAAGACACCATTCGAGAGGAGGCCCAGCGATGTGGCATGTATTATGTGGATCATCGCTGGTTGGGAGGAACGCTTACCAATTTTAAGACCATCCGGCAGAGCGTGGAAAAGCTCAAACGCATTGAGCAGTGGATGGAGGACGGAACTATTGAAAGATTTCCAAAAAAAGAGAGGTTGAAACTTGAGCGACTGCGTCAGAAGCTTGAGCGGAACCTAGGGGGTATCAAGGACATGGAAAGCCTACCCCAGGCCCTCTATGTGGTGGACCCCAAAAAGGAAGAGATCGCAGTCCTTGAGGCTAGGAAGCTAGGTATCCCGGTGGTGGCCATTACCGACACCAATTGCGACCCGGATCTCATAGACTACATCATTCCTGGGAACGACGACGCCATTCGAGCCATAAAGCTTCTGACCTCCAAGATCGCAGATGCTGTCCTTGAGGGTCTTGAGATCTACCGGGAGAAGATGGCGGCCGAAAGCGACAAGGAGGCCGAGGAGACGGCGGCCGAACTTTCCGAGGAGGAGAAGGCCCAGGCCATCATCGAAGAGGTGCTTAAGGAAGAAGAGAGAGAGGCCGAGTTTGAGGAAGAGGCCAAGGCTATAGAAAAAGAAGAGGAATAGGGAGGTAGAGAAATGGCCGAGATTACTATGGAGATGATTAAGGAACTGCGGGCTCGCACCGCCGCCGGTTTCATGGACTGTAAAAAGGCCCTCCAAGAGGCCGGCGGTGATATGGAAAAGGCCGTGGATATACTAAGGAAGAAGGGGCTGGCCATTGCGGCCAAGCGGGCGGCCAAGGCCACCAGCGAAGGGGTGGTGGCAGCCTATATCCACGCCAACAATAAGATTGGGGTGTTAGTCGAGATTAACTGCGAAACGGACTTTGTGGCCCGTACAGACGAATTCAAGGAGTTTGCCCACAATGTGGCCATGCAGATCGCGGCCACCAATCCGGTGGCTGTGAGCCGTGAGGAGGTGCCTCAGGAGGTTCTGGAGAGGGAGAAGAAGCTTTACGAGGAGCAGGCCCGGGAGAGCGGCAAGCCCGAAAACGTGATCGAGAAGATCGTTCAGGGGAAGCTTGAGAAGTTCTATCAAGAGGCCGTGCTCCTTGAACAGCCTTATATCAAGAATCCGGACCTCACTATTCAGGATCTCTTGAATGAACTCATCACCAAGACCGGCGAGAAGATCGTTATTCGCCGCTTCGCTCGATTCCAGGTAGGTGAGGAATAGTGGAACCGAAGTATCGTCGAATTCTTCTAAAGCTCTCGGGTGAGGCCTTGATGGGCGAGGCGGGCTATGGCATAAGCCCGGAGGTGATGTTTAAAATCGCCCGGGAGATTGCTGAGGTTCATGCCCTAGGGGTCTCGATGGGAATCGTGATCGGCGGTGGCAATATCTTTCGAGGGATTTCCGGGGCGGCCAAGGGCATGGACCGGGCCCGGGCGGACTATATGGGTATGCTGGCCACGCTGATAAACGCCCTGGCCCTTCAGGATGCGCTGGAGCTTGAGAAGGTGCCTTCGCGGGTGCTTTCAGCGCTTGAGGTCCGGGCCGTGGCCGAGCCCTATATCCGAGGACGGGCCCTAAGACATCTTGAGAAGGGCAGGGTGGTCATTTTTGCCTGTGGTACGGGTAATCCTTTCTTTACTACTGATACTGCCGCCGCTCTCAGGGCCCTTGAGATCAAGGCCGAAGTCCTTTTTAAGGCCACCAAGGTAGACGGTGTCTATAGCGACGATCCGATAAAGAATCCCGCGGCTCAAAAATACAATAGCCTTTCCTATGACGAAGTTTTGAGCCGCGGCCTTAAGGTTATGGACGCTACGGCTATTTCTTTAGCTCGAGAATACGGCCTTCCGGTCTTGGTATTCGATATGCTTAAAAGCGGCAACATCAAGAGGGCCGTTTGCGGAGAAAACGTGGGTACGCTTATAGGGGGGTGAGAGGATGAAGGAACTTTTCGAGGACGGCCGACGGCGGATGGATAAAACGGTAAAGACCTTTAAGGAGGAAATGGCCCGGGTGCGTACCGGCCGGGCCTCGGTCAGCCTCCTTGAGGGTATCAAGGTGGATTATTACGGCACCAAGATGCCCATTCCCCAGATGGCCACCGTGACGGTTTCGGAAGGGCGCTATATTGTGATCCAGCCCTGGGATGTCTCCACCATCAAGAGCATTGAGAAGGCCATTATGGAGTCTGAGCTCGGGCTTACGCCTACTAGTGACGGACAGGTTATTCGGATTAACGTTCCTCCTCTTACCGAGGAAAGGCGTAAAGAGTTGGTTAAGCTGGTAAGAAAAATGGCCGAGGAAGCTCGAGTGGCCATAAGAAACATTCGACGGGAACTCATGGATGATCTCAAAAAAAAGAAGAAAGAAGGCGAGATCTCTGAGGACGAGTTTCACCGTTTTCAAGATGAGGTCCAAAAACTCACGGATGAATTCATAGGAAAGATCGAGAAGATCTTGGAAGACAAGGAAAAGGAAATCCTTACGGTTTAGGACCGGTGTCGGAACTTGATCCCGAAAGGCTTCCCCGTCATGTGGCCATTATCATGGATGGCAACGGCCGCTGGGCCAGACGTCGTGGTCTTCCGCGTTTTTACGGCCACCGGGAAGGGGTAAAGGTTGTCAAGCGCATCATCACCAAGGCCTGCGAGATACCCATTCCGGTCCTGACCCTTTATGCCTTCTCTCGCGAAAACTGGGAGCGTCCCCAGGAAGAGATCATGGTCCTGATGGAACTTTTGCGGACTTATCTCCGCGAAGAGCTTCCGGAGATGAAGACCAGGGGCATCCGGTTTAAGGTGATAGGGGAGAGGGAGCGGTTCCCTTCGGACATCCAGGAGATGATTGCCCGCTGTGAGGAGGAGACCGCCTCCTGTTCGCGTATGACTTTAGTTTTAGCCCTGAGCTACGGTGGCCGGGCGGAGATCGTCCGGGCGGTCAGACTGCTAGCCGAAGAGGTCAAGGCCGGTAAAGTCTCGCCAGAGGCCATAACGCCGGAAACCTTTGCCCGCTATCTTTACACCGCGGATCTTCCAGATCCGGATCTCCTCATCCGCACTAGTGGGGAGCAGAGGATCTCCAACTTTCTTCTATACCAATGCGCCTATACCGAATTTTATTTTACGCCGGTACTTTGGCCGGATTTTACGGAAGAGGAGTTTCTGAAGGCCCTTCGCGACTATCAGCGAAGGGAGCGCCGTTTTGGAAGGGTATGAGTGTCCATTTTCTGAGAGTCTTTACTGCCCTGGTATTGATTCCGCCTCTGGTGCTCTTTGTCCTCAAAGCCCCTCTATGGGCATTTTTCGTAGTTTCTGCCCTATGTGGAGGCCACGCCTTTAGAGAGTGGTGGGAAATGACGGCCTTTCCTCGGGGACTTTTTTGGGTGGGCACTTTGGTCTATTTCCTAGCCTTTCTTTTGGGATCAAAAAGCCTGTTCTTAGCTTTCTGGGTCCTTTTTTTAGGGCCAGCCCTTTATTTTCTTTGGCGATTCGAAAAAGAGGTCTTTCTTTCACAATTTGGTCGGGCTATTTCGGGGCTCTGTTATCTCTTCCTCGGTTTTTTCTCGCTGGCCTCCATCCCGACCTACCCTCATGGAAGGCTATATCTCCTATATCTCCTTCTCCTTATCTTTTCTGCGGACACCGGGGCCTATTATGGGGGAAGGCTCTTTGGAAGACACTCCTTTTTCCCTACCATAAGTCCTAAAAAGACCTGGGAAGGTTTCTGGAGCGGGACTTTCCTGGCAACGGTGCTGGGCTTTATCTTTTCTCGAAAGTTGGGACTATTCGGGGCCCGGGAGGCCTTGCTGGTAAGTTTTGTTCTTTCGGTCTTGGCCCCCTTGGGTGATCTTTTGGAATCTATGGTTAAGAGGGCCTGCGGAGTCAAAGACTCGGGTTGGATCCTTCCGGGACATGGTGGACTCTTAGATCGGGTAGATGCCTTGATTTTTATCACCCCACTTTTTTACGGATACCTCTCGGGAGGGATTTTTTGAAAAAACTGGTTGTTCTGGGTTCAACCGGTTCGGTAGGAAGACAGACGCTGGAGGTAGTCTCCGCCTTCCCGGAGAAGTTTAGGGTCCTGGCACTGACCGCGGCCTCGAACTGGAAACTCCTCGTAGAACAGGCCAGAAAATTCCACCCCCAGGCGGTGGTTATTCTCAAAAGTGAATATTACCCGCTTGTGCGTGAGGCTCTTCCTAAGGAGGTTGAGGTCTTTTCCGGAGAGGAGGCCCTTTGCGAGGTGGCCTCCTGGCCCGAGGCTGAACTCGTGGTCTCGGCCATCGTGGGGATGGCCGGTCTAAGACCCACCCTTTCGGCTCTCAGTGTCGGAAAGACAGTGGCCCTGGCCAACAAGGAGGCCCTGGTGGTGGGCGGAGACCTTATTCGGAGAGTCAGACTCAAGACCGGAGCCAGAATCCTTCCGGTGGACAGTGAACACTCGGCCCTCTTTCAGGTGCTCAAGGGACACCGTCGGCGGGAGGTCTCGCGCTTGATTCTCACGGCTTCCGGGGGGCCATTCCTCAGGACCCCTAAAGAACGGTTTTCGGAGATCACGCCCGAAGAGGCCCTGAAACATCCTCGCTGGCACATGGGCGCCAAGATCACGGTGGACTCGGCCACTTTGATGAACAAGGGCCTGGAGGTCATTGAGGCCCATCAGCTTTTTGGGGTTCCTTACCGGAGAATCGAGGTCGTGATCCATCCGGAAAGCATCGTTCACTCTCTAGTAGAGTTTAGGGATGGTTCAACTTTGGCTCAAATGAGCCTCCCGGATATGCGACTTCCCATCGCCTACGCCCTTTCCTATCCCGAAAGGTTGCCTCTTCCGTATCCTCGTTTGAACCTCTCCGAGGTCGGGCGACTGACTTTCGAGGCCCCAGATTTCGAAAAATTTCCCTGTTTGCGGATGGCCTATGAGGCCGGCGAGAAAGGCGGTTTTTTCCCAGTGGTCCTCAATGCCGCCAACGAGGAGACGGTGGCGGCCTTCCTTTCAGGAAGTATACGGTTTGACCACATTCCGCAGGTTATTGAGGAGACCCTCAACCGGTTTTCCTTTTCGGGAAAACCCGGTAGTTTAGAAGAAATCTTGAGGGCGGATGACCAGGCTAGAAGGAAGGCTCGACAGATAATAAAGGAGATGAAATGATCACCATCGTTGCGGCTCTATTTGTCCTTTCTCTTCTCATTCTAGTGCATGAATGGGGCCATTTTCTGGCGGCTAGGCTCTTTGGGGTAAGAGTGGAACGATTTTCCATCGGGTTTGGCCCCAGGCTCTGGGGGCTCAAGAAAGGGGATACGGACTTCTGTATTTCGGCGATTCCTTTAGGAGGATATGTCAAACTCCTGGGAGAAGGTGAAGAGGTTCTCTCACCTTCGGAGAAGCCTTATGCCTTTTCAGAGAAACCTCTTTGGCAACGGGCGGCCATTGTTTTCGCTGGACCTCTTTTTAACTTCTTTTTGGCCTGGCTGATTTTTTCTTTATTTTTTGTATTGAAGGGCAAACCCTACGTGCTTCCAGAAGTGGGAAAGGTTATGGCGGGAAGTCCGGCCGAGAAAGCCGGGCTTAAGGCCGGGGATCTGATCCTTGAGATCAACGGCGTGGCCGTAAAGACCTGGGAAGAGCTCACCCAAGAGGTTCGCCGGAGCGGTGGAAGAGATTTAAGCCTCACGATCAAACGAGGTGAAGAGACGTTGGTGGTTACGGTGGTCCCCGAGGTTAGAGAAGTCAAAAATCTTTTTGGAGAGACCGAAAGGGTGCCTGTGCTTGGCATAGTGGCTTCGGGTAGCTTTCGAACCGAAAGTCTTCCTATTTGGACGGCCTTCTGGGAGGGGCTGGCCAAGATGTTTTCGGTCACGAAGCTTACCTTCATGGCTCTAGTGAAGTTGATAGAGAGGGCGTTGCCCCTTTCCAGCCTTGGAGGGCCTCTGCTTATTGCTCAGATGGCCGGTGAGCAGGCCAAGCAGGGGTTTATGGCCCTGCTTCTTTTCTCGGGTGTCCTTTCCGTAAATCTAGGAATTATCAACCTTTTACCCATTCCGATGCTTGACGGAGGACATCTTTTCTTCTATACCCTTGAAGCCGTAAGAGGGCGTCCACTTTCACCTCAAACTCAGGAGAGGCTCCAGAAGATCGGCTTAGCGCTTCTTATAGCCCTTATGGTGCTGGTTTTTTATAACGATCTCGCGCGATTATTCCCTCGATGGATACCACAATTCAGGCCCCATTGATCCTGTCTTTTGAAACTTCGGGCGAGACCGGTGGGGTAGCCCTCTACCGGGAGCGCCTTTTAGGGGAGATCGTCCTTTCTGGAGCCGAGACCTATTCTCGTAGACTCCTTCCGGCTGTAGATTTCCTTCTGGAACATCTGGGCCTGTCTCTTTCGGAGGTTTCGGTCCTCGCGGTCTCTATAGGTCCGGGGAGTTTTACCGGCTTGAGAATTGGCTTGGCCACAGTGAAGGGTCTGGCTCTGGCCCTTAAGAAACCGGTAGTGGCCGTGGAGAGTCTCGCGGCCTTGGCGGCGCTCTTCCGTGAAAGTTCGTGCCCCCTCTGTCCAGTGTTTGACGCCAGAAGGGGAGAAGTTTATGCCGCCCTTTATCGTTTCAAGGATCAGGATCTCGAAACTCTCATGCCTCCGTCTGTCCTTTCGCCCGACGTTCTCTGCGAAAGGATCGAATCCCCTACTATTTTTTTAGGCGAGGGCTTGAGGGTTTATGGGAGCTTTTTCCAAGAAAAACTTGGTCCTAAGTTCATTCCGGCCCCGGGACATCTCCGAGAGGCCAGGGCCTCATCGGTAGCCTATCTTGCTGAAAGAAAGGTTAAAGCCGGGGAATTTGCAGATCCGGAAACGTTGGTGCCCCTATATTTGAGGCCTTCAGAGGCCGAAAGAAAGAAGGGCTTGAAGAATGTTTAGCTTCCTTGCTAAGCGCCTCGTATCGTTGGTGATCACCTTTTTCGGCATAACGCTCATAAGTTTTGCCGTCATTCACCTGGCCCCGGGAGGTCCGTTGAGTCCTATGGCGGAATTCAATCCCAAGTTCACTCCGGAAATGCGGGAGAGACTGAGGGCGGAATTCGGTTTGGATCAGCCCCTTTACGTGCAGTACTTACGTTGGCTTAAGGGACTATTCACTCTCGATTTCGGGCGCTCCTTTGCCCCTGATAGGCGACCGGTCTGGGAGAAGATCCGAGAACGTCTCCCGGTAACCATCCTCATCAATGCCCTTTCCATGCTATTGATACTGCTCATAGGTATTCCGCTTGGCGTAGCTTCGGCCGTAAAGGAAGGCCGTCTTTTCGATCGAGCAACTACGATATTAGTCTTTATTGGTTATGCTATGCCGGGTTTCTGGCTGGCCCTCCTTCTCATGCTCCTTTTTGGGATAAAACTAGGATGGCTTCCCATTTCCGGGCTCCACAGCCTTATGGGTTATGAGTCCATGGGTACCTGGGAGAAGATTCTCGATTGGGCCAAACACCTGATTCTTCCGGTTTTTGTGGCTACTTTCGGGGGGCTGGCTGGCATATCGCGCTACATGCGCTATAGCATGCTTGAGGCCCTTTCGCAGGACTACATTCTTACCGCTCGGGCTAAAGGTCTTTCGGAACGGGAGGTGGTGTACAAACACGCCTTGCGGAATGCCCTTCTTCCCATCATTACTATCTTGGGGCTTTCGGTTCCTGGTCTTGTGGGTGGAAGTGTCATTTTTGAGTCCATTTTCAGCATCCCAGGGGTAGGACAACTCATGTGGCAGGCGGTTATGGCTCGAGACTATCCGGTAATCATGGGTAACTTGGTGTTAGTTTCGGTGCTCACCCTTTTGGGCAACCTACTGGCTGATATCAGTTATGCCTTGGCGGATCCCCGTATTAGACTCGAAGGCCGATCCTGATGGAGACTTTCAGATTACTTTGGAGTCACCCTTGGGGAAGGCGCTCCCTTCTGGCCGCCGCGGTCATCATCTTGATAGCGCTGTTTGCGCCTTATATTGCCCCTTACGATCCTCTGGCTATCGACGTTCAACACGTCCTTGAACCGCCTACCCTTAAACACCCTTTGGGAACGGATCTCCTCGGACGCGACCTCCTCTCTCGGATGATCTATGGTACCCGCGTTTCCCTTGAAGTCGGACTGGTGGCGGTGGGTATTTCACTAGTCGTGGGAACGATCCTTGGAGCCCTCGCCGGCTACTATGGCGGACTGGTGGACACCGTGATCTCCCGCCTCATCGATATCATGCTCTGTTTCCCTTCCATTTTTCTGATTCTGGCGGTAATTGCCTATCTAGAACCCTCCATCCTCAATATCATGATTGTGATCGGACTTACGAGCTGGATGGGGGTAGCTCGATTGGTGCGGGCGGAGTTCCTGAGTCTTAGGGAGCGAGAGTTTGTGTTTTCAGCAAGACTGGCTGGGGCTTCGGATCTACGGATTATCTTTTACCATCTTCTACCTAACGCCCTGCCTCCCATTTTGGTCGCTGCTACTTTGGGGATCGGAAATGCTATTCTTATAGAGTCTGCTCTTTCCTTTCTCGGCCTCGGAGTGCAACCGCCCATACCATCTTGGGGAAACATGCTCACTGAAGGCAAGAGTTGCCTTGAGGTGGCCTGGTGGCTTTCGGTTTTTCCGGGGCTGGCGATCCTTTTTACCGTTCTCACTTTCAATCTCTTGGGAGAGACCCTTCAGGAAATCACTAATCCCAGAAAGAGACGTTTTTAGACCCTTGACTCTTGTTTTCTTAATACCTATTTTCTTTTTAGAGAAAATAATATAAGGAGGTGATAAAATGGCTGAGCTGGCCATTTGGCGTCCTCTTCAGGAATTAAGGCGAGAAATTGACCGTATTTGGGATGAATTTTTTGGAAGGACCCAGTTCCCCGAAAGGTGGGAGAGATTCGAATGGGCACCGGCGGTAGATGTCTCAGAGACTGAGGAGGCCGTAGTAGTGAGGGCGGACGTGCCGGGCCTTGAGCCGGAAGATCTGGAGATCAGTCTTTCTGGAAACTTCTTGACCATCAAAGGGGAAAAGAAGCAGGAACGAGAAGAGAAAAAGGAAAACTTTTACCGTATGGAGCGGCTCTATGGAAGCTTTGTGCGTTCCATCGAACTTCCGGCTGAAGTGGAAGCTGATAAGGTAGAAGCTACTTATAAAAATGGAGTTCTTAAAATAGTCCTCCCCAAAAAGGCGGAGGCCAAAGGCAAGACCATTAAAGTAAAGGTTGAAAAGTAGTACCTATAATTTACAGCTTTTTACCATAGAGCTGATGGCGTGTGCCCGGCACGCCAGGACATTAAATCACCCTTTCCTTCCGAGGAAGGCGTCTTCCTTGGAAGGAATGGGTTCTCCACAAATGCTGCATCTAGGTTGCTGGCCGTATTTCTTTTGAGCCTTCCACATTTCTTCGGCCAATTTTTTGGCTCCCATAGGTTTTGCCATTAAGGCCTTACCTCCACCAATTTTTGAACCGGAACTAAGGTTACTTGATCTATGAGATCTTTCCGATGATGTTTTAAGAGTTTTAGGGTTTGAGGATGAGGATGGGCAATAACTATCAAACGTCCTTGCTTTCTGGCTTTAGCTAACATATTTTCAAAACTTTTCTCAAGGGCAACTTCCTGTAGATTATTATCTAAAAAGTGCCCTCTTTCTGCAAACGGGATTTTAAGGCTTTGTGCCACGAAAGGAGCTATCGTGTAAGGTGTAGTGCGACTATCGATAAAGAAGAGGTGATTTTCTCGTAATACTTCCAAGACCCATTTCATCTTTAGGGGGTCTTGTGAAAAGAGTGAACCCATGTGCTGATTGGCCCCAGAAGCGAACGGGACTCTTGAGATCATTTCTCGGACTTTATCTTTGATTTCTTTTTCGGTCATAAAGAGTTTCAAGGTTCCGGGACCGGAATTTTTTTCGTTTTCGGCTTCCATAGGAATGTGGATCATGACGGTAAAACCTTTTTGGTGGGCCTCCCGGGCGAGTTTTTCAGTGAAGGGGGCATAAGGTAAAAAAGAAAAGTTTAGGGTTAAGCCTAGCTTAAAAAATTTCCTTTCGAGGATCGGCCGTTGGCCCATGTCATCAATAATGAGGGCTACCCTTGGTCTTTTGAAATTTTTAGGAGCCCTGTGACTTTTGGAAGGTTTGATTTGGGATGAGGCCAAGGGTTTGCCTTTAGGAATTTGGGGCCTTGTTGGGTAGACTTTTTTGGGCGTTCTAGGTCTCAAAACTGCCAGAAGAGCCAAGAGCGTGAAAAGAAGAAAGAGAAGGACCAACGCCCAGGCCAAGACCCCCGGAATAATACCAGGTTTTGATCTTCGGGACCTTTTTCGTTTGCTTTTAGGCAAATCAGTACTTGATTTGAGAGAAGGCCTTGAGACTCTTTAAGACCTTTAGGGCCTCTCTCAACTGAAAATCCTTTTTTAGTAGGTCTTGAGCCTTGGTAGTAGTTTCATTATCGGAGGTCTTTTCTGGATTTTCAAGATGGCCTTCAAGATCCTTTTCTCGAATAAGGGGATGATTCCGGAGGCAATCCGGCTTGATTTCCGGTATCTCAAGGTCAGGCTCGATGCCTTCGGCCTGGATGGATCGGCCACTCGGGGTGTAATACTGAGCGGTGGTGAGTCTTACTGCCGAGCCATCCGGTAGAGGAATAATAGTCTGTACGGAACCTTTGCCAAAGGTCTTGGTCCCGAGAATTACAGCCCGGTGGTGATCTTGAAGAGCTCCGGCCACGATCTCCGAAGCCGAAGCCGTACCGGCATTTACTAAAATGACAATGGGGTAGGCATGTTTGTGCCGATTGGGACGGGCCTTGAATTCGAAGTTCTGATCCTTCCGGCGTCCTTTGGTATAGACGATAAGGCCCTCGTCTAGAAATTCATCTGCCACTTCGACCGCGGCCTCCAACAGGCCTCCCGGATTGTTGCGCAGATCAAGGACCAGGCCCTTTAGAGGTTTGTTTTGTTTTTCAAGCTTTTGTAAAGCCTCCCGAAGTTCTTTGGCTGTTTTTTCTTGGAAGCTTGAAATCCTTACATATCCATAACCCGGCTCAAGGGTTTGAAAACGTACACTTTTAATGGGAATCACGTCTCGAACAATAGTGATGTCCTTTAATTCTTTGAAGCCCTCTCTGAAAATAGAGATGGTTACCTTAGTGCCTTTAGGCCCCCGAAGAAGCTTGACGGCTTCCATAAGGGATATGCCCTTGGTGGGCTTACCATTAATCTTTATGATTTTGTCTCCGGATTTGAGCCCCGCTTTCCAGGCAGGAGTGCCTTCAATGGGAGCTACTACCGTAAGTACACCATCCTTAATAGTGATTTCGATGCCTATACCTGTAAAGCTGCCTTTGGTTTCGATCTGGAGTTCCTTATAATCTTCTGGTTTGAGAAAAGAAGAGTGGGGGTCAAGATTGGCCAACATGCCTTCAATGGCCCCATAGATAAGATCTTTAGTGGCCACTTCTTTGACATAGTTTTCTTCTACCAGTTCAAGAACCTGAGAAAAGAGTTTTAAGGCTTCGTAAGGATCTTCCTTACGATTGGCCTCTTTGGCGTAAATGCAAGAGCATCCGAAGAAAGTCCATAACAACAGAATGATAACTGAGACTTTCCTTTTCATATTTTTACCTCAGAATCTTTAGTTTCTTTAAGTTTAACCATTCTAAAGGATTTTGCGGTTTTTGGCCATATCTCAATTCATAATATACTCCACTTGGTCCATAAGGGGAGGCTCCCACGGTACCTAAAAGTTCTCCCGTATGGACTTCTTGTCCGGGGAAGACCTTAGTTTCTCCTAGCCCTCCAATGATGGAAGTAAAATCGTAGCCGTGATCCAGAACTACGACTTCGCCTTGACTCTTTATCCAGCGAACCTTTACTACCTTGGCCGAGAAAGGGGCCACGACTTTGCTTCCGGGAGGAGCCCCGATAAAAATTCCGGGACTGAAACTTACCTTGCCGGTAAAAAGATCGCGATCTAGGCCAAAAAACCTTAAGACACGCCCTTCTACCGGGGGATAAAGAAAACCCTTAACTTCAAAGAGAGGCCGCAGGATTATACCTTTGGAGGTTACTTCAGAGGAGGCTCGTTTGATTTTTCGGGTCCTAGAGATTTCTTGTGTCAGCTTTTCCAATTCTTTTTGGGCCGTCAGTAAGATACTTAGAGTTTCTTTGTATAATTTTTTATTCTGCCTTATTTCGGTTAATAGGGTTTCCTTTTCTTGTTTTAATAGTTTTAATTCCTTTTCTTTTTCTTTATATTTTTCTTTGTTACTTTCTAGTTCTTGGAACTCCTTCTTCAGTTTTTCCTCGAGGCTTTTTAGTTGTTGTTTCGTTTTCTTGATTTCTAATAATTTGTTGGCTTCGCTTTGTATAATAGCATATAAGTAGTCTTCTCTTCTTAAGAAATCATTTATATCTTGTGGATTGAATAATAAGTTTATCCATGTAGTTTTTGAAATGGTAATTAATGTACCAATTTCTTTGGATATATTGTTTTTTAGTTGTTGTTCTTTTTGTTTTAATTTTTCTATTTTTGTGTGAATCCTTGTGAGGTTTTCTTTTGTGTTTTTGATTTTATTTTGGATTTCGGTAATGGCTAGGGATAGATTTTTTATCTGTTTAGCTATATCATTAAGTTCTTTTAAGATATATTTTTCTTGAAAGTTAGCTTTCTGAAGTAGATTTCTGTTTTCTTTGATTTTCTCTTTTAGAGAACTAGCTTGAGCGTAATGCGCTAGAATTAGGAAAAATAGCGCCGTACAGAAAGCCAAGACACTAATGCGCAAAATAATCCTATTCCTCCTACCCCTAAAATTAAGTATTTTAAAGGGAATAATATTAGGTGGGTTTTATAAAAGGGCAATAATCCGGAGAGAGATCTTTCTAGATAGTTTTTGAGAGCCAAAAGTATGCCCAAAGATAGCAGAGAAGAACTTATACCTATAAAGAAACTCACTAATACTTTGGGCTTCGCTATATAGCCTGGTGTAGCCCCTAGAAGAGAAAGGATTTCTATTTCCTCCCGTTGTCTTTCTAGAATTAAGGTTATAGTTATGCTCATCAGAAATATTAATGATACTATCATTAATCCTATTCCTAAAATAGTCAATAATTTTATCGATTTAGCAAAATTGTTTATTCTTCCCAGCCAACCCTCCTCATATCTAACCTTCAAAACCCCTTCTTCTTTTTCAATGAGTTTCAGGTAGGGTTTTGCCTTTTCGAAGTCCTTGAGTGGATTTTTGAAAGTAATCTCTATAAAGGAGGGTATATTTTGCAGGTCTAGTTCCTCGAGGATTTCAGGAGTTCCCTTAAATATTTCTTGAAGTTTGGCCAATACTTGCTCCGATTTGATTAGTTTTATGTTTTCTATTCCCGGTAAATTTTTTATCTTCTTTTGGATGCTAAGCTTTACTTTTTCTTCGAGATCAGGTTTTAAATAGATAGTTACGGCCAAACTTTGGGCTGTTTTTTGAGAGAATAAATAAAGATTGAAATATATAAAAGCGAAGAAAAGTAGGAGTGTTACCGAAATATTGATAACTAAAAATGAGACAAAATAAGAGCTTTTGTTATTTTTTATTTCCTGAAGAAATTTTTCAAACATTATTGTTTGGTGATAATGCGTCCTTTGTCTAAATGTACAACTTTTCGATGGCGATTTTGATATAGACTTTCATCATGGGTAGCGAAAAGTATGGTTATGCCCTCCGCGTTCAGTTCTTCCATAATTTCTAAAATTTCACGACTTGCTTGAGGATCGAGGTTTCCGGTGGGTTCGTCTGCTAGGATGAGTTCCGGTTCCCTCACTACGGCCCTGGCAATAGCTACCCGTTGCTTTTCGCCTCCGGACAGAGCCTTTATTTTCAAATTTTTTCGACCAACTAGTCCTAATCTCGAAAGCACGCTATCTATGCGTTTGCGGGCTTCTTTTTCCGATATTCCTAAAACTTCTAAGCCGAGATAGACGTTCTCATAGACCGTTTTTTCTGAAAGGAGTTTGAAATCTTGGAAAACAAAACCCATTTTCCTTCGCAATTTCGCAAGATCTTTGCGTTTGAGATTATGGTATTCCAGATCCATGAAGGATATCCTTCCAGAGGAGGGCCTTTCTAAACCGAAGATAAGGTTCAAGAGAGTAGTCTTCCCAGCTCCGCTCGAGCCGGTAATGAAAACGAATTCTCCACGGGTGATTTTTAGAGAAACTTCGTCCAGAGCCTTAATATAAGGTGGATAAACTTTAGAAACCTTCTCTAAGGTGATCAGGACATTCATTTTTGAGATTTTCTTTTGTCGAATTTTTGGCTATTATACTCGATAGTCTGAGGAAAAGAAGGGGGGGATCATGGCTAAAATCGACGCCTTCCTGAAACTGATGGTGGAGACCGGAGCCTCAGATCTTCATCTTTCGGCTGGTAATCCCCCCATTCTTAGGGTGCATGGAGATCTCCAAAGGGTTAAATACAAAGCCCTTGAAAATGAAGAACTTAAGTCCATGCTCTATGAAATCACTCCTGAAGAAAAGATCAAAGAGTTTGAGGAAAGCGGGGATGTGGATTTTGGTTTCGAGATTCCGGGACTAGCCCGTTTTAGGGTGAATTTCTTCCAGCAGCACCGAGGTGTAGGGGCAGTCTTCCGATTGATTCCGAGTCAGGTTAGGACAGTGGAGGAACTGGGACTTCCTCCCATTTTGAACAAGTTGGCCCTCCTCCCCAAAGGTCTAGTTTTGGTAACCGGACCTACAGGTTCTGGAAAATCTACTACTTTGGCGGCTATGATAGACTATGCCAACCGTATGCGCAAAGATCATATTATTACCATTGAAGATCCTATCGAATTTGTGCACAAGCCCAAAAACTGTTTGGTCAACCAGAGAGAAGTGGGGGTGCACACCCGTTCTTTTGCTGCGGCTCTGAGGGCGGCCTTGCGTGAGGATCCAGATATCATCCTGGTAGGTGAAATGCGGGATCTCGAAACCATTCAGCTTGCTCTAGAGGCCGCTCTTACCGGACATTTAGTAATGTCAACCTTGCATACCATCTCCGCCTCCCAGACCGTGGACCGAATTATCGAGATCTTTCCCCATGACCAGCAACCACAAATTCGTTCCTCTCTGGCAGAGTCTCTTAGAGCTGTAATTTCACAGACGATGTTCAAACGCATAGATCGGCCTGGACGGGTGGTGGCCCTAGAGATCATGATTGCTACCCCGGCGGTGCGCAACCTCATCCGGGAAGGCAAGACCTATCAGATACCTTCCATTATCCAGACCGGCCGAAAATACGGTATGGTTTCTTTGGACGATGCTATTATGGAATATCTCCAAAAAGGCATCATTGCTCCGGAAGAAGCCTTAAACAAGGCCCTAGATAAGAGCAGATTCATTCCTTTTGTTAAAGAGGCTAAACTAGCCGACTTTACGGAGATCCCCGGATGATCGGAGAAATAGACATTAGTGAGTTAATAGCTGCTCTGTCTAATCATCGTGAAAGGATTACCGATATCCTTTTTATCGTTGGTCGCCCCTTGCAGGTGGCGGCTGATGGGAGATTACATGAAGTAAAATTGCCCGATTGGCCTATTGATAGGCTAACTCCTCTTCAAACCGAGACCATAGCCTTCAATCTTATGCGAAAAAATCCCAAACTCTTTCAGGATCTGGTGCGAACCGGCTCTGCGGATTTTTCCTATCGTCTTCCGGATGGGACCCGCTTCAGGGTCAATGTCTATTCCCGTCAACAAAGCTACAACATTGTGATGCGTAAACTTTCGGCCAAGGTACCTTCTATTGCTGAACTGGGGCTTCCGTCGGCCTTCTATCGTATTGCTCAAGAGAGAAACGGTATCATTTTGGTTACTGGTGCTACCGGTCAGGGAAAGACCACCTCTCTGGCGGCTATTTTGAATGAGATAAACGAGAAAGAGGCCGTCCACATAATTACTCTCGAGGATCCGGTGGAATACATCCACCTCCCAAAAAAAGCCACCTTCAGTCAACGGGAGCTCGGTACAGACTTTGATACCTTTGCGCATGGGTTACGGGCGGCGTTAAGACAGGCCCCGCAGGTGATCCTGGTGGGAGAAATCCGCGACCGAGAGACCATGGAAATAGCTCTTATGGCTGCCGAGACTGGGCATCTGGTCTTCTCCACGCTCCATACCGTAGGGGCCGGAAATACCATTAATCGTATCCTGGGGTTTTTTACGATCGAAGAAGAACACCAGATTCGTTACAGGCTGGCCGATACTTTGCGTTGGATCGTTGGGCAAAAGTTGGTCCCTAAGGTAGGTGGAGGCCGAATAGCTGTTTTCGATATTCTTTATAACAATATTCGAGCCAAGGAAACTATTCTTAAGGGTGAAGAGGAAGGACGGACCTTTTATGACATTATGCGTCAAGGTAGTCCCTATCATATGCAAACCTTTGATCAACATCTTATAGAACTATATCGAAAAGGCTTGATTACCGAAGAAACAGCCTTAGCTTACTGCGTGAGAAGAGATATCGTAGGGCGTGAGATAGATCGCATCAAGGCCTCTAGGGGTGAAAAGACCTCAGACATTGAAGGTTTGGAGCTTGACCTTGAGGGAGAAGGTCGGTGGCGGAGAAGATAGAGTTTGTCTGTGAGGGGTGCGGTCGGAAATATAGGCTAAGAGGTTCTCCAGAGGAACTCCGGGAAGACCTCCTTTTCTGTCCCGAGTGTGGGGGGAAGTTAACCCTTTACGGAGAACAAACTCTAGGATCATCTTCCTCCCAAGGGATCTCCCCAACTCCTCGGAAAGACTTTCTTGAAGATCTTCTTATTACCGGGCCGGTGGCTCTAATTTACTGGACACTGCCAGCTAGTAAGGATCGGGTAGAAGAGGTGCTCCGAAATGAAGGCTACGTGATTAAGGACTTTCAGGCTCAGGAAGACCTGAAGTACTGGCTCAGACTCTTTATCCCTGAAGTGGTGGTCTTTGCTACGGAAGATGAGGGGCGGGTTGCCGATTTTGAGGCCATGCTTTTGGATCTCCCCATGGAAGATTACCGGAGGATCTTTCGGATAAAGATTGCCTCCAGATACCGAACCCTCGAGCCCACCGAAGTCTTCTTGGCAGGGGTGCATCTGGTCTGTAACCCCCGAGACCTTGAGAAGTTTGAAGAGATTTACCACAAGGCTCGTGATTATTGGAAAGTACTTTACGCCCCATACTTTAAAGCCTATGAGAGTTTGGAGGAGGGAAGAATCAAATGATTAAAAAGGCAGTTCTTCCAGTAGCTGGACTTGGGACTAGAATGCTTCCGGCCAGTAAGGCTATTCCCAAAGAGATGCTCACCATTTTAGATAAACCAGCCATTCAGTATATCGTAGAAGAGGCTCAAAGCTCCGGGATAGAAGATTTTATTTTCGTGATTTCTAGGGGAAAAGAGGCCATCTTGGATCATTTCGATCTTTCTCCGGAACTTGAAATGGAGCTTGAGAACCGGGGAAAGAAGGCGTTGCTTGAAGAGATAAAAAAGGTTTCTGGATTGGTTAAGAATCTTTCGGCCGTAAGACAAAAGAAGGCTTTGGGGCTGGGACATGCTATTTTGGTGGCTGCCCCCCTAGTGGGTAAGGAGCCCTTTGCGGTGCTCCTTGGAGATGATATCGTGGACTCGGAAAAACCTTGTCTCAAGCAACTCATAGAAGTAGCCGAGAGGATCAAAGCCCCGGTGATAGCGGTGGAACGGGTACCTAAAGAGCAGGTTTCGCTCTACGGAATTATTTCCGGTGAAAAAGTGGAAGATGGTCTCTGGAGAATGACTGGAGTATTAGAAAAACCCCGTCCAGAAGAAGCGCCTTCGGATCTGGCCATCATCGGCCGTTATATCTTTTTTCCCGAGATCTTTGAATATCTGGAGAAGACCCCTCCCGGAAACGGGGGCGAGATCCAGCTTACGGACGCTATCTCTAAGATGATAACCGATGGCCACGAGATCTATGCCTTTGAATTTGAAGGCACCCGTTATGATGCCGGCAACAAGTTGGGCTTGGTAAAGGCCACCCTGAACTTTGCCCTGAAACACCCTCAGATAGGCCCTCATTTAAGAGAATATATCAAGAGTTTATTATAGCTCCTGTTTGAGTCGTGTATTTTTATGAAATTGTTCTGCCTCTGCCTTTGTACACACCTTTAATTTACGCCTCCTCTAAAGAAATTCCCTGCGGGGTTAGGGTGTTAGTCCCGGTAAGGGGGCGACGTTGTGTAGGGTTGGTGTTCAGGAGATGGCCAGAGGGAGAGTCCCCCGATTTTCAGGTCCGTGAGATCGAGGAGATAGTTGATGATGAACCCTTATTGCCCGCTGATCTCCTCGAATTTTTGGCCTGGTGCTGGGAATACTATCTTCATCCCCCGGGGGAGGTGGTTAGAAGTGCCTTTCCGCCGGGTTTCTTTCGGGAAATCAAGAAAAAGTACGTCCTTACGGCCGAGGGGAAACGGCTTCTTTCCGAGGGTGCGCTTCCAGGTTGGGCCGAGCATCTCAAAAGGCCTCGCACCTTGAAAAACCTCATAGCCAGGGCTGGAAGAGATCTCAGTCGGGAGCTTGACGTGCTGGTGGAAAGGGGCCTGGTTAAAGAGACCGAGGACCTTTCAGGGCTTAAGCCCCCGTTTGAGCCTTGGCTGGAGTACCTCGCAGAGGAGGTTTCCTCCCCCATAGAGGAGTTTCTAAAAGAGAAAGGCCGCTGGCCTAAAAGGTTCCTTGAAGAAAGTTTTGGAAAAGAGCCTGTTAAGAAGCTCGTCTCTTCGGGCCGGGTCCGGCTGATTGAGCTTCCCCGGATGCGTAGGGGAGTAGTTCTTGATTCCGGAGAGCCTCCGGTCCCCAATCTGGAGCAAACGAAGGCCGTGGAGGCTATAAAAGAGGCCTTGGATAAAGGATTTGAGGTCTTTTTGCTTCATGGAATTACGGGGAGCGGAAAAACCCTGGTCTATCTTTACGCCGCGGAGGCGGCTCTTCGCCGGGGAAAATCCGTTTTGATTCTGGTGCCTGAAATCGCCTTGACTCCTTATGTAGAGACCCATTTTGTATCCAGATTCGGCACACAAGTGGCCATTCTCCACAGTGCTCTCCCACCCCGAGCCCGGGCTGCGGAATGGTTTCGGGTGGCCCGAGGGGAGGCTCGCGTGGTGGTGGGGACCCGTTCGGCCCTCTTTGCTCCTTTGAGGGATCTGGGGCTCATCGTAGTGGACGAGGAACACGAAAGCTCTTACAAGCAAATGGAGGGGTTGCGCTATCAGGCGAGGGATATGGCCCTTATGCGTGGAAAGCTTGCGGAGGCTTCGGTAGTGTTGGGATCCGCCACGCCTAGCGTTAAGAGCTACTATTTGGCTAAAACCGGAAAGTACCGCCTACTAACCCTTACCCAAAGACCGAAGGGCAAAACTCTCCCGGAAATAGAGGTGGTAGGGCTCAAACGCCCCGGAGAACTTTTCACCGAAAGGCTTCTTTCAGCTATAAATGAAACCCTCTCCCAAGGTCAACAGGTTCTTCTCTTTTTGAATCGTAGGGGCTACGCCCCGATAGTCTTTTGCAAGGATTGTGGGGAGCCTCTTATGTGTCCCAACTGTACTTTGAGTCTCACCTATTATCGTTCGCAAGGCCGACTTCTCTGCCATCACTGTGGATTTGAAAGGCCGGCTTTTCCGCTTTGTCCTCACTGTGAAGGAAAGGAGTTTCGGCTGGTGGGTTTCGGCACCGAAAGGGTGGAGGCCGAGATTATGAGAATCTTTCCTTCATCTAGGGTGGCTCGCCTGGATCGGGAGACCGTGACTTCCGAAAGGAAACTTCTTGAGCTCATCCGAAGACTCAAGAGGGGAGAGATAGACATTCTGGTGGGCACACAGATGGTAGCCCAGGGACACGATCTCCCGGGAGTGAGCTTGGTAGGGGTGCTCTGGGCTGAAGGGGGACTTCATTTTCCCGATTTCCGGGCTGCGGAGCGGACTTTCCAGCTATTGGTACAGGTGGCCGGTCGGGCCGGGAGGGGCCGGGTTCCTGGACGGGTCATCCTTCAGACCCGCATGCGGGATCATTATGCTATAAGTGCGGCTTTGAAACAGGACTATGAGGCTTTTTTTGAAGAGGATCTTAAAAGACGTAAGACCTTGCGTTTTCCGCCCTTTTCGCGTTTGGCGCTCTTGATCTTTTCGGCCCTTAAATCCGAGAAAGCCGAGTCTGCAGCCCATAAAGCCAGAGAATTCCTTTCAGCCTTTAAAAATACTGAGGTTTTAGGGCCGGTGCCGGCACCGCTTTTCCGCCTTTCGGCCCGCTATCGCTGGCAGCTCCTTCTTAAAGCCGAGACTGTAGGAGGGCTCGATAGGGCTCTCAAGGCTTTCTGGCAGGCAAGGGATAGCCTTATACCCGCTGGAGTCAGGCTTACCCTTGATAGAGATCCCGAAGAACTGTTATAATTTTCTGCCATGGCAACTCGTTTCAATCCCCAGAGGATAAACTGGGCGGCGAGGGAAAAATCTTCGCTTGCCAATTTTGCTCTCAAACCGGAAGAACTTGAGGCCTATTTGGACGAGTACGTAGTAGGACAGAGAGAGGCCAAGGGTATTCTTTCCACCAAGATCTGCACACATTTCCACCGGGTAAAGTACCTCCTCGAGAGGGGAGAGCGTTTCGACGAGGTGGGCTTTGTCAAGAACAACATTATCATCATTGGTCCTACTGGTGTGGGGAAGACCTTTATCGTAAAACTCATTGCCCGCAAGATCGGAGTGCCTTTTGTTAAGGGAGATGCCACTAAGTTCAGCGAGACCGGTTATGTTGGCGGGGACGTGGAAGACCTTATTCGAGATCTGGTCCAGGAGGCGGATGGCAATTTGGAAAAGGCCCGTTTTGGGATCGTCTATCTGGATGAGGTGGACAAGATCGCTTCCAGCGGAAATGTGTTTGGTCCGGATGTTTCACGCACCGGTGTACAGAGGGCCCTGTTGAAACCTCTTGAGGAGACCGAGGTCGAACTTCGTGTCCCTCATGATCCCATCAGTCAGATGGAGGCCATCGAATATTATCGTCGTACTGGCCGTCGTAAACGGAATTCTATTAATACCCGTTATATCCTCTTTATTGCTAGCGGCGCCTTTAACGGTCTTGAGGAGATCATCCGAAAGCGACTTCGTAAACAGAAACTCGGTTTCCTTTCAGAACTTGAAGGCCGGGAAGAGGTCTCTATAAATTATCTGCGTTTTGTGACGCCGGAAGACCTTATAACCTATGGGTTCGAGTCCGAATTCGTAGGGCGTTTCCCGGTGATAGCGGTTTTTGATCCTTTAGAGGAGAAAGACTTTTTCGAGATCTTAGCCAATCCCAATAGTGTAATCGTGGTGAGCAAGAAGCGCGATTTTAAGGCCTATGGTATAGATTTGGCTTTTACGGATGAGGCCTTAAGGGAGTTAGCCCGAAGAGCAGCGCGAGAGAACACCGGGGCCAGGGCCCTTTCCCGAGTCCTTGAAAGGGTCCTCATTCCCTTTGAAAAAAGTCTTCCCAGCCTGGGAGTCTCATTTTTGGGGGTAAGCCGGGAGATAGTGCTTGAGCCTGAAAAAGTCCTTTCTGAGATGAAGCTATCCCCAGAAAATCCACGCTGGCGAGTCTGGTATGAGAAGGCCCTTAAGGATGAAGAAGGGCGCACGCTAACTTTCCTTGAGACCCGCAAAAAGAGCTTTTTTGAAAATTACAGGTTGCCCTTTACTCCGGCCAAACTTGAGCTGGCGCTGCTCCTGCACCGAAAGGAAGATCTGGATCTTCAACAGGCCTTGGAAGAACTTCTTATGTTATGGCGTCAGATTCGGAGTTTTGAGAAGAGTTTCGAGAGACGTTCGAGGCTTAAGGTTTATTTTTCAGAGGGGGCCCGGGACCTTATCCTTTCCGAGGTCATTAAAAAAGACGAAGGGGTGTACGCCTTCTGTGATCGGATATTGAGCGTACTTGAATACGGGCTTAAGCTTGTAGGAGACAAAACCGGAAAGACGATTTTTGAACTTCCGGAGGAGGCGGTGAGGTCTCCCGAAGAATACCTCAATCAACTGGTGCGTTCCTCTTACCATCTGGGTTAGTCATGGCTAAAACTCCCCTGGTTTATCTAGCATTATCGGAAAGTGTAGCCCAAAAAGTAAAGGAGATTCTCAAAGGTTTTAACTGCCGGGTGGAAAGCGTGCCTGATGGTGAAGCCCTTATAAACCTTTCGCGGGAAACATTGCCCGATCTTATAATAATAGAAAAAGAGATACCTAAACTCGACGGTTACGCAGCTGTTTTGCTTTTAAAAAACGATGAGAAGACTGCGGAAATCCCGGTGGTAGGGATTTGTAAATGTCTTTCGGACATTGAAGCCGAAAAGGCCCGGGATGCTGGGTGTGACGATTATGTGTGTTATCCTTTTGAAAAGGAAGAACTGGAAAAAATCCTAGAAAAATTTTTGGTGAGGTAAGGCATGATAGGCATTTCCAAACTCTATTGTGGCACAGTTGAGGCTTCGGACCCTTTACGTTACGGCCGAAGAGCTAAAGATTTACCTTCCCATCTTCTCCAGTTTTCGGCGGACAAGCGGCCGGTAGTGGTCTGGAACGTGACCAAGAGATGTAATCTCCGGTGCGTTCACTGTTACGCCTCCGCGGATCCTTCCCCTCATCCGGATGAACTTACCACGGAAGAGGGTATGGCCCTCCTTGAGGATCTGGCGCAGTTCGGATGCCCGGTGGTTCTCTTTTCAGGCGGTGAGCCTCTTATGCGTCCGGACATCCTAGATCTGATTCATAAGGCGGTGACTCTCGGCCTGCGGGCGGTGGTTTCTACCAATGGAGTCCTTATAGATCGGGCTCTGGCCCGTGAACTAAAGAAGTTCGGTCTTTCTTATGTAGGCATCAGTATGGACGGCTTACGAGAGGTTCACGACCGTTTTCGGGGAGTAAAAGGGGCCTTCGATAAGGCAATGGAGGCGGTAGAGAACTGCAAGGCCGAAGGCATCAAGGTGGGCCTGCGGTTTACTATCAACAAACTCAACGCCCAGGAGATTCCGGGTATCTTTGACTTGGTTGAAGAGTATCAGATCCCGCGGATCTGTTTCTACCATCTGGTCTACGCCGGTCGCGGATCAAAATTGATGGAACAGGATCTCTCTCACGAGGAGACCCGGCGCTGGGTGGATTACATCATTGATCGTACTAAAGAACTCCACGAGAAGGGGCTCAAGGTGGAGGTCCTCACGGTGGACAACCATGCTGACGGACCCTACCTCTACCTCCGTATGAAGCGGGAGGGCAACCCCCGGGCCGAGGAGGTCTATGAACTGCTGAAAATGAACGGGGGCAACAATTCCGGGGTGGGGATAGGCTGTGTTTCCTGGGATGGTTCGGTGCATGCGGACCAGTTCTGGCGGCACTATTCCTTTGGAAACGTCCGGGAGCGGCCCTTTAGCGAGATCTGGATGGATACCTCAGACCCCCTCATGGCCAAGCTCAAAGAGAAAAAAAAGCATGTAAAGGGGCGGTGTGCCAAGTGCCGCTTCCTTGAGGTCTGTGCTGGAAATTTCAGGGTGCGGGCGGAGGCTGCTACCGGGGATGTTTGGGCCCCGGATCCCGCCTGCTATCTTACGGATGAAGAGATTGGTATAGCTTAAGAAAGGAGGAAGAAGGGATGAGGAAAATAGAAAGAGCCCTTATCAGTGTGACAGATAAGACCGGGGTGGCGGAGTTTGCGAAGGCCCTGCACGAGATGGGCGTCGAGATCGTTTCCACCGGGGGCACGGCCCGCGTAATAAGAGAGGCCGGGGTTCCGGTAACGGATGTCTCAGAGGTTACCGGTTTCCCGGAGATGCTTGACGGTCGAGTAAAGACTCTGCATCCCAAAATCCACGGAGGGCTTCTTTTCATAAGGGACAAAGAGGAGCACGTACGCCAGATTCAGGAACACGGCATTAAGCCCATAGACCTCGTGGCCGTAAACCTTTACGCCTTTGAGAAGACGGTGGCCTCCGGTGCGGATCTTGAGACCGCCATCGAGAACATTGATATCGGCGGCCCCACTCTTCTTCGGGCCGCGGCCAAAAACTTCAAATATGTGACGGTAATTGTGGACCCCGCAGATTACGAACGGGTACTTTCCGAGATGAGAGCCAACAACGGGGCCACTACGCTTAAGACCCGGTTTGACTTGGCCCGCAAGGTCTTTGAGACTACCTTTCGCTACGACCGGGCTATTGCGGAATACCTTGCGCAGGTCTCCCCTCCCGAGGAATAGATGATATGTGTTTCCATTGCGGAGCCTACGGTCGAGGCCGTCCTCAGGGCCCTCGCGCAGGCGCAGGGGCAGGCCGATCTCTTTGAGATAAGGCTGGATGCCCTTGAGAAGCCCGCGGTAGCTCCCTTCCTTTCCGTTCGGAAAAAACCCCTTCTTTTCACTTTCCGGGCGGAAGAGGAAGGGGGTTTTCGTCCTGTTCCTCTTTCCGAGCGTCTGACGTGGCTTCGCGAGGCCGCCTCTGCCGGGGCGGACTATGTGGACCTCGAACTTTCCGCCGGCCCCGAGGCTATCCGGGAACTTCTCAAAGTCTCCAGGACCACGAAGCTCATTCTTTCGTATCATAATTTCGAAAAAACTCCGAAAGAAGACTACTTAAAAGACAAAATTAAAGAAATGGTTGAAATGGGGGCAGCCATCGGAAAGGTGGTCTGCATGGCGAAGGAGGTGGAGGACGGGTTGAGGCTTCTCGGGCTTATTCCCTGGGCCAGGGAGTGTTTTGATATACCGCTTATGGCCTTTGCCATGGGGCCGCTCGGGAAATGGACTCGGGTGGTCTCGGTGCTCTTGGGAGCCCCTTTTGCCTATGCGGCTGCAAGACCCGGTGGTGCGACCGCCCCTGGGCAGCTTACGGCGGAGGAATTGCGTAAGGCGCTTGCTCTTCTTTCTGAGGAGAAGATTTCATGAAGGTCTTCGGGGTTATAGGCTATCCAGTGTCTCACTCCCTCTCGCCAGTGATGCACAACGCGGCTTTAAGGCATCTCGGGATCCCAGCGGTTTACGGGGCCTTTGAGGTCGGCCCCGAGGATCTTCCGGCCGCCATCTCCGGAGTCCGGGCCCTCGGGATAGGTGGACTTTCGGTAACTGTCCCCCACAAGGAGGCCGTAATGGCCTGGCTTGACGAGATAGACCCGGTGGCCGAAAGGATCGGGGCGGTTAACACCGTAGTGAACCGGGAGGGATGTCTTTTCGGAACCAACACCGACTGGCTCGGGGTCAAACGTAGTTTGCTAGAGGCCGGGGTGGAACTTTCTGGGAAGAAGGCCGTGGTAGTGGGGGCTGGGGGAGCAGCGCGGGCGGTGGTCTATGCCCTCTGCGAGCTAGGGGCCGAGGTTGAGATTTACAACCGCACGTTTCCGAAGGCCGAAAAACTCGCGCGGGATTTCGGGGGAAGAGCCTACGCCCTTTCCGAAATTATTAAGGCTTCTGGGGAAATCATCATTCAGACCACGAGTGTGGGGTTAAAGAGCTGGAAGAGTCCGGTGCCGAAGGAGGTCTTTGAAAATTTTCAGGTGGCTATGGACATCGTGTATGTGCCGCTCAAGACCAGGTTTCTTTCCGAAGCGGAGGCTGCTGGCTGCCAAACCATTGACGGCCTCAAGATGCTGGTTTATCAGGGAGCAGAGCAATTTAAACTTTTTACGGGGTACGAACCTCCGGTAGAATTGATGTATCAGGAAGCTCTAAGGAGTCTTCATGGAAAAGAAAGAGATTAAGCCCCTTAATAGCTCGATTGCAATAAAACTAAGGCTTCCAGGGTCAAAGAGCCTCACACAGAGGGCCCTTCTCTGTGCGGCTCTGGCTAAAGGAGAGTCGGTTATAAAAAATCCCCTAATTAGTGAAGATACGGAGCTTCTTTCCGAAGCCCTGCGGACTTCGGGTTGCGGGCTGGAACGCAGGGACGGGTCTTTTGTGGTTTCTGGAGTCTCTGGAGAACCAGTCTTTTCCGGGGAGGAGATCTTTTTCGGAAACAACGGCACCGGTTCCAGATTTTTTCTGGCCTATGCCGCGCTTTCCCGGAATGGGGAGGCTGTCCTTTATGGGAAACCACGGCTCCATGAAAGGCCCATGGGGCCCCTGATTACGGCTCTCAGGAGTTTGGGGGCAAAAGTAGAGTGTCTCTCCAGAGAAGGGTATCTTCCGGCAAGGGTCTCTCCCGGAAGGCTTTCAGGAGGTCGGATTACGCTCCCGGCCACTCAAAGTAGCCAGTATATCTCGGCTCTCCTTCTCATCGGTCCTTATCTTCCCGGAGGGCTTGAACTGGAGATCGAAGGACAGATGGTCTCCACCCCGTACGTGGAGCTCACCCTTTCGGTGATGTCGGCCTTTGGGGCGGAGGTGGAGAAGATTTCCGGTGGTTTCAGGGTTAGTGAGGGCGGCTATCGGGCCCGGATCTATGAGGTGGAGGGGGATGCCTCAAGTGCCTCTTATTTTCTTGTTCTTCCGGCCCTTCTTGGAGGCTCGGTGGAGGTGGAAAATCTTTCCCCTGATTCCCCCCAGGCCGACACGCTGTTTTTCAAGATACTTTCAGAGAGCGGGGGCCGGGTCGAAAGGGCAGGGCAGGGTGTAAAGGTGGAGTTCTCCACACCTCCCCGGGCCTTTGAGGTTGATTTGCGAGAGGCTCCGGATCTCTTTCCCACCCTCTGTGTGCTAGCTGCGGTGGCCGAAGGCAAAAGTCGGATCTACGGGGCTCCGCATCTGAGATACAAGGAATGCGATCGCATAGCCGCCATGGCCACTGAACTTTCAAAGACCGGAGTCAAGGTGAGAGAACTTCCCGATGGTATAGAAATAGAAGGCGGCAGAGAACTTCACGGAGCCGAGATTGAGACCTATGATGACCATCGCATCGCCATGTCTTTTGCGGTTCTCGGGCTTAAAGTCCCGGGCATGGTCATTCGCAATCCCGCCTGTGTGGCCAAGTCTTTTCCGGAATTCTGGGAATATCTGCGTAAGGTTTACGCCTGATTAGATCCAATATTCGGGATATCTTCGACTAGCCGGTATATTGTTAACTAATACGGCAATGATTAGCATGATAAGGGCCCCCAGGCCAGCCGGTATAATAGCGTACAGGTAACCCAAATTGTGAATCTTATTACTACCTATGACCGCGATCAGGGCCGTGGCACCACCCGGAGGATGTAAGGTCCTCGTAGCATGCATAATAGCAATGGCTGTGGAAACCGCTAGAGCGGCTGCCAGCCACATCTCAGAATGGAATAGTTTATAACAGGTGACTCCCACGAGGGCCGATATGATATGCCCCCCAACTAGATTTCTCGGCTGAGCCAATGGACTTTTGATGGCACCGTATATCAAAACCGCAGAGGCTCCAAAAGAGCCTATGACCATGACCAGGTCCGTGTTTGTGAGCAGGTTGTAATGGATGTAAGATACGGCTGCGATCCCCAGAAACGCCCCGATCCATGACCAAATGATTTCGGAAAGGCTTACCCGGGGCGGGCTTTTAGTTACACCTTTCATTTTTGATAGATATTCGGATAAATAACTGTGTCTATGTTGTTTGATTTTTTCCATCCTTTGGATACCTTGGAACTTTTTGCTATAATGATCTAATGCTTCTTTGGTGAGTTAGCAAGTTAAAATTTATAATTTTGTGGTTAAAAATTTGTAAACTGTGTTTTAACTGGCTTTAATTTATGAGGATATAAGATGTGCTCCAGAATCATATTGATCGGTTTTCGAGCCACGGGTAAGACCACCGTGGGTAAGTTGTTGGCCAAAAGGTTGGGCTACCCTTTTGTGGATCTGGATGAGTATATTGAAAGGAAACTCGGTAAAAGCATCCGGGAGGTGGTGGAGGAAGGGGGCTGGCAGGCCTTCCGAGCGGAAGAAAGGAAGGCCATGCGGGAGTTTGCAGAAAAGGGAGACCTGGTGCTTTCGCTCGGGGGCGGGGCGGTGATGCACGAGGCCGAAATGGAGGCCCTGAAGGAAGAGGCTTTGGTGGTCTGGCTCTCGGCCCCGGTTGAGACCATTATTGAACGTCTTTCCCGCGATCCGAAAACTGCCACCCAGCGCCCGTCCTTGACGGAAAAATCCCTAGAGGAGGAGGTGAGGGAACTCCTTTCCCGCCGGGAACCGCTCTACGCCCGCTTTGCGGATCTTCGGATCTCCTCGGAGGGCTTATCCCCGGAGGAGATCGTCCGGAAGATTTTGGAAGTCCTTTGAGTTCAACTTTTGGTAAACGAACCTTGAGTTGCTTACTGAGGCGCTTGACCCGAGCTTCCCACACAACGTCGTTTTTATCTTAAAACCTCGACAAAGCGGAAGGTCCGGACATCGAATAGCCCCCGATCGGTGAGCTTGAGCTCGGGGATCACCGGAAGGGCCATGAAGGAGAGGGTCATGAAGGGGGCCGTAAGGCGGGAACCCAAGACCTCTTTGCTAAAGCGATCAATTTCCTCGTATTTCCGGGCCACCTCGAAGGCCTCCTCCGGGCTCATGAGACCGGCCACCGGCAGCGGCAGCACCATTTCGGCCTCCTCGCTTACCGCCGCAAGGCCGCCCCGGTTCTCTATTACCAGGTTTACGGCTTTGGCGATAAGCTCGTCGCTAACCCCTACGGCCACGAGGTTGTGGGAGTCATGCGCCACCGAGGAGGCGATGGCCCCTTTCTTCAGACCGAAACCCTTTACGAAGGCCACCGCCGGTGGGGCCTCTTGATACCGATTGATGATGGCTATTTTCAGGATGTCGTGTTCGGGATCGGCCTCGAAGATCCGGCTGCGGGTCCTGAAGCTTGTCTCCCGGGTAAAAAGTTCGCCATCAAGGGCCTCTATGACCCTTATTTCCCTGAAATCGGAAACAAATTCAAAGTCTTGGAGGTTTTTGGGTCTGGCCTCAAACCGGTTGGGGATGGGGCAGGGCGGAGGGGCCATCCTCACCTCGCCCTTCTCGAAGACTACCTGGCCGTTGATGACGGTTCTCACGACCTCAAAGTCTGTGAGATCCCTCACCTCGATGAAGTCGGCTGGCTCTCCCTCTTTCAGGGTTCCCACTTTAAGGCCATAATGCCTTACGGGGTTAAGGCAGGCGACTTTAAGGACTTCAAATAAATCATGTCCTTCCTTTACGGCCCTTGCCACCAGGGAATTTATATGACCCCTGAGGAGATCGTCGGGGTGGCTGTCGTCGGTGCAGAACATGAGACTTTCGGGATATTCGGAAATAAGCGGGGAGAGGGTTTCGAAGTTTCTGGCTGCCGAGCCCTCTCTTATGAGGATTTTCATACCCTTTTCTATCTTCTCCCGGGCCTCCTCATAGCTTGAAGCCTCGTGATCCGTAGAGATGCCGGCCTCGATGTAGTGGGTAAGGGCCTCTCCGCGAAGCCCCGGGGCGTGTCCATCCACGGGTTTTCCGTATTTTTGGGCCAGCGCTATCTTGGCAAGTAGTTCCTCATCACCAGCAAGGACCCCGGGAAAGTTCATCACCTCGCTGAGGAAGCCTATCTCCGGAAGTTTCAGAAGTTCCTCCACTTCTGCCGGGCCCAGGCGGGCCCCGCTGGTCTCAAAGGGAGTAGCGGGCACACAGGAAGGGGCCCCGAAACAGAACTTAAAAGGCACCCTCCGAGCGTCCTCCAGCATGAAGCGGACGCCCTCAAGACCAAGAACATTTGCGATCTCGTGGGGATCGGAAACCACGGCCACCGTCCCGTGTCTTACCGCAAGTCTTGCAAACTGTGAGGGCACCATCAGGGAGCTTTCGATGTGAACGTGGGCGTCCACGAATCCGGGAAGGATGTAAGTCTGACAGGGTTCGTTTATCCTCCGGATGGCTTTTATGACTGGCCCCTCCACCTCTATTTCAGAAGGGATGATGGTCCGCTCCTCGGGGTTTACCAGGTTGGCCCTGAACTTCATCCGGCTAGCCCTCCCTGTGGTTCCTGTCGGTTTTTTCTCGCGGCACGGCCTTTATCACAAGGGGGACTAGGAGGAGGGGCGGGAGCGATATCCAAAATGTGAGGAAGAAGAAGCTGGCGTAGCCCAGGTATTCGGCCCCGAAGCCCCCGAGGGCCCGCGAAAGGGTAAAGGAAAGGCTGAAAAGGGTGGAGAGTAGGGCGTACTGGCTGGCGCTCATGTCCTTACGGCAGAGGCGCATGAGGAAGGCCAGAAAGGCCGCCGTGCCAAGCCCTCCGGTGAAGCTTTCTATAATGGAGGCTCCGTAGACGGTCCAGCGGGCACTATCAGGCAGGGCGGCGTAGGCGTAGCCCAGGTTTGAGAGGGACTGGGTTAGCCCCAGCATCCATAAGGCCCGGAAGAGCCCGAGATACCGGATGAGCCCCCCTCCCACGAGGGAGCCTACGATGGTGGCGATGCTTCCGAGGGTGCCGGAGATGAGGCCGATCTCAAGCTTCGTAAACCCCCGATCCACCCAGAAGGGATAGATCATGGAACCCATGGTGGCATCCCCGATCTTGAAAAAAAGTACGAAAAAGAGAATGGCCAGGGCATAGGGCCTCTTAAGAAAATCTTTTAATGGTAAAAGATACTGCTCAAATATATTGTAAGTCTTTTGGGTAATAGATGGCTTCTTGGTATCCGGGAGGATGAGGATGAGGCCGGCAAGGGCCAGGAAGACCACCGTTAAGGCCAGGAAGGCCGGTTTGAAGCCTAGGAAGTGGGAGAGGGCCACGAGACCGCCTCCGGAGCCGATCATGGCCACCCGGTAGGCCGAAACCCGCACCCCGTTCCCGGGGCCGAGTTCCTCTTCCGTGAGGAGTTCTATGGTGTAGCCGTCCACGGCGATGTCCAGGGTAGCCGAAGAAAGCGTGCATAAAAAAACAAAGAGGATGTAAAGTTTTCCCGCCGGAGGAACCAGGGAAAGGAGGGCTACGGAAAGGCCAAGACCGAGAAGGGCTCCCACCATCCAGTGGTATTTCTGCCCGTAGCGGTCAACCAGCGGGGCCCAGAGGGGTTTTAGACTCCAAGAGAGTCCGGCCAGTGATAGTAGGCCGATCTCAATGAGGTTGACCCCTTCGCTTCGGAGATAGACCGGAAGGGTGACATAAACAAACCCGAAGGGTAGCCCTTCAGCCAGATAGAGCAGGGCCACTACCATCATTTTGCGATAGAAGTCTCTCATCGCCGAAACCTCGGAAGAAAGCGGGGCGTTTTTTCTCGGTAGGCCTTATAGGTTTGACCGAAACGCTCAAGGAGCTCCCTTTCTTCAAGCGGTATGATCACGAGCTGCACCACCAAGAAATCCAAAAGGGCCACCAGCCCCACCACCCAATAGCCCGTAAGGAGAAAAGCCCCGAGGAAGATCAGGGTGTGGGCCAGATAGGTGGGATGGCGCGAGAGGGCGAAGGGTCCCTCGGTAACCAGGAGGTCCTTGGAGGTGGTCTTGAAATGGGGAAGCCCGATAATCCTTCTTCCCAGAATGAGGGCGGTGGCTATTTGGAGCCCGAGTCCGACCAGGAATAAGACTGCCCCTAAAAGGGCTATTAGGAGCGGGGGTTCGAAACGTCCTAGGAAGGCGTGGGCCCTTTTGGTAAACATCAGATAGGCCAGGGCCAACCAGATAGCGATGATCAGGGGGTAATAGCAAAGCCCTAGGCGTTTTCTTAGGCCGGGAAACAGGTGAAGGGGTATCCAGAAGAGGGGTATGAGAGGCCAAAAGGCCATCGTTGAGGCCGCTACAGCTTCCCAAAAGGTCATAACTTTAGAATTCTAAAGACCTTTTGGTATGAAGAAAAGTGCTATAAAATTTTAGCAAAATTTCTGGGAGCAGATGGATGACCTATTTTACCTCGCGTTGGGTGACCGAGGCCTTTGAGCGCTATCGTAAGCGCAGGCCGCAGGACACCATCATGGGAAAACAGGTTATTTTTTCGGATAATCATTATCTCGCGGCCCTGCTTCACATCTATACCGGTACTTTTACTCTAGAGCGTATTGCGGAGCTTGCCGGTTTGGGTCTTGAAGAGTTGCGTTTCCAACGCTCTCAGGTGGACTTCATGAGCCTGGTAGATTATCTGCGGACCAGGTTCTCGGAATGGTTCCGGGAACATCTTCTCATGCGGGATTTCGCACTTGGGGAGTACGGACGTCTCGCCCTAGAATACCTCCATCTTGAGGAGCAGGTCCAGTCCCAGATCAAGATTCCTCTTTTGAATCAGTTGAAGAACCTCTGCTATGAGCTCGAGGATAAGCTTGCCGGGGGAAAGCTACTTGCCCCTTATGACGAGTCTCTTTTTCGAAGGTTGTTACTTTTCTTCCTCTCCAGCGAGGCCTTGCGTCCCACCTTGAGCTCTCGCCTCGTCAATCAGGCCAAGGAGGCCGGAGAAAGGGCCTATCCCGGAGAATTCTCGCGGCTCGAGCTTCCGGAAAAGACGGGCTTTTCGGAGGGACTCTTCAAGCACCTCAAGGAGACCTTCGAGGAAAGGCTATGAGGGATAGAGAAAAGATTCACGAGATCTTGAGGATTTTAAAAGAGACCTATTCTGATGCCAAGATTGCCCTACGATTTGAAAATCCCTTGCAACTTCTCGTGGCCACCATCCTTTCGGCCCAGTGTACGGACGAGCGGGTAAATCAGGTGACCTCGGAACTTTTCAAAAAATATCCCGATGTCAGGGCCTTTGCTGAGGCTGATCTGGAAGAACTGGCTCAGGACATACGGCCCACGGGTTTCTATCAACAGAAGGCCAAATACATCAAGGAGGCCTGTCGGATCCTGGCCGAAAAATATGGCGGCGAGGTTCCTAAGAGCATGGAGGCTCTGCTTGAGCTTCCGGGAGTGGCCCGAAAGACGGCCAACATCGTGCTTGCCAACGCCTATGGCATTGTGGATGGCATTCCGGTGGACACCCACGTGAGGCGCCTGGCCCACCGGCTGGGTTTATCTCAAGAAAAGGACCCCAACAAGATAGAAAAGGACCTCATGGACCTCATCCCGAGGGAAGACTGGGCCGTTATCCCTTATGTGCTCCAGGCTCATGGTCGTAAGATCTGTACCGCCCGAAAACCTAAGTGCGAGAAATGTCCCGTTAAAGACCTCTGTCCCTCGGCCAAGGAGTACCTTGCCTGAAGAGAAAGTTTTTCTTTTGAAAGTTGATGCCGAGGACGCCGGTAAACGTCTGGACGCCTTCCTTGCGGAAAAAATTCCTGAGCTTACCCGTTCCCGAATAAAAAGGCTTGTGACCGAGGGTCTGATTGAGATCAAAGGGATAGGGGAGCTCAAGGCCTCCCGGAAGGTGAGAACCGGGGAGGAGATCATGGTTAGGGTGCCTCCGCCCGAGGAGGTATCCCTTGAGCCTGAGGAGGTCCCCTTTGAGATCCTCTATGAAGACGGAGATCTTGCGGTGATCGTAAAGCCCCCGGGGGTGGTAGTGCACCCCGGGGCCGGGCACCTAAAAGGCACCCTAGTACACGGGCTTTTAAAGAGGCTTTCCGGGCTCTCCGGTGTAGGCGGGGAGCTTCGGCCCGGGATCGTGCACCGGCTGGACAAGGATACTTCCGGCCTCATGGTGGTGGCCAAAAATGACCGGGCTCACCTCAGGCTTACCGCCATGTTCAAGGGCCGGGAGGTGGAGAAATGGTATCTGGCCCTGGTCCACGGGGTGCCAGAGCCCCGGGCCGGAAGGATAAACGTGCCCATAGGACGGCATCCGGTGCATCGCAAAAAGATGATGGCCGGGGCTCTCAGGGGGCGGGAGGCCGAGACTTTTTACCGGGTGCGGGAGACCTTTCGGCGGGCGGCCCTCCTTGAGGTTCGCCCCCTCACCGGCCGCACCCATCAGATACGGGTGCATCTTTCCCATATCGGGCACCCCATCGTGGGAGATTCCCTTTACGGGGGAAGGCGTCCCCAAGGGCCGAAGGCCGAAAGACAAATGCTTCACGCCTGGCGGCTTTCCTTTGAACACCCTGTAAGCGGGGAGAAGCTTTCCTTTGAGGCTCCACCGCCTCCGGATTTCCAAAAACTCCTTGAGGAGCTCAGGGGTTGCGAAAGATAGCTGTAACCGGTGGCCCAGCCACCGGAAAAACCACCTTCCTCGCGATCCTCAAGGAACTCGGTTATCCTACCTTTTCGGCCGATGAGGTTGTAAGGAGACTTATAGCTCCGGGTGGTCCAGCCCATGAAAGGATTAGAGAACTTTGTCCGTGGGCCGTAGGACCTGAGGGCGCCCTCGATCGTCGGCTAATTTTAAGACGCCTTGTGGAGGATGTGGCCTTTCGAAGTGTGCTTGAGGATCTGCTTCATCCCCTAGTTAAAGACGAGCTTCTTGCCTTCTTCGAGGCTCACTCCGGGACGGAGTTTGTCTTTGCTGAAATCCCCCTCCTTTTTGAGGCCGGCTGGGAAGAGCTTTTTGACGAGGTTTGGGTGGTGGCCTGTGATAAGGAAACTCAGAAAGCCAGGCTCCACCAAAGGCTATCTGACCCGGAGCTCGTGGAGAGACTTCTCGCCACTCAACTTTCCTTATCAGAGAAGATCAAGCGGGCCGACCGAACCTTTTCGTCCGAGAAAGCTCCGGAAGTTTTGAAGCGTGAACTTCAAGAGTTGCTCTCAAGGATGCGGAGGCCCTGCTCCGAAAGACCATGAAAGAGAAAGGAATCTCCAAGGCGCCTGACCTTTAAATTTTTCAGCCAGAGGGCCTGAGAGAGCCTTTTGGGGCCCATGCCGGCTACCGCCTGTGGGGCCTCCCTTCCACCGATGACCACCGAGCCTACGAAGAAGAAGACCTCGTCCACCAGCCCTTCGTCCAAAAAACTCCCGTGAACCTCGCCCCCGCCCTCGACGAGGACCGAGAGGATGTTTTGTCTGGCGAGGACCTCAAGTAGGGATGAAAGGTCTATCCGTCCGGCCTTCTCCGGCAAACGGAAGACCTTCACTCCCAGGTCTTGGAAGACCTTCTCCTTTTCGGGATCGGCCTCTTTTCCGCAGACGATCCAGGTGGATACCTTCCGCGCAGTTTCAAAGACCTTGAAGTCCGGGGAAAGGGAAAGACGGGTGTCTAGAATGATCCTTATTGGATTCCGGCCACCTGGAATCCTACAGGTGAGCTCGGGATCATCGGCAAGCACGGTGTTTCTCCCCACCAAGATGGCGTCGCAGATGTTCCTCAGCCGGTGACCGAAACGACGAGCCTTATCGCCGGTAATCCACTTCGAGTCTCCGGTGCGGGTGGCAATGCGACCATCAAGGCTTGCGGCCACCTTTATGATGACCCAAGGAAGGCCAGTAAGGACCTTTTTTAAAAAAAATCGGGTGAGATACCGACATTCCTTTTCAAGAATCCCGGAGCGAACCTCAAGGCCCCGGCTAAGGAGGTATTCCAGACCTCCCCGGGCCTTGGGATTAGGGTCTCTCGTGCCCGCAACCACCCGGTTTATACCCGCGGCCAGAATGGCCTCGGTGCAGGGTGGGGTACGCCCAAAATGATTGCAGGGCTCAAGAGTGACATAGAGGGTAGCCCCACGAGCCCGCTCTCCGGCGCGCCTCAAGGCTTCCACCTCGGCATGAGGTTCTCCGGCCTGGCGGTGATAGCCCCGGGCGATGATTTCTCCGCTTTTCGGATCAACCACCACCGCCCCTACCGGGGGGTTGGGGCTTGTTCTCCCAAGACCTTTCAGGCCCTCCTTTATGGCCAGCCGCATGAAACGGACGTCTTCTTTTTCCTTCATGGTCTTTTAGCATATAATAAAATCATGCCCACCCAAAGACCCGAAATCTTGATCGTGGACGACGACCCAAGTTTTCGCGAGTTTTTGAGCCTTTTTCTTAAAAAAGAAGGCTATCAAGTGCTTGTAAGTCAGAATGGAAAGGAGGCTTTGACCATCCTTAAAAGAAAGCGGCCTCACCTTATCCTTCTAGATCTTCGTATGCCCGAGATGGAAGGCCTTGAATTTTTGGAAATCATTAGGAAACGGGGAATTGATGTTCCGGTTATTGTTATTACGGCTTACGCTTCCCTAGATTCTGCAGTCAGGGCCAAGAAAGAGGGGGCCTTCGATTACGTTCCTAAACCCTTCAAGCTCGAGACTCTGAGAAATAAGATCAATGAGGCTCTGAGGCTTCCTTCTGTGGAAGAGGCCCCTCCAAAAGAGTTCATGGGAATTGTGGGGCAGAGTCCTCCCATGAGGAGGCTTTTTGTCCTGCTTCCCAAGGTTGCCCAGGCGGAAAGCAACGTTCTTATCACCGGGGAGTCTGGGACCGGGAAGGAGCTCGTGGCCCGAGCCATCCATGAGCTTTCGCCGAGGAAAAACAAGCCGTTTTTAGTAGTAAACTGTGGCGGCATTCCGGCCTCGCTTCTCGAATCAGAACTTTTTGGTTACAAGTCCGGGGCCTTCACCGGAGCCACTAAGGACAAGCCGGGGCTCTTTGCCCTGGCCCACCAGGGAACCATCTTCCTTGACGAGATCGGAGATTTGCCTCCAGAACTCCAGGTTAAACTCCTCCGAGTGGTGGAGAACAAGACCTTCACCCCTCTTGGAAGTACTAAAGAGGTTAAAGTAGATGTACGTATCATTTCGGCTACCAATAAAAATCTTGAGGAGGAAGTGCGAGCCGGACGATTTCGGGAGGATCTCTATTTTCGCCTCAATGTCCTTTCCATTCATCTTCCTCCTCTTCGTGAAAGGAAGGAGGATATCCCACTTCTGGTGAACCATTTCTTGAAAAAATACGCCCGGAAGATGAAAAAAGATGTTCAAGGGATTTCGGAATACGCCCTCAAGGCCCTTATGGAATACGATTTCCCGGGAAACATTCGGGAGCTTGAGAACATTATCGAGCGTTCCGTGGCCTTGGAATCTGGACCTCTCATTCTCCCGGAAAGCCTTGATCTTTCCTTCTCTAAAAAGAGTCTCCCTGAGAGGAACTTTCCCATTCTTCCGGAAGAGGGACTTAATCTGGAGGCCTATCTGGCTTCTATAGAAAAATCATTGCTAAAGCAAGCCCTAGAGAAAACCGGCGGGAACCGGGAAGCCGCTGCTAAACTTTTGGGTCTTTCAACTAGATCATTGCGATATCGTTTGCAAAAATACGGCCTATGATGAAATCTCTTTTTATAATTCGTCTTGTCTTAGCCTCCTTTTTAGCTCTGTTTTTGCTGAATCTTGGTTTGAAATCCCTTATCCCAGGGTTAGCGATATACCTAATGATATGCTTTCTGGTTTGTTCTTTTTTAATGCGCATCCTTTCTGAAAATTTTCTTTTTTGGTTTAGCAAATCTTTGGATTTTGTTTTGATTTTTATTTTGCTTTATTTTACTGGAGGCCAAGAAAGTCCTCTCTTTTTTCTTCTTTTTATGCCCGCATTAGAAACGGCTTTAACCAAAGATGTTAAAAAGACGGATAGTATAGCCCTAGTTTCTCTTCTGCTTATGGTCTATTTCTTCTTTAATAAAGGTTTTGTTTTGAGCTATAACGATTGGCTGTCTTTTTTTCTTTATGTAGGCGCCCTCGGTCTTATAAGTTATTTAGCCCTAAAGTTGTCGGAACTGCGAGAAGAAATTACCCAAAAGGAGGACATTCAGCGTTATTTGCTTTCTTCGCTTTCGGCAGGTCTTCTGTTTTTGGATCCGAATTTGAAGGTCCTTTCATGGAATCCAAGAGCCAGAGAAATATTGGGAAAGATCGCTCGTGGTCAGTCCTTGAAGGAGATTTTAGGACAAGATATTAGTACGGAAGTTTCGAGAGGAGAGACGAATCTGGGAAAGCGGATCCTGGGCTATTCGATCTTCCCCTTGAGGCGCGAAAAGGAAATACTGGGTTGGGGGTTCCTGTTCCAGGATATTACAGAACTTAAAAAGAAGGAAAGGCGTTTGAGAGAGGCCGAGAAGTTGGCCTCTCTAGGGACCATGGCCGCAGGCCTGATACACGAAATCAAAAATCCTTTGGCTAGTATAAGCGGTGGGGTCCAATTTTTAAAGGAAAATCTGGGATCTTCCGGGGAGTTGGGACAAGTTTTAGAGGTTATCTCCAGGGAGACCGAGAGATTGAATCGTTTGGTGACCAATTTTCTTTTCTTTGCCCGTCCCGAAAGAGGGGAAAAGGAAAGATTTAATTTGAAAGATCTACTCCGGGAGATCCTGGATACCAATCAACCATTATTTTCTCAAGTGAAAATGAAGGCTCGAGTTCCCAGTGTAGAAATAGAGGCTAATAAAGAACAATGGCGTCAGATCCTGGAAAATCTTCTGATAAATGCCGTAGAGGCTTCGAGAGAAGTCCAAAGATCTGAGGTAGAGATAGAAGTGGAGCTCTTGGACAGGGATTACCTCATAAAAGTAAGGGACTATGGTTCGGGAATAAAAGAAGATATTCGTTCCCGTATCTTTGAACCCTTTTTCACTACTAAACCCACCGGGACAGGTTTGGGACTTGCGGTGGTTTACAGAATAGTGGAAAATTTAAAGGGAGAAGTGAAACTTTTTTCCAAAGAAGGGGAAGGAACCTTGTTTGAAATAAAATTACCAAGGTAAATCATGACTATTTCGGGATACGAAGATCTGGCGGAATCTTTAGTCTTAGAGATCAAACGTGAGATTGCGGAGAGGTATTTCACCCATCGCAAGGTCATTGAGGAAGAGATTGAGGACTATGGGCGAAAGTTGAAGGAGTTTGAAAAGGAGGAGGAGAATCTTTTAAAAGAGCTGATCAGGCTGGCTTATATGCTCAGAGACAAAAATCTTTTGAAAAGGTTTGAAGAAATTACCGGAGTTTCCCTGGAGCCATATTATGATGAGTATATTCTTTCCTCCAAAAATATAAGGCGCAGACTTTTTAAAGAATTGAAGAGTAAGGGGTTTACTTCTAAAAGGAAATTTATAAAGCTTTTTGAACAAACCTACAAAAGACTTTTAGAGAAAAACGAAGCATATCGAAAAAAGTTTGACTCTTTGAAGACTCAAGCAGAGCTCATCGAACAGGACATAAAAGAGTTCAATAAGGAGTATGATCTTGGAAGTATCTTTTCCTTTTTGGGATCCTTGGGGGAAAGGGTACCCTCTGAGATAGCCGGCATTGAAGAGAAAGATAAGGTTATCGAAAGTCTTGGGACTCAATTGCAATTTCCTAAAATTCGCCCCCCGGAGGAAAAATTTGTCCATTTAGGGACCTTGCCTTCTTGGAAGGAAGTGGGTAGCGAACTTTTAGGATTGGCCAAAGAAGCTTACAGACGCCATACCGGAGAAGCTAAGGAGATCCTTGAGGTCCTCTCTTCTTAGAACCGTCAAAAAGACTATTGAACGATATGGTCTTCTTTCTCCTGGAGACAGGGTTTTAGTGGCGGTCTCCGGGGGAGTGGATTCCATGGTTTTGCTAGAGGTGCTCTACCTGCTAAGGAAGGAATACGACCTCAGGCTGTGGGTGGCCCATTACGATCACAGATGGCGTAAAGATTCTTTAAAGGATGCCCTCTTTGTTTATCGCCAGGCCCAAGAGAAAGGATTGCCTTTTATTTATGGTGTAGCCCCGGTCAAGGAATATGCCCGGAGAGAAAAGATTAGTCTGGAGATGGCTGGCCGAGAATTGCGTTATCGCTTTTTTGAAAGGCTTTATAACCTCCTTGATCTCCAGAAGATCGCCTTAGCCCATCATGCCGACGATCTGGCCGAGGAGGTTTTGCTCAAGTTTATTCGCGGAGCCGGCAGAAGAGGGCTTGCCGGTATCCCTATCAAAAGAGAGGCTCACCTCATAAGACCTCTTCTTCTGGTTACCAAAGAGGAAATCGAAGTCTTTGCCAGGGAGTGGGGACTTTCTTGGGTAGAGGACGAGAGCAATCAGGATGTCCGTTTCTTACGCAATCGGGTAAGGCATCTCTTGATTCCTTTTCTCGAAAGACATTTTCACCGAAAGGTTAGGGAAAACCTCAAGCGTACGGCCCTTATCTTGGCCGAGGAGGAGGAACTAATTGAGGACTTGGCCCGGAAGGCTTATGAAAAGGCCCTGGTGCGTAAACCACAGATCGCTTTAAGGGTCCCGGTGCTCAAAGATATACCGCCGGCTCTAAGGCGTCGGGTTTTTTGGTTGGCCCTAAGGGAAGCTGGAGTGTCCCTTTTTCGAATGCGTCAAAGTCATCTTGAGGCTCTGAACAACCTGATTTCCGGCAAGGCTAGAGGGCCAGTGCCCCTTCCCGGAAATTTTCAGGCCATCAGGGGACCGGGGTTCATACGCTTTGTTCCAAAACCTGCGCTTTTTTCTCCGTTCGTTTTAAAGATTCCTGGACCGGGGAGATACTCCTTGCCTATCGGAGGGGAGGTCATTTTAGAGATCAAGACCCGCTGTTCTCCACGAGACATTAAATTGAAGCTTGAGAAGGTTTCTTTTCCCATCATCATCCGAAACCGCCAACCAGGGGATCGCATTTATTGGCCGGCGGTAGGGCACAAAAAGCTCAAGAAATTTTTCTGGGAGAAGGGTCTTACGGCCGAAGAAAGGGATCGGATACCTATAATTGAGATTGACGGTCGAATCGTGGCTATCCCAGGATACTATGTCCATCCGGAATACAAGGCTTCTTCTGAGGAAGAAGGGCTTTGTTTAAGCTTTCAAAAGATTGCCTGATTCTTTTGTTTTTTTTAAAATAGCTTTTTAGTTGAAGCCGTGAGGTCTGAGTTTTGATCGATATCTGGAAAAAGGTAGGGATAGCAAGTTTTGGTCTCCTGCTTGTCTTTTTTTTGGTGGTTTTTTTCTATCCCTCCTCTCAGGACAACTTGAGTTATAACTTGTTTTTGGACGAGGTTAGGGCTGGAAAGGTCAAGGAAGTCGTTTTCAAGGGGCGCCAAATAGAAGTCCTGACCACCAAAGGCAAAAAGTATACCGTATATGCCCCAGAAGATCCGGAACTTATTCCCTTTTTGAAAAGGTATCTGGTCGAAGTTTATGTCAAAAAATCCGGGTTGGATTTTTTTTCTTTCGAAATGCTTTTTTTGATAGTGATAGGAATATTCTTACTAATCCTCTTGATTTCTTCTAGACCGGTTTCGCCCTCCTCCAAATTGTTTTCCTTTGTGCGTAGCCGGGCTCGCTTGGTGCGTCCGGAAGAGGTAAAAATCCGTTTCGAAGACGTGGCTGGGGTGGAGGAGGCCAAGGAAGAACTCAAAGAAGTGGTTGAATTTTTGAAGGATCCTCAAAAGTTTGCCAGGCTAGGCGGACGGATGCCCAAGGGTATTCTTCTGGTCGGGCCGCCAGGTACAGGGAAGACCCTTCTAGCCAAAGCCATTGCCGGGGAGGCCGGGGTGCCTTTTTTCAGCATCAGCGGTTCGGATTTCGTAGAGATGTTCGTAGGGGTAGGGGCGGCCCGGGTACGAGATCTTTTTACTCAGGCCAAGAAACACGCCCCCTGTATCATCTTTATCGATGAGATAGACGCCGTAGGACGCCACCGAGGAATTGGGGTCGGCGGGGGACATGAGGAGAGGGAGCAGACTCTCAATCAGTTATTGGTCGAGATGGATGGTTTTGAATCCCAAGAGGGAATTGTGGTGATAGCGGCTACCAACCGTCCGGACATTTTGGATCCGGCCCTGCTGCGTCCCGGTCGTTTCGATCGTCGGATAGAGGTTCCTCCTCCAGACTTAAAGGGCCGGGAGGCCATTCTGAGAGTGCATGCCCGCAAGATACCACTGGCCAAAGAAGTTGATCTTTCTCTGGTTGCGAAAGGTACCCCTGGTTTTACCGGAGCCGATCTTGCCAATCTTTTGAATGAGGCGGCTTTAATAGCGGCTCGACAGGGTAAATCCCAGGTGGAAATGGAGGATATAGAAAAGGCTAAAGACAAACTCCTTCTGGGAAGCGAAAGGAAGGGTATCGTCATAAGTGAAGAAGAAAAACAGCTTTCGGCCTATCACGAAGCCGGTCATGCCCTCATAGCTTACCTCCTTCCGGGGACAGATCCCGTTTATAAAATTTCTATTATTCCTCGAGGGAGGGCCTTAGGGGTTATCCAACAACTCCCTTTAGATGAACGCCACGTATATTCTAAGGATTACCTTTTGAAAAAAATTATGGTCCTTTTGGGAGGAAGGGTGGCCGAGGAATATGTTTTCGGACAGGCCACCACCGGTGCGGGAGATGATCTGGAAAAGGCTACCGAGATTGCCAGAAAGATGGTTTGCGAGTGGGGCATGAGCAATAGGCTAGGGCCCTGTACTTTTCCCCATCGGGAGCCCGGACTGCTTTCGGGACGAGATTATACGGACCTTCGGGCTTATAGCGAGGAGACGGCCCGTGAGATAGATGAGGAAATCAAGAAAATCGTTCGCGCGTGTTATGAGAAGGATCGGGAATTACTAGCCAAGAATATTAAATACCTTCATATCTTGGCCGAGACCCTTTTGGAGGTAGAAACTATCGACGGCGAGGGCTTGAAAGAACTCTTGAAGGATTTGAGGCCTCTAGAAAATGTTGAGATCGCTTAGTATTAGGGGAAAGATTTTTGAGTGGGGAAGACGTACCTATTTGATGGGGATTCTAAACGTTACCCCGGATTCTTTTTCTGATGGCGGCCAATTTTATCAAAAAGAAGCGGCCTTAAGGCAGGCCGAAAGGCTTATCAAAGAAGGGGCCGATATCCTGGATATTGGGGGCGAGTCCACTAGACCCTTTGCTAAACCGGTCCCAGAAGAAGAAGAGTTGCGCAGGGTTATTCCGGTGATAGAGGCCATCAGGCGAGAATTTCCTGAAATTCCGATTTCGGTGGACACCTATAAGGCCCGGGTGGCCGAAGAGGCCCTTTTAGTCGGCGCGGACATTGTAAACGACGTGAGTGCTTTAAGGTTTGATCCCGGAATGCCAGAAGTAATTCGTAAATATCGTCCTCCGGTGGTTCTCATGCATATGAAGGGCACTCCTCAGACCATGCAGATGGACCCTAAGTATGAAGACGTATTGGGAGAGATAAAGACCTTTCTCAAGGAGAGGGCTCAACTGGCCCTTTCTTTAGGGCTCGCCCCGGAAAAGGTCATTCTTGATCCCGGGATCGGATTTGGGAAAAGGTTCGAGGACAACCTCAGACTTATCAGAGAAATTTCGGTTTTTCGGGAGTTGGGCTATCCGGTTCTTCTCGGGCCTTCCCGCAAGTCTTTTCTAGGGGAGATTTTAGGGAAGGAGGCCCGCCTGAGGGATGCTGGCACCGCTGCGGTGGTGGCCTATGGGGTCCTTCAGAAGGTGGATATTGTGAGGGTACACAATGTGGAGATGTGCAAGGATGTCATAAGGGTGATAGAGGCCCTTATAAGGGAGCCTTAAATGGAATTCTGGCCCTTCTGGAAGTTTTTACGCTGGCAGGACGTTTTGGACATCCTGATAGTGGCCTATCTTTTTTACCGCATCCTTCTTCTCATTCGTGGGACGCGGGCGGTTCAGATGGCTGCCGGCTTGAGCGTAATCGTGGTCATGTATTTTTTAGCCGGAGAACTCAAGCTCCTCACCCTTCACTGGCTTCTCGGAACCTTTATGTCTTCCATCTTTCTGGTGGTGGTTATCATCTTTCAGGAAGATATCCGCCGGGCCCTCATTCACATGGGCCGATCTCCGTTTGTGAGGGTTCAGACCGAATATTCCCAAGTGATCGAAGAAGTGGTCAAAGCCGTAAGTTTTATGGCGGAAAAAAAAATCGGAGCCATTATCGTCTTTGAAAGAGAGACAGGACTTAACGAGTTTATCGAATCGGGTATTCCGGTAGAGGCCCGTGTTAACCGAGATCTCCTGATAAGTATTTTTCATCCCACCTCCCCTCTGCACGACGGAGCGGTCATTATTCGAGAGGGACGTCTGCTGGCCGCTTCTGTGATCCTTCCTCTTTCGACCAACCCCCATATAGGTCGAGGGCTCGGTACCAGGCACCGGGCGGCCATCGGTATCACAGAGGTAAGCGATGCGGTTTCAGTGGTGGTCTCCGAAGAGACCGGAGCTATTTCTCTGGCGGTGGGAGGGAAGATAACCCGGGACATTTCCGCTCCCACTTTGAGGAAGATGCTTTCCGAATTTTTGGGATTTCATTCCATAGAACCCTGGTGGCGGAGAAAGATCTTTAAATGAGGCGCAGAAGAAAAAAAGATTTGTTTCTGAAATTTCTCGCCCTCTTTTTTGCCTTTCTACTGTGGTTTTTTGTAGTTCTTCAGGATAAGATAGAACGAGAACTTCCCTTGAAGCTGGTTTTTCGAAACCTGCCTCCCAACACCCTTTTACTTAACGTGAAACCATCCACCTTTCGCCTCAAAGTTATCGGTCCTAGGAGTATCATGAGGAGTCTTTCCGGGGAGCCCTTGATCCTTAGTCTAGATCTTTCCCGTTATCCCCCTGGGCGACACATTCTGAGGATTCCTCCCGAAAATGTAAAACTTCCTTCGGGATTGAAGCCTATAGAAGTTATTCCTCAAGAGGCCGAGATCTTGTTAGATTCTGTGATTCAGAAGTGGATCAAAGTGAAAGTGGACCTCAGAGGTGAGTTACCGGAGGGTTTCAAGGTCAAAGAGGTGAGGATAAGACCTGCTAGTGTAAGGATAAAGGGAGCCCGAACTGTACTTCGAGATCTGAAGTTCCTTTACACGGCTCCGGTATATCTTTCAGAAAGACGGGAATCCTTTAAGCTGGAGGTACTTCTCTCTATTCCGGAAGGTATAGTAGAAGTTTATCCTGAGAGGGTCCAAGTAGTAGTCAAAATTGGGAGGAAGGAACCATGAATCTTTTTGGCACCGATGGCATAAGAGGCGAGGCCAATCGCTATCCGGTCACTCCGGAGGTGGCCCTCAAGGTGGGGCTGGCTGTAGGTTATCTATTTCGCAATCAAGGTTATCATCGGCGTATAATCGTGGGCAAGGACACTCGACTTTCCGGATATATGCTAGAGATGGCCCTTTCGGCTGGCATCCTATCCATGGGAGCGGAAGCCTGGCTGGTAGGGCCCATGCCTACTCCGGCCATCGCCTTCCTTACTCGAGATCTTCGGGCTGAAGCCGGCGTGGTCATTTCAGCCTCTCACAATCCCTTTTACGACAACGGTATCAAGATATTTGGAGCGGATGGCTTCAAACTTTCGGATGAACTTGAGGCCCGGATTGAAGCCCTGCTTGAAGATGAGGTTTTGGAACAAGAAAAGGCCTTAGGGAAGGAATTGGGTAAGGCCCGCCGGATAGAGGACGCCCGGGGGCGTTACATGGTACATCTCAAGAAGGCCTTTCCTGAAAGACTAGACCTTGAGGGCTTGAAGGTGGTGGTGGATTGTGCTCACGGAGCTACCTACCGTATAGCCCCCGAACTTCTTGAGGAACTAGGGGCTAAGGTGATAAGGATGGGCTGTGAACCCAATGGAGTGAACATCAATGATGGTTGTGGGGCTCTACATCCCGATGGTCTGCGAGAAAGGGTCCTTTCAGAGGGGGCCGATCTGGGGCTGGCCTTTGACGGAGATGGAGATCGGCTGGTGTTGGTGGATGAAAAAGGGGGGGTGGTGGATGGCGATCAAATCATGGCCCTATGCGCTCTGTTCTTAAAGGAAGAGGGGGCCCTAAGGAAGAATACCGTGGTGGCCACGGTGATGAGCAATCTCGGATTTGAGAAGTTTCTTTCGAGGCACGGCATAAAGTTGGTGAGAACACAGGTTGGAGACCGGTATGTAGTGGAGGAAATGCGGCGAGGAGGCTATTGCCTAGGCGGAGAACAGTCCGGCCACATCGTTTTTTTGGATCACAATACCACCGGCGACGGCATCCTTACAGCCCTTAAAGTTCTAGCTATTTTAAAGATCAAAGAAAGACCGGCTTCGGAAGTGTTCCGACTCTTTGAAAGGATGCCCCAGGTACTAAAGAACGTAAAGGTAAAAGTGAAAAAACCGCTGGACGAGATAGAAGGCCTCAGTGAAAAAGTTAGGAGTATAAAAGAAATGTTGGGTGATAAAGGAAGAATTCTAGTTAGGCCCTCCGGAACCGAGCCCAAATATCGAGTCATGGTGGAGGGAGAAGACAGGGGTTTTATTGAAGAGTTAGCTGAAGAAGTGGCGGATTTCATAAAGCAAAGATTATGTTGAGTTCAATTCCTAAATTTCTTTGGTGGTTGGGAGCCCTATTTCTCTTAGGTGGAGTTTTTCTCGGAGGTTATAAATTTGTCTTTTCGCGAGCGATAAGTCTTTGCCTTTCTTGCATGGGGCTTCAATGAGAAAGAGAATTTTCATTCAGTTTCTATTTGCCTTATGGGCGAATTCCTATTTTGGTTTTCTCATAAAAGGGGGAATTTATACCGGGAAATTAAAAAACTTGTGTTTCCCTGGGCTTAACTGTTATTCCTGCCCTCTGGCTATCATGGCCTGTCCCCTGGGAGTTCTTCAGCACGTGATGGGCACTTTGAGGGCCTTACCCCAGGTAGCCTTAAAGGCTGCTCTTTATGTCCTAGGGACTTTCCTTTTTTATGGCCTTTTTTTGGGAAGATTTATTTGTGGCTGGATTTGTCCTTTTGGTTTTTTACAAGAACTCTTGTATAGAGTGCCAAGCCCCAAAATAAGTCTCCCTAGAGCCACTAGAAATATCAAAATTTTGCTCCTAATTTTCTTGGTCTTGTTGTTGCCTTTGGTTCTACAGGGAGAGGCCGGCTATGGAGAGGTTTGGTTCTGCCGGCTCTTCTGTCCGGCAGGAACCTTGGAGGCTGGTTTTCTTAATCTTCTAATAGAACCCCAATTGAGAACTCTTATTGGTTTAGTCTTTTACTGGAAGACCTTTCTCCTAGGGATTATATTTTTAGGATCCATAACGTATTTTCGTTTCTTTTGCAAACTGTTTTGCCCTTTAGGATTGATCTATGGGTTCTTTAATAAGGTAGGGCTTTTCAGACTTAGATGGCAAGAAGAAAAGTGTATTCGATGCGGAATCTGCGAAAAGTTTTGTCCTATGGAATTAAAAATTCCGAAAGAATTGAATAGTAAAGAATGTATTCGATGTTTAAATTGCTTAAATAGCTGTCCCACTAAATCAATAGTCCTTAATACCTCTTTTCGGTTTGAAAAGGAACTTGACTTTATCCCTTTATCTGTTGCAGAAATGAGATATGAGACCAGACGGAAGGAAACCAGAGGAACTCCGTCCCGTAAAAATCATTCCAAATTTTCTTAAATATGCTGAGGGTTCTGCTCTGATAGAACTTGGGGATACCAAGGTCTTGTGTGCGGTCTCCGTAGAAGATAAGGTCCCTTCTTTTCTAAGAGATACTGGGACAGGCTGGATTACGGCCGAATATGCTCTTCTTCCCCGTTCAACCGAGACCCGTACCCCGCGGGAGACGCTTGGTCGTAAAGGGCGTTCTCAGGAAATTCAACGTCTTATAGGAAGGAGTCTTCGGGCAGTGGTCGATCTTCAGGCTCTTGGAGAGAGGACCTTTTGGGTTGATTGCGACGTACTCCAGGCCGATGGCGGCACACGTACGGCGGCGATCACAGGGGCTTTTGTGGCCCTGAGGTTGGCCGTAAATCGTCTTCTTTCTCAAGGAATACTCGAAAGGGATCCGGTCAAAACCCACCTTGCAGCTGTGAGTTGCGGAGTTGTGGGGGGTGAGGTAGTAGTAGACCTTGCTTTTGAGGAAGATGTGGTGGCGGAAGTGGATGCCAATTTCGTGATGACCGAGGAGGGAGAATGGGTGGAGATTCAGGCCACTGGCGAGAAGGGCCCTTTTTCTTGGAAAACCTTTGAGGAAATGAAGACCCTTGCGGCTTCGGCCATCGAAAAGCTCATTAAAATTCAGAAAGAGGTGTTGGCATGCGAAGAAAAACTTTAGTGCTGGCTACCAAGAACCAGGGAAAGATCCGGGAGCTAAAGACCCTTCTCAAAGATCTGCCTTTAAAAATTCTTACTCCGGAGGATTTTCCAGAGATAAAGTCTCCAGAGGAGATAGGACAGTCATTCTTTGACAATGCTTTTCTCAAGGCTAGGCATTGGGCTTTGGCTACGGGGCAACTAGCCCTAGCGGATGATTCCGGGCTTGAGGTGGATGCCTTGAGAGGGGCGCCTGGAATATATTCGGCCCGTTATGCAGGTCCCTCAGCCACGGACGAGGAGAATATCCGAAAGCTCCTTGAGGAAATGAAAGATGTGCCTTGGGAGAATCGGACAGGCAGATTCCGATGTGTGATTATCATTTATCATCCCTCAGGGCGTTGGCTTAAGGCTGAAGGGGTTTGGGAGGGATTGATTGCTACTTCCCCGCGAGGGGAAGAGGGATTTGGTTACGATCCGGTGTTTTTACCCCTGGAGTTCGATTTCAGAAAGACCGCGGCTGAGATCTCTCCAGAGACCAAAAACCGGTTAAGTCATCGTGGAAGGGCCCTTGCGGCTCTCATTGAACTTCTTCCCGATTTCCTACAAGCCCTGTAAAATAGAATCAGACGGGGCGTAGCGCAGCCTGGCAGCGCACCTGCCTTGGGAGCAGGGGGTCGGCGGTTCAAATCCGCCCGCCCCGACCAATATTCCATTTCCCCCCGATTTCGGTATAAACAAAAAGTAGGAATCCACCGATAAATAAATTAGCACCATAAGAAAGGGGCTTTATATGGATCTTGGAACCGTTGTCGGGTTGATATTGGGTATAGTTCTCCTCTTGGGCTCTATTTTAGTTGGCGGTTCTTTGGGAATTTTTATCAATATTCCTTCGGTGCTGGTGGTTGTGGGGGGGACCATCGCGGCCACCTTTATACGATTTTCCCTAAACGAAGTGTTGGGATCCATCAATGTGGCCATGAAGGCCTTCTTTTATAAAGCCAAACCCCCAGAGGAGACTATCAAAGAGATTGTCACTCTGGCCAATATAGCCCGCCGGGAAGGACTTCTTAAATTAGAGAAACAACCCATTGAGGATCCCTTTCTGAAGAAGGCCATCATGTTCTGTGTGGACGGCCATGAAGCGGATTTTATTGAGGAAGTTCTTTCGAAAGAGGTGCAACTTACGGCTGAAAGACATGAAACCGGCCAGAATCTGTTCAAATCTATGGGGGATGCGGCTCCGGCCTTTGGAATGATCGGAACTCTTATCGGGCTGGTTCAGATGCTTTCGTCTATGGAGGATCCGAAGTCCATTGGTCCGGCGATGGCAGTGGCCCTTTTGACCACCCTTTACGGAGCCGTGCTTGCCAATTTGGTCTTCTTGCCCATTGCCGACAAGCTGGCTCATCGTTCACAAGAGGAACAACTTACCAAAAAGCTCATCATAGAAGGGGTCATAGGACTTCAAAAAGGGTTGAATCCTAGGGTGCTAGAAGAAGTGCTTCAGACCTTTCTACCCCCCAAAAAACGCAAGGCCTCCGGAGCTGAAGAATAATGCCCAAAGAGGAAGCCCAAAAGCCTAAGTGTGAAGCGGGTGCTCCCAAATGGATGACCACCTTTTCGGATCTTATGAGCCTCCTCATGTGTTTTTTTGTACTTCTACTTTCATTTTCGGAGATGGACGTGGCCAAATTCAAAGAGGTGGCCGGTTCTTTGCGGGAGGCCTTTGGCGTCCAAAGGGAAGAAGTGGTCTTTGAGATCCCCAAGGGTTTGGATATCGTTTCCCGAGAATTCCAGGCCCGTTTTACGGTGGAGGAACTGTTAGAAAGACTAAAGTCGGCCGTGAAACTGGAACTCATAAAAGGAGAGATTCAGATAGAATCTCTTGAAGATCGTGTGGTTCTAAGAATGAAAGATAGACTTATCTTCCCGCCAGGTAGTGCCGAGCTTACTCCCCAGGCTAAACAGATCCTTGATAGTTTGGGCGAGGTTTTCAAGCTTTTTGACGGGGAGATCATTGTAGCTGGCCATACCGACGATATTCCCCCAAAAAAAGGGCCTTACCGTTCAAATTGGGAACTTTCCGCCGCTAGAGCCGTTTCTGTGGTTCAGTATCTTCTGAAAAAAAACTACGTTCTTCCTGAACAGATCTCCGCAGTGGGCTATGGCCCTTCGCGTCCCCTTTATCCCAACGACTCTCCGGAACACCGAGCTGCCAATCGCCGGGTGGAAATAGTGCTTTTACAAAAGAAAACTCCTCTTTTAAAATACAGGGAGACCTTTTCCGGCAAGCAGGAACAAGGACCCATTCCTAGGGGGCTTTAATATGGGCCGAGAGGCACGAACCCACGTAAGAATAGATGATCGCATTCTCCTTAAGTATCGAAAGATTTCTCCTGAGGAATTTCAAAAAAAGATAGCCCTTTATAAAAGCGGTAAAGAATCCCCTTGGATAGATCCTTTAAGGGGGCCGGGCGAGGTCAAAAAGTTGAATTACCATCTAAAAAGACTTTGGGAAAAAAACCGTGATTTGGCAGAGATTTTGGAGATCTTGACCCTAAAGCTTGACCGTATACTACTAACTCTTAAGCAAGAAATCCTTCAAGACTTTCAGGAAGTGGCGGTCAATATTAGTGGCGCCGGTTTACGGTTCGCCTTGGAACCCCTCCCGGATATGGGAGAGATTTTTGAGTTTGATATCGGCCTTCTCCCGGAATATTACTTTTTCAGGGCTTACGGTGAAGTGGTTAGGGTGGAGGATAAAGAAGCAGCCTTTAAATTTGTCTGGCTCACAGAAGAGGATCTGGACCGCTTGGTGCAACATATTTTTAAGAAACAGCTCCTTCAAATTCAAGCTTCAAAAAGGGCCGTCGAAGATTAAACAGGCCCCGCAGAGACGGCAGGTCTTTGAAGGTCTACAGGGTAGTGATTCCCGACCTTCCCGGGCTCTAATCCACTCTTGCCACAGAAATTCTTTTTGAATGCCAGGATCTACAACCTCCCATGGCAATCCTTGGTCTTCTTCCCTTCTGAGATATTCCGAAAGGGGCTTTTCCAGAGTTTTTAAGGCCTTAGAGAGTCCGTAGCCTTGGGCTATACTCAGGATAAAATTTTTGAGGGTTTCATCTCCCCTAGCGATTAGAGCTTGGACAAGGGCCTCTTTAACGGATTCCGTAGAGACCTTTACCTTTAAGGCTCCCAGGGCTTTTCTCAGGGTGCGGGCCTTTTCTTTGAGTTTTTCAGGAGGCTCGAAAGAGGCCCACTGGAAGGGAGTCCAGGGTTTGGGAACAAAGGGTGAAAGGGAAACCGTGATTCTCTTCTTGGAAATTTTCTTGATTTCGGCTACCAGTTCTGGAATCTGGGAGAGATCATCCGGTTCTTCAAAAGGTAGGCCAAACATGAAATAGAGTTTGAGATTAGTTACTTTCCAAGTGGCAAGCATTTCGGCCATAGATAGAATGGTCTCTCGGGTTAGGCGCTTGTTGATGATCCTTCGGAGTCTTTCGCTTGCGGCCTCAATGGCCAGGGTTACCGTACGGGTGCTCTCAAATAAAGGGCTCAACTCCGGTTTTAAGGCGTCCACTCTCAGGGAGGAAAAGGATACGGGGTGTCCTTTTTCAAGGAGCTTTTGGGCCAGTTCCTCTATCTCCTGATGTTTTAGGAATTCCAGGCCGATGAGGCCCACTTTGACCCCGGGATAAAGCTCATCCATCACCGCTAGAAGTTCGTGGTGCTCGAACCTCCTTGGAGGTCGATAAAGATAGCCTGCGGCACAAAAACGGCAGGCCTGTCCGCATCCCCGGGTGACTTCTATCAACTGACATTCTCCGAATTCGGCCTCTGGGGTTGTGATGGTGGAGAAGAGGGGGGATTTTGGTTTCGGAGACTTTACGATTTTCACCGGAAAGGGCCCATTGGGGGAAAGAAAACCAGGGACTTCGAAAAGCCGTTCAAGGAGGGAGTGCTTTTCGGGAGTTCCCGAAAGGAGAGCCCTTACCAGGGGTTCCCCTAGGGTTTCTAGTTCTCCTATAAGGAATCCATCTAGGAAGGGGAAAAGGGGTACGGGATTCAACCAGATGGCTACACCACCGGCGATTACTGGAACTTCCCTTTCTGCCGGATTAAGACTTAGACTTCCAGCCTTGAGGATACTCAGAATTTTTGGAAAATCGCCTTCAAAGGGCACGGAAACAAGGACGAGTTTGAAGTCTCTCAACGGACGGTTTGTTTCTACAGACCGCAATCTTGAAAGATCATGGGACCAGAAGAATCTTTCGCAAACGATCTCCTCGTAGCGGTTGAGAAACTGATAGAGGGCTAGGAAGCCGAGGTTGGCCATTCCTACTCGGTAGGTATTGGGGAAGACCAAAGCTATAGGAAGACGTCCTCGCCAGCGTTTTCGAATAGTCCCTTTCTCTACGATAGTCATAGCCGCCTTGTTAATCCCAGCCAAAAAGAATAAACTAAAACCATGTTTAATCTTAAGACCTGGTGGATAGAAAGAAAGGCCCCTCTTTTGATCGCGGGACCTTGTGTGCTCGAAAGTTTGGATCTGGCCCTTGAGGTGGCAGAGTTTATGAAGGAGGTGGCCGAAGGTTTGGGGTATATTTACGTCTTCAAGAGTTCTTTTGACAAAGCCAATCGGACTTCTGTTTCCTCTTTTCGTGGTCCTGGGCTTGAAAAGGGCCTTCTGTGGCTTTCAGAAGTGAAAAGCCGGGTAGGAGTTCCGGTAATTACGGATATTCACGAAACCTCTCAAGCTAAACCCGTGGCCGAAGTGGTAGACATTATCCAGATTCCGGCTTTTCTGTGTCGCCAGACGGATCTTATCCTTTCAGCGGCCGCTACTGGAAAACCATTAAATATCAAGAAGGGCCAATTTATGGCCCCTTGGGATATGGCCTATGCCGTAGAGAAGGCCCGCTCCGGAGGAGCGGATCTGGTGATGCTTACTGAAAGAGGGAACAGCTTCGGGTATAACAACCTGGTGGTGGACATGCGCTCGCTAGCCATCATGCGGACCTTCAAGGTCCCGGTCATCTTCGACGCCACCCACAGTGTTCAGCTTCCGGGAGGGGCAAAAGGGGCTTCCGGAGGAGACCGCCGTTTCGTGGCTCCGCTGGCTCGGGCAGCGGTGGCCTGTGGGGTGGATGGAATCTTCATGGAGGTTCATCCCGATCCGGACAGGGCCCTATGCGATGGTCCTAATTCCTTGCCCCTAAAGGAAGTGGAGTCTCTACTTGCAATTCTCAAAGATATTTTCGGGGTGCTGGTAAGGCATGGAATTTCCTGAAGAGGTTTTGAAGAGGGCCCGAAAAGTTAAGCTTTTGTTGCTTGACGTAGACGGTATCCTTACCGAGGGCCGCATTATAGTGGATGCCGAAGGGCGGGAAATCAAAAGTTTTTTTGTCCAGGATGGGATGGGAATCAAGCTCCTCCAGCGGTCGGGGGTGGAAGTAGGGATTCTTTCAAGCCGTAACTCTCGGCCGGTAACACACCGGGCTCACGAACTGGGTATAGAGCTCGTCTTTCAAGGAGAGCTCGAAAAGGGGCGGCTCTACCAGAAGATCCTTGAGGATAAGGGCCTAACCGATGCCGAAGTGGCCTATATGGGGGATGACTGGGT
>NZ_LWLG01000004.1 GCF_001652585.1 Thermosulfurimonas dismutans
TTGGTTTTTCTGGAATATCCGGAGCCTATTCGGAATTATATTTACACCACGAATCAGCTTGAAAGGCTGATTAAAGAGGTCAAGCGCAGAACCAAGGTGATAGAGGTTTTCTGTTAGCCTGGGGCACTTTACAAGGTAGTCTATCTGGTGCTTAGGGGTCTAGAGGAGAAATACCGTTCGCGAAAACTGAGAGGTTTTGAGGATCTTATGGAGGAAGGCCTCTTGTTCTCCGGACACAGTTGACGAAACACTATGGATTGAAAAAGAAGATGAAGAATTATAAGAAATAAATTCTTCGGTGGAAGATGAATGATTCCTTCGAGGATGATTAATCTTTATTGAATGAAATTTGAGGCCCCTCCATGAAAAACAAGGAGGAGCCTCTTCTGAAAAAGATTATTTCAACACAAAAACCACTTTGGCTTCAGCCAGGAAATTGGCTCTCTGGTCATGCACATAAATGGCAGCAGCAGCATCGGATGAAATTTTAGCGTCGGTGGATTTGTAAACTCCAACCGCTTTAACTATCATAGGGTTTTTAGCTCCCCAGCTAGTCAAAAGAGCTTTGGCTTTGGAAAGATCGGTAGTGAAACCTCCGCATCCACGCTCCACTAAAATGTTACTGACTATCTTAGATGGATCAAAAACCACCTCATTTTTGTCAGTAATAATCCTATTCACAAGAGCAGGCTTAAAAGCATATTCCCTTACATCCACAATAAGACCATCATGAACTTCCTTAAGTTCCGAAGGAGCGGCCACCTCAGGCTTCTCCTCCTTCTCTATTTTAGACTCCGGAACTTCGGGCACTTTCGGTGAGATTTCTTTAGGAATGAGGCGAGGTTTATATTCTGGTAATGAAGGAGGTGTTAACCCTTCCTCTTTTAAAAGCGGCAAAATAATATCATACATTCCGCCACGGCCACGAATATAAAGACGCATACACACTTCAGCGTATCCGCGGTCAGGATAGTATTTCTCACCACATTTCACTGCCCCCCGCAAGAATCCTTCCACTCGAGTACGAATTACATCCGAAGCCAGCATACCATCCCTAACCGTGGTCTCACCGTAAAGATGAAGCCCCTGAAGGATTTCCAATAATTCCCTTTGGGCCACCACCTCAGCGGCTCTGATGGCCCGATAACGACTCTGGCCCTCCTCCGATATCCCTACTACTTGGATATACCCCTCCTGAAAGATCTTGACAGGATCCTTAATAGTTTGCCATCCCTGAGCCCAAACCAAAGTAGAAATAAGTAAAATTGAAATTGCTAATAATCCTATTCCACATTTTCTCTTCTCTCTCATCTAAAACCTCCTTAGTTAGTGATTTAATAAACATTCATCACATTGCGTAAGCGTAGTATAGCTAATAATAACTCCGCGCCGTCTACATAATCGTTAGGACGAAAAGCACCTGAGAGATTAGTCTCCATAAGCCCTCGAGTAACCACATTCATTACAGCATTAAACCAGGGAGCAGTAGGGGAAACATCCGGATAGGGAGAGGTGTCCTGCCCAAAATATTTAGTAGCTAAGCTTTTATCCCCGGTGATTTTTATAAGTAAGTCTTCCAGAATAAAAGCCAGCTCTTTCCTGGTGAGGGGCTCATCTGGTTTGAAGAGATAGGCTTTCGTAGTTTCGTCATAAACCGGCTCAAGTCCTCTAACCCGCCATTTAATTACCGTAAGAATTTCTTCTTTAAACATGTGATTCATTACATCCGCAGGAACAAAATCAGGTTTGGGTTCGCTCCCTGGAATGGGAATTCGTCCGGAAAAGAATTTATCCAGGTGTAATTCATCCACTAACAAAGCCGCTACATCTCCCCGGCCGACCTGGTCCTTTACAGCTATCTTTTTGGCCACATTTGTAAGGGTATATTGTGCTGAAGCCCTCACAATTTTTTGAACTTTACGATAGAGAATGTCCGCTTTATCATGCCATTTTCCAGGAGAAGATGAAAGAACCAGAGAAAAACTTTGCTCTGCTTTACGAAATTCATAGGCTTTTAAATAAGCTACTCCCATAAAATAGTGAACTGCCGATCGAGTCTGATAGTAAATGAGATCCTTTTCTACAACTTTATCTTCATCAAGAGCCTTATGATAGTATTTCTCCGCTTCCTTAAGCCATCCCTTGGGCCTAGAATGAGTATAAACCCGGATACCAGTAACATATATGGAAAATTTGTCCGAGGGATCCTCCGCCTTCTTTAAAGCCTTCTTAAAGAACTGGAGAGCCCTTTCCACTTCGACTCTTTTATGATCCAGATCCTTCTCTTTTTCGGCCCGCATGGCTGCTACCAAGGCCTTACCGGCATAAGCCCGCGCATATCCCGGATCTAGGGCCAGTGCACGCTCAAACTTAGCTTCCGCCGCCGAAAGATCTCCCTTCTCCAAAAGTTTCATACCCTGTAAATAATGATGGGGAGGAGTATCCTCTAGAGACACCGAGGGCTGAGATTTAGGAGCACAGCCATAAACCCATATTATCAAGGCAAACAAAAGAATACTACGAAAAACTCCTCTTTTTATGCTCTTTTCTCTCATTTAAAACCTCCATTATTTTATAAATTTCTGGAAGATAACTTTCAGCTGTTCCTTAGTCCTTTCCTGTTCGGCCAATCTACGGGCCCGTTCAGCAGTGGTTTGCACCAAAAATCCCACCTTTACTTTCTTTGCTAATATTGGATCATCTATAACAATAATAGCTTCATCAGGATGCAGTCCGGTCTCTGTTACCGTGGCCTTACCAAGGTCAATGTAACGAAGCTTTTCTTTACCACTTATAGGATCTCTCTCACGTCTAAGTTCCATTATGATTACCTTATCACCAGGTTTAAGACCATCATTGGTACCAAGATTAATGTAAGCAATCTTAGTAAGCTTTTCGTTGGAATAGTTACTCATGATTTTACTAATATATCCATAGATAGGAATAGCTTCCTGAATTTTTACCGGTACCCAGCGAGCAAGAGTATTTTCCAAAGCCTCCTGAACCAGACCACAAGTAATAATGCAAGATTGTGTAATAGATTTTACATTTGCAGCCTTATCTGCCACATTAAAACTAGTTACTGTGCGTCCGGAGGAAAGATCAATAATACGAAGAGAAACGGAAGTTTCTACTTCTTCCGTACAGGTCTTCAATTCAATATCTTTATCTATTTTGGGAGTAACTCTATTAATAGAACCAACAATCACATAATCAATATCTTTGCCCAAAGCAAAATATTTTCCCTCTATAACCTCCCAGTCTACTCCGTGACTCTCCTGATATCCGAGCTCAGCAGCTATCTTTTTCGCCTGGGCCCTTTCCACAACCTCATAGCGCCCCATCTTAGCCACCACATTATGAAGAACATCCGTAGCCATGGGACCAAGACTACATTTTGTCATGTCCGTAAGTCTGGAATGATCGGCAATATTCAAAATAGCAATACGTGGAATCTTCTTTTCTATGATGTAACGGGGAGGCATAACTGAAGCCATTTGATTATCTTCAGCACGCTGTTCATACATAGTTAGATTTATATTAGGGGTAGAAGTCATCGTAGTACATGCTGGAACTATTATCAGCATAAAAATCAGAATCTTTAAAATTATCCTCATATTCTCACCTCCTTTTTACTTATACTATTCACCAGAATAAACAATCCGTGCCCCTTTCATTTCTACCTGAGAGAGAAAAACACCAATATCTCTCAAAGCTCTACGAAAAGCGAGGTTTGCCGAAGTAGGATCTTGGTCACTAAAAACTTCTACTTCCATATAGGTTCCATATTGACGAGCTACTCTAAAATCCCAGCCGAGCTGTTGAAAAAGTCCAAAAAGCTGATCCTGAATATCCTGAGATACATCCCGAAAGATAAAGACCACAAACTTCTCTCTCTTGGTGCTAAAACGATTGACTATTTTGGCCACCAGTTGATCGGCGCACCTGGCAGCAATCTTTTCCACAGCTCGAGCAGCTCCCTCTTCTATTCCGTAATCTCCCCCTCGAGAAATGGTTTTGGAACGCTTGATTACATTAGCGAAAAGTTCTCCTGTAGTAACATCAAAGGCCTTAAGACTGAGAGTAGCATATATAATCCAAAAACCATCCGAAGTGGGCCTTTTTCCTGCCTGAATATCTACCAGAACCACCGCATCTCCATCTTCCTGTCTGGCAATTTGAATAGCTGTTTCCTCATCAATAGCCAACTCCGAACTCCGGGTCTTGATGCGAGCAATTTGATCCGGGAGGAAAACCCTAAAACCATAACCTGCAAGCTTGTCTTCAATTCTGTTTATTACTTCCTGGACGGCCATACTTTCATAGGGAAGAGAGGTCCTAGTCCGCTTGGCATATAGGACTACTACCCGCCTCTGATCAAAGGTCGCCTTCTGGAAGGCCTTTTGGAACCTCGGATCCTGACGAAACTGAGCTATTAAATTTTTAAGCTTATAATCATCAACTTCCACTCTTACTTTTACCTTGTATACCTGATCAATAGGATCCTGACCTTCAGCCAGTACATCATAGTGACGTATATAACCCGCACTGGCTGAGATAATACGATCATAATCCAGACGCCCTTCAACCACCCGGGTATTGGACTGAATGTACGCTCCCATGGCCTGCTCCACGGCCGCCCTTAAGGCATTATTTATAGCGGCCTGCCGGGTAGGCCCTGATCCCGTAGCCGTAATCGTAACCGCCTGAGCCCAAAAAACCGAACACAAAACTAAACATAACCCCAACCAAATTATTTTCCCTGTGCTCTTCATACTTACCCCCTTTATTTTGTATTTAAAAATTTCCTTATTTTGTATTACCGTTAATTATCTTTGTTTTTCGGTTTTCTACTAGAGCTTTCATGGCTTCAAGGGTAGGATTATTAGGTTGAAGTTTTAGAGCTCGCTCTATAAGCTTTTTGGCCTCCTCCACCCTATCTTTAAAAAGATAATATCGAACTGCTAACTGATAAATTTTTACCTCATAAGGAAATTCTTCTAAAGCTCTATCTATTATCCGAGCCAGTTTTTCATCCTCTTCTAATAAGGTATACACATAAACTAGCCAGTAATAAATTTCTTCATTGTGGAGTATTTTATAAGCCTTTTCCAGTTTCTCGCACGCCTTGCCATAGTTGCCTTCCTGTAAAAACTTTTTACCCTCGGCTAGAAGCTCTTCGCCCTTTTTTTGAAAGGCCTTTAGATCAAATTTTACCTCCTGGCCCTCAGGATAAGGAAAATTAAGATATGAAACTACCGTAATCGGCCCTTTAATTTTGAAATTCAGGGGATCTTTGCCCAAGAAACAAGCTTTCAATATTAAAGAAACTTTGCTTTCTATATTTAATTCATTTTCTAAAAAATTGACTTTTTCAAGCTTAACTTCGCCCTTTATTACCTTAAGGGCGACCTTATTTTCTCTGAGCGTGACTCTCGAAGCAGAAAACGAACCATCTTCTACCCGTATACCTTCCTTAAAGGCGCTTATCTTGCCCCCTTCAACCAAAACCGTGGAAATACCTTTTACTACTAAACCCTCTTCACCCTTGTAAAAAAAGCTCTCTTTGAAAGAAGCTTCCCCCTCCACCAGTACTGCCCTTTTGGCGTTCAAAATTTTTATTTTTTCCCCGTTAAGTTTTCCTCCAGATTTAACTTCTAAGCCCTGCCACCATCCTTTCTTAGCTTCAAATATAGCTTCTTTTGCCAGGAGTTCTCCCTCTATTACCAGCTTCCCTTCAGGATTAAAAGCCAGACGGACTCCCGGATCTATTACCGTTTTGCTTCCGGCAGGCACCTTAATAAGACCCTCAACGGTATATGTTCCGCGGCCCAGTTTGGCAGGCAGATCTCCCGAAAGAGAAACTCCGGTTACCGGGATATTTACAGGACCTATCTGAACAAAGGACGAGCGATTGCCAGCCTTATCTAAAGCTGCTACCCGATAAAAATACCTTTCCCCGGCCTTTACCTCCTTATCTAGGAAATTGAGATCTCCTATACGGGCAATTTCTTGATAGCCAGAAAGTGGCTCGCAGCTTCTCAAAACCACAAAACCCGTAGTAGTCCCGTCTACACATTTCCAGGAAAGCCGAACAGCTTTACCTTCAACTCTGGCTTCCAAATCCTTGGGCGGAGCTGGAGGTATGCCATCTATATTGATAGGAGGAACAAATTCCAGCCATTCCTGGCTTTCCCCTTGCTGATTTTTTAAACGCACCAGAAGATATTGATTCTGCGTTTCGTCTCCTTTTTGAACCACATAAAAGCCTTCATACACCCCGGGACGCTCCATTTCTACCATTTTAATACCCTGTTTAAAGGTCCCTATATCAAAGGTGGCCTCAAGTCCCGGATCCCCCTCCAGAGCCACCACTATGCGATCACCTATTTTAAAAGTTCGATCTGACACATTGGTAATTACACGTAAAATCTTGGGCTTGCGTGTGGCGGCAGAAAAACCGGGAACTAAACTGGATACTTGATAAGCCCAATCAAAAATAAGACTCTTCAGCCTGACCTGGCTGGAACTACTTAAAACATTACCTAATACTTTTGCAGCGAGCCCTATAGGATCAGTAGCAATATCTATCTTGCGACGACTAACATCTTCTCGCCAACAGGCAAGTTTTTGCCCTTTTTTATCAAACAAACACAATTCAGCATCTATTTTAAAATGCTTCAGGAGAATAACATTTACCCCAGAAAACTGATATACAGTAATAGTAAAAAAACCATCTATGTCCTTAAGTTGTTTAGCTATCTCCTTGGGATTAAAAGTTTTAAGGGCAAGGCTTACAACCTTTTCCGGGAGTGAACTGGCATAACGAATAATATATCCTTTGCCAGCCATATAATTTTGAACTACTCCTCGCAACATTTTTTTAAAATTTTGATCTATTTTTGCTTCTCCTGTTACAAAAGGAGGTAAAATCACTACGCGACGCGGAAGCTTTTTCTCAGGAATATAGATGACTTTAGAAGACGATTTTTTGTCTTTAGATGCCTGAGAAGCTAGAACATTTCCGGTCAGAAAAACAAAAGTAATTAAAAAAAGGTAAACAAGCTTTCTCACCATAACTTCTTGATTTCTGTACCGGGATAATAATAAAATAGAATCTCTCGATAGGTATATTTCTTTCCCATAAAGGCTGCTCCCCACTGTGAGTATCCTACCCCGTGCCCAAAACCTCCACCCTCGAAAATGAATTGATCTCCATTCTTTTTTATAGATGATAGTAAAATATCCGGAAGTTTTAAAGCCCGTCGAAGAGTAGTTCGAGTACGTAAAACTTTAACCCCATTTCTGGCTATAAGTTTTATTTTTATAACTCGCCCTGAAGGCCCTTTTTCAACCGGTTCAATAGCTGTCAAGCCTATAACTTTTATCCCAATACGATTAAGTCTTTCCTCTACCTCCTTTATATTGAAAACTCTTCGCCAGCGAGCCATTTTTCCCTTAAGACTTTCTGGATCAGGCTGAGCTCTGAGATAAGGTTTAGATAAACTAAAAACAGCTTTCGGATCCGCAGTATAACCACCACTATTAGCCATATACATAGCTAATATGGGCCTATTCTTATAAACCAGTACTTCTCCCTCCGTTTCTCTTACTGCTCTGGTAGATCTAGGATGTTCTTTATCCACTCCACCATAAGCTTGATCTCCTTCATAATCTACTAAATCATAGGGCTTGTTTTTGCGATGAAGCAATTGATAATAAGCATAAGTACGGGCTGCCACGGCTTGAGCTTTTAAGGTTTCAAGTGGCCAAGAAGCCGGAGACTCGGAAGGAACCACCGAGAGAAGATATTCTTCTATATCTAAAATATTAATAACCAACAATTTTCCCTGATAAATCTCCACACATACTTTACCGCGCACCCGTTTTTTGCGAGGGCTTTCCACCTTAAGGGGCCCTGAACCCCGGAAACAAAGCCTTGAAACTCCAACCCTTTTATCACCGATACACAATTCTCGTCCAATAGCCCGTACTAAAAAAGCTTCATTACACCCTAAAATTTCATTACAAACTGGAGTTCCTTTTATCAAAATCTCTTTTATTCCCTTGGCCAACCTTACCCTCACCCTGGGTCTTACTACTTTGATTTCAGGAGGTGGAGGCGTCGGAATTATGAGCAGCCTTTTCAGTAAAGCCTCAGCCTGGAAACGAAAACGTCCCTCTGGATAGAACTTTAAGTATTTTTCAAGAACTAAACGAGCTTCCTCTTTACGCCCCAAGTCAAAAAGAAGCAAACCCTCTCTATATAGGGCTACTTCTTCCTTTTCAGGATATTCCTTTTCTATCTGCTGATAGACCTTTAAAGCCTCCTCCGGGGCATCTAAAAAGGTTGAGAGCAGGGCAGCCTTAGACAGAAGGGCCTCGGCTCTAGTGGCTCGCCGGCGAGAAATTTCATAGGCTGTCTCATAGTTCTCCAGGGCCTCCATATATTTCCCTACATCAATGAGATAGCTGGCATAATTCAGGTACCACCGGGCCAGTCTCTCGGTTTCCAGATCCACCTGGGCCAGCGAATAACCCCTCCATAAATTCACAACTAGAATCACCCAAACTACGACCAGAAAAAAGTTTCTAGTTCTGACCATCATCCTTGATCTTAAACTCCTTGCTCACTCCCATCACAGAGACTTCACCCCACAAATCTTTCTTTATTTCGGGCCTAAGCTGTACATTTCCCCTCATGTCCAGATGAAATTTAAGAAGCGGAGAGGAAAGGAAAAACCTTTTTATATACAAATCACTAATTCCTCCCTCTACGGCAAATCCCAAAGCCTCAAAGACTATCGTATCTTTAAGCTTGGTGGGATTAAGTTTTACCAAAGAAAGAACGTTCAAGAACCAGCGTAGATTACTATTCAGGTGAGAAATTTTAAGTATTTTGCCACCTCTTATCTCGCCTACACCCTCAAAAGAAAGTTTATCCAAGAGTTCCTTGACATTGTCTCCCTCGGTCTCCATCGAAACCTTAAAAGTAAGATTTCCCAAAATATAAACCGGAGCCTCCCTGAGAAAACAGGCCAGAAAATTGTCCACCGGGGCCGAAAGGGTCTGAGTCTCTCCCGAAAGTAAGAGCTTCCCTCCCTTTTCAATCTCTCCGGAAAGCGCAACGCTGGTATAACAGCTTTCGGCCCTCAGCAAGAAATCGGCCGGCTCTTGAGATAGTGAAAGCTTTAAAAGTATTCGCTCTAGGGGCATAAAGTCTCCATACTCCATAGTATCCAAAGAAAGTTCCCATTCAGGAGCTATCTTGCGAAGATGCTCCAGAAAACCGAAATCAAATTTGGTGGAAGCCAAATTGGAAGAAGCGGTGGGTTCCGGCTTTACCGAGGTCTCCCTTTCTTCTGAACTCAGAGAAACGAGCTTAAGCGTCCGGCCTCTGAGGGAAAGCCTTTCCGGAGTATATTCTAGAAAGGCCTCATCAAGATTAATATCCAGATCCCGGTCCTGAATTCTGGCCTCTAAGCGGAGGTTTTCCTTCTCTTTCTTAGAGGCCAGAAATTTAACAAAATTCAAATCTTTAAAACGAAAACTTTCAACTTCGAGATTGATAACGGCCTCCGGCCAAGAAAAAGGCCACCCCAAGCTTCCTTCAATCTTGACCTTTCCACCATTTTCGTCTCGAAAAGCCAGAAAAAGGTCGTCTATCCCGATCGCTTTCTCTTTCAGGCTCTTCAAACTTACTCTTGCAGAAGACGGAGCCAAGAACGAAAGGATCTTTTTCCAGTCCTCACCTTCAATTTTTACCTTCCCATTCCCAAGAATCTCTATCAGGAAGTTTAGTTTCAGATCAGTATTATTCCCATATATTCCCTCCAGCTCTTTGATCCCAAATAAAGAATCCTCAATCTCTACCTTCAATTTCGGAAAAGAGAAACGGACATCCTTTAAAGAGAGAGTAACCGAAGGAAATCGAAAACTGTAATGATTTTCATCGTATGAGAGTTCCCCCTTCAAATAACAACTCAGGATTTCCCGACCAGCGGCAAAGACACTTACTTTGCTTTCTCCGATTTCACCACTAAAAGATAAAAGACTCCAGTTCTTATCTCCCGAAACTAAGCTCACTTTACTCTGATTAATTACCAAGACACCACTTAATTCCGGATATTCCAGCTTTAACCAGGGGAACTCCTTCTCAAAAGAAGATAAAATCTTATGAGGAAAAAATTTATCCAAAACTTCATAAACTGTTGAAAGCTCAAGTTTGAAGCCAGAAAAAGTCAAAGCTAGATTATCCTTTTGGGCCTTTGCATCTGAAATCAACTCTCCCTCAAAGGCCGAGAGGGTGCTATTAGATAAATCTATACGCGTGGCAGAAAATTGAAGCCTGGAAGCCTCCTTCAACAAACTGACATTCTCCATCCTTAAGCTTTCAAAGATCTCAATACCATCAAGGGCAACTTCTTTTACATGGAGTTTTAAAGCTTGAGAGCGCCAAACTAGCTCAATCCCTTTCAGAGAAAGTACGCCCTCTATTTTTAGAGGTACATCCTTTAAAATGGCCTCCTTTTTGAGGAATTTCAGGACTTCAAGAGTCCTTATTTCAACTTTACGTATCGAGACCTTAAAGCTTTCATCTTCTCTATATAAGATTTTTGCGCCCTCCAGGGCCAAACCAAACTCAGGGATGTTCAAGCTATCAACCCTAAATTCGCGAGCCTCCCGGAGAGGCGAAGGGAGGAAAAGTAAAGCCCTGAGATTGAGCCTGGTAAAGGGACCTTCCGTACAAAAGGCTGTTGGAACAATTCCTAAAAATAATAGACTTACAAAACCAAGGAAAATTTTCATTAAAGAGAGATTTTAGCGCCCTTACAAAAATTTAGTCAAGCAAATAAACCCTCCATAAAAATCAGCAAAAGCGAATTTTCTGGCTTGATTAGCCAATCAGAATCTGATAAAAGCTCTCCAAAGACTAAAATGGAGGCTAGATATGATAAAAAAGTTATTTCTATTTTTGATTTCCTTATGGATTTTAGGTACTGGAAAGGCTTGGTCCTTAGAAATTGAGGGGGCCCTGGGAATATGGAGTCAGGATCCTTGGGGAGAGATAGCCTATAAGGGAGATGCCCTCACCATGGACAAAAATCTGGACTTTGACATGAAGGATAGGTTTTACGGTCGGCTCAGGTTGAACTTACCCTTAGTTAACTTTTATCTAGGTTTCACTCCCGTTGAGTTCGATGGTGAGGGTCGGAAAGACGCAAGCTTTCGTTTCGGTGACGTGGTTTTCAACGGCACTCTGCCCTTCGATTCCTATTTGTCCATTGATCAGTATGACATAGGTATCTTCTGGGGGATCCCATTTCTTAAAACGGCCACCAAGGTGGCTACGCTGGGCTTTGCGGGCATAAATTTGGAGTTAGGTATAAATCTTCGAGTGCTCGACATAAAAGCCAAAATTGAACAAGAAACCGTCGGAAAGGAAGAAAAGAGCTTTTTGATCCCCATCCCCATGATTTATGGAGGGCTCTTTTTGGACTTCGGCCGTCTGGCGCTAGAGGGAGAGGTCCGGGGGATGAATTACCAAGACAACCATTATTACGATGTCGTAGTCCGTCTCAAAGGAATCTTGCTTAAGCCCGTCCCCCTAGGGCCCTCTCTTTTTGTAGGAGTAGGTTACAAATATCAAAATCTTGAGCTCGACATAAAGGATATCGAGGGCTCTCTGGAATTAACTGGGCCCTTCTTCGAAATAGGAGGAAGTTTTTAGTTATGTTCAAACCTCTTTCATTCATGACGTAGCGCGCAAGGTTTTTGGCCCCGCCATAGCCGCGGATAAATTCCCGGCGCCACCTACCGGGCTAGGGAAGAAAGTTTAAATTAAAAATGAGGAACCGTGCGCCGGATAGCTGTTTCTGCCCTTGCGTTTTTAATCTGGCATCTCTTAGGTTTCGCAGTCTTGGCGTGGGCCATTTCGGAGGAGTGTCTGCTTGCCTAGGAAATGGGAGTAAAAGCCTTTAGTCTCTCCAAGGAGACTCCGGTAAAAGCTTTACTGATTAGTAAGACGGAGAAAACTCCATCCTAAGCGGGGTAAAATCTGTCTGCTCGGGAGTTTCCCGAAGAGCGCCATGGGTCTTCACCTACTGCTTTCTGAATGGTCTTCTCAGGGAGGTAAAGCACTTCGACCCAGGACGGCTGGGGAGAAAGATAGCCAAGCTTAATCCGGCCCGGGCCCCCTCATGGCCCCGAAGTCCCCTTGTCCTTGGTGAGGGTAAGTAAGAGCGGAGCAACCCCGCGCCGCGCTCTACAAAGCGTCCAGCCGTAGAACCCCTGGCCCTACTAAATGTCTACCTCCCCAGCAGAAGCAGTCTTTAGGGCCTGGAGACCATCCTGGGCCATCTTCAAAGTAGGATCAAGGCTCAAGGCCATCTCAAAGAATCTCCGGGCCTCGGGAATAACCCCCAGTTCTTTAAGACAATAACCGGCATTGGCGTAGTCCACCGCCGAAGAGGGCTCAAGCTCGACCGCCCGGAGGAAGGCCTGGAGGGCCTCTCCGTACTTACTTTCCTTGAAATAAGCCCGGCCCAGAAGATTCCAGAGCTCGGGCATCTCACCCAGGGCCAGTCCTTCCTCTGCGGCCTGCCGGGCCTTTTCGTACTCGCCAAGTCCCAGATAGACATCGGCCAAATGGGCATAAAGCGCGGGACGGTCGGCAGGCTCGGGCTTAAGTTCTAGGGCCTTTTTAAAGGCGGAAAGGGCCGCGGAACGATCCCCCAGTTTTGACAATACTTGACCCAAGTAAGAAAAGACGTAGTACCGCGGTGGGGCCTCTTCACTTAAAAACTTGAGCAAAGGCAAACTCCTCTCGGGCTCAAGATAAAGGGCCGCTACCCTGACAAGCTGATAAAGGGGCGAGAGTCTGGTCCTCTCCCTAAACAGGATACCCGGAATAATGGCGTAGACCGCCGGAAGCTCCAGGATGGGATGTCCGATATCCACCAGGTATAGATCATATCCCTGCCCCTTTAGGCCTTCAGCCAGACGCCTCAGTTCCTCTACGTGATCCTCGGCATAAATATTGGGAAGTTCGTCGAGATCCACCTCGCCGGAGCGAGCCAACACGTAGGAGGCCTCTTCTAGGGTGGCAAACTTGGGAAGCGCACTCTCCACGTACTGGCCTTCGGTATCGAAGTCCCCGGCAAGCTGAGCTATCTCGGTAAGAGTACGAATCAAGGCCCTTTCAGGGCTGGTTCCGGTACCAGAGGCATAGACGATTTCGCTCCGGTGAGGATAAGTGGAAGGGTCCATGGCCATAGCCGCCACCGTGGGAGCCGGCATACCGAAGGTCATATCTCGAATCCAGAGCCGAATACCAAGTTTCTCAAAACAACGACAAAGTTGATCGCCCTCCCCAGAGATGGATGCCCGGCGAATTTCCGGCATAGGACTTTTGTAGCGGGCCGACAGCGCCGAGACGTGGCGTTCAATCAACTCGCAGGTGGCCTGGACCGCGGCCTCGGGATAGGTATTTCCTGCAGCCGAACCGTTGTATTCGTAAAGAATCCAGAACCAGAAAAAAGGTAACTCTCGGACCTGACCGCTAGCTACTTCCAAGGCTGGCACAAAATAAAACGGGACCTCTGGAAGGACCTTGAGCACCACCTCGCGGGCTTTTCGATCTTCCTCAGGATCCTCCACCGAAGCCATGAGCTTGGCTGGAGAAAGGGTCTTTTCACCAAGTTCCGCTAAAGTAGTTAGCTTCGTATAGGCCCGATTCTTCACGAAATCGAAGAGCGAAAACCTCTCTACCAGTTCCATGAGGGCGCTTGCCCGCGAAAGGACATCCGTGCTCCCTTTGCCCATTTGTTTGTAGTTTCCGGTGGTCTTCTGCCCCTCAAGATCATAAATACTGATATAGACTGGGATCCCCAATCGCCCCTTGTCAATCCGTCGAAGCTCCCGAAAGATCTTGAGACCACTTCTCCGGAAGGCTTGTTCCACCATGGAAATGGTTTCTTCCGGATTTCTGGATTTGTCAGCTATCTTCTTAGGTGAAGGCAAAAAAAACTTCTCTCTCACAAAAAACCTCCGTTTTTCAGATTTTTAAGTTTAATGACTTTAAAACAAATACTTTCTATTTTCAAGGCTATACGAGAAATTCCTGAACCTTATGAGCGATTTGCTCCTTCTCGTTCGGTTGGAACCATACGATTTCCGGATCCGCCCGGAACCAGGTAAGCTGCCGTTTGGCGTAGTGGCGAGTATCTCGTTTCATGAGGCGCACAGCCTCTTCAAAAGAGAGTTTGCCCTGAAGATAAGCGATCATATGACGATAGCCTATGGACTGAAGGGGTTTGAGAGTTGGCGAATAACCCCGGGCCAGAAGCTCTTTGACCTCTTCGAGGAGACCTTCGGAAAGCATACGATCCACCCGGGCTTCTAGGCGACGGTAGAGTTCTTCCCGTGGAAGAGTGAGACCGACCTTCAAGACCAGATAGCGCCGGCTGGCAAAGGCGTGTTCTCTGGCCAGAGCCGAAAAAGGACGCCCGGTGGCATAATAGACCTCAAGAGCTCTAAGGATCCTTACCCCATCGTGAGGATGGATCTTGGCCGCGGCTTCGGGATCTACCTTTTTCAATTCCTCGTACAGAAGGGATAGCCCCTCCTGCTCAAGCCTTTCTTTGAGCCTGGCTCGCAACTCCTCGGGAACCTCCACCGGAAAAAGACCGTGCAATAGGGCCTTCAAGTAAAGCCCTGTGCCACCCACCAGAATGGGCAGATGTCCCCTGGCGGTAATCTCGTCGATGACCTGATCGGCTAACTCTACGAAGCGGGCAGCGTTAAAAGGTTCGTCCGGCTCAAGAAAATCTATCAGGTGGTGAGGTACTCGAGACCTTTCAAAGGCAGATGGTTTGGCGGTCCCGATATCGAGATACTTGTAAACCTGAACGGAATCGAAGTTTACGATCTCGCCAGAAAATCGCTCGGCCAGAAAGAGGCCCGTCTCGGTCTTGCCAACTCCGGTGGGCCCCACCACAGCCACGAGCTTTTTAAGGCTTTCTCCCGAAGCGTTTTTCAAGCTCATACCAAGAAAATATAAGATAAAGCGGTCTTCCGTGGGGACAACGAACAAACCCCTCACTCAAGATCCGGGCCAGAAGCTCTTGGGCCTCCTCAGGGGAAAAGCGCTCTCCGGCCTTACGGGCCCGACGACAGGCAAGGCGCGAAAGGATCTCTTCCCGCCATTTCTCCGGGGCCCGAAATTCTTCTTCGAGGATCCCACGCAGCTCCTCCACAGCTTCAGGACCGAACCCCGCCGGGACCTCTTCCACCAGAACCTCCCGAGGCCCGCTCTCTCTCAGGCCGAAACCCAACCTCTCAAAAAGCTCCCTCTCCCGTAAGAGCTTTTCTCGGGCCTCCTCCGAAAGTTCGAAAACCACCGGAAAGAGAAGGCTTTCGCGCCCACAGGCCCCTTTATCAAGATTTCTTTTTAGTTCTTCATATATCAATCTCTCGTGAGCGGCATGGAAATCAAGGAGAAGAAGGCCATCACCGGTTTCAAATAGAAGATATGTATTCCTGAGAAAGCCCAAAAATCGTGGCCTATCCTCGGCAGCCTCCTTTACGGGATAAACCTCCTGTGCTTCACGAATAGCGGGCTTTGAGAAGAGACTTTCGATGGACTGAGATGAAGGTCTCTCCGCAGGAAGAACATCTTTCGATGGAAGAGGGAGATCTTCTTCGGAAGAGGTAGTTACAGGAACCACTAACCTATTGGCCAAAGCCCTCTCAGCCGCCCATCTGACCAAACCATAGACCTCCTGTTCTTCCCGAAAACGGACCTCCCATTTGGCGGGATGGACATTCACGTCCACGAGATGTGGGGGCAGATAGAGGGCCAGCACCCCTGCCGGATAGCGGCCCCCAGGGAAATAGTCTCTCAAGCCTTCAAGAAGGGCGGAGACCAGGCGTCGGTCCTTCACCACCCGATCGTTTACCAGTACGAAAAGATAGCGCGAAGTAGCGAGACCGGATGAAGGTTCCGTCAGGATTAACTCTAAACGATAGGCTTTTCTTTCACAGGTCTTTTCTAAAAGAACCTCCTCAGAAATTTTGAGCATCTTCGAAAGGAGCGCCCTTCTCGAACCGCCGGCAAAAGAAAAGATTTCCCTGCCCTCATGGAAAAAGGTGTAGCTAACTTCCGGCCTTCCGAGGGCGAGCATTTTTAGGACCTCGAGGGCCCTTCCGGCCTCGGCCCGCGGGCCTTTTAGAAAGGACTTTCTAGCCGGAAACTCTGAAAACAGATCTTTAACCTCCACCACCGTACCGTAACCCGAAGGGGAGGCCCGAAAGGCTTCCTCCTTACCGAAAGCCACTTCCAGCTGAAAGCCGTGTTCAGTCCCTCGGGGACGGCTTACAATAGTAAGTCTTGAAACCTGGGCAATACTGAAAAGGGCCTCTCCGCGGAAACCGTAAGTGGTGATCCTGAAAAGGTCTTCGGCAGAAGAAATCTTGCTCGTAGCGTGTGACCGCCAACAGAGCCGAAGGTCTTCGGGGGGCATGCCCTCACCGTCGTCCTTCACCCGAACAAGCAAGGTCCCACCCCGTTCGAGTTCTACCCGGATCTTGCGAGCCCCGGCGTCCAGGGCGTTTTCTACCAGTTCCTTCACCACGGAGGCCGGCCGCTCAATGACTTCGCCGGCTGCGATTCGGCGACTTACCTCTTCAGGAAGGATCCTTATACCAGACACGACGAATCAGGCGGCCTTGGCCTCGGCCTTGGGCTGAGCAAAGATGATTCGTCCGGCAGGAGTCTGTAGGACACTTGAGACCACTACGGAAACTTCTTTTCCGATAAGGCCGCGCCCCCCCTCTACCACCACCATAGTCCCGTCCTCTAGATATCCCACTCCCTGATCCCTTTCTTTCCCTTCCTTGAGGACTTGGATACGAAGTTCTTCACCCGGGGTCACCGCTGGCTTTAAAGCCATAGCCAGTTCATTGACATTAAGGACATCCACCCCTTTGAGTCGAGCCACTTTGTTTAGGTTGAAGTCCGTAGTAATAAGCTTGGCTCGAAGATCCCGGCAGAGTTTCACCAGCTTGGCATCAATCTCCCGAATCTTTGGATAGTCTTGATCGATGAAACGGACCTCTATCCGGCCGGACTCCCGTATGCGATTGAGGACATCCAGGCCCCTTCGCCCCCTTCCGCGCCGAATGGGATCGCGACTGTCGGCAATATGCTGCAGTTCGGAAAGGACAAAATTCGGGATCAAAAGGGGACCATCCAGCCAGCCGGTCTCACAAATATCTGCAAGGCGTCCGTCAATAATAGCACTAGTGTCCACCACCTTTGGGCATTCCTTCCGCGGAAGCCGCTTGGAGACGTACGAGAAGGGATACGAAAGCCCTTCAAGTATCCGAAGTTCTCGAACACGCCGTCCGCCGACTACAAGCCCCAAATATCCTAGAGCCAGGGCCAGCATGACGTAAATAAAGGTCGAAATCACCCCCTGGTCCAGGATCTGGAAAAAGGAGGAAAAGAGCTTGGCCAACCCCAGCCCTAGAAGGAGACCAATAGCCCCTCCCAAAAGTTGTGAAAGGGGAAGTCTCCGTATAAGACGCTCGACCCATAAAACCAAGAAACCTACCGCCGCCCCAGCTAAAAACCCTATCCAAGGAGAATAAGCTTCTTTCCCCCTAGGGGTGAAATACCAAAAAACTACAAAACCACTAACCGCCGCCAGAAAAACTAGAATAAACGGAACCAAATATCGTCGCAAAATACCCCCCGTCTTTTAAGATAAAGCCTCTTGTATTTTCCTTTCTACTTCCTCTTCCTTCAGCCCTTCAGCCAGCGAAAGTTCCTTCACCAATAAGTTGTGAGCCGTATCAAAAAGTTTCCTTTCACCAAAGGAAAGGGGTTTTTGGAGGCTTACCAGATGAAGATCCCTTAAGACTTCGGCTACCTCATAAATAGAACCACTTTTGAGCTTTTCCATATACTCCCGATACCGGCGATTCCAGGTCTGATGGTTGAGAGAGGGTCTTTTTTCTTTAAGTATGCTATAGACCTTTTGAGCTTCGTCTTTGGAAATTACGCTTCGAAGGCCAATCTTGTGGGCATTGTCCTTGGGCACCAAAACCGTCATGTTGTTCTCTAAAATTCGCATGACATAGAAGGTCTTTTCCTGGCCTCCGATAACCTTACTTTCCACGGCTTCAATGACACCTACGCCGTGGGCGGGATAAACCGCTACATCACCTATATTGAACATCTTGCCCTACCCCCTTCCCTATTTCGGGCCGCATTAATTAAGATATATTATACCTCTAAAAAGTTTTTCTTTCAAAAAAATCAGCTCCATGCTATCATAGCGATCATGGGCTTTGCCCTACTTGAAATTATCAAAATCCTACCCAAAACGAACTGTGGAAAGTGTGGAGAAGTCAGCTGCCTGGCCTTCGCAATGGCTCTAACTACAGGCAAACGCTTGCCCGAAGAATGCCCCCATCTCGATCTCGCTAAGCTACCCACAGAAGTCGCTCCCAAGCCGGCTTCCGAATTGGATCAGGCCTACCGCATTCTCGAAGAGATCAAAAAGAAAGTCCAAAATGTAAATTTTGAAAAGGCGGCTCCGGGATTAGGTCTGAGCTATAAATACGGCCGACTACACATTCCTTATCTCGATGGGGAGGTTGAACTTACGAAAAAGAACGCCCGGCGGTTAGACGGCCTGGAACTGGACCCCAGGGACCAGATTCTTCTCTATAATTACGTAATCTTTCAGGGGTACAAACCCCTCACCGGAGAATTCGTAGGCCTTGAGACTTTTCCGAATTCTATCTCCAAAGTGGCTACCTTGAGGCGCTACGCGGAAGAAAAACTTGCCCGGGCTCTAAACGAAGATTTTGAAGACCTACGTCCGCTCATATCCCATTTTCGGTCCCGGGAGCTCTCAGGAGAGGCTGATCTCGCCGTCGAAATACTGGTTCTTCCTCGGGTGCCCCTTCGAGTCTATTTTTGGCGAGGAGATCCAGAAGAGGGGCTTTCTCCAGAGGCCAAGATCCTTTACGATTTAAGAGCCACCGAATATCTCGACTTAGAATCCCTGGTCTTTTGTGCCGAAAGGCTAGTCGAGAGGTGGCTTGTGCTCGAAAATAAGAACTGATGCTTTTCAAGATCGCCCACGGGTGCCCGAATTGTGGCCATGAGATAAGCGACACCCGCCTCGCTCAGGGACTTCCCTGTGAAACCTGTCTTCCCGAACTCAAAAACCATCCCTGTCAGGCCCTAGAGGAAAATCGCAAACTTTTAGGGTTTGAACCTTTCTGTCGGGTAGAGAAAGAGCTCGTCCGGTTTCAGGAGGCCTTTGAAAAGGCCTTGGGACTAAAACCCTCTTCCCTCCAACTCTCCTGGGCTAAAAGACTATTTCTAGGAGAATCTTTTGCTATCGTCGCGCCTACCGGCACGGGCAAGACCACTTTCGGACTGTTGAGTCTTCTTCTCCTCCCTGGAAAGAACCTGATCCTGGTCCCCACCCGGCTACTTTGCGAACAGCTGGCTGCTAGGCTTCTTGAGATGGCCGAAAAGATCGGGCTTCAGAGATCGATCCTTGCTTACCGCGGCCGGAAAAAGGAAAAAGAAGCCTTCCTTTCCGGAGACTATGAAATCCTGGTGGCCACCTCGGCCTTCATGTACAAACAGGCCGAAGAATTCCAAAAGGCCAGTTTTTCCCTGGTCTTTGTGGATGACGTAGACGCCTTCCTCAAGAACTCCCGTCACGTAGAGACCCTTTTCAAGATCCTTGGCTTTACAGAGGAAGAACTCTCCCTAGCCCTTAAAAAGGGCAAAACGCCCGAGGATTACGAGAGGCTGAAGATTATAAGATCTCGAGCCGGGAGAGGACAGCTCCTCCTTTCCTCTGCCACCCTAAAACCACGCGGAGCTCGCCTAGCGCTCTTTCAGAACCTTCTGGGTTTCGACATCCAGCGGGCGGTCTCGAGCCTTAGAAACATCACCGACACTTATGAAGTGCTTACCCGAGAGAGACTCCTTCAGAGAGCGACCGAACTCATCAAAGTCCTCGGTTCTGGAGGACTGGTCTTTCTCTCCGAAGAATTTGGGAAGGACCGGGTGGAGGATGTCACCCAGTTTTTACGATCGCAAGGCATCAAGGCCATCTCCTACCTCGAGGAGAAACCTGAAAAGCTCATGGCCCGGCTCAGGGCCGGAGAATTCGAGGTCGCGGTGGGACTTTCGCATCTCTCCAACCCCTTGGTTCGCGGAATAGATCTGCCGGAAATCCTGAGATACGCTGTATTTGTAGGGGTCCCCAAGCACGTTTTCCCCTTGAAGCTCGAGGATACCCCGGCTAGGTTACAGAATCTCCTTTCGGCCCTGCTCCCGCTTTTCGAAAACGACGATCAACTAACCGCCCTTTCCTACCTCAGGTACCTAAAATCTTATTTCACCCTCCGAGCCGAAGATCTCCACCGTTATCCTCGCCTAGCAAAACGGATAAGGGAGATCCGTAATTTTTTAGAAAAGCACCTGAACGATCCTGCCTTTCAAGAAAGACTCAAACAATCGGAGGAAGTCTTTCTTGAAGAGACAGACGATGGGCTTCGGGTGGTGGTAGGGGACGCCGCCACCTATCTTCAGGCCTCGGGACGGGTCTCCAGGCTTTCGGCCGGAAGGGTGCTACCAGGGCTCTCTTTGGTCCTTGCCGAGGATTCAAAGGCGTTCGTAAGTCTTGTCCATCGCCTGACCTTTTTTCTAGGAGAACCTCCAGCCTTCATCCCCCTTTCGAAGTTGGACCTTGCAGAAGAGTCCCGCAAACTCACCGAGGCCCGCAAAGACACGCGAAAAGGTCAAACTTTGGAGGTTAAGAGCACTCTCCTGGTGGTGGAATCTCCCCACAAGGCTCGTACCATAGCTTCTTTCTGGGGGCGACCCTCCCAGCGCAGATTGGGAAGCCTTACGGTCTATGAAATCCCTACGGAAAATGGCCTTCTCATGGTCACTGCCTCCTTGGGACACGTTTTCAATCTCTCCCGTCGGCGAGGAATCTTCGGAGTTCAAAAGGCAGACGGAGCCTTTGTGCCGATCTTTGACACCATCAAACGGTGTCGGGAAACCGGCGAGGAATTGATAGATCCGGAGGAGGTGCGGGAAAGGTGTCCGGGAGAAGTGTTAGACAAGGGCGAGATCCTTTCGGCCTTATCAAGATTGGCTTTTACGGTAGACGAGGTCTTCATCGGCTCCGATCCCGATGCTGAAGGGGAAAAAATCGCTTACGATCTTTTCATTACTCTCAGACCCTTTCAAAGAAATATCAAAAGACTGGAATTCCACGAAGTCACTCCTCGGGCCCTGAAGGAAGCCCTTTCGACCCCTCGAGATTTCAACCTTCCCCGGGTAAAGGCCCAACTTGCCCGCCGGGTAGCAGACCGCTGGGTGGGTTTTACCCTTTCCCGGTATCTCTGGCGGGTTTTCTCGCGGCGAGGGCTTTCAGCCGGCCGAGTACAGACTCCGGTCCTGGGTTGGGTGATAGAAAGGGCCCGCGAGGCCTCCCGCCGAAAGTATCGCCTGAGCTTTTACCTTTCTGGAAGACGTTTCGACCGGGAGTTCGAGGACGCCAAAGAGGCCCGGAGGGCCTTCGAAAAGCTTTCTACGCTAAAATGGCACCTTTTGGAGTTTAGGGAAGAAACTCTTCAGGCTCCACCGCCTTTCACCACTGATAGTGTCCTTGAAGAGGCCCATGCACGCCTGGGGCTTTCGAGCCGTAAGACCATGGAGCTTTTGCAACAACTTTTCGAGAGTGGACTCATCACCTACCACCGTACAGATTCTACCCGGGTTTCGGAAGCCGGTCGTTTCCAGGTAGCCAGACCTTATATCGAAAAGACCCTCGGGGCCGAATATTTCCGGCCTCGAGGCTGGGCCGATAGCGGAGCCCATGAAGCCATAAGACCCACTAGACCTTGGGATACGGGGGAATTGCGTTCCCGAGTGGCTCATGGGTTACTTCATCTTGAGGAAGAACGGACGGCGATCCGGCTCTACGACCTCATCTTCCGTCGTTTCATGGCTAGTCAGTGCCGTAATACGGTGGTAAAGAAAGCCCGTTTGCTCTTTAAGGCGGAAGATTTCAAGTGGGAGGAAGAAGTCCCGGTGGAGATCTTGGTTCAGGGCTTTGAGAAATTCTGGGACCGCATAGAACTCTTTAGTCCCGAAGGCTCAGCTCAACCGGAAAAGGTTACACTTTCGGCCATTTCGGCGGTTCCGCTATTTACCGAAGGCACCCTGGTTCAGGAAATGAAACGCCGGGGGCTGGGAAGGCCATCAACCTATGCCGAAATCGTCTCCACCCTCCTTCATCGTCATTACGTGAAGCCTATAAAAGCCGGTCGCCTGGTCCCTACCCATCTAGGAAAAGAAGTATATGAAACTTTAAGGCAAGCCTTTCCACATTACGTTTCGGAAGAGTTTACTCGGGAACTCGAAACCCTGATGGATAGAATCGAGGAGGGCCAAAGTGATTGGCAAGAAGTCTGTATCACACTCAAAGAATTGGTCAAAAATGAAGACCCATCTTCCATTTAAAGCGATCCTAGTTTGTGCTTTTCTACTCCTTTCGGCCTGCGGCTTTCAGCATGGCCCTACCCTCAAACAGTCTTCGCTAGGCTTCAATAAGGCCTTGCAACACGCCCTCTCCGAACAGATGCTACTCAATCTCGTCCGACTCCGGTATGGAGAACCCCCGATATTCCTCGAAGTCACGAGCATCTCCAGCCAATATGCCTTCTCTAGCGATTTTTCCGGAGGCGTAAAGATCAACGAGGTCTTTCCGGACTCCTACAGCCTGAATCTCGGTTTCTCCTATGCCACCAAACCTACCTTTACCTTCGTCCCCCTTCAGGGGGAAGAATTTGCCAAGAGGCTCCTTTCACCCATTCCAATAGAACACCTGATCCTGCTCTTAAATTCTGGCTGGCGGGTGGACCGGGTCCTAAGGCTCTGCGTACAGGCCATAAACGACCTTCCAAACGCGCCCACGGCTTCTGGTCCCACTCCGGCCGAAGCCCCAGAATTTAAGGACTTTTTAGTTCTGAGCCGAAAACTGGAGATCCTCCGTAAGAAAGGACTTATCAAGTTCCTCTTCCTCCAAAAAGACCATCAGACACTCCCGGTCCTTATGCTGGACTCACGGGCCGAAGATCTTCCTGTTACCGACGAGATACGCCATATCCTCAAGCTTGAGAAGGCCCCTTATTATCCTCTCGTAGGGCCAGAAACTCCCTCTGGACCGCGGCACATACGCATCGAAACCCGTTCCCTCATTGGGGTCTTATTCTATCTCTCCCAAGGTCTCGAGGTTCCCCAGGAGGATCTGCAAGGCGGTCGGGTGACCATTACCCGCTATCCCGATGGGCGTCCCTTTTCCTGGCAGGAAATGCTAGAAGACCTTTTCTGCGTTCGCACGAGCGAGAAACTCCCCTCCCAAGCCGCCCTAGCCGTGAAATACCGAGGAAGGTGGTTTTACATCCTCGATACTGACCTCCCCACCAAGTCCACCTTCATTCTACTCCAGCAACTCTTCGCGCTTGAGGCTTCCAAGGGCAAGATCCTTTCGCCTCTTCTAACTCTTCCGGTGGGTCAGTAAACTATGATGGTCCTTTCCCAGATAGAAATTGAGCCAGGAGGAAGTTCGATAAAGGGCCCAATTGCGGGGAGGGATCTCGTTTTCAAGGAGCTTCTTCCGTCGTTCCTCCGGTGACAATCTCTCGTAAATCCTTACGTAAACACAGCGACGCTTACCGGGATAGACTTCACACCAGCCATCCCGGCTCCCCCCACAGGGGCCGTTCAGCAAATATTTGGCACACTGGCTCTGAGGACAAAGAAAGGCCAACTCTCCAAGCGTACAATCCCCGCACTCCTGACAATCAAAAAGGGGTTTCTTGAAGCCATATTCCAGCCGAGCAAAATACTTTTCGAACCGGCTTCCGGAAAGCCTCTCAAAAAAGCTCTTAGTCAGGCGGAAAAAAGGGGCCTTTGATGAGAAAAAGAGACGATGTATCAGACCAGAAAAGAGGAAAGTGAGGCTCCTTACACTTCGTGGAGAGAGGCCACGACGTCTGCGGAGATTGAGACCGGTTTCCGGATCTCTATCATAAAGAAAAAAGCTTCTCTCCGGGGCCTCAGAAAATTCCGGCAGAAATTCCTTCCAGGAAGGATAGAACTCTTCAGCCATGGCAAGGAGTTCCCTTGCGGCCACCGGATCAAGCGGAGCTCCACAGATGTGAGCACCTTGAAACCCCAACCCCTTTAAGAGGGCCATGAGTTTAGCCGCTCGGAGGAGAGCGGCCTCCCGTCCCTTGTCCGGCCTCCGGGCTTCGGCCTCTACGGTCTTAAGGAGCCTTTCCGTGACCGTAATCCCAGGAACCGCCCCCCGATAAAGAATGCGAGCCAGCCGGACATCCATTACCAAGATGCTTCCCAAAATTGGAACCTCTCCAAACCCCTCTTCTTCGAGAAAAAACTTCAATTCCTGAAACTTGCGGGCTGAAAAGCCCACCTGAGTAATCACGAACCGGGCTCCGGCCCGGAGCTTTCGTATGAGTTTGTAGTATTGCGTTACGGTCTCGGCCTCGGACCACTTGAAAGGATTGACTACACAGCCGGCAAAAAAAGGAATAGGTGGCAGAGTAATGCCTCCACCAGGAACTTCTGGCGGGAGTAGAAAGCCCTTTTCCATCTCGGAAATAAGACGAAGCAAGGAAACCGAGTCCAGATCGAAGACCGGTTTGGCCCGGCCACGATAACCGTAACGGGGATAATCTCCAGTAAGAATCAAAAGATTGTGCAGACCCTCACGATCCAAGGCCAGAAGATCGCTTTCGATCTTGTTACGGTTCTTGTCCTTACAGGAGAAATGGATGATAGGTTCATGGCCCATGCGTTTGAGTTCCCGCCCCAGGGCCTCCGGGGCCAGTGCCGGGTGCCCCCCGGCGTTGTCCGTAATAGATAAAGCATCGAAAAGCCCGTCTTCGGCTACCTTCTCGGCAAACCCGATGATATCGCGGTAGTGCCGAGTACGAGTACTCCTTCCCGGAACCAGCTCAAAGGTAACCAGAAAGTCCTTTTCATAAAGATTCCTGCGGAAGGATCTCATGGATCTTACCGAGAAAGTCCCAAGGCCTTGAGTTTACGGTGAAGATAGCTCCTGCGCAAGCCAATGGCCTCGGCCATACGACTGATGTTTCCTCCGAATTCTTCGAGTTTGCGTCTAAGGTACTCTCGCTCAAAAAGCTCCCGGGCCTCCTTAAAACTATCGGCAACAAACCAGGGGGGAAGTTCTTCTTCTGGAACCTTTTCAGCATATTCCAGAAACTCTCTCGGGAGATCGTTCAGGGTAATCTCCTCGCCAAGGGAGATGATTACCAGGCGTTCGATTAGGTTCTTGAGCTCCCTCACATTCCCGGGCCAGGGATACCTCTTTAAGACCTCTAGGACCTCCGGGGCCAAGGTCTTGCGGCCAAGGCCACTATGCCGCGAAAGGTTGTCCAAGAACTCCTCCACCAGAAGAGGGATATCTTCTGGTCGTTCCCTCAAGGGAGGAATGGTGATAGGCACCACATTCAAACGGAAGTAAAGATCCTCTCGAAAACGACCGGCCTCGATCTCCTTTTTTAAATCCTTGTTGGTGGCCGCAATAATCCGCACATCCACTTCAATCAAGCGGTCTCCGCCCACCCGTTGGAAGCGTTTTTCCTGAAGCACCCTCAGGACCTTGGCCTGAGCAGAAAGGCTCATATCGCCCACTTCGTCAAGGAAAAGGGTTCCCCCGTGGGCCTGATCGAACTTGCCCTTGCGGGCCTGAGTGGCTCCGGTGAAGGCTCCCTTCTCGTGCCCAAAGAGCTCAGACTCGATCAAGGTTTCCGGGATGGCCGCACAGTTCACCTCCACGAAAGGCCCCCGATCTCGATGGGAAAGCCGATGAATCATCCGAGCAGCCACCTCCTTGCCCACCCCGGATTCCCCCTGGATGAGCACCGTAGCATCCGTGGGAGCTACCCGAGCAATGAGGGTCCGCACCTCCCTTATGGCCGGAGACTCGCCGGTAAGCCCGGGCTCCTTGAGGCGGGCCCTAAGCCGAATGTTCTCCTCCTCAAGGGCCTTGAATCTCAGTGCGTTTTCCACCGAAACCACTACCCGATCGTAGGAAAGCGGCTTTTCCAAAAAGTCAAAGGCCCCGAGCTTTACGGCCTTTACCGCCATCTCAATAGTCCCGTGTCCGGAGATGATGATGACCGGAAGGTGGGGATAGACTTTCTTGATCCTGGAAAGGACCTCTAGGCCGTCCATCCCAGGAAGCCAGATATCTAGTAGTATCAGATCCGGGGAATTTTCTTCAAGTATCCGCAGGGTTTCCTCCCCGGTCTCGGCACACCGCACCTGATAGCCTTCGTCCTCAAGGATGTCCCGTAGGCTCTCAAGGATGCTCTTTTCGTCATCCACTACCAGGATCTCAGGCATCTTCCCTCCGGCGGAAGGGAAGTTTTACGATGAAACGAGCCCCGTGAGGTTGATGATCCTCGGCTCTGATCTCCCCTCCATGGCCCTGCACTATGGAATTCACGATAGCCAGTCCTAGTCCCGTGCTTCCCTTACCCGAGGCGTAAGGTTCGAACAACCGGGCCTTGAGTTCCGAGGGGATCCCGGGACCATTATCAGTCACCTCCAAAAAGACCCATTCTCCCTCTCGGTAGAGTTTGACCTCTATCATACCCTTGCCGGAAAGGGCCGAAATGGCATTGTCAAAAAGGTTGAGGAGGACCCGTTTCATTTGGTCCCGGTCGAACAGAAAAGGCGGCACCTTTCCGGCTTCGAAGCGGAACTCGATTTCTCGGTGGGCCTCTTCATAAAGGGCAATGGTTTCCCTTATCACCGTTGTCAGGTCGTTTTCCTTGAGTTTAAGTCCAGGGAGCCTGGCAAAGGCCGAAAATTCATTTACTAGGTGTTTAAGTTCCTCCACTTGGTTCTCGATGGTAGTAGTGCAACGAAAAAGGATCTCTCCGTCTTCGGGAGATAGTTTCCCAGAGAGTTTGCGTCGCAATCTCTGGGCTGAAAGCTGAATAGGGGTAAGAGGATTCTTGACTTCGTGGGCAATACGGCGAGCTACCTCCCGCCAAGCGGCTAGTCTTTCCATGCGTTCCTTTTCCGTAAAATCCTCAAGTATAAAAAGATAGCCCGGAAAGGCTTCCTCTGGAAGCCGAATAACCGTAATCCCCAGTACCAGATGCCTTTCACCTTCATACAATCTCACCGGAGTGCTAAGAGGTCTATCACGGGGTACCTTCTCTAGGAGATCCTTAAAGTTTAGGTAAAGACTTTCGGGAAGCACATCATGCAAGCTCTTCCCCGAAGCCGATGGTTCTAAGTCAAGGAGTTCCCGGGCCCGGCGATTGAGGAGGGTAATCCTTTCCTCTTGATCCACAGCTATAACTCCGGACGTAATATGGGCTAGGACGGTCTCGAGATAAGCCGTGCGGCGGGAGAGCTCCTCGTTGGCCTCAGAAAGGGCTCGAGTGGTTTCCTCCACCCTTTCCCGATAGAGTTTGAGCTCCCTGGCCATCTCCCGGAAGGCCCGCACCAGAACACCTACCTCGTCCGAGGTCTCTTGCGGAAGGCTAACCTCAAAGTCCCGGGAGGCAATCCGGCCTGCGGCTTCGGTGAGCTCCTGAAGGGGCTCAGTAAGTCTTCGGGCAAAACGCATCCCAAACCATAAACCCACAAAGATGGTAAGAAGGGTCACCAAAAGTAGCACCAAAAGAAGCGAGGTCTTCAAGGGTCCTTTTAAGAATTTGAGCTGTTGATAGAGACCTACTCCGGAACTGATATCCTTGATGAGCTTTTCAAGCCCGGGATCAAGAAATTCTCCACCGGCTACAATTACGGGCTGTTGTTTGAAGGCTGTGAGCACGAAAACCCTCAAAAGGACTTTGCCCTCCAGATCGCTGGTCTCTGAAAGGGGAGACTTTTCTGAAAGTATCTGGGAAAGAAGGGAAGGGGGAATGCCTAGAGGATTCTTAATCTCTCGGGCATACGATTTCTTGAGGAGACGTCCTTGGGCATCATAAATCTCAAGACTTGCAAGGGATAGTTTTTTCCGGTAGCGCCCAACGTACTTAGAGGAAAGTCTTCGGGTTTTTTTTACATAATTATTAATAAAGTTCTGGGTCTTTACCAAGATCTCCCGTTCTTTATCCTGGTAATAAGCCCGAGCTTCGAAAAGGGCCTTCTCCAGTTGCTGATCTAGGTTGCTACCGAACCAGTACTCCAGGCTGGTCTCAATGAAACGGTGAGAAACCGCAAAAAGAAGCAGAGCTGGAATAAAACTGAGCACCACAAAAGAAAGGGTCAATTTTAGACGTAGGCTACGGGAAAGTCGACTGTTCCGGGCCTCGAAAATGGTCTTCAAGAGGTTCCGTAAGACCAGGTAGATGACTAGTAGCAGGAGGATGAGATTGATCTGGATGAGAGCAAAGATGATGAGATTTTGGCCAGAAAATTTAAAAGGCAGGATCTGAAAGGCCTTAAATTCCAAAAAGGCAAAAAGAGTAAAAAGGATAAGTCCTATCAGTATTAAATGAAATTCTCGGCGGCGTTTGAGTCTTTCCTCTAGTTCGGACCTCATAACGAAAACCTGAGGTTTTCCCAGGAAGTCTCCAAGGTGTCGCCTCTAAAAAGCAAAAATTTTATGATTTTTTTGGGCCAGCCGGTTTTGGTAAATTTCCTGACCACGGCCCGGACTTTCAAGCGATAGTTGGCCTGAGCCGAAAGGCGGGAAAGGGGAAGTAGGGGTAATCCTTCCAAGGAGGAAGCTATCGCAAGGGCCTGCCTTGCGGAACCAGCCCTAAAAGGCGCCTCCAAGGCCCCTACGGTTTGTACGAAAAAAACATTCTTGATAGGGTCGTAATAAACCGTACGGGTCAGTTCCTGAACGGTTACCCTCTCGTCCCTCAAAAATCTTCGGATACGATAAACCTCTATCTGATAAGTAAAGCTCAACCCTAGACCATGCCTCAAAGCCTCTCGCAGATCTTGCCAAGGGAGTTCTTCAAGATAGGCGTAGAGCAGAAGATAATCCCCATAAGGAGCCACACTTAGATCCTTTATTTTTAGAGCCCAAACCGAGGCCGTGTTAACCCAGAAAGCGATGATTAAAAAAAGGAGTTTCCACCTCAAAGGATCTCCTTCAAAATGAAGGTTTCAAGGGGTTTGCGTCCGGTCCGTTTACGGCGATCATTGGGATATCCCAGGGCCACCACGGCTGCCAGCTCCAGCCCCTCTGGAAGCCCTAGGACCTCTCGCACCTTATCTCCATTTTTGAGGATCTCTCCCAGCCACACCCCTCCGAGTCCTAGGGCATGAGCTGCTAGAAGCATATTCTCCAGACAAGCCCCGGCGGACTGGTGGTCCTTTATTTGGTGGTACATGACAGCTTGATCCAAAAAGACGGCGATCACCACCGGTGCCCGCCGGATGATTTCCCCGTAGCGGGTAAGCTCGGCCAGTTTCTCCTTTATTTCCGCATTCCAGACGATAGCAAACCGCCATGGCTGGTTGTTGAGCCCTGAAGGGGCCCAAATACCGGCCCTTATGACTTCAAGAACAAGTTCCCGGGGAGGAACCTCTTGGGTATATTCCCGGATGCTCCTCCGTCCGTAGATGGCCTTAAGAACCGGATTTTCCATAAAGTTCATCGCGCTCATTTTCTTCTTCCCAGATCATTTTATCTTTTAATACTCGTTGACGAATTCTTTCAAGTTGATCTAGATCTTCCTTATAAGCCAACTTTTCCGAATAGCCCTTTAAAATTTTTACCAGGCGAGCGGTAAGGCGTCCCACGTTGATGGCGTCCATGGCGGCCCGGTCGTCGAAAATGGCCTCTTTTCCACGATGGGAGTAAGCGTGGGCCCAAGGTGGGATCACGGCTCCCATGGCGTTCAATACCGTCAGCAGATAGGCCCCGGAAAGGGTCACCCCGGCGTCTGCCCCCACCGTGATCACCCCGACGGCTTTGCCCTCCACATAACTGGGCTCTCCAAAGGCCACCATGTTTTCGAGGGCTGTCATGCGATCAATAAGGATCTTTAACGGCCCGGAGGGGCCATACCAGTAAACCGGCGAGGCTATGATATAGCCGTCAGCTTTTTTGAGTTTCTGGAGGATCTCTTTGCCATAGTCTTCGAAGATACACGGATATTTACACGTAGGTTCCTCTTCCTGGACGCAACCGATACAGGGTTCGATCTTTTGGGCATACACGCTTATCAATTCGGTAGCCACGCCTTCTTCCTCGGCGGCGTAAAGGGCGCAACGCAGAAGAGAGCCCGAACCTCCAAAGGGGTGCGGCGAACCGAGTATCCCTATGATCCTAGGCATTGCGATTCAAGACCTCCGTAAGCCAGAATTTGGGCAGGGCAAAAGAGGCCCGGTGGACCTCGTGGGTATAATACTTGGTCGCCGGAACACTCTTTTTACGAGGTTCGCCAGGGTCTCCTCCAGGGAACCTCAACACATAGGCGTTGTCCCCCCCAAAGGAGGGAATGGAAGCCCGATAACAGAAGACCTCTCCTTTGGAGTAGACGTTGGTAAAGACCTTGTAAGAGCCTTCGAGGATGTTCTTCATAGTAAAGGGAGTAGCTGCCTGCTGGACAATGGCTCCTCCCGGGGCCAGTTTTAGAAGTAGCCGGTGAAAATCTTCGCTAAACAAGGAATGCGAGAGTTCCAGGGTGAAGTCGGAGGTAGAAATATCCGGATCGGTGGAGTCGATTATCACGAGATCGAAAGTTTGCCCCTGGCTTACGAGATCTTCCACCAGCTTAAAGGCATCCACGGTTAGGAGCTTGAGACGCGGATCATCCGGATTTTCGGGAAGGAGCTCCGGGAAAAATTCTTTTACTACTCGCGGTACTCGGGGGTCGATATCGGCGATGAGGACTTCTTCCACTTCCGGATACTTGAGGACCTCCCGAGCGGCCCCGAAGTCTCCACCTCCACAGATGAGAACCCTTTTGACTTTGCCCTCTGGAAAGGCCTGGATAGGGATGTGCACCAAGGCTTCGTGATAGATGAACTCATCCCGAGAGGTGAACTGCGCGGTGCCATTTATAAAGAGAATTCGTCCCCAGAAAGGGGTCTCCAGGATCATGATGGCCTGTTCTCCGCCTTCCTCGTGCAGCACGATCCCTTCATAGCCGTAAAAGTAGCCCTTTTGTACCGGCTCACCCAGAATGATCTTGGCCCCTTGCCCTTCGGTGGGCAAGGAATCTTCCATAATAGCCGCCATAGATGCCTCCTCTTGAGGTCTCGCCTCCATAATTACAGGAATCTTATCCTCTTGCCAAGTTAACTCCCTGGCATTAAAATCACAAGCAAGCGCGCCCGTAGCTCAATCGGATAGAGCATTGGACTACGAATCCAAAGGTTGGAGGTTCGAGTCCTCCCGGGCGCGCCATCTAACTTTTATGGCTGAGGAAAAGAGATACGGAGAGCGGGCTATTGAAGAGGCCGAGCTTGAGGCCTGGCCCAATCCCTATCCCGACCGAGACTATCGTATAGACATCACCTTCCCGGAGTTCACCTGTCTGTGTCCCCGTTCGGGCTATCCGGACTTTGCTACCATTAAAATTTCTTATCTCCCGCACAAAAAGATCGTGGAACTACGCTCTCTGAAACTCTGGCTTAACAAATTCCGTGGGCGCTATATCTCGCACGAAGCCGCTACCAACGAGATTTTTGACGCCCTCTGGAAACTCCTTGAGCCCAGGGAGCTTAAGGTGGTGGGGGACTTCAACCCCCGGGGAAATGTGCACACCGTGATCACCGTGGAACGGCGTCAGGGAAGTTCCGGCAGTCCCACGGCGTAAGACAATCTGGCCCTGGCAATCTCGTATTCCGCGAGAGCCGCAATCTCGTGAGTTTGAGCCCGGGTAAGCAGGGTTTCGGCATCCATAACATCCGTGGTGTCGGCCAGGCCCTCGCGAAACCGGGCTCGGTTGAGCCGGAAGTTTTCTTGAGCTGCGGCTAAGGCTTTTTGGGCCACCTCGATTTTCTTTTCGGCGGCGGAAAGCGAAAGAAGCGCCTCGCGCACCTCAAGCCCCACCCGATCCTTTATTTCCTTTAAGAGGGCCCTCTGAGATAGAAGTTCGGCCCGTACGGCCGCAACCTCCCGACCGCGAATATCCCAGTCCCAGAGCTCCCAGTTGAGACTCAGGCCCACCCAGGCATTTTCTCTGTCACCGTAAGGGTTCTCGGATAGATCCAGAGTGTCTCCCCTTTTGTAATACTGGGCCTCAAGGTCGAGCCAGGGAAAATAGCGACTCCGGGCAAGCCTTAATTCCTTTTCCTTGGCCTTTACGGCTAAAACCGCGGCTTTTACCTCCGGCCGGTTTTGAAGGGCAAGCTCAAGAAGTTTTTCGTAAGGCTCTTTTACTGGTTTCAAGGGGAACACAGGAATCACTTTGAGCGGGGCGGAAAGGGGACGCTGAAGCAGAAGATTCAGTCTGGAACGGGCCACCTTTACCTGATTTTCGACTGAAAGGAGCCGGTATTCGCCCTCCTTGACCTCGGTTTCGGCCTGAAGGAGCTGGTTTTTAGCCACCAGTCCCTCTCGGAAAAATCCTTGAACATCCCTGAGGTGAGTCCTCCGTCTTTCAAGGGATTTTCTGGCAAGCTCAAGCTCTTTTTCCGCCTGAACCAGCCGGAAGTAGGCCTCTTTTACCCGAAAGATAAGTTCCTGCTTTACCCGGGCCTCCTCCACCTCCGAGACCTTAACCGCAAGCTTCTTTAGATCGTGGCGGGTGGAAATGGCCAGCCCGTGAAACACGGGCAGTTTCACCGTGAGGGCAAAAATGGCCTCCTCTCGGTCTTTTATGGGGTAATTTCCGAAGGGGGTTTTTATGATCTCCTGATCCCGATAGCGCCGATATTCATATCCGGTATAGAGTTTTGGAAAGTGTTCCCGAAAGGCCGCTTTTTCCCTTTCCTCCGCGGCCTGTCTTCTTGCCAAAGCGGCCTTTAAGGCCGGATACCGGGAAAGAGCGAGTCTCAAACATTCCTCAAGGGAAAAAAGGTTTTCTTCAGCTCTCAAGGCAGGACCGAGTAGGCAAAATAAACTCAGGGCCAGAAAGAATATCTTTTTCACGCCCTCACCTCCCTTCGGGCTTGATAGCTCCGGTAAAGGTTGCGGAAAAAGAGGATGAAGAGGAAGACGGCCCCGAGGAGGGCGAAGTAGTAGGTGCGGCGGAAGGTGTCCTGAAAGGCGTAACTTGCGGCGTAGAGACTTTCCACCTTGAACATGAGAGCCTTGGCCTTCCGGATGGCAAGCTCAGAGGGAAAAAAGGGCTCAAGAAAGGCCGTTCCTTTCTGGATGGCTTTCTCAAAAAGAACGCGATTCTGGAGGCCGGTGATCTCCTGAAAATGAAAATCGGTTCGATAAGTGAGGGTATTGGTGGCTATAGCCGTTCCGAAAGAACCCCCGATAAATCTTTGATAATGCATAAGGACCACCCCGAGGCCAGTCCGGGGCCCGAGGTTGCTTAAAGTGATCCGGGTAAGGGGCGGGAAAAAGGTTCCAATGGCCATTCCCAGGGGTACGGTGTAAAGGGCGGCCGTAAAGGCCGGGGTATAATAATTGAGGCGCGGGAGGAGAAATACGGACACAAAGGAATAGATAAAGAAGCTTGCCACCAGCAGATATTCCGGTTTAAACCGGTCGCTTAAGGCCCCGGAGATTACGGAAAAAAGGCCGATACAGCTCGCAAAGGCCAGCATGTGAAGCCCGGCTTGGAAAGTGGTAAGGCCTTTGAGGTTCTCGTAATAGAGGGGAAGGAGGTAAAAAATCTGATACATGGAAAAACCAAGCACAAAGAAGTGGTAGGCCATGGTAAGGCCGAACTCGGGGATGAGATATATAGAAAGATCAAGCAGGGGTTTACGGGAAAGAAGTTCACTTATGAGATAAGCCACCAGGGCCAGAGCCGAGACAAAGGCCAGAGTCCCGATCACGGTGGACTGGAACCAGCCAAGCTGCTGGCCCTTCGAGAGGAGTACCAGCAGGGAAATGGTGAAGGCGGTGAGAAAGATGTAACTTATCGGGTTGAATTCGAAACGGCCGGTGCGGCCGATTGCACGGGGAAGAAAGAAAAGTCCGGCCACCAGGGTGAGGACGCCTACCGGGAGGTTGATGTAAAAGACCCAGCGCCAGGAGAGGTGTTCGGTGAGAAACCCTCCGAGGGTCGGCCCCAGGGCCGGGGCAAAGCTTACCCCCAGGCCGAAGATGCCCATGGCAAGGCCCTGTCTCTCCGGGGGGTAGACCGCAAGGAGGATGGTCTGGGCCGAGGCCGCAATGAAGGCCTCCCCCAGCCCCTGCATCACTCGCCAGAAGACCATGGAGGGAAGGCTTCCGGCCAAACCGCACATGGCCGAGGAAAGGGTGAAGAGGGTGAGCCCGGAGAGAAAGGTCCAGGCATAGCCGATCCTCGGAGCCAGGGAAACCACGAAGATGAGGCCTACCGCGGCTGCGGTCATGTAAGCCGTGATCACCCACTGGATGCCGTAAAGGTCGGTGGAAAGCGGGCCCATCATCTTGGGAACCACGATATCTACGATGGTGGTATCAAGAATAGCCATGAAAAAACCGGTCATTACGATGAAGGTGATGAGGACCCGATCCAGGGGAGAGACCGGATAATAAAAACTTTGGGTAACCGGGGCTTCAGCCATTAGAATTTCCTTTTAATTTCAACCTCTCCCCCGAGTCCCACTCTTAAAAGGGAGATGTCCCCTTTGGTAATTTTGATCTTTACCGGAATCCTTTGGGCCACTTTGGTAAACTCTCCGGCGGAAATATCCCGCGGAACCAGGGCAAACTTGGCGGCGGTTGCCGGAAGTACGGCCGTCACTACGCCGTAAAAGATTCGGCCGGGATAGGCGTCTATCCTTATTTTGGCTTCACAGCCGGGTTTTACGCCCCGAAGCTTAGTTTCCTCAAGAAGAACCAGAACATACAGTTTAGAAAAATCCACCACTGCATAAACCGGCTCCCCGTGGGCCACTACGTCGCCTTCGGCGTGGAAGCGTTTGGCAATATAGCCCGAGACCGGGCTTTTAAGTTTGCAGTAGGAAAGCAGGACCTGGGCCTCCTCAAGGGCCTTCTCCTGGGCCTTGATCTGAGCCTTTAAGGCCAAAAGCTCTTTTTCTTTTTCTCGAATGAGTTTGCGCTGGTTTTTTACGATTTCTTTTTCCTTCTGAGTGGCGCGGATAGCGGCTGAGAGAGAATCTATCCGGGCCAAAAGGGCCTTTCTTTTCTCACGGAGCCCGAGCACCCTGTTCTCAACCTCCTCGAAGCGATGCTCCGGGATCAGTTTTTCCTCCAAAAGACGCTTGAAACGTTTAAGGTCCCGCTCGGCCTGGGATAAATCCACCTCAAGGGCCGCAAGTTCATTTTTCAGGGCCTCCCTTTCGGCCTGAAATCTTTCAATTTCGTTTCCGATCTGGGCCTCCCTAAGGGTTAGCTCCTTTCTGAGCCTTTCGATCTCTATCGCAAGGGCCTTGGCCTTTTCCCGCAAGGCCTTTAAGTTTTCCGTAAGGTTTTTGACCCTTAGGGCGTAGGTGGTATCGTCGAGTTCGGCTAGAAGTTCCCCCTTCGAGGCTCGGTCGCTTTCTTCCTTGTTAAGTTTCTTGAGTCTTCCGTTTACCTTGTCAAAGGATACAAAGACCAGGGAGTCGGTTTCCACAAAAACGGCGTTGGTCACGGCGTAAAGGTGGCGGTGCCAGAGAAAACGAGCCAGAAAAACGAGAAGAGTAATAAAGATGGCGAGAAGGATAAATAACGCCAGTCTTCGGTGTTTGTTCTCCATTTATTTCTCCTTCGGAATGAGGGCCCGGGTAAGGATTTCCCACAGATCTTCCGATCTGGGAAATGGCATCTTCCCTTCCAGTGCTTCCACCACCGCGGTGGCGATCACCCCGTCCACCAAGGCGGCGTAAAATCTAGGATTCTTGGAAAGGGGAGAGGGTAACTTTTTAAGTATTCCGGCAAGCCTTTCCAGATAGTCCTCAAAAAGAGCCCGAATCTTTTCCGTATGCACCCCGCGGAATCTCGCCTCCCAGAGTTCCCGAAGGTGAAGTTTGAGCAAGATCTCATTTTCACGAAGGGTCTCAAGCTTTATTTCCAGAAACCTTTTCAGGACCTCTTGCGGAGGGCCTTCCTCAGAAAGAACCTTTATCACCCTTTCGTGTATCATTGAGGCGGTCTCAAAGAGAAGGGTTTCATAAAGGGCCTTTTTGCTTGGAAAATACTGATAAAGGGTTCCCACCGCCACCCCGGCTCTTTCGGCAATCTCCACCATTTTAGCTCGATGAAAGCCCCTTTCCGAGAAGACCGAAAGCGCGGCCGCAAGAATCTCCCTTTCAACCTCCTCACGCCAGGCCTTCCTTTTTGAACGGCCATTCATAATTTGAATTCTAATTCAAATCAAAATCAAAAGTCAAGGCCGGTAAGAGAATTAAAGAGGCTCAATGCGAATGAGGTGGGCGCCTTTTACTTCTTTAAGCTTAGAGGGATCGTCAAGGATACGACCTACCAGGTTTACCTCGCTTGCCGGAACCGGATCCGGGCCGGTAGAAGCCGGGGTGGGACCGAAGAAGATGGCCAGGGCCTGACCTGGAGGCCAGTAGCCAATATCCCCTACCTTCACCTTTACGGTATAGGTCTCATCCGGTTCGCAGCTTACCGGTATCCGGAAGTAAAACTCATCCCCCCATTCGCTTGGCTCGGCTTCAATAGGTAGAGCCTCATAGAGCCTACGGGCACAATCGGTATCGAAGAGCTCGGCTCGAAGCTCTAGATTCTCAATCCTTATTCGGATAGGGTAAGGCATCAAGGACCTCCTCGCATAGTTCAGAGACCGGTCGGTCTCCGGAAAGTCTTAGGTAATTGAATCGCGGCAGGATCTCAAAATAGAGTTCCTTTATGGCCGAAAGCCTTTCTCTGGTTTCGTAAAGCTCGTGGGGTTCACCCCGATCTTTTATGCGTTCTAACGCCAAGTCTTCGGAAACATCTATAAATACCACCAGATCTGGTACCGGGGCCACGGTTTCATTTTTACGGAGCAGTTCTTCAACATCGAGGCCCTCACTCCCTTGATAGGCCAGGGTAGAAGGATAATAACGATCACAGATGACAATTTTGCCGGCAAGCAAAGCCGGCACTAAGATCTTTTCGGCGTGTTCCCGACGGTCCCGCAGGAATAGCTCAGCATAGGCCTGGGGGGAAAGCGGGGTACGCTTAGCTAGGTGTTCCCGGATTTTCTCCCCCCATTCTCCCCGGGTGGGCTCCTGGGTAAAAATCGCGGGAATCCCCCTAGATTTGAGCTCCTGATACACCTCCCTAGCCAGGGTACTTTTCCCAGAGCCGTCAAGGCCTTCGAAGACGATTAGCCGTCCAGGTCGCTCAAACTCCACAAGAATCCTTGTTACTAGGAAATCCCGATTATCCGGCGTGATTTCGCAAAAAATAGGCTCCTTTAAACTCAGGATCTCCTCAAGAAAGGGCACCTTACCGTAGCCCACGGAAGCCAGAAGTGGCTCTGGTCCTGAAAGAAGCTTCCGCATACGCTCGCGAAAGGCCTCGGAGAAGATTTCCATCTTTCCGATTTCGTCCACGATGAAGACTGGAGTGGCGCCCGAAGAGCTATCCAGCTCAAGGGAGGAAAGGGCCAATTTTTCGAAGGTCTCAAGGAAGACCTTGTATTTACCCACTTGAGGCCAACCTCGGCCCCTTTTGGCCAGCCAGGCCTCTCGCCCGTCGAGAGTATAGATCTTGAACCCCACACGCCGGCCACCCTCCCGGACCTCACGGGTTACGAATCCCTTTTTGGGCCCGGCAAGCCTTTCGGCCACCCGTTCTATGAGGGTGGTCTTGCCTGAACCAGGCAACCCATGAACGAGAACCTTCCTGCGACCGTGGGCCGGGATCTTTATTTTGTTTTCCATGGTTTTGGGCTTAAAAGTACATAAGTGGCTCCAGGACCTCCGTCACAGGGTCTAGCACTGGCGTAGGCCAGAACATGACGCCGTAAGGGCCCCCGCTCGAGCCAAAACCTTACTTTTTCTTTTAACACCGGTTTATCCGGTGAGGAAAGCCCCCGACCGTGAATGATGAGCACACACCGTTCGCCACGGAAGAGGGCTTCCCGCATGAACTCAAAGAAGGCGAATTCGGCTTCCGGCACGGTCAATCCGTGCAGATCAAGCACTCGGGAGACGGCAAAACGTCCCTCTCTCAAGGCCTTTATCACTTCTTGACTCACCCCCGGGGCACGGCCTTCTATGTATTCCGAGGTCTGCCAGACTCTGACCTTTATTTTTCGAGGAGGCCAGTTCTTCTCTTCGAAGCGGGGCGGCTCTTTGGGAGCCGGGGACCAAAAGATAGGCTTTCCGGAAAGGGGCCGCACTTTACGAAAAAACTCTTCTGGGTCCTCATCGCAAAGTGGCCTTTCCGGCCCCTTCGGCAAATCCTCCACCCGGATTTTGTCCTTCAAAATCTCAAAAGGCCTAAAACCCATCCCAAATCCTCAGACTTTCGGGAAGATCGACCCCCTACCCTTCCCGAAATATTTAAGTAACCTCATTTCTCGAGTTTTATCAATTCATATTTCCTTGATCCTAACCCGATTCTCTCTGCGTGTTCCAGTGTAATTTCCCAGTTTAATTGCGGATAGAGTCTCCGAAACTTGTCCTCGCCTGGAGCGACCTCACCCACTTTGGAACCTGGAAGCCCGGCCTCCTGATTTATCAGGTCAACACTAGCCTGATCAATGGCCACTGGGTCCTCCGAGGCTAGGATCCCGATGTCTCTTACCAAGGGGTAATCATTAAAAGGATAACAGTCGCAGGTTGGAGAGACCTGCAAAATGAAGTTCAGAAAAAAGGTCCGCCCCCTTTTGGTAGAAAGAAGGGCCGCAGCGTACTCCGCCATCTTTTTCATAAAAAGCTCGGCCTTCTCGTTCCACTGAACTTTAATAGCCTCTTGAGGACAAACCGCAATACACTCGCCGCAGCCTATACAGCGCTTTTCGTTTATGCGATAGCGGGGCTTCTTTACCCCCTCGACCGGCTCGGGAGCCTCCACCGGGCAGAACTCCCGGCAGGTACCGCAGGCCACACACCGTTTCTTGTCTATCTTAGGGGCCACTGTAGAATGTTGCTCTAGCTTACCCTTACGTGCGGCACACCCCATACCTACATTCTTTAGGGCCCCACCAAAGGCCGAAAGCTCGTGACCCTTGAAGTGCGTTAGCACCACCAGACCATCGGCCCTCACCACCTCCTTGGCCAGGTAGAACTCCTTGAGAACCGGTAGGTCGAGCTCTACCTTCTCATAGGTGTTGCCCCTTAACCCGTCGGCGATGACAATTGGTGCTCCTACCACCGCAAAGTCAAAACCGTTTCGGATAGCAGTCTCAAGATGAACTACAGAATCCGAACGGCTTCCTCGATAAAGGGTATTGGTATCTGTAAGGAAAGGTTTAGTTTCAAGCCCTTTTAGGTAATCTACCACTCGGCGCACCCATTGGGGTCGAAGGTGGGCCAGGTTGCCGGCCTCTCCGAAATGAAGCTTCACCGCCACCAGAGCTCCCTTCCTAAACCGGCCTTGGAGTTTCAGGGCCTCAAGCAAGGCCTCCACCTTATCAAGAAGCGAACTCTTTTTCTTTAAATGGAGATCCACAAAATAAACCGGACTTGTCATCTCCCCCTCCATCATTTTTAATTAAAGCCATGGAAGCCGAGGATCGCAAGCTTTTAACCCTGGTGCAGAAGGATTTTCCCCTGGTCAAGCGTCCTTATTCGGCTTTGGCCGAGGCTCTCGGGCTTCCGGAAGAAAATATCATCGCCAGGCTCAGGAGACTCACCGAGGCCGGTATCCTACGCCAGATCGGGGCCATATTCAACCCCAAGGCCTTGGGCTACCGGACCACCTTAGTGGCCTTCAGGGTACCGGAAGACAGGGAGGAGGAAGCCGCCCGAGTCATAAGCCAGCATCCGGGGGTGAGTCACAACTATCTACGGGATCACTGTTTCAACTTCTGGTTCACGCTGGCGGTGCCTCCGGGAAAAGACCTTGAAGCGGAAGTAAAAAGACTGGCTGAGGAGGCCGGTGCCGAAGGCTATCTCGTTTTGCCTATCAAACGGGTTTTTCGAATTGCGGTGATTTTCGACCTCGAGGATGGACAGACCGGGGATGGAAATTTCGCCTACGAAGGCGTTTCCGGGAAGCCGGATAAACGGACGATAAAATTGGTCCGGGCCACCCAGGAGCCCCTACCTCTGGCTCCCAGGCCTTTTCTTGAGGTGGCCAGGAAGGCGGAGGTTTCCGAAGAGGAACTTCTTTCCTGGATAAAGGAAATGCTCAAGAAAGGGGTTATGCGTCGATTTGCCGGACTGGTGCGCCATCACCGGGCGGGTTTCAAGGAAAATGTCATGGTGGCCTGGAAGGTGCCGGAATCACGAATAGAAGAGATCGGGCAGGCCCTAGCTCAGGAACCCGGCATCACCCATTGCTACGAAAGACAAAGTTATCCCGAGTGGCCCTATAACCTTTACACTATGCTCCACGCGATAGAAGACGCGGAAGGAAGACTTAAAGAGATCTCGCACAAGTACGAACTTTCTGATTTCGTAGCCCTTAAAACCCTTAAGGAATACAAGAAGATCCGGCTTAAGCTCTTCCTGGAGGAAACCGCAGAAAGTTCCTGAGAATCACCACCCCCTCGGGCAGGTCATCGGAAAGGAAGTCCCAGTCTCGTGGAGGCTTTGATAGGCGTTTCCAGGCGTAAAGCGAAGTCCCAATAGATTCGGGATGGAACTGGACGCCCTCGATAGGATATTCCTTATGCCTTACGCCCATGATCTCGCCGTCCTCAGCCCGGGCGGTGATTTCTAGACAATCGGGAAGGCTTTTCTCCTCGATGGCCAGCGAATGGTAGCGCATGGCCTCGAAGGGGCTGGGCAGGCCCGCAAAGACCCCCCTGCCGTCGTGGGTAATTTCGGAGGTCTTACCGTGCATGAGGCGTTTGGCCGAAACAATACGGCCGCCAAAGGCCTCTCCAATACACTGGTGTCCTAGACAAACCCCCAGAATGGGGACTCTTCCGGCAAAGTGCTTTATCAGGGCCACGGAAATCCCGGCCTTTTTAGGGGTACAAGGTCCCGGAGAAATTATAATATGGGTGGGCTCCAGACCTTCGGCCTTTTTGAGATCTATTTCATCATTTCGAAAGACTAGAATTTCGCTTCCCTGAAAAAGCTTAGCCAACATCACCCCTAGAAGCTGAACCAGGTTGTAAGTGAAGGAATCATAGTTGTCTATGACTAGGAGGCGCATGTTCTAAACCACCCCCTTTTTCACCATCTCCAGGGCCTTCATCATGCCCCGGGCCTTGTTAAGCGTTTCCTCATATTCTCGTTCCGGATCGGAGTCGGCCACAATCCCAGCCCCGGCCTGAAGATAGAGCTGATCTCCCTTCTGGAAAAGGGTCCGAATGGTAATACAAAGGTCCATGTTTCCGGAGAACCCGAAATAACCTACGGCTCCAGCGTAGGGACCGCGTTTGGTAGGCTCGAGTTCTTCGATGATCTCCATAGCCCGGATTTTCGGAGCCCCGGAGACCGTGCCCGCCGGAAAGGCGGCCCGGAAGACATCAAACATGTCCTTGTCCGGAGAAAGTTCTCCCCTTACTCCAGAAACCAAATGCATGACATGGGAATAGCGTTCGATCACCATGAGTTCATACACATCTACACTTCCATAGGTACAAACCCGCCCGAGGTCGTTGCGTCCAAGATCAACCAGCATCAGGTGCTCGGCTCTCTCCTTGGGATCGTGCAGTAGATCCTCGGCCAGGGCTACATCCTCGGTCTCTGTGCGTCCACGGGGACGAGTACCAGCAATGGGACGGGTCTCCACCTGACGATCCTCGACCCGCACCAAGATTTCCGGAGAAGAGCCAATCAAGGTTTCGTCGGCCATTCTCAGGAAAAAGAGATAGGGCGAAGGATTGATTTTTCTCAGGGCCCGGTAAATAGCAAAGGGCGGAAGGTGAGAACGCCCAGAGAAACGCTGGGAGAGGACCACCTGAATGACATCCCCTGCAGCGATGTAGTCCTTAGCCCGTCGGACCATCTCCTTGAATTGTTCCTTTTCGATTTCAGGCCTAAGCTCTACCTCCTCGCGCCCCTCAACCACCGGAGGATAAATCAAAGGCCCCCGCACGCGGGCCACTGTAGCCGCAAGCTCGGCCCGGGCTCGCTCATAAAGGGCCTCCAGAGAAATTCCAGGCTCTATTCGGGCATTATAAATAACCTGAAGGACATGTCGCAGACGATCATAGACCAGAAGGATCTCAGGGAACATGAAATGAAGGTCCGAAAAGCCGGCCGTGTCCGGGGAGAAATCAGGAAGCCTTTCTATGAAACGGATCATGTCGTAGGAGATGAATCCTACCGCCCCTCCGAAGAATCTAGGCAACTCTGGAAGCGAGGCTGGTCGAAAACGAGAGAGGATTTCTTTTAGAGTTTCAAGCGGATCCTGCACCTCACGAGTAGTTTCTCCGTGTCGATCAAGAAGGGTGACCTGCCGCCCCTTAGACCGGAAGACCAGAAATGGATTAAGCCCTATGAAACTGTAACGGGCCCATTTCTCTCCGCCTTCAAGGCTCTCTAGTAAGAAACCATAATGTCCAGTAAAAGCTTTGTAGAAAAGCGAAATCGGCGTCTCGAGATCCACTAAAAGTTCGGTATAAACCGGAACAAGATTGGCCGTTTCAGCAAATCTTACAAACTCTCTTTTCGAAGGGAAAACCTCTGGGAACATTTTCCTCTATTTACTCGCTAATCTAGGTCTTGGCAAGGGCAGGCAAGATGAGTATTTTCTCGAACCATGGATGCCATTTCAGAATTTTTAGAAAAAGAGGCCGAACGGTTGCGAACCTGTTGGACGGCTTTTCTGTCTCCTTTTAAGGACCTAAAACTCCCTTTGCCCCCTATATATGCAGAAGAGTTCTCGCGTGCCGAAAAACTTTCTCCAGAGGAAAAGAAACACGTCCTTGCCAGCCTCCTTGAGGAAACACGGAAAATTCTTTCTTGGCTCTTGGCCCAAAAGGAAATAAGGGAAGCGATAGCGGTTAAAGGTCGTCTTACGGATCTGGAAGAAATTTTAACGCGCATTAAAGAACTAGAAGAGCAGGTCTATTATCTTAGAGAAGAACTCCTAAGAGATGAACTTACCAAACTATGGAACCGTCGAGCCTTGAACATATTTTTCCCAGAAGTCTTAGGCAAAATAGCCCATGGAAAAGAGCTTTACATCATGGTCTTTCTCGACCTTTGCGACTTAAAAAGAATAAACGACTTCTATGGACACAACATCGGAGACCGGATTATCATCCAGGCTGCCAAGAGGCTTAGGGTCTTCACTAAGAGAGTAGATGTTCCGGCAAGGATAGGGGGAGATGAATTCATACTCTTGCTGGCGGCCCATTCTTTAGAACGAGCCGAACCCTTTCTGAAAGAATTAGTCTCCGAACCCATACGTTTGCCTTATAAGGAAGCCGTTATCGAAGCTTTTCTGGCTTGCGGAGCTACAGATATCTTAGGCGAGGACACCTTAGAAAGTTGTCTTCACCGGGCAGATTTAGCCATGTACAGACACAAAATCCAATTAAAAGATTGGTTAAAAAAGGGTAAGAAGGGAGCCTTTCCTTCACCTATTCTTCTGCGAGCCTTATCTAAAAACCTATGACAGAAGCGAACAATGTCGGTATATAACCTAGATTTCTTATTTAAGCCCAAAAGGATCGCAATTTTTGACGTCAAACCCGAGGAATCCTCACTAGGCTCACAAATCTTCAAAAATCTAATCTTACAGGGCTTCAAAGGCGGAGTTTATCCCATAAGTGAGCAAGAAGAGTCCATCTTTGGCATAGAACCCTACCCTGATTTGGCCAGTCTTCCGAGGCCCGTAGACCTAGCCATTCTTGCAGGGGAGCCCGAAAATTGGTGGTCACAATTAAAGGCCTGTGCGGCCAATAATGTCAAAGCCGTCGTCATTTTAGGGCTAGACTTTTCTGCTCGGACCGAAAATCCCTCAGCTTTTATGGAAAAAATAGCCCAGTTTGCCCATGAAAGAAAAATTCGAGTTTTAGGCCCCAATACTTTAGGTTTTATCTGCCCCAGACTCAGGCTGAACGCCAGCTTGTTTCCTGGAAGTCTAACCCCTGGGAACCTGGCCTTCCTTTCAGATAGCGCTACTTTGGCTTACGCCATCTTGGACTGGGCCGAAGAAAAGAAGGTAGGATTCAGTCTCTTTGCTTCGCTGGGAGAGAAAGCGGATGTAGATCTTTCGGATCTGATCGACTATCTAACTTTAGACCCTTACACCAAGGCTATCGTAGCTTATATAAAAAACTTAAAAAGCGGCCGAAAATTTATAAGGGCCGCTCGGGCCTTTGCTCGGAACAAACCCATTGTCGTAGTAAAAGGGAAAAAACTGGGCTCTTCCCAAAATGCAGAAGAGACTTTGTCCCTTCTGGCCCAGGAAAATCTAGTCTATGACGCGGCCTTCAAAAGGGCGGGCGTAGTTCAAGTTGAAGAAATCTTAGAGCTCTTTTATCTGGCCGAGAGTCTTTCCAAACAACCCCGGCCCAAAGGCCCGCGGCTAGTCATAATAAGTAATGCCGGTGGTCCGGCCATGATCGCCGCTGAATACTTGCAACGTCTAGGGGGTACCTTAGCCAGGTTATCTCCTGAAACCACTAAAACTTTGCATGAACTATTGGGCCGTGAAATTCAAAACCCCATTGACTTATTGTCTTCGGCCCCTCCTCACCTCTTTCGAGAAACCCTGAAAACTTGTTTAAAAGATAGCGAAGTAGATGGCGCTCTAGCAATTTTTACTCCCAGCTTAGAAGCCCCGGTAGAAGATTTTGCTTGGTCTATCGTAAGGGCCCACAAAGAAATACATTGGAAACCCGTCTTAGCCAGTCTTATGGGAGAAAATAGGGTCTTGGAGGGTAGGCGAATCTTGGCCAAAGAAGGCATACCCAACTTTGTTAGTCCCACAGAAGCCGTCAAGAGCTTTGTTTATATGTATCGTTACGATCACAATCTCCGTTTAATATCAGAGACTCCGGGGACTATATTAGAAGACTTTTCCCCTGACAAAACCTTGGTTAATAGCATTATTGAGAAGGCTACTAAGGAGAATCGCCTAATCTTAACCTTTGAGGAAGCGGCATCTATTTTACAAGCCTACGGCATAATTGGAAGATATAACAATTTATCGGATATACCCGTCTCTTTCTTTCTAGGCACTACTCGAGACCCCTCCTTTGGAGCTACCATCCTTTTTGGATTGGGGGGCTTTCTTTTGGAGCCGGAGAGAGATTATGCTATTGGCCTTCCGCCCTTAAATCAAACCCTAGCCCGAAGACTTCTTGAGGAAACCAAAATATACTGGCATCTAAAAAAGAACCTAAAGGTTCCCCTCTCTTTTCTGGAGGAACTACTAGTCCGCTTTTCTCATTTAATTGTAGACTTTCCAGAAATTAAGGAAGTATTTATTCCGGCCCTAGAAATATCACGCGATGAGATAAAAGCTCCGAAAGCGGAAATCCTTCTAGACGAAATTGCATTCAAACGAACCGACTTCAAAAAAGGCTATTTTTGCCCTACTCACTTAGCCATTTGTCCCTATCCTTCTCATTTCATTTTTGAAGCCTCTTTAAAGGATGGGACTCCAATCTTTATACGCCCTATTAAACCCGAAGATGAACCTCTTATGGCGGAGCTCTTTTATACTCTTTCGGAAGAAACTATAAGGTTCCGTTTTCACCAGATCAAAAAGAGTATTTCTCATGAGGAACTAGTCCGATACTGCCAAATCGATTACGATCGCGAAATGGCCCTGGTAGCCGTCCAAAAAGAAAATGGCCGAGAGAAAATAATAGGCGTAGTGAGGCTCAACAAATATCCTGACGAAGAAACAGCTGAAATGGCCGTAGTGGTAGGAGATCCGTGGCAGGGCAAAGGCCTAGGCAAGATCCTTTCTGAAAAAATGCTTTCGGTGGCCAGAGATATGTACTTGAAACGCATTCGTATGCACATTTTGAAAGAAAATGAAAAAATGCTCACCCTAGCCCAAAAGTTAGGTTTCAAACCTGTAGATTTAGAAGAAGACATAGTTCGAGTAGAAAAAATCCTAAATTAAGGGGAGTGATTATGGCTGAAAGTTTGAAAATTATACTGTCCCCAGAAGAAATTACTCAACGACTCAAAGAACTCGGAGAAGAAATTTCAAGAGAATACGAGGATAAACCCTTGGTTCTCATCGGCGTTTTAAAGGGGGCTTTCGTTTTCCTGGCCGACCTCATGCGGGTGCTGAGGCTTCCTCAGGTGGAGGTAGATTTTGTGCGTCTCAAAAGTTATGGTTTTTCGGACACCTCTACCGGTGAGGTCCAGATTACCAAAGATGTAGAACTTCCACTCAAGGGAAAACATGTGCTGGTAGTGGAAGATATCGTGGATACAGGATATACCCTAGCCTACTTAAAAGATCACCTACTTCTGCATGAACCGGCTTCGGTGAAAATTTGCTGCTTCATTGATAAGGCCGAAAGAAGACAAATCCCGGTGGAGATTCATTTCAAGGCCTTCGAAATTCCCAAAGGCTTCCTAGTAGGCTACGGACTGGACTACGCTGAAAGATATAGACACCTACCCGGAGTCTATGAAGTCATTAAAAAGTAAAAAAGGCCGGGCCTTTCGCCCGGCCGAATTCGTCTCCTAAACTTACCACCAGCTTATGGTCTTGTCGGCCTCCCAGATCATTTGAATAAGCTTATCGTAGTCGGCGTCATCTTTAGCTTCGTAAAGTTTGAACTCCATAGCCTCATTACCCTCATTAAGTAGGGAGACCAACTTCTGAACCTCTTCATTTGGTTCACTACGATATACATGCAGAATCTTCATTTTCAACCTCCTGGTTCAGAATTTTAGAAAGCCGGAATTAATCCGCGCAGGCTGGAGGCGGAGCATGTTTCTGTTTAGGAAGACCGTAACCAATGATCACATCCGCTTCCTTCAACCTCTGGGCCAGCTCTTCAAGGGTGATAGCCGTGAGGCCAACCTCATCCACATTATATTTTTTGGCTTCCTCATCCATAGTATCTACTACCGCAAAGACATCGCCTTCCATATCGCGGATCCAATCGATGTTCTCCTGAACGTACTCCGTAACCCGAGGCATCTTGTTATAGAAAACACATGTATGGGAATAATGATTTTCTACGGAAAGACCCAGTGTAGAGCGAATGCCATCCCCTATATACATCCGGTTAGCAATCAAAAAATAAACCTTAAGGGATTCCGCCATTTTATCCCTCCTTTTCTGAAATTTTTAAAGCACGAGATACTTACCGCACTCATCCAGGATCTCACCGTGATAGGCCTGCGTCCGCATCTGTTTAGGAGTCATACCGCCGGGGATATCCGTTTCTACATCGAAGCCTTCGCAGGTATAACTATCTGCACAGATAGCCAGATCCGCTTCCGGGATCATCTGAACTAATTTAGGAAAATCCGGTTGTTTGGTGAGATGAACAGCCTTAAAGGTAAAAAAGATTTTGACCTTCTTGCCAGCCCGCTGAGCGGCCTCCACAATTTTCATCAGTTGGGGCATATACTGAGGATTGGTTACAAAAATACCAAGCTTATCGGGATCCTTAGCCATAACTCACCTCCCCCTAAAATTTTTACCCTTTCTTGACGTAAAAGCGAATAAACCCCTGATCCTGCTTTTCGCCGAGATACTCGTGTCCAGCCCGCTCACACCAACCCGGAATGTCGTTCCGAGAACCTGGATCCGTTCCCAGAACCTCTAGGATTTGCCCGGACTGAAGCTTCTGAATGGCCTTCTTGGTCTTCAGAAGGGGCATCGGACAGGAAAGTCCTTTACAATCAATGGTCATGTCAGCCTTGACGTCATCGGGGGCCACTTTAATGTCTGCCATCGTTAAACCTCCTTAGATTTATTTTTATTTTACATTTCGAGAACCAGTTTATTAGTATCCTCATTCCAGTCAATAACGATGTACCAAACAATGACCGCCAAAGCGATCAAAAACAGCGTTCCAGCATATCCCAAGTATTCAGGCATAAAGATAGCCTTACCCAGATAACCACTTTCAATGACCTCATACTCCGCAAAAAGATGTCTTACCAGAGAGTTGGTTAAAGCGAAAAAGATGACCACCACCACCAGCTTGACCTGCCCTTCCGCCACTCGCCAGAGGCTTCCAGAACCACATCCACCAGCCACCACCATAGCGGCCCCGAAAATAAAACCTCCCAAGAGGGCCCCAATGCCGAAGGTGGGGGTAACATAAGCCATCTCAGGCCTAAACTCATTGTATTTCAGGATGGCTATCCCGATGGCCGAAAGAATAAGGCTTATGGCCAAAGCCTTACCCATTACGGCCTCACCAGTCATAAAGGGCTCGCGCAAGGCGTTCACCATACAAAACCGACTCCGATGCATGGTATAACCAATGGCCGCCGTAAGGATCAAGCAACCTCCAAGAGTAGCTCCGTCATCAGCTTCGCTTCCAAAATAGGCCTTAGTGGCCAGTAGCAAGCCAATAAGGGCTATCACTCCCAATATGGGGTTTATCTTTCGGAAGCTGATTTCAAAGCCACCGGCACTCGGAAAATGCTCAAGCTCCCAATAGAGATACTTCACTCCCAAAATGACCCCAAAAATGAGTCCGATCATCATGACCAGGCCATTGGCCGCCAGATTGTTCACCGCCATATAAAAACCACCTACATTACATCCCATGGCCAAGGCCGAACCAATCCCCATGAGGATACCGGCCACTATCGCCTTTATGAACTCAATCTTGGGAGGCACACGGATACCGAATTCTCGGGCCAAAGCAGCCGAAATAAAGGCCCCCCAAACCAAGCCTATGTCCAGAATAGAGGAAGAAAACCAAAGAGGGTGAGGAGGCTCGTCCTCATAAAGCCCCAGGCCGTAAAAGAACCAGTCCGCCCAGTTTCTCAACCCCCCCACGATACCCCAAGGACGATACCAAGTCTCAAGGAGGACCACAAAAAAAGCCAAAAGGATGCCACCCATAAGAGGAGACCAATTCTTAGCACAAAGCCCTTCATACACACCTTTGATCTTTTCCTTTAATACACTCATAAAGCCTCCCTCCCTATCAAGCAGAGTTTGTTTTTTGGGGAGCTAAAACAAGCCTCTATCAAAAATTCAGGCATATGTCAAACGCTATTTTACCCTTGACTTTTACTGATTTGTGCGATTCCATCCTAAAAAATAAAAATCAAATCGGGTAAACTCCTGAGGGAGTGAGCTATGTATACTATACTAGCAAGCATCCTTTTTTACCTTTTGGTCCTTGGAGGTCAGGGTATGGGATTGGAATTGAAACCAGGTGTTCACAAACATACTCTCTCTAACGGTCTTACAGCCATCGTAGAGGAAAATCATCGTGCTCCCGTAGTAGCCGTACAGGTTTGGGTCAAAGTCGGCAGCATCTATGAAGACGAAAAAGTCGCGGGCATTACCCACCTCATCGAACACATGATCTTCAAAGGCACCCAAACCCGTGGCCCGGGAGAAATCGCCAGTACCATCGAAGGCTATGGGGGTTATATCAACGCCTTCACCTCTTATGATTATACTTGCTACTACATCGTAGGGCCTAGAGAAATCTTAGAGGTAGCTCTCGACATTCTTTCGGATGCTCTATTCAACTCTGTCTTCGATCCCAAAGAGCTTGAAAGAGAAAAAGAGGTTGTTCTCGAAGAAATGCGAATGCGGGAAGACCGTCCCATGATCGTCCTCTCAGAGGAAGTCCTCAAAACCGCGTATCAAAAATACCCCTACCGTCGGCCCATTATTGGCTACGAAAGCACTGTCAAAAAGATCACCCGAAGGGACATCCTGGAGTACATCAAGAAATTCTATGTCCCAGAAAATATAGCGGTAGTAGTAGTCGGCGATATAGAATCCGAGAAGGCCTTAGCTCTTATAGAGCAATATTTTGGTAAAGTTCCCCGTAAAAAGCCTCCCAAAACCATTTTCCCAAAGGAACCATACGTAACCAGTCCCCAGTCGGTAGTCGTAAAACGTCCCGTAGAGGAAGGTTATTTTGAAATTGTCCTTCCGGCCCCTCCACTCACGGAAAAAGAGGCCCCTATCATGGATGTAATAGCGGCCCTCCTAGGAGAAGGGCGCTCTTCCCGCCTCTATCTCAAACTCCGCCGAGAACTATCCCTGGTAAACTCTATCGAGGCTTCGGCCTTCACCCCTGCGGGTCCAGGGCTTTTTGAAATTTATGGTACGGCTCCTCCCGAAAACTTACGAGCGGCCATCAAAGAAGCTCTTATAGAGGTTTTCCGTCTCAAATATCAGCCTGTAAGCGAAGAGGAGTTATCCAAGGCCAAGATCCAGGTACTCTCGGACTTTGTTTACGGACGTGAGAGCATGGAAGGCGAGGCCCGCAAACTAGGAACCTTTGAAATGGTTACCGGAGACCCCTTGGCCGCCGATCGATATCTTGAAGCCATCAAACGGATCACCCCAGAGGCCATCCTTCACGCCGCTCAGAAATATTTCAAGCCCGACAAGGTCGTCTCCGGAATCCTAGCCCAAAACGAGAGTCTAGATCCTAAATTGCTGGCTGAAATGGTAAAGGAAGCCGAACTAGCCGCCCAAGGGATCTCCACAGGAGAGATGGCTCCAGTGATACCGCCCACTTATCGCATTTTAAACAATGGCCTTAGGGTCATCATCCTTCCTCTCAAAGATGTCCCCTCGGTAGCCATATCTCTCGTTTTTCCAGGAGGGGTTCGCTATGAAACCCCCGAGACCAATGGTCTTTTCCGAGCGCTTACTACTATCTGGCCCCGGGCTACCCGCAAACACTCTGCGGAGGCCTTAGCCACCCTCATTGAATCCTTGGGAGGCAAAATCACCGGTTTTTCGGGCCGGAATACCTTTGGTCTGGAAGCCACCTTTCTCTCGGAAAATTTTGACCAAGGATTAGATCTCTTTCTCGAAGTATTACTTAAACCGGCCTTCCCGGACAAAGAAATAGAAAAAGCCCGTCCAGAATTGATTTCCGCTCTTCTCCGTCAAGAGGACCAGCCTCTACAGGTGGCCTTAAGGGAATTTTACCGAGTTATGTTTGCACCCCATCCTTATAGCCTGAATGTCTTGGGTTCCAAAGAATTTTTCGAAAAGGTAACCGCCGAAGATCTCCGGCGGGCCTATACCAAATATGTTCGTCCAGATACTGGGGTACTTGCCATTGTAGGAGACGTCAATCCGGAAAAGGTTCTTAGCAAGCTTGAAAAGGCCCTTCGCGACTGGCAAGCTCCTCCCAATCCTACACCCGAAGACCTCCAACCTTCGCCTCTTGAGGCTCCTAGGATTACAACTGTGCCCAAACCTTCGGAACAAACCCATATTCTCTTAGGCTTTAGGACCGGAGGGCTTAACGATCCAGATCGATATGCCCTGGAGGTCCTCAATGCCGTACTCGCTGGACAGGGAGGGCGCCTCTTTCGCAGCCTTAGAGATCAAGAAGCCCTAGCTTATTCCGTAACTTCTTTCCTTACTCTGGGGACCAACACCGGGGCCCTGGCCTTCTACATCGGCTGTGCCCCAGAGAAAAAAGATCAAGCCCTCTCGGGGCTCTGGCGCGAGATCAACAAAATCAAGGAAAGGGGCCTCACCGAAGAAGAACTCTCCCGGGCCAAAAACTGGCTTGTAGGACGTTATGAGACCGAACTCCAGACCAATCTCTCTCAGGCCATGGATCGGGCTTTAAACGAAGCTTTAGGGCTCGGGTTCAACTATTTCTATAGATACATTGAAAACATCAAGAACGTTAAGTTAGAAGAAGTCTTGGCAGCTGCTCGTAAATATTTGGAAGATGAAGCTTATGTTCTAGTGACGCTTGAACCTATAGAATATCAGTAAGGAGCGAAATAGATTCGCAAAAACTCGCCAAAGGCCATTATGACGGCGGCCCACAAAGCGATTTTGACAAAATTTTCTCGGGAAAGTTCCCGTCGCAGGAACTGGCGCAGGAACCATTTAAAAATAAAAGCAAAGGCCAAACCATAGATAAAGGAGGCCAGCAAAAATCTAAAATTTTGTTTAAGGGTGAGTTCCAGGTTTCCAGGATAATAACGCAGGTTGAGGATTAGGAGCAAAATGAAAGGGACGAAATAGTCTTTAATCTTCGCCATATTTTAAAGATATCATAAATGGAGAGCAAAGTAAGGATCAAGATCTGTGGGATCACCAATCTTGAGGACGCCTTGCTCGCAATTGAGCTGGGAGCTTCGGCCCTGGGTTTCATCTTTTATCCCCGAAGTCCCCGCTATATAGAACCCGAGGCCGCCCGCAAGATCATAAGTCAGCTGCCCCCTTTTGTGACCACGGTGGGAGTGTTTGTAAATGAAAGCGAAGATTTCATCCGAAAAGTCCTTTCGGAGGTCGGACTAGACTTAGTGCAACTCCACGGAGACGAATCCCCAGATCTTTGTGCCCGTTTTTTCCCGAAAGCAATCAAAGCTCTAAGAGTACGGAGCCTCGAAGACCTCAAGGCTATATCGGCTTATAAAGGCAAGATCCGAGCTGTGTTGCTTGACACCTATGTAAAAGGAATCCCAGGAGGAACCGGCCAAACCTTTAATTGGGAACTGGCCAAGAAGGCCAAAAAATTCGGGATCCCTGTCATCCTCGCTGGAGGACTCAGACCGGAAAACATCAAGGAAGCCCTCCAAACTGTAAGACCTTTTGCAGTGGATATAAGCTCCGGTGTCGAGGCTTCACCTGGTAAAAAGGACCCGGAGAAACTCCGGGCCCTCTTTGCTGCTATTTAGCAACCTTCCATTCTCATCCTGTGCCAACGTTTATTGTAAGACCTTGCTCCTTTACAAAAGCAGGGGCAATTTTTCTGGTTATTCCAGCCTTTCATGTTCTTACAAAGTTCTTCACCTTTATGTTTCTGACAGTACTCTTCCATCTCCTGCCAAACCTTGGCTCTCACATCCTTCATCTTCTGCCAGTGTTCCCACATCATTTCCATCATCTTCTGACAATTCTTGCTCTTGGGGTTGACCTTTTCACAGTAGTGCCACATGGGACCTACCCAAGAAGGAACACTTTTCTGATAACTCGGCGGGTAAGAGCTCTCCCCTCCCTCCTGAGAAAAAGCCCAGCCGCCTAACATCAAAACCCCCAGCACCAAAAAGATCCCCATGACCTTCTTCATGACACTTACCTCCTTTATGTGTTTGTTACTAACTAATTTATTTTTCTCCCATACCGCCTAAAGGATCTCTTATCCCTTTGGAGTTCCTGAAAGTCCCGGTGGAGTTCCCGGCAATCACGGCGCAACTTTCGAAAATCATGTCTTATTTCCTTTAGGTCGTGACGAATCTCTGCAGGCCTGGTATGCGGATACCTTAGATCCTTTTTCAGTTCCCGATGGTCTTCTCGCAATGCCCGTCGATCTGCACGCAACTCGCGCAAGTCGTGTCTTATTTCCTGCCTATCGTACCTAATCTCCGACCACCAAGCCCTAGCTGCCCCTGCATTTCCCATCAAAAGTCCCCCGACTAAAAGCCAAACCCCAAACCTTTTCATGGTTCACCTCCTGGCCATTTTATTAGTAGTAGTTTCCGGTCTTGGTGCCCTCACAGACCTCTTCAATACGGTCGGTCACCAATTGTCCGTTTCTCCAAATACGCTTGTGGACCTTGTGGCAGTAGGTCTTCTGGTTGTATTCCATGGGCGTAGCCTCCACCACTGCGTTTTCACTCTGATAAACTACGGTCTGCTGTTTGGCGACCGCCTCCTGAGTGGCCCGGGTGCTTATGGCCGTAAGTCCACCTCCAAGAACCGCCCCTGCGGTAGCCCCAATCACGGCCCCCCGCCAAGGATTGTGATGATCAAGAAGGGCTCCGGAAAAGGCTCCCACAGCCGCTCCAAGCCCCGCTCCCTGATAAGGGGCACTTTGAGTAGTGGTACATGCTGTAACCAAAAGTCCGACCATCAAAAGACCCCAAAACCACCTCTGAATCCTCATCCTCCTCACCTCCTTCGTTTTGTCCTTTGTTTTGGTTCAAATCAAATGACGTGCCAAAGCCTTCTTTCGCTTTAAAAACAAAGGGTTCAGGCCCGAAGGCCTATCCAGAAAACAAAAGTACAGCTTTGTTTTCTCGACGATTTCGAAGGCTTCAACGACAAAATCGTCGAAGGCCTCCACTGGGAAACCGAGTTTTTGGATAAAGTAGGAGGACTTTTACTCTGGCACGGGTTCTGCTTTAAAATAAGACGGAGGTAGCCATGAAAATGCGTATCTTTCTCCTAATAGGGTTCTTGTTTCTGGGAGCCTCCCAAACCGCTTTCGCCTGGGGAGGATGCTCACGAGGAGAGAAGTGGCGAAATGAGGTGAAAGTTATTGGTCGAATAATAAAAATTCGCCCACCACTGGCGGTATTGGAAACCCCTCAGGGCGAAACTTTATATATCCGTCTGGGGCCTTATCAGTTCTGGAAGGCCATGGGCTATAGCCTGAGAAAAGGCGAAAAAGTTATTATCAGAGGCTATCGGTGTGGAGATATCATTTTCCCGAAAGTCATTCGTCATCGAGGAGGGAAAATAAGACTTCGTAATGAAAAAGGGATTCCCCTCTGGAGGAAATATCGTTCCAGACCAGGGTGGTAGTAAAGGCTTGCGTTCAAAGGTTTTCTTTTTGGCAGGTTTTGTGGTCCTTTTTCTGAGCTTCATGGCCGAAATATGGTTGTTTCACAATACCCTTTCCGACCATCAGCGTTTCGAAGCCCAAAGGGCACTCAACTTAATAGAAGGACGGCTCGCGGGTTACCTTGAATTGCTGGCAGTCCTTTCAGAGGTGCCACCCTACTTAAAGAACCTTGCCTGGTTGACCGATGAACTCCAAGGAGATCCTGGTCTTACCGGAGTCCTGGTAAAAGAAGGGAAGCGCGTACTTTTGAACACCTTCCCCGAAGATATTCGGCTCGACAAGGAAACCTTTTTGGCCTGTCGGAAGGGATACGAATACCAAAGGGCTTTTTTTCTTTGTCGAAATTCCGAGCTTGCCCCTGGAAAGAACTTTTTTCTTTTGGTAGCCTTTGATACCCATTTCAAGGCCCTTCTTTTCAGAGAGGCTTTAGTCTATGGAGGTCTAGTTTTTTTAGGGGGAAGCCTCCTTCTTCTTCTAGCGGCCCTTTACACCCAGAAACTTGAGAAAGAACGGGAAAACCTTAGAGAAAGGCTCATTTCCTCCGAAAGACTGGCTACCATGGGAAGACTTTCAGCCATGATTGCCCACGAGATAAGGAATCCCTTGAACACCCTCTTTATGGGGATCCAATACCTAAAGGAGGCGGAAAACTCCGAAGAGATCCTTCCTCTCCTTGAAGATGAAATCAGACGACTTTCCGAACTTACCGGGGAACTTCTATCGCTTTCCCGAGGATTTGAGGTCAAAATCGAAAAATTTGAACTCTCGGAACTCCTTTCTCAGATTGAAGTCCGCTTCCGCCCCAAGATAGAAGCCAAAGGACTTGCTTTTCGGATTTCGGCCCCGGAAAAACTTGTCCTAACCGCCGATCGGCGGTGGCTTTATAGGGCGCTTGCTAACCTCCTTACCAATGCCATCGAACACGCTCCTGTCGGGGAATCGGTAGAAGTCTCGATCTCGGCTCAAAAAAGGCAAATCGTTTTCCAGGTTTGCAATAGTGGTTCTACCGTGCCGAAAGCCTTAAAAGGAAAGATATTTGAACCTTTTTTCACCACCCGGGAAGGAGGTTTCGGCCTGGGGCTTTACATCGTAAAACAGGTGGCGGAGGCCCACGGCGGACGAGTCGGCTTGAAGACCTTTCCGGAAAAAGTATGCTTTGAGATGGAAATCCCCGGAGAGTCAACAAGTCTATGAAAATGGCCTATCGTGTGCTTCTGGTGGAAGACGAAGAAGCCCAGCGCAAGATCTTGGGAGGCTATTTACAAAAAAGGGGCTACCAGGTGTCTGAAGCCGGAAGCGGCACAGAAGCCTTGAAGATTGTAGAGGAGAAAAAGCCGGAGATCGTTCTCCTCGACTGGCGGCTCCCAGATGATGATGGCCTGAACCTTATCCCCAAACTCAAAGAACGCTCTCCCCTTTCGGCCATCATCATGCTAACGGCCTTTGCCACCGTAGAACGGGCGGTCTCGGCCATGAAACTCGGAGCCTACCACTACCTCACCAAACCGGTAAACCTGGAGGAATTACTCCTCATTATGGAGCGAGCCCTTTCGGAACTAAAATTGAGGAAAGAAATAGAGGACCTCCGCCGGAAACTCGCCGAACTTCTACCTATAGAAATCAGAGATTTTGTAGCCGAAAGTCATAAAATGAAAGAAATCTTGGCCTTGGTCTCCAAAGTGGCTCCCACCGAGGCCACCGTACTCATCACCGGAGAACCTGGAACCGGAAAGGAAGTCCTGGCTCATCTCATTCACCATTTGAGTAGCCGGAAAGAGGGCCCCTTCGTTCAAGTAAACTGTGCCGCCATTCCGGAGGGTTTATTAGAATCCGAGCTCTTTGGGCATGAGAAGGGGGCCTTTACCGGAGCCGACCGTGCTAAACCGGGCCTTTTCGAGGAAGCTCATAGGGGAACCATTTTCCTTGACGAGGTTGGGGAACTGCCACTGCCCTTGCAGGCCAAGCTCCTTCGAGTGCTACAGGACGGGACCTTCCGGCGAATAGGGGATACCAAGGAAATCAAAGTGGATGCCCGGATTATCGCAGCCACCAATCGAGATCTCGAAGAGATGGTCAAAAAGGGCGCTTTCCGGGAAGATCTTTTCTGGCGGTTAAACGTCTTCAGCCTCCGACTCCCACCGTTAAAGGAAAGGCGAGAGGACATTGTACCTTTGGCAAAGTATTTTTTGCAGAAATTTTCTGAAAAATACGGCAAGGCCGTCCAAGGATTTAGCCGTGAGGTCCTAGAGTTCTTGCTTACCTATCACTTTCCCGGAAACGTTAGAGAACTCAAAAACCTCATCGAACGCGCCGTTATCCTAGTCGAAGAGGAAACTATAACCATCAAGGATCTGGCCTTAATGCCAGAAGGTCCTGAAGACTTAACCCAAAAACTTTTAACACTCCCTCTAACGGAAGCGGTTGAGACTTTGGAAAAGATCCGCATAAGGGAGGCCCTAGAAAAAGCAGGAGGAGTAAAGACCAGAGCCGCTGAATTTTTAGGTATTTCCGAAAGGGTTCTAAGGTACAAACTCGAAAAATATAAATTCAATTAATGCTTTCGTGGAACCGGTTGCTTTCCAAATTTTTCCCATAGTAACCTAAAAGTAGGCGTAAAATCCTGCGGCTTTTTAGCCAGCCATTCCTCAAGTTCCGCTGGGTCCACGAAGCGTCCTTCTTCGATCTCTAGGGGATTGGGCTTGGGACTTTTGCGGGTGGTACCCTTAAAAAGGACCACAAACTCGTAACCGGTCTCTGGGGATGCCGGGAGACGTCCCACTTCACTTAAACCACATAAAAGCCCTAGTTCTTCCTTAAGTTCACGACGAGCAGCTACCGGATAGGGCTCTCCGGGAGAAACATGGCCTGAGGCCGAAGAATCCCATTTTCCAGGATTTTCATCCTTTAAGCGAGATCTTTTTTGCAAATATATCTTCCCTTCGGGGTTGAATAGAAAGACATGCACAGCTTTATGAAAGAGTTTTTGTTCGTGAATCTGGCCGCGCGGGAGAAGACCTACTACATTACCATCCTGATCTGTGATTTCTAGCATCTCAAGGAGCATTCCCTCGGGACTATCCTTTTTTTTACGACCTCTTTTTCCCATTTTCACCCTCTAGCATGTGATTTATCATACTTGCAAAATAGGCCGCTCCGACACCGTTGTCAATATTTACCACAGTAACTCCCATAGCACAGGTGTTTAGCATAGCGAGAAGCGGGGCCAGTCCCCCAAAATTGGCTCCATATCCCACGCTGGTGGGTACGGCAATGACCGGTCGATCCACCAGCCCTGCCACTACGCTGGGTAGGGCCCCTTCCATGCCAGCCACTACAATAATGGCTCTAGCCGCTCGCAATTTCTCGAGTTCAGGGAAAAGCCGGTGTATACCGGCCACTCCTACATCATAAATGGCCTCTACCCGGTTGCCGAAGTACTCGGCAGCTATCCTAGCCTCTTCAGCTACCGGGAGATCCGCGGTTCCAGCCGAGACCACTGCCACCTGCCCCACCAGACTTCCCTCGGGTTTTACGCCAAGAAGCCTTGCCCGTTCGTAGTATTCAAGCTGCGGGAACCTGTTCTTTAATCTTACAGCCATTTTTTCCGATATACGGGTAACGAGAAAAGGGCTTTCCTTTTCGAGAAAGGACTCCACAATTTTTTGAAGTTCCTCTTCGTTTTTTCCAGGACCGTATATGATCTCTGGAAAATGTTTCCGGAGTCCGCGATGATGGTCAAGACGAACGGTCGTTAGATCCTCATAAGGTAGATCTCGGAGCCTTTCATAGGCCTCTTCAACAGAAAGCTCTCCCCTTGCAAGAGCCGAAAGAAGATTTTTGAGGGTTTTAGGCGTCATTGATTTAGCGCTTTTGCAAAGATGTTTTTGAGGTATTCAAGCTGCCTTTCATATTGAGGATCGAGCTGGTCCCGCACCTTGCGCCATTCTTCCTGAAATTGAGGCTGCATCTCTACGTCCACCTGGACCTGAACACCCATCTGATTACGTAGAGCCTCTTCCACTCCGGCCAACTGAGATTCAAATTGCTGTTTTAATTGTTCATAAAGGGCCTTCCGGTGCTGGAGATACTGACTGAGGAGCCTCTCTATTTCCTGAGTCAACTGTTTCACATCCGGGAAAGCTGAAAAGACGATCTCTAGCCCCAAAAGGGCTTTTTTGGCCCCTTCCAAGGCATATTCATCCCTCGGAAGGTTGATATTTCTAAGTAAGGTAAATATTATGCCTTTAATAAAAGGCCCCTTCTCAGAAGGGTTCAGGCGAGCAATCTCGGCTGCAAGATCAATCTCCTCTTCGCTGTTCAAGAACTTAGCCGCTAGCCTTTGACCTTTTTCTTTTAGCTCCTCAAGCTTTAATTCCTCTCGGGAAGCCCTTCCGATCTTTTCCGCTTTTTCCAGGGCAATCTCAAGGGCACTTTTTATCTCCCCCATATCTCATTCCTCCCTAGCAAATAAATTTCCAAACTAAATCTAAACGTTCCCGAGCAAAAATCCACTCCCCTCTTTCGAAACCGATGCTTCCCTGTTAAAAACAAAGATATGGAGGAATGGTTATCCATTGATGAAATTCTAAAAAAACTTTCTTTCGAAGGTTATAAATTCACTAAAAGGACCTTCCTCTACTATGTCCAGCTTGGCCTTCTCCCCAAAGGAAAGCGGGTAGGCCAGAAAAAGGGGGGCGTAAAATTTTACTATCCCTTCTGGGCTATAGAGCGTTTAAAAGAAATTCTCCACTTAAAACAACAGGGTTTAAAATTAAAAGAAATCCAAAAAAGGCTCTCTACTCCTTCCGCCAAAAAAAAAGAAAAGAAGGCTCCCCCCCAATTTTATGACTGGGAAAAATTAAAAAGATGCACTGGTTGTGGAATCTGCGGGGGGATATGTCCCGTTTATGAAGAAATGGAGGACCCTCCCTGGCGTTTAATTCAAGTCCTAGCCCACCGAAAAGACGCAAAGCTCACAAGTAATACTCCCTGGATATGCATAGGTTGTTATCTCTGTGAAGAGCGATGCCCGGAGGAAATTCCTATTGTGGAATTTTTGAGGTTTTTGAAAAGAGAGGCCCTATCAAAGGGACATATACAACTATCTCAAGCTCCAGAATGGAGCCAGCTCTTCTGGGAACTCGTCGAAGAAAGGGGCCGCTCTTTTGATTTTGGAGCCGTGCACGCCTACCAGATAAAAATAACCGGCTCGGGCAATGACCGACGTATTATCCTGCGGCTTCCTTGGGAAAAAGGCGAAAAAGAGGTTTCCGCTCCGGAGCCCATTAAAGACCTTCAGGGATTTAAAAAGATGCTGGCTAAAGCCAAGGAGTTTTGTTAGATGCGAGCGTTCTATTACCCCGGATGTTCTTCGGAACATCTGGCCAGAGATCTCCATCTATCTGTAGAAACTCTATTTTCGGTCCTGGGAATTGAGATCGAGAACCTCGAAGACTGGAATTGTTGTGGAGCCCGCGAAATCCACGACTATCAAGATCTTTTGGGATTGTCTCTGGCGGCGAGAAATTTGGCTTTGGCCGAGAAAGGAGACCTTTTAGTTACGGCTTGTAGCCTCTGTTTCTTTAATTTAAAACGGGCTGAAAAAATCCTCAGAGAAGATCAAGATCTCTTGCAAAAGATTAATACAATTCTCGGAGAAGCGGATCTCTCTTATCACCCTGGAAAGGTCCACATTTTGCATTTACTAGAGTTCCTCTCCATTAAGGAAAATTTCTCGCGACTCCTCAAACAAATTAAAGGCGAAGACAAAACTTCTGTGGTTCCCTATTACGGTTGTTTTCTTTCGCGACCGTTCCCTTTTGACCTTTCCACCATGGAAAAAATTCTTCGAATATTAGGTTATGAAGTAAAGCCTTTCACACTCAAAAGTCATTGTTGTGGAGGACACCTTCCCCGAACAAACTCTCCCACAATACAGGAATTATGTGGTCGCATTTTACTGGAAGCCGAGATGCGGGGAGCGGACTTTATCGCTGTGACCTGTCCGGTATGCAAGCTCAACTTAGAAATTTATGGCTTCCGTGAAGGGCTCCCTCGGATAATCTATTTCACCCAGCTCATAGGATTAAGACTAGGGCTTCCTAATTCTCTACTTGGTCTTCCTGGAGAATGAAATGAAAGTGTCGATATTCCTTTGTGAATGTGGCGGCAATATAAGCGATCGTATCAATCTCAAAAAGTTGAGTACTAAGCTACAAGAGGATGTAAACCTGGACGTCCATATTCATCCCTTTTTATGTTCTCCCAAAGGACAGGTTGCACTGGTCCAAAAACTAAAAAAAGGTACCAAAGTCCTTATTGGAGCCTGCTCGCCCCACCTCCACGGAGAAACCTTTAAGACCCTACTGGCGGAAATTGGCATTCATACCTTCCAAATAGTAGCCATACGAGAGGAAGCTGCCTGGACCGACGGGAACACCCCAGAAGAAAAGGCCTTACGCCTCATAAAAGGCGCGCTTAAGGCCTTAAAAGGTATGGTGCCTCCCCAGATTCAAGAATCCTTAATTGTTCCCAATCTAATGGTTATTGGAGGAGGCATTGCAGGCATCGTAGCGGCTATCAAAGCCGCCCAAGAGGGAATTCCCGTGTACCTAATCGAAAAAGAACCCTTTGTCGGGGGCAAAGCCGTCTTTCTTGATCGCTTATACCCCCGTTTTGAATGCGCCTCTTGTGTAATCTCCCCTAAACTCTCGACCTTACTCCACGAGAAACGTGTCCAGATCATTACCCAGGCTCGCATAGTCAAAATCACAGGACTTCCTGGGAAATATGAAGTGGAATTAGAGATTCGTCCTCGATACGTAGATCTTCAGAAGTGCAACGGTTGCGGCAAATGCTTGGAAGCCTGTCCCCTTAACCCTCCAGCCATCGCCTTCCACAATCCACATCCCGTCCCTAGAGTACCGGTCATAAATCCCTTCGCTTGCTTGCGTCTCAAAGGCCAAACTTGCCGAAGGTGTCAAAGGGCTTGTCCTCAAAAAGCTATCAATTTTAAGGCCACCTTTCAGAGAACAAATCTACAGGTAGGGGGTTTTATCGTAGCCACTGGCTTTAGACCTTATCCGGTCGAAAAGATTTCTTTCTACGGATACCAGAGGCTTCCCGGAGTTTGGACTCTATTCGATCTGGAAAAAAAATTCACCTTTGGAGAAGAGCTGTTAGGAATCAACGATAGGCCACCTCAAAGGGTGGCGATAGTCCATTGTGCCGGAAGTCGAGACCGGAGGCACCTTCCTTACTGTTCAGAAATCTGCTGCGGGCTGGCCCTGAAGGCCGCCTTAAGAATAAAAGAAGTCTTGGGGGCAGAAGTTTATAACTTTTATCTCGATCTAAGATTAAAAGGCAAAGAAGGCGAGGAACTTTACGACCGAGTTCGAGAAGCCGGTGTAAAATTCATAAGAGGGCGGGTAGCGGAAATTTCGGATGTACCTTTTAATAGAAAGGACAAAGGGCGTCTTTTGGTCCTAGCTGAAGACACTCTCCTCTCCAAGAAGGTAAAGCTGGCGGTAGATATGGTGGTGTTGGTGCCAGGCTTCATTCCAGAGTTTGGTTCCAGAGAAATCGGGAATCTTCTCGGTTTATGCACAGACAGCCTTGGATTTTTTGAAGCCCGAGAGAGCAAGACCTCTCCTGTAGAAACGGTGCGAAAAGCGGTCTGGCTTGCAGGCGCAACTTCTGGCCCTAAGGATATTTCCGAAAGCGTAATTTCCGCAGAAGCGGCCGCCTTAGAGGCCATAAGTTTTCTTAAAAAAGGGAAACATCTTTTTGAAACCGATCTTGTAACCTGGCAAAAGGAACGCTGCGGACGATGTTATCTTTGTGTAGAGACTTGTCCCTATCAAGCTATAAGGCCCATAGGGGATCAAATAAAGATCCACTCCGAATTTTGTACCGCCTGTGGACTTTGCGTTACCGCTTGCCCCTCAAGGGCCTTGGAATTCAGGCCTTTGGGAATAGAGGCCTTCAAGGGACAGGTTGAGGAGATCTTGGCATGAGCCTCAAAGTTATAGGCTTCCTTTGCGAGTGGTGTGCGGCCAAGGCTTTGGAAAACCTAGCTTTCAAAAGAAAGACGTTACCAGAAGGCTTCTATCCTATAAGAGTCCCCTGTAGTGGCACGGTAGATTTAGAAGTCGTAAGGAAGGCCCTTGAAAAAGGGGCTTCCGGAGTGCTGGTAGGTGGTTGTCCTCAAGGAGAATGTCATTTCAGAGAGGGGAATCTACGAGCCGGTTTGAGGATTATAGCTTATCAAAAACTTCTCTCCGCTCTAGGATTAAATCCTAGAAAACTTAAAGCGGTCTGGGTTTCGGCTAGCGAAGGAGAAAAACTCTATCAAGAAATTTGGCGTTTTTGGGAGGAACTAAAGGGTGAAGGTAGCCCTTTATAATACCCTTTCTTGCACTGGTTGCGATCCTATGTTCTTTCTTGAAAAGCTGACCTTCATTTTCTCAGAGACGGAAATCGTATTTTGGCCTCACGTGAGCGAGACCCGCTTTGAAAATCTCAAGAAACAGCCTGCAGATTCCATAGACATCGGCATCCTTTCTGGAGGTATAAAGACCGTCGAACAAGAAAAGATAGCCCAAATCTTCAGAGAAAAATCGCGCCTTCTAATAGCGATAGGAACATGTGCCCTTTGGGGAGGCCTTCCAGGGTTAAACTGGCTTTATGGCGAAGGCCCTAAACCTGTCACTCAAATAGTGGCTTGTGATCTCTTGGTTCCAGGTTGTCCTCCAGAAATTGAAACCATTCAAATAGCCTTTGATAAAGCCCTCAGAGGAAATTTCAATAAGGGTGAAATAGCCGGAGCCAAAGAGGTTCCGGTGTGCGAGGAGTGCCCTCGGGAAAGACGCCCCTTTCGCCTGCGAACTTTAAAACGATTTCATGAAATCCATCCCCACGATTCCACGTGTTATTTTGAACTTGGAATGGTCTGTGCGGGTATAATTACTAGGGCTGGTTGCAAGGCCGCCTGTCTTAAAGCCGGTTATCCTTGTTTCGGTTGCTATGGCCCCCTAACAGCGCTTGAAGCCCCTGGCGAAAAGTTACTCTCAGCCTTGGTCTCGTCTCTTATACCGGCTAAGGCTGCCTTGGCCCTTGAGCAACTAGTAGATCCGGTAGGAACCTTCTACCGTTTTACCCTCGCTCAAAATCCCTTGGTGAGAAAGAAAGGATGAAGAAGCTAAAAATTCATCCTCTCACTCGCATCGAAGGTGATGCCTCCCTAGAAATAGTTTTCGATGATCAGGGAAATCTTAAACGTCTAAGATGGCTTTCGGAGCTTTTCCGAGGTTTCGAAAAAATCTGTCTGGGAAGACCAGTAGAAGAAATGCCCTTTTTAACCAGTCGCATCTGCGGTATTTGTGCCGAAGCTCACCATTTAGCCTCCCTCAGAGCTGTGGATCAAATTTTCGGGTTAACTCCCCCCCCTTGGGCCCAAAAAGTAAGGGCCATCTTCTTACTCTCTTCTCTCGTAAGAGACCACCTTACCGTCCTTTACCTTTTTTCAGGCCCAGACCTCAAGCCCAGCCCACAAAATAGGGAGGCCTTGGCCTGGCTAAAAGAAAATGGACTGTTACACGATTTTCTCCAAAGCCGCTCTCGAATCAGACGAATACTTGAAATCGTAGGGGGCCGGGGACTTCAGGCAGTAGGAGGATTCCCTGGCAGCTGGAGCAAATCAATAACTGCTGAAGAAAAAGAAGAATTAATACAGCTTACACAAAAAGAAAGAGCCTTTGCGGCTAAAACGTTCGATTTTTTTGGTGAAATTCTTTTAAAGAAAGAATATCAAAACCCCCTAAAAATTCCTTTTTTGGCCCTTTTACCGGACAATCTGCCAGGCTTTTTAGGTCGAAGGATTGGCATCCTGACCTCAGAAGAGAAACCCTATAAGGATTTCCGCGCAGAAAAATTTCAAGAATATATAGTTGAAGAAGATTCTACAGAATGCCCAAACCTTCGAACCACTCAATTAAAATCCTTAGGCCCCTATCTCGTAGGACCTTTGGCACGCTTTCATCTTTGGCCAGAACCTTCTACCCCCCTGGCCCAAAAGGCCTACCGAGAAATCAAGAACTGTTTAAAACACCAACAACTTAGGGACTACGAAATAGCCCATCTCTTTAGGGCCTACGAAATTTTATTGGCTTGCGAACAAATAGAAAGCCTATCTCAAGAGATTGAAATTCAGCGAAAAGATGAAAAAGAGCCGAAATTTGAGCTTCAAAGAGAAGGCATAGGAGTAGTCGAAGCCCCTAGGGGTCTTCTGATCCACCATTACCAGGTAGACAAAAAAGGGCTTATCACAAAGGTTAATATCATCACTCCCACAGCCCAAAACTCTCCGATCATTTTCATGACTATAAGGGCCTACCTAAAATCTTCTCCAAAAAACAATCCTCAAAAATTAACTAAAGATATCGAAAAAATCATAAGAGCCTTTGATCCGTGCGTTCCATGCATGCTACATATCATCCCCTCCAATAAGGACGCGGCCAAATTATCAATCGCCATTCAAAATAAGAGTTTTTAATTTATAAACGACATAAATTGCCAATTTATTAAAATAAAAATATTGTATTTTAGCTTATCAGTCGATATTTTCCAGAACAAACATTGACTTAACCTTGCCTTTCTGGTAAGAAGGTAGTGTTAAAAACATTTTAGATATTTTGGAGGGGGTCATGTCCAGAATCCCGTTTTTAAGGATGGAAGGTCTTTCCCGAAGAGATTTCTTGAAGATTTGTACCATCGCCACGGCCACCATGGGACTCCCAGTGGAAATGGTAGACAAAGTGGCCGCGGCTGTAAAATCGCCGGAACGGCCACCAGTCATCTGGCTGCACTTTATGGAATGTACAGGCTGCACGGAAAGTCTCCTGCGGTCCTCACATCCCCCACTGGCCCGCCTTATTCTAGAACTGATCTCCTTAGAATATCATGAGACCCTCATGTCCGGGGCCGGCAAGCAGGCTGAGGAGGCCCTGAAGAAGGCCCTAGAAAAATACAAGGGCAAATTCATCTGTGTAGTAGAAGGTGGCATTTCCACCAAGGACGGGGGCATTTACTGCAAGATAGGTGGACGTACGGCCCTAGAAATTGTAAAAGAGGTGGCTTCCGAAGCCGCGGCGGTCATCGCCATCGGAACCTGTGCGGCCTTCGGAGGGGTACAAGCGGCCCACCCCAACCCCACCGGGGCGGTAGGGGTAGGTCAAGTCCTTGATCGGCCTGTCATCAACATACCCGGCTGTCCCCCGAATCCCTATAACTTCCTTTCCACGGTACTATATATCTTAACCTTCAAACACCCCCCAGAACTTGACGAGCTTTCAAGACCCAAGTTCGCCTACGGCCGGAGAATTCACGATCATTGCGAAAGGCGCCCCCACTTTGATGAGGGGCGATTTGTGGAGGCCTTTGGCGATCCCGCTCACCAGAAAGGTTACTGCCTTTACAAGGTGGGGTGCAAAGGGCCGGTGACCTACTCCAACTGCTCGGTAGTTCGGTTTTGTGATGTAGGGGCCTGGCCGGTAGGCGTGGGGCATCCCTGCATAGGGTGCACGGAACCCAACTTTTGGGATCGGATGACCCCCTTCTACGAACATCTCCCCAAGATTTACATCCCTGCAGGCGGCGGTATCCGAGCCGAGGCCGAAAAAGTTGGGAAAGTGGCGGTTGGTGGAGCCGCGGCCGTGGTAGCAGCCCATGCTGCCGCCGGGGTCATCAAAAAAGCGGTCAAAAGCTTTGGCCGCAAAGGAAATCAGGAGTCTGAAGAATAAGGAGGCTTATTATGGCCAGAAAAAGAGTAACCATAGACCCTATTACCCGCATTGAAGGCCATTTAAGGATCGATGTGGAGGTCGAGGGAGGGAAAGTAAAAGAAGCCTGGGCTTCGGCTCAGATGTGGCGAGGTATAGAGGTCATTCTTAAGGGGCGCGACCCTAGGGATGCCTGGGCCTTCACACAGAGGTTCTGCGGCGTCTGCACCACGGTACACGCGATAGCTTCTGTTCGGGCGGTGGAAAGCGCCCTTCAAATGGAAATCCCTTTAAACGCTCAGTATGTACGGAATATCATTCTATGCGCCCACGCCTTGCACGACCACATCGTACATTTCTATCATCTCTCAGCCCTCGACTGGGTGGATGTGGTCTCGGCCTTGAAGGCCGACCCTAAAAAGACTGCAGCTTTGGCCCAGAGTCTTTCGGATTGGCCAGGGAATAGCGTAACCTTTTTCATGGACGTCAAGAAAAAACTGGAAAAGTTTGTCTCAAGTGGCCAGCTTGGCCCCTTTAGCACCGGTTATTGGGGGCATCCGGCCATGCAACTTCCACCGGAAGTCAATCTTCTAGCCGTAGGACATTATCTCGCGGCCTTGGATTACCAATACAAAGCCAATCAAGTGGTAGCCCTTTTCGGCGGGAAGACCCCTCACATTCAGACCTTAGTGGTAGGTGGAGTGGCCCTGGCCATCAATCCTGAAAACGAAGCCACTTTAAACATGGAAAGGCTGGCTTGGGCCAAAGAACTCCTCCTTCAAGTCCGAGATTTTGTACACCAAGTTTATTTCGTAGACGCCGTGGCCCTGGCGGCCCTTTATTCGGATTGGTTCAAAATCGGAGCCGGGGTCACCAATTATCTGGCGGTGCCTGATCTCCCCCTAGATACCAAAGGAACGGAGTTCGATTTACCAGGGGGAACGATTTTTAACGGAGATCTTTCTACAGTTAAACCCATTACCAGTTTCAACGATGCCTATTTCCGGGACAATGTAACCGAATGCGTGATGCACTCCTGGTACGATGGGGATTGGACTCGGCACCCCTGGCAGGAGGATACCGTCCCCAAATACACCGAATTTCAGGATGAAGGCAAATATTCTTGGGCCAAGGCCCCTCGTTTCAAAGGAGAGCCCATGCAGGTAGGGCCACTAGCGCAGGTACTTGTAGGTTATGCCCTTGGTCACGAACTTATTAAAAAATGGACAGACGAAGCCCTCAAGAGGATCTCGTCCATCTCGGGGAAACGCATCACCATAGAAGATCTGCATTCCACCATGGGCCGGCAGATAGCTCGAGCCATCCGAACCGCAGTACTAGCAGAACTGGCCCTGAAACATTTGGATCTCCTAATTGAAAATATTGGACGCGGAGATCTTGAAATCTATCCTTACCGCAAGCCGCCGACCTTCCCCAAGGGCGAGATCATGGGCTTCGGTTTTCACGAGGCCCCGCGGGGAACTCTTTCCCATTGGGTGGTCATCGAAAACGGCAAGATCAAAAACTACCAGGCGGTGGTGCCCTCCACCTGGAATGTCAGCCCCCGGTGTCAGCTTGGAAAACGCGGACCTTACGAGGAGAGTCTGATCGGCAATCCTGTGGCCCAGCCCGAAAAGCCCCTGGAGGTGCTCCGAACCATTCACTCCTTCGATCCCTGCATCGCCTGTGCTGTACATGTACTCGATCCCAAAAGAAAGGAAATAGCGAGGGTTAAGGCCCTCTGAGGAGGTAGCCATGGCTAAGAAAAAAGAGATCCTTTACCGTCGGGTGTTTGTATGGAGTTGGGCCCTCAGGATATTTCACTGGACCTTTGCCCTTTCCTGCGCGGTCCTGATCCTAACGGGGATCTACATTCACTATCCCCCCATCACCACCAAGTGGGCGGAGTTCAAACCCCAGTATCTCATGGGAACCCTGCGATACTATCACTTCACGGCCGCATACTTCTTCATGGCGGCCTTGGCCGTAAGACTTTACCTGTTATTTTTCGGGAACCGCTACGAGCGCTTCACGGATTTTCTGCCCATCAACCGCCGAAACCTTAGATCATTCTGGCGTTCCCTCAAGTTTTACCTCTACCTCACGGACGAGCATGAGTGGCGCATGGGGCACACCGTGCTCGCGGGCACCATCTATTTTCTCTTGTTCCTGGCGGCGGTGGTCATGAGTATCACCGGGCTCTACCTCCTCTATCCGGATATCTCCTGGATAAGCAAAATGGGGGTGGCCCTTTTCGGTTCGGCCCAGATGGCCCGTTTTATCCACTATATCCTCCACTGGTGTTTCATCTTCTTTGTGATCGTGCATCTCTACATAGCCATCTGGAACGACTTTAAGGCTCCGGAGGCCATCATCTCCGGTGCCTTCTCCGGCTCCAAGTTCATGCCCGCGGATGTGAAGGAGGATTAATGGCCAAGGCCTTGATAATGGGGGTGGGAAACCTTCTTCTCTCGGACGAGGGTTTTGGAGTCCACGTGATAAGAGAATTCGAGAGAAAGTACCGTGTTCCGCCGGAGGTGGAAGTAGTGGATGGCGGTTGCGTAGGATTTTCGCTTGCAGATTACCTGCGGGAAAAGGATCTGGTGTTACTTGTGGATGTAATTGCGGATGAGGCTCCTCCGGGAAGTTATCGGGTCCTTTCGGCTCAGGAACTGGAAAGTTTTCCCACCGTGGGCCTCAATTCCTGTCACCAAACAAGCCTGATCGAAGCCCTCAAATTTGCGGAGTTTGCGGGACTTAGGCCTGAAAGGTTCAAGATTTTTGCCGCAGTTCCAAAAAAGCTCTCCCCGGGTCTTGAACTTTCGCCGGCGTTGCAGAAGACCATACCGGTAGCCCTTAAATGGCTTGAAGAAGAACTGGTTTCAGCTGGATTTAGGGTGGAGAAAGGTCCATGTGCGTAGGCGTGCCCATGAGACTTAAAGAGATAAATTACCCGGTGGGGACAGCTGAGGCCGAGGGGGTGGAGATGCCCGTTTATCTCCATCTGATCCCGGAAGAGGAACTTTCCCCTGGGGACTGGGTAATCGTACACGTGGGCTTTGCCATTCAGAAATTACGGGCTGAGGAGGCCCGGGAAACCTGGAAACTTCTAAGAAGTGCCCTTGGAAATGCATGAAGCCAGTTTAGTCTCTGCCCTGGTAGAGAGCCTGCTGGATCTGAAGGCTCGAGAAGGAGCCAAAAAGATCGTAAAATTCCAGGTAGCCATGGGAGAACTTTCCGGAGTAGATCAGGAAGCCTTTAACATGGCTTACGAGGCCTTAAAGGGCGTTGTTGAAGAGTTAAGAGATACCCGGATGGAGATTATTAAAATCCCGGCCAGGCTACGTTGCGAGGAATGTCAACGGGAGTTTTCCGGAGATTATTTTTCAGCCTGTCCGGAGTGTGGAAGTTATATAAAAACCATCCTCTCAGGGGAAGAACTTGAACTCCGGGAGGTAGAACTAGAGGTCTAAAAATGTGTGAGAGCTGTGGCTGTGGGGAAAGGAGTCTTAAACTCTCTGTAGAGAAAGCCATCCTTTCGGAAAACGAAAGATTGGCCCAGCGTAACCGGAAATGGTTTAAGAGCCTTGGCCTAAGGGTTATCAATCTGGTGGGCTCCCCGGGCTCTGGGAAAACCTCTTTAATTGAAGCCACGGCTCAGAGACTTTCGGGGAGGAGACTGGCTGTCATTGAGGGTGATCCCGAGACTCGCCGAGATGCTGAAAGACTCCAAGCCTTAGGAATCCCGGTAGCCGCAGTGACCACCGGCGGAGTTTGTCATCTGGATGCCCGCATGGTGCACCGGGCTTTTCATGAACTGGAACCAACGCACCCCGAGATTCTTTTTATTGAAAATGTGGGGAACCTCCTCTGCCCAGCAGATTTTGACCTGGGTGAGGACTTGCTGGCGGTGGTGCTTTCGGTAACCGAGGGTGAAGACAAACCCGAAAAATATCCCCAAGCCTTCCGCCGGGCCAAAGCCCTGGTCATCACTAAGATAGACCTTCTGCCCTATGTAGACTTTGACCTGGAGAGGGTCGCAAACACTGTACTCAAGATCAACCCCGAACTTCGAATATTCCCCCTTTCGGTCAAAACCGGGGAGGGGCTTTCAGCCTGGCTTGAATTTTTAGGGCCTTGAAAACCGGTGTCCTCATTCTCGTTTCGGGAAGGGTTCAGGGTGTAGGGTTCAGGCCCTATCTAGCCCGTCTGGCTAAAAGGCTTGCCCTTTCCGGCGAAGCCCGGAATGTTCCGGAAGGGGTAGAGATCAAAATCTTCGGAAGGGAAGAAAATCTCAGGAGCTTTCTCCATCGGCTGAGGACCGAAGCTCCGGAGGTCTCTCACATCAAAAGCCTTGCGGTAAGGCCGCTTACAGAAGCTCCTCCGGAGACCTTCAAAATAACTCAAAGCCGGGCTGGACATCCCCAAACCTATGTACCTTCGGATCTAGCTACCTGTAAGGCCTGTCTTGAAGAAGTCTTTACCCCTTCGGATCGCCGCTACCTTTACCCCTTCACTAACTGCACGGACTGTGGCCCGAGATACACGGTGATCAAGGATCTGCCCTACGACCGCAAACGGACCAGTATGCAAGTCTTCCCCATGTGTCCAGAGTGCGAGAGGGAATACCTGGATCCGGGAAGCCGGCGCTTTCACGCCGAGCCGAACGCCTGTCCGGTGTGCGGCCCAAAACTCTGGATCACGGAGGCCTCCGGGGAGGTCTTGGCGGTCGAAGAAGCCTGGGATTTCGTGGTCCGTACCCTCAGGGAGGGGGCCATCTGGGCGATCAAGGGTCTCGGGGGCTTTCATCTGATCTGCGATGCCGAAAATGAGACCGCGGTACAAAAGCTACGGGAACGCAAAAAAAGGCCCACCAAACCCTTGGCCGTGATGGTGAGAGACCTGGAACGGGCCAGACTGGTGGCCGAAGTTTCGGCGGTGGAGGCCGAGGCTCTGCTTTCCCGGGCAGCGCCCATCGTTCTTTGTCGGAAAAGGTTCCCTTTCCCCCTTGCCGAAGCTGTGGCCCCTGGTATCGCTTTGGTGGGTCTCATGCTACCCTACACCCCCCTCCATCATATCCTGTTCCGGGCCTGGCCGGGGCTCGCCCTGGTCATGACCAGCGGCAACCTCTCCGAGGAACCCCTCTGCTATCGGAACGAGGAGGCCCTGGAAAGACTCAAGGCCCTTGCGGATTACTTTCTTCTCCACGACCGCGAGATCGTAGCCCCGGTGGATGACTCCGTGGTGAGGTTTGCCGGAGGGATCCGCATCCTTGTCCGTCGGGCCCGGGGGTTTGCCCCGGAACCGCTTCCTCTTCCTCGCGAAGGCCCTCCGGTTCTGGCCGTGGGGCCCTCCTCAAAAATACCTTCACCCTTACCCGAAAAGCAGAAGCCCTTTTGAGTCCCCACCTCGGGGATCTGGAGGACGCCGAAACCCTGGCCCTGTGGGAGCGAACCTTTGAACACTATGTAAAGCTTTTTGGAGTAAGACCGAGAATAGTAGTAAGTGACCTCCATCCGGACTATCTCTCCACCAGACTGGCAGAGGAGATCGCCGAAAAGGAAGGGCTCCTACATCTGAGATTACAGCATCACGCGGCTCACGCTTACGCCGCTTTGGGGGTCCGGGCCGGACAAAAGGCCCTGGCCGTGGTTCTCGACGGAGCCGGTCTCGGTCTGGATGGAACCATCTGGGGCGGGGAAATCCTTCTCCTTGAGGGTGAACACTTTCGCCGGGTGGGGAGTTTGGAGCCCTTTCTGCTTCCAGGGGGCGAGGCCGCCGAGCGTGAGCCTTGGCGGGTGGCCCTGGCCTTTCTGAGGGATCTTTACGGCGGGGACGCCCTCTATCACCTTACGGGTTCGCTTGAATCCCTTCCGGAAGAAAAACTCAAAACGGTCTGGTTTCAGATCGAGAGGAAACTCCACACCCCTCTTACGAGCAGTGCCGGAAGGCTATTTGAGATCGTGGCCGTGCTTCTTGGGCTAGGGTGGCGCAATCACTACGAAGGTGAATTGGCCCTGAGGCTTGAGAGTCTGGCCTCCCGGACCTCGGAGGAAAAGGTAAAACCTTATGCCGCGGGTTTTTCCCCGGAGTCGGGGCTCATCTCCGGGAGGGACCTAATTCTTTCAGTACTCAAGGATCTCAAAAGAGGTATCCCCCGGGAGCTGATAGCCTTGAGGTTCCATCTTGGGCTTTCCGGGGCCTTGGTGCGTGCCTGCAGGGAACTCGCCCGGAGATTCGAGGTGAGAGAGGTCTGTCTTTCCGGAGGCTGTTTCCAGAACGCCGTTTTCCTTGAGGCCACCCTCGAAGGCCTCATGCGGGAAGGCCTAAAACCCGTCTTCTCCGAAGAGGTCCCTCCCAATGACGGCGGTGTTTCCTACGGCCAGGCGGTCTGGGCCTCGCTAGCCAATCACCTCTAGGGCCTCGGCCCAGAGGTCGTAGGTGAAGCTCCGGATAAAGCGCACTCGCACCAGATCCCCCGGAGAGACCGGTAGGCCTTTTTTAATGATGGTAAGGCCGTCCACCTCCGGGGCCTGGAATTCGGCGTGGCCCACCGGCCGTCCCCGGAGGTCATAGCCGGTGATGAGCACCGTCCCCTGGGTGCCCACCCGGCGCCTTAGATTTTCACGGGAGATCTCCCTCTGAAGGACCATAACCCGGTGCCGCCGTTTTACGGCCTCGCGGTAGGGCACCCGAGGACTAAATTTGGCGGCCGGAGTACCTTCCTCCGGATAAAAGACAAAGGCCCCCAGGTGGTCGAACCTGGCCTCCGCAAGGAACCGAAGCAAGGTATCAAACTCCTCTTCTCCCTCCCCAGGGAAACCCACGATGACAGAGGTCCTGAGACCCACCTCCGGTCTCACCCGGCGGATGCGGCTAATCAGGTCCAGTATTTCCTCGGCCCGGTAAGATCTCCGCATCCTCTTGAGGATTTCCAAATGGGCGTGCTGGACGGGGAGATCCAGATACGGGGCCAACCGGGGCTCGGTCTCAAACAGTTCCAGGAGTTCAGGGGTTAAGCCTTCGGGATAGAGGTAGAGGAGCCTCAAACGTGCTATTCCGGGAACGTCGGTGAGCAGACGCTCTATCAAGTCCGCAAGACTTCTCCTCCCGGCCTCTAAACCATAGGCCGAGACATCCTGCCCCACCAGGATGATCTCTTTTACGCCCTGCGAGACGAGTTTCCGAGCCTCTTCAAGGATATCCCTCTTCGCACGGCTCCGCAGGGGCCCCCTTATCCGTGGAATGGTGCAGAAGGAACAGGCGTGCCGGCAGCCCTCGGTGATCTTGAGGTAGGCGTAAAAGGGGCTCTCGGTCAGGACCCGTGCGGTGGTCTCCGGCCCTTCGGGTTTGAGGTAGAGTTTTTTATTTCCGTCCATTAAAGATTCGGGAGTCCGGAAGGCCTCGATGCCCATGAAGACATCCACCTCCGGGAAGGCGGAGACCACCTCCTCCCGGAAGCGGGCCACGAGGCAACCCACCACCGCAAGCCTCTGCTCCGGTCTCTTGGTTTCGGCAAGCTCGAGCACGGTGTCGATAGATTCTCGCACCGCAGGCCGGATAAAGGCGCAGGTGTTCACCAAAAGGAGATCGGCCTCCTCGGGGGAGAGCACCGGTTCGGCCCCGAGGGCGGAAAGGCGGGCAAGCAGTTTTTCCGTATCCGTACGGTTTTTGGGACAGCCCAGGCTTACGGCGTAGACCTTCAACTGGGGGAAACCTCCTTAACCTCCCGGACCCGGTTCCCCTCATCTACATAGACCAGGCGCACCTTTAAGTCCCCGAATTCCCCCTCAGCCACCCAGGCATAGGCCACGATGATGACCTCGTCGCCGATCTCCCCCAGTCGGGCGGCCGCACCGTTAAGGACCACCTCCCCCGAGCCGGCCCGGCCTTCAATGACATAGGTCTCAAACCGGGCCCCATTTGAGAGGTTGTAGACCCAGACGGCCTCAAAAGGGGAAAGCCCGGCCGCCCGGATAAGCTCGGGATCAAGAGAAAGACTGCCTTCATAAAAAAGCTCTCTTCCGGTAACACGTGCCCGGTGGATCTTGCTCTTCAAAAATTTCCGGTACATATCACTCCTACGGATAGAGTATAGTATTGTCAATCAAGCGGGCCTTGCCCACGAAAACCGCCAGAGCAAGAAGGGTGGGGCCATCCACCATCCCCTTTTCCTCCAAGGTCTCTGGATCTCGGAATTCCACGTAGTCTATGCGGGTAAAGGGATGGGAGGATATGAATTCCTCTAGCTCGGCCTTGAGCTCGGGAACCTTCTGTTTACCTTCGGCTACTCTACGGCGGGCGAGCTCCAGGGCCTGGTAAAGGCAAAGGGCCGACTTTCGCTCCTCCGGCGAGAGATAGACATTCCGGGAACTCATGGCCAAGCCATCAGGCTCCCTCACGATGGGGTGCGGCACGATCTCCACTTCCAGATTCAGATCCCGGACCATCCGTTTTATAACTTGAAGTTGCTGATAATCCTTCTCGCCAAAGACCGCCAGATGCGGTTTCACGATATTGAAGAGTTTTAGGACCACCGTGGCCACCCCTCGGAAATGTCCCGGCCGACTCGCTCCGCAAAGAGGCTTTGAGAGGTCGGTCACCTCTACATAGGTTTGATAACCAACGGGATACATCTCCTCCGCACTCGGCGCAAAGAGGAGATCCACTCCCTCGGCCTCGGCCAACTTGAAGTCCCTTTCAAGATCACGAGGATACCGTTCGTAGTCCTCTCCCGGACCAAACTGGGTAGGATTCACAAAGATACTCACCACTACCACATCCGAAAGTTCCCGGGCCTTCCGCATAAGGGCCAAATGCCCCTCATGGAAATACCCCATAGTAGGCACAAAACCAATGCGTTTTCCGGCCTGACGGAGGGCCTCAGACCTTGCCTGCATGTCTTTGACTTTAGTAATGAGCTCCATCTTTTAGGGCCATCCGGAAATCTTCCTTTTGAATTAAGTTTAATACCTCCTTAGGAACCTCATCAAGGACAAGCCTCTGGAGAAACGGATATCCTCCGGGGAAGCCCCCAAGACGAGAATAAAACCGGTCAAGGGGTTCCAGGGCCCCGTTGCCATTTAGATCCCGGACATAAAAAAGAGGTCTTCCAGAAAAGGACTCTATCCCCACAACCTCAATAGCTCTAGCACCATTTCTTTTGGCCGAAAGAAGAATCTTAAGGTCTAGTTGATATTCACTCAGGAACAAATTCAACCGAGCCTGCCAGCCATCCTCTTTCAAAAAGTCTGGCACTACTAACTCGCTCATGATCTCAAAAAACGACCGGTTACGATTGTAAATTAAGACGGGAGTTCCAGGTTCCACGAAACGGTAAACACTCTCCATGTCTCGATCGGCAAGGGCTATACATCCGTGAGTCCAGTTCCTTACCAATCTGGACTTGCCTTTGCGATAAAGGCCTCCCCCGTGAATACCTATCCCATTGCCAAGAGGACCATCCAAACTTCGACCAGCCTTATAAGCCTCCAAATATTGTTGATATTCCTCTTCCGTCAATCTTCCTTCCCAAAAGGCCTTTCGAATATCTTTAAGATTGGGATAATCCAGCCCTACAAAGAGGTAATATTTACGGGAAGGTCTCTTATACCTCACCTTATAAAGTCCTTCAGGGGTGGCCAAATCTCCCTTTTTGCTTTTGGAAATCAGCGGGTTAAGTCCAAAGGAACAGGGGAAAGAAGCTATCTCCTTTCCCTGCTGATAGAGAGTCAATGTCTTAGAGGCCTTCTCGATCACAATCCATTTATCATCCTTCCTGGTTTGGAATGGAAAAGAAAATCCCCCTAAAAACAAAAAAATTATTCCCGCAAGTGAAAAAAGCCTAAAAAAGCCTTTAAAAATTTTTAGCATATACCAAACCGATTTTTTATCTCAAAACCAGATTTGAAAATTTCGGGATAGAGCCTTATTATAATAATATCTTAAATTAAACCAAATCTTAAAGGAGGTATGGCTATGAGGAAGAAATTGGTAGCGCTTGCCATGGCGGTGGTTTTTGCGGCTCCTATGGGTGCCCTGGCCAAATCCTGCAAGGGAACCATTAAAGAATTTGACGGCAAGACCATGGTAGTTAAAATCAAGGGTAAGTGCAAGGCTGAAGCTGGCCAGGACGTAAAAATCAAAGTTCAGAAAAAGGCCGCTGTTGAAGGTTGCTAAAACCATAGAAAATTGGGGGGCGGGTTAGCCCGCCCCTTTTAAGCTAACATTTCTTCAAAGAGTCTATACGCCTGCACAAGAAGAGGGTGTTCTGAGGGCAAGTCCCAAATAGGTCTTTGGTTGACTTCTAGTTCAAATATCTCTTTACTTTCCGAAAGATAGCCTAGAAACGAGAGGGTTTCCTTTTCGCAGGTCTCTCTAACATATTTGTCCAAGGCTTCAGGAATCTCTTCAGGGGCTCGGTTGACGAGTAACCATTTGTGCCCAACCTGAAGCTGAAGGGGTTTCACCAGGGCAGCAATTCGAGCCGCCGTAAGAACCCCCCTCGAAGAGGCGTCTGAGACCACCAGGAGATGATCGATCTCCGTCATGTTTAATCGGGAGAGATGTTCCATCCCGGCCTCGTTGTCCACTACCATGTAAGCGTAACTCTTCTCAATTTTCTGTAAGGCCTGAGAAAGAAAAGAATGGGCCGCACAATAACATCCCGGCCCTTCAGGCTGTCCCATCACTAAAAGATCGTAACCTTCGGCCTCTACCATGGCTTCATGGACCCTCATCTCCATAAAATCTCCCCGGGACATACTCTCAGGGACACTGGTCCTAAGCTCGTTCTTGACTTCTCCCAAAGTGGTTTCCACCTCAAGCCCTAAAAGCTCATTCAAATTGGCATTGGGATCGGCGTCCACTGCCAGCACCGGCCCCTTGCCAGTTTCCACCAGATAGCGAATGAGAAGCGCAGCGGTCGTGGTTTTCCCGGTCCCCCCCTTGCCAGCCAGAGCAATCCTTACCGCCATTTAGGCCTCCTTCCTTTGACGATCCCGGAACAATTTATAGGTATAGCTCTCGATCAAGGCCTGACAACTGGCCTCTAAGATGTCATGGGAGACCCCCACCGTGCCCCACTGACCATCTCCATCCCGGGAGGTAATAAGGACCCGAACTCTAGCCCCGGTCCCTGGAGTCCCCGGAAGAACCCGTACTTTGTAGTCCTCAAGCTTCATTTCTTTCAGCTGGGGATAGAATCTCTCCAAGGCCTTACGGATGGCATGATCCAGGGCGTTTACCGGACCATTTCCTACGGCCGCCGTATGTTCCACCTCCCCCACCCCGGGCGGGACTCTCACCATCACCGTGGCCTCTACCAGAAGTGGGCCTTCCTTGGTGGGTTTCATATCAAGCACCCGATATCCTAGGAGCTCAAAATACTGTTTCGGCTCTCCTAAGAGACGATACATGAGAAGTTCCAGAGAAGCCTCTGCAGCCTCAAATTCGTAGCCTTCGGCCTCTCTCTTTTTTACTTCCTCTACGATCTTGCCTACTACCGGGTCCTCCTGGGAAAGCTCAAGGCCAAATTGACGGGCTTTATACACAATATTGCTCCGTCCAGAGAGGTCCGAAACCAGAACCCTACGAGTATTCCCCACCAACTCCGGCTCGATGTGTTCGTAAGTCCTGGGATGCCGCAGGATGGCTGAAACGTGTACTCCCCCTTTGTGAGCGAAGGCGCTTCGGCCTACATAAGGAAGATTTCTAGGATGGGGAAGGTTAGCTAACTCGAAAATAAACCTTGAGACTTCAGTAAGACGAGGGAGATTCTTGCCGGCCTCGCACTCCACGCCCATCTTGAGGACCAGATTCGGAATGATGGAACAAAGATTGGCGTTCCCACACCTTTCCCCCACCCCGTTCATGGTCCCCTGAACTTGCGTTGCACCTTCTAAAATCGCAAAAAGACTGTTGGCCACCGCACAGTCCGAATCATTGTGGGCGTGGATACCGAAAGAAATCTCTTGTCCGAGGCGTTTTTTGACCTCCCGGATAATTTCTACCAGCTCATGAGGAAGAGTGCCTCCATTGGTATCGCAGAGCACCAGACAATCCGCCCCGGCTCCCCAGGCTCGTCTCAGAGTTTCCACGGCGTAATCCGGATCCTCCTTGAAGCCGTCAAAAAAGTGTTCGGCATCGTAAAAGAGTTTTTCCACGTGCGGCCTAAGGAACTTCACTGAGGACTCAATGATCTCGAGATTCCGTTCCAGAGTGGTCTTTAAGGCCTCTTTCACATGTATCGTCCAGGACTTTCCGAAAATGGTCACCACCGGAGTCTTGGCCTCAAGCAGGGCCTTTAAGTTTTCGTCAAGATGGGCTTCTTTCCGTGGATGATGCGTGCTTCCGAAGGCCGCGATCCTGGCATGTTTGAGTTGATAGTCCCGAATCTCCTTAAAAAAACGGGCGTCTTTGGGGTTTGAACCTGGCCATCCGCCCTCAATGTAATCTATACCCAGTTCATCAAGTTTCAGAGCTACCCGGATCTTGTCCTCAAGTGAAAGATTGAACTCCTCGGCCTGTGTGCCGTCCCGGAGAGTAGTATCATAGATCTCAATCCGGCGGCTCATTTTTCCTCCTCGGGAGGAATATCCAAACCGAAGGCCTCATGCAAGGCCCTGACCGCAAGTTCGGTATATTTTTCCTCGATCACACAGGAAACCTTGATCTCAGAGGTGGAGATCATCATGATGTTAACTCCGTGCTTGGCCAGGGTCTCAAACATCTTGGAGGCCACGCCGGAGTGAGTCCGCATCCCTGCCCCCACAATGGAGACCTTGGCGATGTTCTCGTCTCCCTCAACCCGCTCGGCCCCTATTTCCCGGGCCACTTCTTCGATAATCTTCAAGGCCTCACGCAGATTGGTCCTGGGTACGGTAAAGGTAAGGTCAGCCTTACCGTCTGTTCTTGCGGTCTGGATGATCATGTCCACCAGAATGCCTCGCTCGGCAATAGGACTAAAAATCTTGGCTGCCACCCCCGGCACATCCGGTACCCCGTAAAGACTGATACGGGCCTCGTTTCGATTGTAGGTTACCCCTGATACCAGGACCTTTTCCATATCTTCATCCTCCTCGGTAATAATGGTTCCCGGAGCCTCCGAAAAGGTAGAACGTACATGGATGGGAACCTTATAAACCATGGCAAATTCTACCGCCCGAATCTCAAGGACCTTGGCCCCGGCGCTGGCCAACTCTAGCATCTCCTCATAAGAAAGCTTGGGAATCTTACGAGCCTTAGCCACGATACGGGGGTCGGCAGTGTAAACCCCCTCCACATCCGTAAAAATCTCACAGAGATCGGCTTTGAGGGCCGCTGCCAGAGCTACGGCCGTGGTGTCCGAACCTCCACGTCCCAGGGTGGTAATGTCTCCGTTTTCCGTCACCCCCTGGAAGCCAGCCACCACCGCGACCTTCCCTTGAGAGAGGATCGCCTTCAACCGTTCGGTCTTAATGTCCTGGATGCGAGCCCGGGTAAAAAGTTCATTGGTTAAGATAGGGATCTGATACCCCAGAAGGGCCTCCGCAGGATAACCCATAGTCTGGAGAGTAATGGCTAAAAGGGAAGCCGTAACCTGTTCCCCGGTAGAGACTAACATATCGAGCTCCCGGGGCGAGGGCTCCGGCGTGATCTCGTGGGCCAGAGAAAGTAACCGGTCGGTCTCTCCGGCCATAGCCGAGACCACTACCACTAAATCATGCCCCTCATCCCGATAGCGGGCCACCCTGCGGGCCACATTCCTGATCTTTTCAAGATCCGCTACCGAAGTCCCTCCGTATTTTTGTACGATGAGCATTTCCTCTCCCTCACTCATTTTTAGACCCTCTTTTTCCTGCCCAAACAGGGTCCTCTCCGAAATGTATGACCCACCATTCCTCAGCACTCGCCCCCCGGTCGTTGGGGGTCAGTTCTATACGATAGTGTTCACAATATTCCATCAAAAGGTTATAGGCCTCGTTCAGGGCCTTCATCTTTTCAGGATCTCCGCCCCGGTCGGGATGAAAACTTGCGGCCAATCGGCGGTAGGCCTCCCGTATCTCGGCCCGGGAGGTCTCCCGGGGGAGCTTGAGAAGTCTTCTGGCGGCCTCAAGTTTCTCCCACTTGTTAGGTGTCATAGTGCGATTTACAGTAATCTTTTTTAAGGAAGTCGGCAAGAAGATGAAGCTTTCTGGAAGGCGCATAGCAGTCATAACTCTGGGTTGCAAGGTCAACCAGGTGGAAGGGGCCTTCCTGCGGGAAACCCTGGAGGCCCAGGGGGGTATTTTGGTCTCTTTCAGGGAGCGAGCCGACCTTTACGTCCTCAACACCTGTGCGGTCACCGCCAAAGCCGCCTATGAAGGCCGAAAGCTCTTGCGACGGGCCCTAGAAGCCTCACCGGAACTAGTAGTGGTTACCGGTTGCTATGCCCAGACCTTTCCGGAAGAGATCCTCAAGGCCGGGAAAGGCCCCGTAACGGTTCTAGGTCATGCCGAAAAGTTTAGATTGGTCGAAATCCTACTTGCGGAAACCCCAAGCACTCTTGCCGGCGAAATCCTGGTTTCCCTGGTAGAAGAACTAAAAAAGGCTGCCTCAGCCCCCATCAAGAGTTTCCCCGGCCACAGTCGGGCCTTCTTGAGGATCCAGGATGGTTGCAGCGCCCGTTGTGCTTATTGCATTGTGCCCCTGGCCCGCGGTCCGGCCCGGAGTCTTCCCGAGGAGGAAATATTAAAGCAGGCCAAGGCCTTCGTTGAGGCTGGCTATCGTGAGATTGTAGTAACCGGCATCCATCTTGGGGCTTGGGGCAGAGATCTCTCCCCTCCGCAGTCCCTCACAAGCCTGCTCCGGAAACTTGAAAGTCTGGGAGATTTCAGGCTCAGGCTATCCTCCCTCGAGGTCACCGAAATCACCGATGAACTTCTTTCCTGGGCCCGCGAATCTGAAAAATTTTGCCCCCATTTCCACGTACCTCTTCAGAGCGGATCCAACCAGGTACTTGCAGCCATGGGACGAAACTATTCCGGGGAACTATACCTTGAGACCCTGAGAAAAATTCGACAAAGCTTTCCGGAGGCCGCCCTAGGAGCGGATGTGTTGGTCGGTTTCCCTGGAGAAACCGAAGAAGATTTTTCCAGAACTTATAAACTAATAGCCGAAAGTCCTCTCACCTATCTACACGTCTTCCCCTATTCCCCAAGACCTGGAACCAGGGCTTATGGTAGACCTTTGGTCCCCTCGGAAGAAGTCTCCCGCCGAACCAAACTCCTGCGAGAACTAGCGGTCAGAAAAAAAAGGACCTTCTTCCAGGCCCAATTAGGCCGAATACTAGAGGTTCTGGTAGAAGGGATAGACGAGGAGACCAGGCTTCTTAAAGGTCTTTCTCAAAATTACGTCCCGGTCCTCTTTGAGGGTCCCGAAGACCTGAAGGGTAAGATTGTAAGAGTTAAGGTCGTCGGGGTGAAGGGTTTTCAGATCTATGGGGAAAGGCTTTAAAAGCGAGATAGAGGTAGTGCAGCCCTGAGGCTACGGTAAAAAAAGCCGTAAGGGAAAAAAAAGGGTTCAGGAACCTGTTAGAAATCCCGGCCAGGACGAGCGCAGCGGTGATCACCTGAAAAGTAGTGTTTATCTTGCTCAAAAGGGTGGGTCTTACCTCTGGAGGAACCACAAAGAGATAAAGGATTAGAAAACCACTCACGATGAGGACATCTCGGCTCACTACCAGCACGGCCAAAGAGGCGGGAAGATAACCCTTCCAGGCACACAGTATATAAATGGTATCCAGCAAAAACTTGTCGGCCAAGGGATCAAGGATAGCCCCCAGAAGCGATTTCTGCTTGAGAACTCGCGCCAAAAAGCCGTCCAGGGCATCCGAAGTCCCTGCCGCCAAGAAAAGAACGAAAGCCTCCGTCCTTCGGCCAGAAAGAAGGGCAATTACGATAACAGGAATTAGCAACAGTCGAAATACCGTAACCAGGTTGGCCCAAGTAAGCATACAATGCGAAGGATACTAGGAAATCTGAGGGCTCGAAAGGAGTTTTTTAATCAAGCGCCCCCGGGAGGACTCGAACCTCCGACTCCGGGATTAGGAATCCCGTGCTCTATCCGCCTGAGCTACGGGGGCAAAGTGCCGAAATTGTTATTCTGTAGGAATCTTACCAGGATCAGCCCCTGGCTTCAAGAGCGTTCAAATCGGGTCAAAACAGACCAATTGCAATCAATTTTGCTTGCAGTTTGCTTGCACCCGTTAGCATGCTCATGGAGAGTTTTCAAAAGTGCCTTTATCACGCCCAATTCTTTTAAATGCTGGCAACCGACTTTAGCCACCGATATCCTGCCGAAAACGATTTCGAAAGCCCTAAATTTAGGACTAATCACTGAAAATACTTAGGACTAATTGCGTTACAGCACTGTTTCACTCCGTTGTACAGGATAAGTTAGTCTTTGAGGTTCCAGTTATCTTTCTCGTCACGCTACTTCACGACAGAGCCAACATTAAGCTAAAATCTATCAAATTTTTCCTGACCTTTAAGATTATCAATTAAAAACTCTTTAAATTCTTTTTCAAATAAATTGAATGTTGTTTTTTTGAGCTCGGATAGATCTATAACATCATTTTCTTCAGAAATTAATTTACTATAAATGCTTTTAACTATCTTTTCGTTTATTGTGTCTAAAAATCGGAAAGCAGAGGTTGCAAGATAAATTTGATTAATTTCAAAGGCAATCCATTTGCGACCTAATTTTTCTGCCGTTGCTCCAGTAGTATTTGAACCAGCAAAAATGTCTAAAACCACATCTCCTGGGTCGGTCAAAAACTTTATAAAAAATTCAGGGAGCTTTTGCGGAAATCTTGCAGGATGAGGTTTTACACCTACTATTTTACAACACCTTAAATATTGCGAATTACTTTCAGTATTTGGTATCTCAAGTAGGTTAGAAGGGATTGCTCCTCCCTTATTTTCAGAAAAGCGTTTACTTATGTTGTGTCCGGAAGGCCTTTTTTTGGGAGAATAATATTTTTCACTATTCTGAAGAAGAATTTTCATTCTTTCAGAATAAGGAACTAGTACTTTAGTAACATTTGCTTTGGGAAAATCGGATTTTGATAACCACCATATAGTATTAACAGCATCTTTAACACGAATTTTGCGTTTGTTGACCCATTCTATAGGAGATGGAAGTTTAGATGGATTATACCAAAAAAATTCTTCTGCTAAATTCCATCCCTGTTCATCGCAAAGTCTTATAAGAAGTCTATAGTTATAAAGTGAACGTACAGGTCTCCCTTTAAGATAAACTCCTCCGAGGTCAAGTACAAAACTACCTGTTTTTTTTAATACTCTCTTTACTTCAATGGTAAAATTTAAAAGCCAATCTATATATTCATTTTGATCTACATTGCCGTAATCTTTTTGACGTTGTAATGGAAATGGAGGTGAAGTTATTACAAGATCTATCGATTCTTCTGGTAGGAATTTAAGTAAACTCAAAGCATCTCCTACATAAGCTTCCCCTAAACGCGTTTTATACAACAATTTGAACGAAGATTTCATAAATTCTCCTCTAATCTCCAAATCCAGCTTGACATTATTTTCCAAAATACAGTCACAGCAAAATATACCTCTTTATCTTTCATCTTAATTTGTTCCATTCCATTGATATATCTCTGGGGATCCTGCATACCAATAATATAAGCAACCCATTTCCGAGCTTCTTCATCAGTCAAAAGATCTAACATTTCTTCGAGTCTAAATTTTCCTGTCTGGCTTAATGCCCATGCTATTCCTGCTCTTTCTAATTCATTACTTTCTGAAAATTTTTTTATTATTTCAAAAGTAAATTGTCGAGCAAGTTTACTTAAAGCCCTAGCAGCTTCAATTTGTATATTTTTTTCAGTGGCATTAAAAGCTTCAATGAGTGCATCTATAGCTCTTTTGTTGCTCAGTTCTCCAAGAGCCCAAGCCGCTCCAGCACGTATTTCTGCATCTTGCTTCTTATCTAAAAGAATTTCTATTAACATTTGGCAAGAAGCATCATTATTAATTTCTCCTAATATTATCACAGCTTCTAATCTGCATTCTAAAGAATCATTTGTTAAGCATTGTTTAATAAATTCATATCCAATATCATTTCCTTGTCGAAATAGACTTGCGGCTGCTTCAAGTTTTATAAGGAAATGTTCATATTGATCTTTAAGTTTCTTAACAAGAAGATCAGTAATCTCGGAAGAATGAAAAAAAGCAAGGGCTTTTATAGCAGCATATTTATTAGTTAATAATGAACTAGAGAGCCACTTTATAAAATCTTCTTCTGAAAATAGCCTCTCACATGGCAAAGTTGAGGTTACAGGAACTACAGAAGCTATGATCTGATTTTTAGTAATCTTTTCACCTTCTTTGACCAAAGGCTTCAATCTTTTGTTTTGCTTCCAAAGTTTTAAAGGTATAATTCTTCCGTTACTTTCTTTTCGATATTTCAACCGATCAGACTCAATTGATATAACAGTCCCGGCTGCCGAAGCAATACTTGCCGGCCATTGTATTCTCATCTCAAAACCTTCTTCTGCTCCTTTTGGTTGGGTTAAAATGGTAAGATTGTTTTGGTGGGCTAATCGTAAATCTCTAACAGACACATATTGAATAGGACCGTCTATTTCCCAAGATAATGGATTATTTCCTATTTGTTTGCATGCAACAAATGCAACAAAATCGTCATCTTTTAAGCCATAATCCCATTTCCGATTTTGATTAGATTCAGAATGAGACATAGAAATTTCAAGTTTACTTTTTGCTCTACATTCAATACATCTTCCGCATTTTATACAAAGCAAATCAGGAACTCTAATGCGTTTAATTTTTATCTTTTTCCAAATTTTAAAGCTCATTGATCCTCGTTCTAATTCAATAGGCTTATGTTCTAACTTTTTTAAATGATCAAAGATAGCTATGGTTCCTGTTGCGCCAAGAGAAATTTTTTTTAAAAAACTCTCATCAGATTTAAATGCCTTTCTATTCGCCATCTTATGATACTCCTTTTTTAGTACGCATTCTCAATAAGATGCGAGTTTTTAGTACTTCTTGATCTTCTGGCACACCACGCCCACGATTTCGTGCTCGTCGGTCAATTCGATTTCCGGGTATTTTGGATTCAGGGGGCGGAGGATCCGCTTGTCGCCGTAAACCTTGAGTTGCCTCAGCACGGCCTCGCCCCTGCCGTTGCACGCCACCACGTAGCTCCCGGAGATGGGCCTGCGGGTGGGGTCCACCACAATGATGTCCTCCTCCGTGAACTCGGGCTCCATGGAGTCGTCGTTGACTCTCAGGGCGAAGGCTCGCGGGCTCGCAGGGATCACCTCCACCCAGTCCCAGTGCTCCTCAGAGGCGCGGTCGGCCACCTTGAGGCCGTGGGAAGAGAGCTCTGTAGCTCCCCAGGTTTTGATCCAGCTCCAGGGGACCACCGGCACCTTCTCAACCCTCCTCACCTCAAGCCCCGCGGCCTCGGCAACCTCCTCAAAGGGCACCCCGAGGCCCAGGGCCAGCTTCTTCAGCGTTTCCACCTTGGGCTTTCGCTCGCCACGCTCAAGGAGCCGGATGTACTTCTCCGAGAGCCCGCTCCGCTTCGCGAGCTGGTTTATGGAGAGCCCCGCCTCCTCCCGCTTCCTGCGCACCCATTCGCCGAAGCTCACAGCCACACCTCCTGACATTTGTCCTATCCAAAAACTTTTCTCTTGACAATTTCGGACTTTTGTCCGATAATAAAACCATGTCCACCGTTCACTTTAATCCGGAGGTCCTGAGGAGGCTAAGGGAGGAGATGGGGCTCACCCGCGCCGAGCTTGAGGCCAGAAGCGGCGTGGACCGGGACACCATCTACGCCTGGGAGAGTGGCCGAAGGACGCCCTCGGCCCGGAGGCTGGCCCAGGTCGCCCAGGCCCTCGGCGCAAGGCTCGACGATTTTTTTGGCCCGTGTTCGGACTTTTGTCCGCAAAAAGATGGCTAGCCCCCAGGTGGAAAACGGCTACACCAGGATCGCGAACGAGCTCCTGGAGGCCCTCTGCCGGGCCAGGCTCGGGAGCCGGGAGCTCAAGGTAGTGCTGGCGGTGGTGAGGCTCACATACGGCTTTTTGCGCAAAGAAAACACCATCTCCCTGGGAAAGCTTGCGGAAATGACGGGGTTGAGAAGAGAGAGGCTCTCAGAAGTGGTCAAAGCCCTTGAGCGGAAAAATGTCCTGCGGGTCAGCAAGGAAAATGGCCGGCTGATCCTGGGACTGCAAAAAGACTACTCCAAGTGGACGGGAGGGGTGTCCCAAAAACGGGGTACCCCAAAATTGGGACTGTCCCAAAAAAGGGTGTCCCAAAAACGGGGAACAGGGTGTCCCAATTTTGGGGAACAGGGTGTCCCAAAAAAGGGGAACACCCACACCCCTCAATCCCTTGAGTCTCAAGCGTTTCACGGCCCCCTAAAGAAAATATATAAAGAAAACTTTAAAGAAACATCATCTATCTACAGAGAGGACGACTTCAAAGAAGTGATCTCCAAGTGGGAGGAGGTCTTCGGGGAGGCGTTTCCCCTTGAGAGGGCGCCGGAGAGCGTGAGGGCGGCGGACTTCATGCTTTACCTTCACGAGGCCGGGAGGCTCCCCGCGGTGAAGCGCCCCTCGGCCTACCTGAGAAAGCTTGCCGCGAGCGAGCTTGAGCCTTTCCCGAGCCTCGCCGAGCGGCGGGCCGCGGCCCGGGACGCAGAGGAGCGGATGCGCGAGCTCAACCGCCAACAGCTCGCCAAGCTCTACGCCCGCATGATGGCCGAGGGCTGGCCGGTCGAGGTCCCCGAGGAGCTCAGGCCCCTTGTGGCCCAAACCCAATAGGGGTTAAGTGAAAATTTTCACAAAGGGGGTAAGCATGGTGGAGCACGAGATCAAAAAGCTCATGGCGGAGTTCGGGCCGGAGGCTGTGCTCAGCGCCGTCTCCGAGGCCCTCTCCCGCTGGGTGAGGGTGACCGGCAGGTGTCTTCTGACCGGGCGCAGGCTTGCCCACGAGAAGATCTGCGGCTACTGCCGCCGGTGCCCGGTGAAGCCCCTTGAGAGGAGGGCCTGATGCTTGCGGTCTTCGTGCGAGGGGTGCCCAGGCCCCAGGGGCGGCCGCGGATCGTGCGCTTCGCGAACGGGAAGGCCGGGCTCAAGGACCCGGAGGCCAGCCGGGACTGGAAGAACTACGTGCGGATGTGCGTGGCCGAGAGGGTGGCCGAGCCCCTCTCCGGGCCGGTGGCCCTGGAGCTCTGGTTCTACCTTCCAGTGCCGAAAAGTTTCTCAAGGAAAAAGCGTCTTGCGGCCCTTTCCGGGGAGATCCTACCGGCCAAAAAGCCCGACCTCGACAACCTGGTCAAGGCGGTGCTCGACGCCATCCTGGGGGTGGCCGTGCTCGACGACCGGCAGATCGTGGAGCTCCGGGCTGGAAAGCTCTACGGGGCCGTGCCCGGGGTGGAAATCGTCGTAAAGGAGCCCGGGGAGTCCAGCTCAAAATCCCTTGAAAGGAGGAACGGATGCCGAGCTACACCCACGAGTTTGCTATCCGCTGCGTGGCTCTGAAGGAAAAGAGCGACCAGAACGTAGTGGAGGTCAAGCTTGAGATGGTGGTGCGGGACACGGAGGACCTCTCCTTCATCATGGACCTGGTGCGCCTCAAGCAGTTGCCCCTGGTCACGGTGAGCTTCCACTCGCCGCAACAGAGGCTTCCCCTGGAGGGAAAGGTTGAGTCTCGCCCTGCTAATTAGCCTCGCCCTCCTTGCGGCGGCCCCGGCCCTGGCCGAGGACCCGGTGTCCTTCATCGTGGCCCGGAGCCCGGAGCTCTCCGAGCTTTCAAGCTTCAACCGGAGCCGGCTCTCCAACCTCACGGTCAAGCTCCGGGGCACGGTAAAGCAGGGCCAGGAGACGCTCTCCGGCCTCACGGCGGAGGAGAGGGCCCGGGTCGGCTACGACCTCAGGCTCATCGCCGAGCTCCCGCTTTTCTCGCCCAAGGAGCGCCTGGAGATGAGGCTCAGGGAGCTCAGGCTCAGGCGGAGGGTGCGCCAGGAGGCCGCTAGAGCTGTGGCCCGCTACCGGAGCCTCAAAAAGACCGTGGCCAGGAGGCAGGCCCTGGTCGCCGCCGTCCGGGAGGAGTGCCTCTGGCTCAAGCGCAGGGTGGAGGCCGGGCTTGAGCCCTCGGAGCGGGTCATCTCCTGCGTGAAGGAGCTTGAGGGCCAGAAGGAGAAGCTCGAGACGCTCCGGGAGGAGCTCTCCGAGGCCCTTGAGACCGTGCTCTCAATGGTGGGGCCGGGGGACAGGGAGCGCCTCAAGGAGATCCTGGATGCGGAGGATCGTTAGCTCGTTTCAGAGGATCGGCCGGAGGTTCTACGGCACGGTCTCGGTTAAGGCCTTCGGCCGCAGGGTGGATCACTTCCGGCTCCGGGCCGGGATGAGCGTGCTCATCGAGGGCGGGCCGCTTTCCGGGAAAACGGCCTTCCTGCGGCGCCTGGCCTCTCAGCTCGCCGAGCTCCGGGAGCCCGTAATCTTCATTGATGCCACTTCCCCAGTGACCAAGTGGCTCTCCGAGGTCACGCCCCCGGTGCCCCTGAGCGCGAGGAAGGCCCTCTCCTGGAGGCTTGCGAACCTGCCGGAGCGGTTCTACCTCCTTCTCGACAACGCCGAACGGGTGGCCGACGGCCAGAAGCTGGAGGTGGTGCTGGAGCTCCTGGCCAGGGCCCGCACCGCGGTGGTGGCCGGGCGATCCTACTCCTCCCTCCACCCAAGGCTCCAGGCCCGCCTGCGTGAGGCCAAGGTGGTCTCCCTGGGTTGCGGGGCCGACACCTTCGACGCCACCTACGTGCTCGTAGCCGTGCTCATCATCTTGGTGGCGCTCTCCGGGATGCACCACCTGGTGCTCCTGGCCGCGGCCGTGCGCTACCTCTTCCAGGGGATCAGGATCGGGGGCCGAAGGATATGACCTGGCCGAGCCACATCCTCATGGGGATCGCGCTTGCCAAGGGCTTCGACCTTTCGCTTCCCTGGTGCGTGGCCGGGAGCCTGTTTCCGGATCTTGCCGAGATGCTTGCGAGGCGCATCGTGGTCCGGGGGAAAGCGGTCTTCGTCGGCCTCCCCCAGATCGCCCACCGCACCTACACCCACTCTCTGCTCTTCGCCGGGCTTTGCCTCCTTGCAGGCTGGGGAATCTTCCCGATCCGGAGCTTCTTCGCCGGGGTGCTCTTTGGGCACCTGCTTCTCGACGCCCTCACCGTGATGGGCGTTCCGGTGGTTGACGGGAGGCACCGCAGGGTTACCCTTTTCGGAGGGAAGATCCGCACGGGGTCGCTCGCCGAACTCGTGGCGGTGCTGGCCCTCGCGTTCACCACCTACGCCGTGGCCCCAGCCGTGAAGGTCGGTGGCCTTGAGGACCTCTACCAGCAGGGGGTGATAGACAGGTATGAGTACGAAAAGAGAAAGAAGGCCCTTTTCGATCTTCTTCTTTGGCGCCACTCTGGCCCTCCTCCTTCTCGGCACCTTCCTCCCTCTGTGGAGCGCCTACTCGAAGAGCCTTGAGGCCCGGGTGGTTAAGGTTTACGACGGGGACACGGTAACGGTTCTGCTGGGTGGGCGGCGCGAGAGGGTCCGTCTCATCGGGATAGACTGCCCGGAGCTCCGTCAAAGGCCCTGGGGAAAGCGCGCCAGGGACTTTCTGAGGCGGCTCGTCCTGCACCGCACCGTGCGCCTGGAGCTGGATGTTGATCCCTGGGATCGCTACGGGCGCCTCCTGGCCTATGTGTGGCTTGACGGCGAGCTCGTGAACGAGACCCTGGTCAGGGAGGGGCTCTGCCTGATCTACACCGTGCCGCCCAACGTGAAGCATGCGGAGAGGTTCCGGGAGGCCCAGAGGTGGGCCAGGGAGCACGGCCGGGGCTTCTGGGCCGAGGGCGGGCTCTCGGAAACGCCCTACCAGTGGCGCAGGCGCCACCGCAGGCACTAGCCTCCGCCTTCCATCCCCCACCCACCCGCCCTTCCTGCGGCCCTTGCGGGCCGGGGGCCTCGCCCCGCCTAAGCCGGGGGGCGGGCCTCGGCCCCACCGGGCGATCCGGCCCGTCCGGGTGGGCTCGCCCGCACCTGGGGTCCGGCCCGAAAAAGAAATCTAACCCACCGAAAATGCGCCTCTAAACGGCCCATATTTGGCCTCTAAGAGGATTTTTTTGGCCAATAGTATCGAACATATCGGGGCGAGAAAATCGATTCTGGGGCGAATCTGAGCGGATTTTTCACCGGGCTTGTCCTGGGACCACCTAACGGCTAGGGCCACCTAACCGGGTCATGATTTGAGTTGAGTTTCTGGCTCGCCACAGCCTCCCCCGCCACCGGCGCCCCCCTCCCCCGAAGTGCTCGGCCCCCTCCCCCCGCCGCGCCGTCGGCCTCGCCCCCGCTCCAGGGGGAGGGGGCCTGCGCTGTCTTTGAGGCTCGGTGCCTCCGGTGCCGTGGGAAAGGCTGGAAGCGTCCTGCGGTGGGAAAAGCCCGTGGAATAGAAACCTTCCAGCCTTTCCCCCTCTTTCAGTTGTAGCCCTCCGGCCCCTTATGCGGCGCAAGGCCTCCGGCCCCTGACGGGGCCTCCGCAAGCTCGCTCCGGGGCTTTGCCCCTCCGCTCGGCCTTGCCCCGCGGGGCCTCCGGGCTGTTCCAAAAGTGCGGGGTTCGGCTGGGGAAAAAGGCTTTTGGGTTTTTTTGGCCTGGGGGCCTTGGGGCTCTGTGCCTCCGGGGCCTGTGGGTCCGGCCCTTCCGCCTGCGGTGGGGCCGGCCCGTTAAAAAAACTTTTGGGGGTGTGGCTATGGGCGGCGTTTCTCCCTTGGCTTGCCTTCCGGTTTTTTCGGCGGTTTCGGTCTCGGCGGTGGCCTTCGGGGGCGGGGCGGTGCTCCGGCGCTCGTCCCGGTCGCTCTCCGGGTTCGTGGCCTGGTGCTGGTTCCCGTCCTGGGGGCTTGCCCGGCGGTGGGCCTCCTTCTGGGCCGGGCGGCTTCCGGCCGCGTGCCGGGGCGTGGTGGTGCGCCGGGCGCCGTTTCCGGCCTCGGGGTGGGTGGTTTCCGTGCCGGTGCTCCCTCGGGTGGGGGCGTGCCGTGGTTAGGTTGCCGGGGTGGGCTTCGGCGGCCGGGGGCCGGGTGCTCCGGGTTCTCGGCCCCGCGGTGACGGTCTGGTTCCCCTCCGGGTTTCTGGCCCAGGCCTTCGCCCTCTCCTGCGGGCTCTCCCCGGCTCGGGCCTTCCGGGCGCCCTCCGGGGGCTTTGCCGTGGTGGTGCCGGCCTCGGCCCTCTCCTCCGTCCGGCCCCGGTGCGCCTTCTGCGCCCGCCTAGGCCGCTGTGCCGTGGCCTCCCCCGGCCCGGGGTGCGGCTTCCGCCCCTTCCGGCGCCCGCCCCGCCAGGGCTCCCTCTTCAAATTGGGGGCTTGACATTCGGACAAATGTCCGATAAAATGAAGCCAATAAGAGAGGGGGTGGGACGATGAGAAAAGAAACAAAAAGACTTTTAAAACAGGCTTACAAGGCGGCTATAAGAGCAAGCGAAGAAATGGGAGAGAACTTTTTGAATCCGTGGTTTTTCTTGGGATACATGGAGTTCAGCGGCTTGAAGGATCTGTCCGGAGACGAGGTTTTTCGCATAATGCGCTGGCTTTGGACCTGGGACAAGAACAGAAACTCAAAATTTTTTGCCTAGTGTTCGGACAAAAGTCCGAAAAAGGAGGAAAGAATGTTTGGAAAAGACGAGAGCTTCGAGGCCTTTCTGAGGAACGAGTACTGGGCCTTTGGGGGCTACGAGCGCCCCGGCGAGTGGGAGGAGGAGGAGGAGGAGTCCTCGGCGTTTTGGGCGGACGACGATCCCTTCGACCGCTACGCCGAGAGCCTCGATCTCCTGGCCCCGTGAAAAAAACAGCCCGGCCCCTCGGCGGGCCGGGGAAAGGAGGGAGAGATGAAGCAAGCCAAGCAATCTTTGAGGGTGAAGCAGACGGACGAGTTCGTGAACCCGGTGACCGGCGAGGTGATCTCGCCTTCGGGCCTGGAGCAGATGCTCCTCAACATGCTCTACGGCCTCTCGAACGTCCAGAAGTTCTACCTGGTGAACGAGCTCTTGAAGGGGCTCAAGCGCGGGCGGGATCTCCTGCGCAAGAAGCTCCTTGAGGAGCTCGACAACCGGCCAAGGCAGGAGGGGGAGCTTGTGGCCTACGTGCGGGAGCGGGAGCAGAGGCGGTTTGACGCCAAGGCTTTCGAGCGCGAGCATCCTGAGCTTTACCGAGCCTACCTTCGGCCGGTGCGCCAAAAAGTCGTAGTGGTGGAGAAGCCGGACCTGGTCTTTGAGATCTCTCGGCCGGAGCTTTCCGCCGCCGAGGACATGCCGCTTTAGGAGGTGGAGCATGAAGAGGCTCGGCGAACTCAAGCCCATCAAGGACTTTCGGGAGGAGGAGAGGCAGGCAAGGCTTCCCCAGGGATTCAAGCCCCAGGAGCAGATCGCCTTGGGCCAGGCCGCGGCCGACGCCCTCATGGACGTGGTGCGCCGGCAGGGGCTCTCCAAGAAGATAGAGGGAAAGGAGTACCTCTTTTACGAGGCCTGGCTCACCCTAGGACGGTTTTTCAAATTAACGCCCAAGGTAGAGTGGTCAAAGCCCATTTGGCACGAGGGGCGGGTAATTGCTTGGGAGGCCCGGGCCGTGGTGGTGGATGAGGAGGGCCGGGAGGTGGCCGCGGCCGAGGCCATGTGCGGGAAGGACGAGAAGGGCTGGGCCAAGCGCCCGGCCTATGCCCTGCGCTCCATGGCCCAGACCCGGGCCTGCGCCAAGGCCCTGCGCTCCGTGCTTTCCTGGATCGTGGTCTTGGCGGGCTTTGCACCCACCCCTGCAGAGGAAATCGAGAATGGAGCTGACGCCTGAGACCCTCCGAGCGCTGATCCAGGAGGCCGTGCGGGAGGCCCTGGCTGAGGCCGGGGCCTCCCAGAGGTGGCTCACCCTGCGCGAGGCTTGCAGGTACGCCCGGGTCTCAAAAAACACCCTCCGGAGGCTCATTGACGAGGGCTACATCACCGCCAAGCGGCTCGACGGAAAGTGGATAGTTGACCGGCTCTCCATCGACGCCTTCTACGGCTCTGAGGCGGGCTTTATTGCCAGGGTGGTGGAAAGGATGCTATGAAGATCTTGATGCACCTCTGGCGGCGGGAAAACGGCATCTACTACATCGTTTGGCGGGACCGGGACGGGCGCCAGCGGATGCGCTCCACCCGCACCCGGGACAAGGCTCTCGCCCGCCGCATCTTCAACCAGTTCAAGCGCCAGTGGCTCGCCGGAAAGCTGGTGGAGCTCGACCGGGGGCCGAAGGTTCCCTTTGGGCGCTTTGTGGAGGAGTTCCTGCGCTGGGCCGAGAGCACGCTCAAGCCCGCCACGTCCGAGACCTACCGCCACGCCCTGAAGCACGCCCTGGAGGTCTTCGGGGCCTCGCGGACGCTTGACTCCATCAGGAGCCGGGATCTCGACGCCCTTCTCGTCCACCTGCGCCAAAAGGGCCTCTCCCCGGTTTCAGTGAACAAAGTCTTCCGGCACTTGAAGGCCGCTTTTTCCAAAGCCGTTGAGTGGAGCTACCTGCGGGAGAACCCGGTCAAGAGGGGGAACCCCCTGCGGGTCCAGAGGGAGCTCCCGCGTTTTCTCTCCCAGGGGGAGATCCTGCGGCTCCTCCGGGCCATCGAGGACCCGCACTTCCGAGCCTTCGTGAGGTTCGCCCTCTTTTCGGGCCTGAGAAGGAGCGAGCTCCTCGCCCTCACTTGGGAGCACCTGGACCTCAAACGGGGCTTCGTTCGGGTTCCGCTGGGGAAGGGCACGGAGGAGCGGTTTCTGCCCATTTCAAGCCGCCTGCGGGAGGTGATCGAGGACCTGAGAGCCTTGGGGGTCAAGGGCAGGCTCTTTCCTTGGAGCAGGAGCTATGTGAGCCACCGGTTCCAGAGGTATGCTCGGAAAGCCGGGCTTTCCGGGGTTCGGCTCCACGACCTGCGGCACACCTTCGCCAGCCACCTGGTCATGGCCGGAGTGGACATCCGCACGGTGCAGAAGCTAATGGGCCACGCGGACATCAAGGCCACCATGGTTTACGCCCAGCTGAGCCCGGACCACCTGCGGGAAGCCATGGAGCGGCTTAACCTCGGGCAGGAGCCGCACTTGCGGGTGATAGAAGGCGGTCGGAAGTAAATTTCGCTTGCAGTTTGCTTGCACCAGAATGAAAAGGCTTAATTTTCTAAAGGACTTGAGCGGATTAGGAATCCCGTGCTCTATCCGCCTGAGCTACGGGGGCAGGGCTTTAAATACTCTAATTTTTCAAAGAATTTATCACGGCTCATTTATTAGGGCAAGGGCGATTAAAATCGTACCAAAAGCCTATGCTAACTTGCGAAAGACCTTTAAGCATGTTAATTTTCGCAAATAGCAAAAAATTCTGCTGCTCAAGCCGGTGTAGCTCAGCAGGTAGAGCAGTGGATTCGTAATCCACAGGTCGGGGGTTCGAGTCCCCCCGCCGGCTCCATTGAGGGGCTTATTCTTTCAATGTTTATCAGGCTTTTCGTCCTATTCCTTTTCATTTCCGGAGTTACGGGTTGTGGAAAGAAAGGCCCTCCTCTGCCCCCAGAAGCGGTTAGACCTGAACCTCCAAAGGATTTCCGAATTCGGCTCGAACCCTTCTTTGCCGAACTTTCTTTTAAAATTCCAGTCGAAAACATCCGAGGTCAGGCCCTCTCCCGGATCAAGGCCTTTCGGATCGAAAAACGGCGCTACCCTGCCGAAAATCCGCGCCTTACCATGGTTCAGACCCTCAAAATCCCCTTTCGGGGGAAACTGAGCGAAGAAGAAAGATTTTATTATCGCGACCGAAACCTGAGACCGGGTTTTTGCTACGAATACCGAGTCTCGGCGATAAAGGGTTTCCGGTCCGAAAGTGACTGGACTCCTCCCCAAAAATTTTGCTGGTTCACGCCTCCCAAGACGCCTGAGGGTTTTGAGATCAAGACCCTGCCTCTTCACCAAGTCTTCCTCACCTGGAAACCGGTAACTCGGGATCTGAACGACTTCGCACTCCCGGGCAAACCCCTCTATCGAATATACCGACGCTCTTCTAGAGAAACTCGAGTCTTCCCACCAATCCCGGATAATGCCTTTTACGATCTTTCCGTCCAGGCAGGAGAAACCTATTGCTACTCCGTAGAGCCTCTTTTACCATATTACGGCACCCTGATTCCGGGCTTCAGAACCCCGGAGATTTGCGCAAGACCGTAAAGGAGGCCGAAGCGCATGCATTATTTTGAATATCATCATGGAGAACTCTTGGCCGAAAAGGTACCTGTCAAAAAGATCGTGGAAGAAGTGGGAACCCCGGTCTACATATACTCCGCAGCCACTCTGAGGCGCCATTTGCAGGTTTTCTCAGAGGCCTTTTCCGACATTCCGCATCTCATCTGCTATTCAGTCAAAGCCAACTCCAACCTGGCCATTCTCAAACTACTGGGAAAACTGGGGGCGGGAGCGGATATCGTTTCCGGTGGCGAACTCTACCGGGCTTTAAAGGCCGGTATCCCTCCCGAAAAGATCGTCTTTTCCGGAGTGGGTAAGACCGAACGCGAAATGGAGGAAGCCCTTTCGGCCGGCATCCTCATGTTCAATGTAGAGAGCCTAGGGGAACTAGAGGCCTTACGTCGCGTGGCCCAAAAAATAGGAAAGCCCGCCCCTTTCAGCATCCGGGTAAATCCCAACGTAGACCCCAAGACCCATCCTTACATCTCAACCGGTCTAAAAAAGAACAAGTTTGGGTTGCCGGAGGAAGTAGCCTTCGAGGCCTATCGAAAGGCTAAAGATGATCCTTTCCTCCACCCGCTGGGCATAGACTGTCACATCGGCTCTCAGCTCACCGAGATCTCTCCTTTTACCGAGGCCCTAAGACGTCTCAAGGAGCTCTATCAGAGGCTCCTTGCCGAGGGCTTTGAGCTCCGCTACTTGGATCTCGGAGGAGGGTTAGGGATTGTCTATGGAAACGAAGAACCGCCCCCCCCGGCTGAATACGCCGAAGCCCTGAAGCAAGAGCTCCGGGACCTCTCCTGTACCCTCATTCTTGAACCCGGACGGGTAATCGCCGGAAACGCCGGCATACTCGTAACCAGGGTACTTTATGTCAAAAGCAATCCTCCCTCGCCCGGTGAAAAGGAAGGTAAAAACTTCGTGATTGTAGATGCCGGCATGAACGATCTCATCCGCCCGGCCTTTTATCAGGCCTATCATCGCATCCTTCCTGTACGAGAGATTTCCGGAGAAGAAACGATAGTGGCCGATGTGGTGGGGCCTATCTGTGAAAGTGGAGACTTCCTGGCCAAAGAAAGGACCCTACCGCCGATATCTCCTGGAGACTTGCTGGCCGTCTTCAGCGCCGGGGCCTACGGCTTTGTCATGTCCTCTAACTACAACTCGAGGCCTCGAGCCGCGGAAGTCCTGGTGGACGGCGAGCGTTTCTTTGTGGTAAGAAAAAGGGAAACCTACGAAGATCTAGTGCGTCTGGAAACCATACCGGAGGAGGTCTAGAGATGAAGATCTTGGTGATCGGAGGAGGCGGGCGGGAACACGCCCTTTCCTGGAAACTGGCCCAGAGTCCCCAGGTGGAACGGGTTTTCTGTGCCCCGGGAAACGCCGGGATCGCCGAGGAGGAAAAGTGCGAATGTGTTCCTCTTTCTCCTCTTGATTTTGAAGCCCTGGCTCAATTCGCCCGAGAAAAAGGGGTTGATCTCACGGTGGTGGGCCCGGAGGATCCGCTGGCCCGGGGGCTTGCGGATTATTTTCGAGAGAAGGGGCTTCGCGTCTTTGGGCCCTCGGCCAAGGCCGCCCAGATAGAAGCCAGCAAAGTCTTCACCAAAGAGCTATTAGCCCGTTATGGTATTCCCACCGCAGCCTTTGAAGTCTTTGACGATCCAGAAGCGGCCAAACGCTATGTAGAAAAGAAAGGAGCCCCCATCGTCGTCAAGGCCGATGGCCTTTGCGCCGGGAAAGGGGTGGTAGTCTGTCGTACGGTGGAAGAAGCCTTGCAAGCCATCGACCGTATCATGGTAGAAAAGGTGTTCGGTGAGGCTGGCAAACGGGTAATCATCGAAGAGTGTCTCTTCGGAGAGGAAGCCTCTTTCATGGTCATTACGGATGGAGAAACCGTGCTTCCGTTGCCAACCTCTCAAGACCACAAACCCCTTCTCGATGGAGATCAAGGGCCCAATACCGGAGGCATGGGGGCTTATTCTCCAGCTCCGGTAGTAACGCCTGAGCTTGCCGAAACTATCATGGAAACCATCATGCGCCCAACCATCGAAGCCCTGGCCAAGGAAGGCGCTCCTTACTTCGGGGTCCTTTATGGTGGACTCATGATAAGTGAGGGGAAGCCCTACGTGTTAGAGTTTAACTGCCGTTTCGGGGACCCCGAGGCCCAGCCGGTGCTCATGCGTCTGGAGTCCGACCTCGTGGAACTAATGGAAGCGGCGTTTTCCGGCAAACTTTCCGAAATCGAGATTCGGCTTCGCCCGGAGGCCGCGGTCTGCGTGGTGATGGCTAGCCAGGGGTATCCCGGAAAGTACGAAAAAGGCAAGGTGATTACAGGCCTTGAAGAGGCCGCTCAAATGACGGGGGTTAAGGTCTTTCACGCCGGAACGGCCAAAAAGGACGGCAAGATTGTCACTGCTGGAGGACGGGTCCTAGGGGTCACAGCCATTGCGCCGGATATTCCTTCCGCTATCAAACGAGCCTATGAGGCCGTAGAAAAGATCCATTTCGAGGGCGCCCATTTCCGTCGAGACATTGGCTCCAAGGCCCTAAGGCATTTAAAAAGACCCCTAGTAGGCATTTTGGTTGGTAGCAAGAGTGATCTGCCGGCGGTGGAAAAGGCCCAAAAGGTGTTGGAGGAGTTCGGCGTACCTTATGAGGTAGAGGTGGCTTCCGCCCACCGGAGCCCGGAAAAGGTGAGACGTTATGCCGAAACCGCTGAGGAAAGAGGACTCAAGATCATCATCGCCGGCGCCGGACTTGCGGCCCATCTTCCCGGAGTAGTGGCCGCGCACACCACTCTTCCAGTAATCGGCGTGCCGGTAGCAGCCGGCCCTCTCAACGGTATGGACGCCCTTCTTTCCATCGTGCAGATGCCGAAGGGGGTCCCGGTGGCTACCGTGGGTATCGGCAACATGGAAAACGCTGCTCTCTTGGCCGTTACCATTCTCTCGCTCTCGGACGAAAAACTGAGAGCCAAGCTCAAGGACTACCGGAAGGCCCTGGCCTCGGCATGAAGCGCACAATCAAGGCTGAAAGTCCAGAAGCCTTGGACGAGGCCGTAAAGATACTTTCTTCGGGTGGGGTGGTGGCTTTCCCCACGGAAACTTTTTACGGCCTGGCTGTGGATCCCTTTTCGGAGTCGGCGGTGAAGCGGCTCTACGCCCTTAAAAAGCGCGAGCCAGGGAAACCGGTAATCCTTCTCATTGGGGATCTCGAAGACTTGAAGCAACTTGTGACCGAAATCCCGAAGATAGCCCAAGAACTGGCGGCCCGCTTCTGGCCTGGCCCCCTTACCCTGGTCTTTCGAGCCCGGCCGGAAGTCCCGCCATGGATCACCGGAGGAACGGAAACGATAGCCGTAAGGCTTTCCTCTCATCCGGTGGCCCGGAAATTACCACAACTTTTTGGGAAACCGATCACGGGCACCAGCGCCAATCCCTCGGGCCAGCCTCCGGCCCGCACCGCTGAAGAAGTCGAAGGATACTTCCCGAGAATAGATCTCGTCCTCGATGGGGGCCCAAGCCCGGGGGAAAGGCCCTCCACCCTGGTCTCGGTGGTCGAAGGCAAGCCTGTGCTTTTGCGCCCGGGGGTTATTCCCTGGGAAGAAGTGGTAAAATAGAGCCATGAAGATCGCCTTCTGCGGCAAAGGTGGCGTAGGGAAAAGTACCATTGCGGCCCTGCTCTGCGGGGCGTTGCTAGAATCTGGCTACGGAGTGCTCGCCATCGATGCCGACCCTAGCCCACACTTAGGCCGCCTTTTAGGGTTCGCCGAGGCCGAAAGCCTTACGCCTCTAGCGGAAATGCGAGATTTGCTTGCTGAACGTGCGGAAAAACAGGGGCCTTATTACAACTTGAACCCCAAGATTGACGATTTACCCGAAAAATTTATGCTCAAAAAAGACGGGCTCCGGCTCATGGTCCTCGGGGCCATTCGGGAGGCCGGCGGCGGATGCGCCTGCCCGGAGCAAACCGTCCTTAGACGTCTACTTTCCTTCCTCATCCTTCAGGCCAAGGAGGCGGTGGTAGTGGACATGGAAGCCGGAGTGGAACACTTCGGACGGGCTACCGTAGTCCCTATGGACTTCATACTGGTGGTCGCGCAACCTTACCGAGGAAGTCTTGAGACCGCCAAACAGATCCTCAGGCTCTCCCAGGAACTTAAAATGGAAAGGGTGGTCGTAGTGGGAAACGCCGTAAGGGATACCGAAGACGAGGCCTTCATTCAGGAAACTCTAGGGGTTGAACCCTTAGTGTCTTTTCCGGAAGATCGGGAGGTACTCCTTGCCGAGCGGAAAGGCAAAAGTCTTCTGGAGCTTCCCGGACCATCCCGGGAGAAGGCCCGGGAACTGGTAAAGAAGCTTTCGAGCTATGGAACTTAAAGACGTCCAGAGTCTTTACGATCCTCGCGAAATTTCTATCGATAAGGTCGGTATAAAAGGCATCCGTTATCCGGTCTCGGTACTAGACAAACGCCGCGGAGTGCAACACACCGTGGCCGAAATCAACATGTACGTAGATCTTCCCCGGGAATTCAAAGGCACACACATGAGCCGTTTCATCGAAATCCTAAATGAATTCCGGGAGGAGATCTACATCAAGAACATCCCCTTTATCCTAGATCGCATGCGGGAAAAGCTCTCCGCTAAAGTGGCTCATTTAGAGATCTCGTTTCCTTATTTTCTCAAAAAAGAAGCCCCGGTAACCCAGGCTCCTTCTCTCATGGAGTATCAGTGTTTTATCTCCGGGGCCAAAAGCGAAGAAGAACTCGATATCGTGTTGGGGGTTAGGGTACCGGTTATGACGGTCTGCCCCTGTTCACAGGCTATAAGTGAAATCGGAGCCCACAATCAACGAGGGGAAGTGACCCTAAAGGTGAGGTTCAAACGATTCGTTTGGCTCGAAGAGCTCATCGAAATCGTGGAGGCCTCGGCCTCAAGCCCGGTCTATCCCTTACTCAAAAGACCGGATGAAAAATACGTTACGGAATGGGCCCACCAGCGACCTCGCTTTGTGGAGGATGTGGTAAGAGAAGTAGGCCGAAGGTTACTTGACCATCCAGACATCATCTGGTTTGCCGTCTCCGCCGAAAATCTGGAATCCATCCACGCTCACAACGCCTACGCCTACCTTGAACGTTGGAAAGACTAAGATCTATTCCTCCTCCATCTCAATTTCTGCATAAGAATAGCCACAATCGTAACATTTGACATCTAAAACTTTTCCAAGAAGGGCCACATATATTTCTTTGGCCCCGCATTCGGGACATTTTTCCTCCAGTCCCTCCTCTTCTACCGCGGCTTTGATATCCTCGCGCAAGTCTTCCGGTATCTCAGGATCAAAGATGATCTTCACCGCTTCCCTCCCTTTCCGTGCCGTTCTCCTGGCAAAATAACAAGGTCTCCCGTGATTGTAAAGGCAAAAATCGAAAAAGAATAAAAAATTCTCGGTTACCAGCCGGACCTGGAAGGGGGCTTTCGGCCACTCCCAGAGCTCGAAATCCAAGCTCGTCTTCACCAAAGGCCCATATCTCCTCCATCACCCGTCGGTGTTTACGGTGATCCTTGACTACCCCCTTGCGACCGACCTCCCTAGGGCCAACTTCGAATTGAGGCTTGATGAGAGCCAATATCAGGCCCTCGGGTCTCAAAAGAGATTTGGCCGCAGGAAGGATCTTCTTTAATGAAATGAAAGAGACATCAATCGTCACGAGAGCCACCCTTTCAGGAAGATCCTCAGCTTTGAGATAGCGGGCATTCACCCCCTCCATGACCACCACCCGGGGGTCTTGTCTCAATTTCTCATGAAGCTGGCCTTTGCCCACATCGATGGCATAAACCCTCCGGGCCCCGTGTTTTAGAAGGCAGTCCGTAAAACCACCGGTTGAGGCTCCTATATCCGCACACACCAGGCCTTCGACTTTGAGATCAAAAACCTTGAGGGCCCCCTCGAGTTTAAGTCCACCTCGAGAAACATAGGGGAGCCCTGACCCTCGGATCTCAATCTGTGAAGCCACCGACACCCGGGTACCGGCCTTCTCCATCCGCTGGCCATCTACATAAACCACTCCAGACATAATGAGGGCCTGGGCCTTCTCCCGACTTTCAACCAGACCTTTTTGGACTAGAAGCCGATCGAGTCTTTCCTTCTCCATAATTGACTTTCATCATTCTACCCCATATCCTTTGGGAAAAGGAGCGGAACTCATGAAAATAGGAATTTTCGGCGGGACCTTCGACCCCATCCACATAGCCCATCTGCGGGTAGCGGAAGAGGTAAGGGAGGGTCTTGGTCTTTCCGAAGTTTGGTTCATTCCAGCGGGGACCCCACCTCACAAAAGAAACGCCCCTCACCTCCCTTTTAAAGAACGCCTAAAACTGGTTGAGCTTGCGATCGAGGGAAATCCGGCCTTTCGGGTCCTGGATATTGAAGGCCGTAGGCAGGGCCCTTCCTACACCGTGGACACCTTGACCGAGCTCCGCAAGTCTCATCTTCAATACGAATTCTACTTCATTCTGGGGCTAGACGCCTTCCTTGAATTCGAGACCTGGCACGAGTATCACCGACTTCCGGAACTGGCGGCCCTGGTAGTCATCAACCGAGGCCCCCTAGGCGTTAAATCCGCTGTCAATAAGGCTAGACAACTTTTCCCGACTTTCGAGTTCCGAAGAGATCGTCTTTTGGGTCCTAAAAATCAAAAGATCCTCTTTTTACAAGTAACGCCCTTGGAAATTTCCTCTACTCTCATACGTCAGAGTCTTTGGGCCGGTCGTTCCATCCGATACTTGGTTCCGGAGAGCGTCCGCCTATACATTGAGAAACACCGTCTTTACCTTTAAAGTTTTAATGGCCATGCAGAAACTCACCCCCATGTTCCGACAGTACTTTGAGATCAAACGCCGCTATCCGCACTGTATTCTCTTTTTCCGTCTGGGTGATTTTTACGAGATGTTCTTTGAGGATGCGGAGAAGGCCGCCGGCATCCTCAACATCGCCCTTACTTCACGGGAGGCCGGAGGGGGCAAACGGGTGCCCATGTGCGGGGTACCGGTGTCAAACGCGGCCCCTTATATCCGGAAATTAGTCGAGGCCGGCCACCGGGTGGCCATCTGTGAACAGGTGGAAGATCCTCGAGAAGCCAAAGGTTTGGTAAAACGGGAAGTCATCCGGGTCGTCACTCCCGGGCTTTTCGTGGATCTCGAAGGTCTCTCCGAAAAGGAAAGCCATTATCTCTGCGCCCTCTCGCAAGGAAAACGCTTTGGTCTTTCGGTACTTGATCTTTCCACCGGAGACTTCCGTGTAACCGCCCTTGAAGACGAAAACGAGCTCCTAAACGAGATATTCCGGCTCGAACCGCGAGAACTTCTCTTACCGGAAGAAAAGGAGGAAGCCCTTACTAAAAAGCTCAAAGAGGTCCTCCCCCGCCTTCATCTTACAAGGGTGGCTCCGGAATGGTTCTCAGAAAAGAGGGGGCGAGAGCTCATTTCTGAACTCTTCGGGGTGGCGGATCCCGCCGGTTTCGGACTCTCGGAAATACCGGAGGCCCTTCCGGCCGTGGCCGCCATCATAGAGTACCTGCGCGAAAACGAAAAAGAGGCCCTGAACCGTCTCTCCTCTCCGAAGCCCTATTTTTTGGGAAACTACCTCATTCTCGACGAGCCCACCAAACGCAATCTCGAACTCGTCCGCAACCAGTTCGATGGTACCGGGCGTTTCACCCTCCTCTGGGTCCTTGACCACACCAAAACCCCCATGGGAGGAAGGACGTTAAGACACTGGATCTTATATCCCCTTCGCGATCTTTCCGCCATCCGGGAAAGACAGGAAGCCGTACGGTACTTGCTCGAAAATCCAGACCTACGGGGGGCCTTAAGCCGAGCCCTCTCCCGGGTCACAGATATGGAAAGGCTTACTACCCGATGCACCCTGAAGCTTTCCGGTCCCAGAGACCTGGTAGCCCTGCGTCAAGCCCTATCGGTGATCCCGGAGATCAAAGAATACCTTACTGGAACAGAGGGCTTACTTTTTAGCATTAGGGAAAGACTCGGAGACTTTTCCACCCTTTACGAAAAACTAGTCCGCATCCTGTTAGAAGAGGTTCCGGCCAGCCCCAAGGAAGGGGGACTCGTTCGCCCGGGAGTCCATGTCGAGCTTGATGAACTTAGGGATCTCAAAGAAAATGCCCTCAAGTACCTTGCGGAACTCGAGGCCAGGGAACGCCAACGCACCGGGATTCCTAATCTCCGTCTAGGCTACAATCGGGTCTTCGGCTACTACATTGAGGTCACCAAAAGCTATTTGGACCGTATTCCTAAGGATTATCTACGCAAGCAGACTCTGACCAACGCCGAGCGTTTCATCACCCCGGAGCTCAAGGAATTTGAGGCCAAGGTCCTTTCAGCCGATGAGCGGATAAAGGAATTAGAATACGAAATCTTTCTCGAACTGCGGGAGGCGGTAGCTGAGGAGGCCGAGGCCCTGCGGCAGGCCGGAAGGGCTTTGGGGGAGCTCGATGCCCTGTTGTCGCTGGCCGAGGTAGCCGAGAAAAACGACTACGTGCGCCCGGAAATCACCGAGACCCCCGGGATAGAAATCATAGAAGGTCGACATCCGGTGCTGGAAAAGGTCCTTCCGGTTGGCAACTTCGTGCCGAACACCGTCAGGCTCGATCCCGAAGAAGCGCGGCTTCTCATCATCACCGGGCCGAACATGGCCGGAAAGTCAACGATTTTGAGGCAGACCGCCCTCATCGTACTCATGGCCCACCTGGGAAGTTTCGTGCCGGCGGAGTCCGCCCGCATCGGACTCTGCGACCGGATTTTCAGCCGAGTAGGGGCCTCGGATGAACTCTCGCGCGGTCGTTCCACCTTCATGGTGGAAATGGCGGAATGTGCCAACATCCTCAATAACGCCACCGAGAGAAGCCTCGTGATCCTAGATGAGATCGGCCGAGGAACCAGCACTTACGACGGTCTGGCCATCGCCTGGGCGGTAGCGGAATACCTCCACCGCAAGAAGGCCCTCACCCTCTTTGCCACCCATTATCACGAGCTTACAGAACTTGCGAGAGAACTCCCGGCGGTCAAAAACTACAACGTGGCGGTCAAAGAGTGGGGCGAGGAGGTGGTCTTCCTCTATCGGCTACAGCCCGGGCCCGCCAGTGAGTCCTACGGGATCCAAGTGGCGGCACTCGCAGGTCTGCCACGGGAAGTCATCGAGAGGGCCCGCGAGATCTTAGAAGATCTCGAAGCCAAGGGAAACCTTCATCAAGTGAGAAAACCCAAAGAAAGCCCGAAACAACTTCCCCTCTTCGATCCCTATCTCCCCTTAAAAGAAAAACTCCTGGCCCTAAATCCCGAGGAAATCACTCCCCGTGAGGCCCTAAACTTGGTTTTCGAATTACGGGACTTTCTTGTAAAATCAGGACTATGAACTTTCTTCTGTGGCGTGTCTTTCTCCTCCTCTTTCTTATTTTCTTGTTCCCCCTTAAGCTCCAGGCCTTGACAGCTTCGGAGAAGGCTTTTCTCTCAGCCAAAAAGGAACTCGAAAGGTTTGCCAAATCTCCCAGGGTCAAATACCGGCGCTACTGGCTCAACATCATCAACCGATTTCGTCGGGTATATCTGAGGTATCCCGAAAGCCCTGAGGCCCCCAAGGCCCTAATCTGGACCGCTCGTCTGTACCGAAACCTTTACGGCTACTCTCACAACCAGAAAGATCTCAAGGAGGCCCTGCGGCGCTACCGCATGCTTTGGGAACATTATCCCAAGAGTGCACTTGCGGATGACGCCCTTTATGAAGCTGCGGAGATCTACGAAAAGTTTCTCAAGGACCCTCAAAAGGTCCAGGAATTACGGGATATCCTCCTCAAACGTTACCCCAACGGTGACATGGCTCCCAAGGTTAGGGGGCCAAAGTCCACCCCGGAAACCTATTCTCCGAAAAAGCCGGACAAAGAACCAAAAATCTCTGGAAAGGCTCTAGTCAAGGGAGTGAGACACTGGTCAGGTGAGGATTACAGTCGAGTAGTAGTAGATCTCACCAAAAGGATTCACTTCGATGATCACGTGCTCAAAGCCCATCAGGGCAAACCTCCTCGGGTCTATGTGGACCTTAAGCCGGCAAGACTCTCCCCTTACGTGAAACCCGAAATTCCCATTCAGGATGGGCTCCTTACCAGGGTTCGTCTGGGCCAGTATCTCCCGGATACCGTAAGGGTAGTACTGGATCTCAAAAGTTTCACCTCTCACCGCACTTTTTACCTTGGCGATCCTCCGAGACTCGTCATTGACCTCATCGGGGAAGAGGCCGAAAAGGCCAGATTCAAACCTCTTCCGGCAGGCAAATACTCCTTGGCCCAGCAACTCGGACTCAAAATCCACCGTATCGTGATAGATCCCGGACACGGAGGCCGCGATCCAGGGGCTCTTGGACTTTACGGGTTAAAGGAAAAACATATCACCCTTAAGGTCTCTAAATATCTAGCCGAGGAACTCAAGAACTGTCTCGGCTGCGAAGTCATTCTCACCAGGGATCGTGACATCTTCCTTCCCCTCATCAAACGGCCAGCCATAGCCAATCTAAAGAGAGCCGATCTCTTCGTTTCCATCCATGTGAACGCCGCTCCCAATCGGAAAAGCCGGGGCATAGAAACGTACTACCTTAGTTTTACTACCGATCCTGAAGCCATGCGGGTAGCGGCCCTAGAAAATGCGGTCTCCAACCAATCGTTAAGCGATCTCCAAAACCTCCTCAAAAAAATCCTTCGAAACACCAAGATCGAGGAATCAAAGAGACTGGCCCAAAAAGTTCAAACCGCCCTGGTAAAAAGGCTCTCCAGAAAATACCGGGGAGTACGAAATCTAGGGGTAAAAAAGGCCCCCTTCGTAGTTCTGGTGGGCACGCGAATGCCGGCCATCCTGGTGGAGATCTCCTTCATCACCAATCCCACCGAGGCCAAAAGACTGCGCTCTGAAGCCTATCTCCGAGAGGTAGCGCGAGGCATTGCCGAAGGCATAAAGAACTACGTGAGGGAAATCCAGGTGGCGGGGAAATGAAAGTTCTTACCGGACTCGACCGCATCTTAAAAGATGCCCCCAACTGGCTTTTAGGCCGGAGAGTAGGTCTACTTTGCCATCAGGCCTCGGTAACCGCCGAACTCATTCCAGCCCATATGGCCTTAAAGGAGCTCCTCGGGAAAGGTCTTGTGCGACTATTTTCCCCCCAGCACGGTCTTTACGGTACCGATCAAGCCAACATGATCTCTTCCGAAGATTTTACTGATCCCTTGACCGGGGTTCCGGTGGTAAGCCTCTACGGCCCTCGTCTCAAACCCGAGAAGGCCCATCTTGAAGATCTGGATCTTATCTTGGTTGATCTCTGGGATGTAGGCTGCCGGGTCTATACTTATCTCTGGACCCTCTATCTTCTACTGGAAGTCGCGGAGGAGGCCGGGGTGGAGATAGCCATCCTGGATCGTCCTAATCCTCTGGGGGGATTCCTGGAAGGTCCGCTGCTTTCCCCGGAGTATTTTTCCTTCGTAGGGCTTTCCGAGCTCCCCCTGAGGCATGGCCTCACCCTGGGTGAGGCGGCTTTACTCTTCAAGACTCGCCGAAGACTCTCGCTTCCCCTACGAGTGGTCAAGGTTCAAGGTTGGCGTCGGGACCGACTCTTTCCCGAAACCGGGCTTACTTGGGTCATGCCCTCTCCCAACATGCCCACCTTTGAGACCGCCTTGGTCTATCCCGGGCAAGTCCTCCTTGAGGGCACCAATCTCTCCGAAGGCCGTGGCAGCACCCGCCCCTTTCAGCTCTTCGGGGCCCCTTGGCTCGACCAAAGAATTGTCCTCAAGAGAATTGAAAGATTCGATCTTCCCGGTGCAGTTTTAAGACCAACGGCCTTTAAACCCGTGTTCGACAAATGGCAAGGCCGAATCTGCTACGGCTTTGAAATCCACGTCCAAGCCCCTTATCGCTTTCAAGCGGTAAAGACCACCTTGCTGCTTCTCAGGATTATTAGGGAAACACACCCGGAGTTTACCTTCAGACTTCCCCCTTACGAATTCGAAGAAAAACACTTACCTATTGAAATAATTCTTGGTAAAAGGGAATTAGTGGACTTTATTAATGGCAAAATGGACCTCGAGGGGCTTGATTTTTATCTAAATGGGGGCTTAATTAAATACCGAAATGAGGCGGCCTCCCTGGCGATCTATGAGGGAGGCTTTTTTTATAGGGATGGCTGGTCGAAGTAAAAACGGAAACGGGAACCGTTTTCCTCGGTTTCGTTCTAACCGGGAACGGCTAAACGCCCTTCTTTCCCTTTTCAAGAAGGAAGACCGAGTCCTCATCCTTATCTGGGCGGACCCGGACGCCCTGGCTAGCGCCCTAGCCATGAGACGCCTGCTTTCGCAAAGAGTGTCCCAGGTGGTCATCGCGCACGTAAATGAAATCCGGCGGGTGAACAACCAACTTATGATCAAACTCCTCAAGATCCCAGTAATGAAGAAGTCTCAAGTGGCCGTAAATGATTTCACCAAGAAAGTCCTTCTAGATTCGCAACCCACACACAACCCTGCTTTCGAGAATATCGATTTCGACGTGGTCATTGATCACCATCCCCTAAACGATGGCTGGCAAGCCGCCTTTGCCGACATTCGCCCGGAATATGGGGCTACTTCCACCATACTTACGGAATATTTACGAACGGCTGGCATCAAACCTTCGGTAGCCTTGGCTACGGCCCTGGTTTACGGCATCAAGACCGATACCGACAACTTCGAGAAACACTGTGCCCTCCAGGATGTCATCTGTTTCCACTATCTCTTCAAACGGCTCAATCGTCACCTCCTTCACAAGATAGAGTCTTCAGACATTCGTCGCTCGGAGCTGAAATATATCCGCCTGGCCCTGGACAATATGAAATTTCGCAAACAAAGGCTATTTACCCATGTAGGGAAAGTACCCAACGCCGACATCCTGGTGGTCATTGCTGACCTTCTAAATCACGTCCAAGAGGCCGGCTGGGTTTTCGTCTCCGGAGAACACCGCCAAAGACTCATTATCATCATCCGGTGCGACGGCTATCGCAAAAATGCAGGCAGACTCGCGGAACGGGCCTTCGGTTCTTTAGGGTATGCCGGAGGACATCGGGAAAAGGCCCGGGCGGAAATCCCTCTTGAAAATCTAAAACTAAATGGGGATAAGACCATCAACACCCTCTTCTTAATCAAGCTTCTCAAGAAGCATTTCAAAGATCTCAAAAACGAGGCCAAAAAAAATGCCGATTTTTGAATATCTTTGTCTCGAGTGCCGAAAAATTTCGGAACATCTAGTGTTTCGAGAAGAAGATTTCGAGCCCTACTGCCGAGGCTGCGGCTCCCGCAAAGTAAAAAAACTGGTCTCTCGAGTGAGAGTAAAACTCTCCCTGGATACCAGGCTTGAGCGGCTTGCAGATCCAGCCCTTCTTTCCGGAATTGATGAGGAAGACCCTAAGAGTATGATGCAATTCATGGAAAAAATGGGGGCGGAATTCGGAGAGGAACTTGGGGACGAGTTCGACGAGGTCATGGAGGGAGCTCGGGAGGAGATGGAAAGCGAACTTTCAGGCGAGAAAAAGGAGGAGGCCGGAGGCCTAGGTGAAGATGAAGATTGAGGAGGAGATAGAGATCAAGGGACGGTTAGGGCTACATGCCCGTCCGGCGGCCAAACTCGCCAAGGCCTTGAACGGCTTGAAGGCCCAGGTTCTGATTGGCCGTGGTGAGAAACTCGTGGACGCCCGAAGCATTTTGGACGTACTCACGCTGGCGGCCTCCGCCGGGACTCGACTCAGGATTGTAGCCGAGGGTGAGGAGGCCGAAAAAGCGCTAAACGAAATAAAACGCGTGCTCGAGGCTTACGCATGAAGGTCTTGAGGGGGCTCGGGGTTTCGGCTGGAGTAGCTGTAGGACCAGCCCATTTGATGTTCCCTGGACACATCAAGGTCTCTCGTACTCGGATCGCTCCAGAGGAAACCGAGTCCGAAATTGCCCGGCTCAAAAAGGCCATTGAGGCCACCGCCGAAGAAATCGAAAAACTCAAGAAAGAGCTTCCTCCCAATTTAGGAGAAGTCCATGCCATCCTTGAAGCCCAGCGTCTGATAGTCAAAGATCCCTCTTTGATTTCTGAGGCCGAGGAACTCATCCGGGAGGGCTTCAACGCGGAATGGGCGCTCTTTAAGGTCTTGAAAAGATACGAGAAGGCCTTCTCCGAACTCCCGGACGAATATTTTCGGGAAAGATATCGTGATTTGGTTCAGATGGTAGAAAGGATCATCTCCACCCTCCAGGGGCATCGTGATCTCCCTAATGAGGAACGGGCTATCATCGTGGCCCAGGATCTTTCCCCTGCAGACACCGTAAGCCTCAAACCAGATTTCACCCTGGCCTTTGTGACCGAAGCCGGAAGCCGTACTTCCCACACGGCTATCGTGGCTAGAAGTTTGGGGATCCCAGCTGTAGTCGCGGCCAAAGGTATACTCAAAGAGGTCTCGCCAGGAGACCTTCTGGCCATTGATGGCACCACAGGAGAAATTTTTATCAATCCCGTAGAAGAGATCATTTCGGAATTTTCCGAAAGGGCCAGACGTTTTGAGAGACTCAAGGTTCGCCTTCACCAAGTGGCTCACCTGAGCTCCGAAACCAAAGATGGACGACGCATCATTCTCCGAGCCAATCTGGATCTCCCTGAGGAAATCCCTTTTGCCCGTGACTACGGGGCCGAGGGCATAGGTCTCTTCCGGACCGAATACCTATACGTGTCACGTCGGGAACTGCCTTATGAGGAGTTACTATTTGAGACTTATCGCCGGGTAGTGGAGGATATAGCTCCTCATCCGGTGACCATTCGTACCCTTGACCTTGGAGGAGACAAGTTTGCCTCAGTTCTGGACCTTCCAGAGGAAATCAATCCTGCTTTGGGGTTACGGGCCATACGTCTATGTCTTAAAGAAGACCATCTTTTTCGAACCCAACTTCGAGCCATACTTCGAGCTAGCGCTTACGGTAAGGTCAAGATCATGTTCCCGCTCATTTCTGGAGTGGCTGAATTTCTGAGGGCACGAAATCTGGTGGAAGAGATCAAGGAAGAGCTGGCCCGGGAGGGCTTGCCCTTCGATCCGGAAGTCCCGGTAGGAGCTATGATCGAGGTACCCTCCGCGGTAGCCGTGGCGGATCTCTTGGCCAGGGAGGCAGATTTCTTTAGCATAGGAACCAATGATCTCATCCAATATACCCTGGCCATCGATCGAGGGAACGAAGAGGTAGCCGAGCTATACGAACCCCTACATCCAGCCATCTTACGTTTCATTAAGACTACAGTCACGGCTGGCCATCGGGCTGGCATTCCGGTGGCTATGTGTGGAGAGATGGCTGGCGACCTTCTTTATGTACCCATTCTGGTTGGACTTGAGCTTGACGAACTCAGCATGAACCCCCAGAGTCTTCCGGAAGTCAAACTTTTCATACGAGAACTTGAGTTCAAAAAGTGTCGGGAACTGGTAGAAAAAGTCTTAAACCTTACCTGTCAGGACGAGGTTAAGGAAGCCGTCTCCGAAGTCTTTGGCCCCCATATTAGAAAATTCTCTAGATCCCTTTGGTTTGAATAACCTCAAGACGCCTCTTCATACGATCCAAAAGGAGCCTTAACTCGCTTCTTAATTCCGCAAGGCTCTGGTGTTTCCGGACATAGACTTTCTCCAACTCGGAAAGCCAATACTCTAGGACCTCTCTCTCGCGATTGACCAGCTCTTTTTGGACCTTCTTCTTGAGACTCTCAAGTAGTTTAGGATCCATATTTTTAAATTGTAATGCACATGAGATCGGAAGCCAAGAGAATTTCTCCCGAAAAATATTTTTGGGCCGGAGTTATGAGATCGACTTCATCGCAAGGGGGATAGAAATGGGAAAGGAGAAGACGCTTGACCTTGGCCTCTGCGGCCATGCGGGCGGCCACCGAAGGCGTAGAATGACCAGCCACCGGAACCTCCTCCGGGGTCGCACATTCGCAAATCATGAGATCGGCCCCGGAAGCCAGCTCCACGACCTTGGGAGCGTACTCCGTGTCTCCGGTATAAACCAAACTCTTACCCTCGGCTTCTATCCTTACGGCCAAGCTTTCAGGATTGTGCTTGGCTGGAGCGGTGAGTATACCCAGGTTCGGAAACTCGAGTCTCGCCGTATCCTCCCTGGGTCTTTCGATAATTTCAAGAACGCCTTCCGGAGGTTCGATCCAGTGCCCAAAGGCTCCTTTGAGAGCCCTGTAAAAATCCCGGAAACCCATAGCCGAAATCAACCTTACCGGTTTCTCACGGACGAATCCCAATCGATAGCGGGTAGCAAAGAGGTAGGGTACCACATCCGCCACATGATCGGGGTGCCAGTGGGAAATGAAAATGATATCCAGCTCATTGATGTCCTTTCCGACCTCTACGAGGCGTCTCAACGTTCCCGGCCCGAAATCAAGAAGAAGACAATATCGCCCGGCCTCTACCAAATATCCGGCGGCATTCCTCTCCCGTCGAGGCCAGCCTGTCCCGGAGCCCAAAATCGTTAGTTTCAAGCCCCCTCCGTTTGGTCCAAGATTTCGGAGATACGGCTTCCGCCACGCCTCAGGGCCTCTCGGGCCAGCACAAAAGCGGCCTCGGACTCCCCTCTTTGTTTATAAAGCAGGGCCAGATACGCCAGAGCCTCTGCTGGGGCTTCCCTTTCCAAAGAGACCGCTTTGAGACACTCAAAAGCCTCCTGAAACCGGCCAGCTTCATAAAGGAGCTTGCCTAAAAGGGTTTTGCCTCTCAAGGTCAAATCATTACGACCAAAGAGGAGGTCAAGGGCCTCCTCCTTTTGACCCGCTTGAGCAAGAGCCTTGGCCAGGGTTTCCACAAACAGCGATCTCGCAGGAGAAAGTTTAAAGGCCAAACGTAGGTATTGTAGGGCTTCGGAATCGTTCCTTTCCAAAAGGAGACTCCCCAGATTGAAATTGATAAGGGGATCGTCCGGGGCAAAAGAAAGGGCCTTACGAAAGGCCTCTTCGGCCTCCTCATAAAGTTCAAGGGTTTTGAGGATGAGTCCCTGGCTGTTAAAGAGGTCTGCCGGTTGCAGAGTACCTCCTTCGGCCAACCTGTAGGCCCAAAGAGCGGCCCCCATGTCTCCCCAGTCGGCATAAAGATCTCCCAAGACATGGTAGCTGAAGGGTTCAAACCTTACAAATCCGCCTCCCAGGCGTCGGGCATGTTCGTATGCGGCATACACCAAGGCCAGAGCCGGTCCCTCAAAGTCCCCCTCATAGATCCCTGCGCAAAGCCCCGTCGAGGTCCCCAAAATCTCTTCCAGCCCCTTGGGGGTCTTCAAAAGGAAGTGTTCCCCCAGAGCTATTCCTTCAACATCACCAGGGAGATGGCGAAGCTTTACGAAGATCAGCCTTCCCTTGCGACGCAGGAGTCTTTTTATGGCCTGGAAATTTTCGAAGAATGGCCGCAATTGGGTCTCGGCCTTCTGAGAAAGGAAGGTAAAACCGAAGAGTTTGGCCCAAGTAAGGCGAACAGATACTTCCTCTGAATTCTGGGAGCCGTTCAGGAATCCAGTTACAGCCACGAACTTTTTCCCAGCCCGCCAGTTATCTTTTAGAAAACGCGAGTTCTTTTTAAGAAAGGTTGGCAGAAAATAGCAATTATCGGAAAGCCTGAGAGTCCCCTCTGGAAGACATAGGCCGCGACCAGAAATGATAAGTCCGGATACCGGGGCCTCTTGAGTCATGAGATCCAGAACCTTCGGTCCAGGCCAACCATCATAGGCGGTCGTGAAAACCAGATTCTCCACCAGGATCCGAGCCATATTTTTAAGAACAGGGAGCCAGCGTCTGGACTCAGATAGGGGCTCTCGTTTCTCAAAAACCAGATTTGCGGGCACCCGGTTGAATATCAGAATCTGTCCCTCCTCCGGAAGCAGTCTTACAGACTTTACGGGAGAGATCTTCCTGAGCTCGTTTTCAGCGGCTCTGAAATAGTAAGGCAAATAAAGTTCCCAGCCTCGGGGCTCAGGCATTCTCGCAAAGCCTCCTGAAGGCTTCTACCACCAGCGGGAACTCTTCCGGAAAAACCGTTCGCACCTCTAACAGGAACCGATCCTCTTCAATACGCCCCACCACCGGGGGATCACCAGTCCGCAATTTTTCGTGCAGTTCCTCAGGGGAAAATTTCTCGGATTCTACAGCCACCGCAAAGGAATCGAGATCGGCTATGGGTAAGGCCCCGCCGCCGGTACGACAAACCGTAGGCACGACTTCAAACTTAAACCCCGGAAGAGAGGCCTTCACCAGCATCCGCTTAAGCCGTTGAGCCCGACGTTTGGCTTCCTCAGTCGAGAGAAAGATCATCCGCAAAGTAGGTATCCGCTCCAATGCCAGATTTTCATCAAGATAGAGCCGCAAAGTGGCCTCAAGCCCGGCAAGCGTCAGCTTATCGATTCGCAAGGCCCGGTTCAAAGGATTCTGCCTTATCCTTTCCACCAACTCCTTTCGGCCCACAATGATCCCGGCCTGGGGGGCACCTAGGAGCTTATCCCCAGAAAAGGTAACCACCTCTACCCCGGTTCTCACAATCTCCTGGACGGTAGGTTCCTTGCGCAGCCCGTAACGAGAAAAATCCACCAAACATCCGCTTCCGAGATCCTCCACCACCGGAATTCCGTAGCGACGTCCCAGTTCAACCAGTTCTTTACCAGAGACCTCTTTCGCAAAACCTACCACCGCGAAATTACTGCGATGGACCTTCATCAAGAGGGCCGTATTTTCGTTTATAGCAGCCTCATAATCCTTAAGATGCGTACGGTTGGTAGTCCCCACCTCGCGAAGTCGACAACCCGCCCAGGCCATGACCTCCGGCATCCGAAAGGAGCCCCCGATCTCAACCAACTCGCCCCGGGATACGATGACCTCTTTGTCTTTGGCCAAAGTATTGAGAGTAATAAGGACCGCCGCGGCATTGTTGTTCACCACTAGGGCCTCCTCGGCCCCAGTAAGCTCACGCAGTAGGCCCACCACGTGCTCATACCGGCTTCCTCTACGGCCTTCTGAAAGGCGGTACTCTAGATTGGAATACCTCCTCGCTACGGCTACGATCTCCTCTAGGGCCTCTTCCGCTAACGGAGAACGACCAAGATTGGTGTGCACCACCACGCCTGTGGCGTTCACCACCGGGCGCAAATGCGGCCGACTCTCCTCGGCCAAGATGCCTTCCGCAAGCCGCAGGACCTCTTCTTCGGAAAGGGAGGCCTTTCGGCCCTCGATAATCTCCTTCCGAAGGCGTTCAGTGGTAAGCCTTGCCGTCCGAGTATAAAAGACCTTAGGAAGCCCGGGGGTTGACTTTGCAAGCCTTTCGGCCAATACATGTACCGCCGGAATCTTAGCTAGCAATTTGCTCTTTTCATTCATGACGGTTAAACTATTTTATACC
>NZ_LWLG01000005.1 GCF_001652585.1 Thermosulfurimonas dismutans
AAAACTCCTTTACAGAAACAATCGGCACCGGAGAATTTGCTAGTTCCAAAAGATGACTATCTCCAGATACTATGAAATCCGCTTTTCCATCAATGGCACACCAGATAAATTTATCGTCTTCGGGATCGGCTTCTACATAGGGTTTACCTTTGGGAACTTCTACAACTTCGAACCAGGGAAGAATCTCCTGAGTTAGCAAATAAGAAATTTCTTCTTCAGTTAGTTGAAATTTTGGATATGAAAGAACTTTGAGATATTCGTCAACAATCTCTTTCGAGCAAAGAGGAAGAATTTTACCTTCTTTCCATAGATCAATAAGCTTTTCAAGCTGACCACCAAATAGAAGGGCAGAAACAACTATATTGGTATCCAGGACCACTCGAATTACTTTTCCCGTGCCCATTTAACGGCCTCGGCTACCGAATCTTCAGAAAGACCAAGCTTTTTCATCTTTTGCCGGATGGCATCCAATTTTATAGGCTCTACCTGCACAGGTCTTAAAATTATTGCTCCATTTTCGTAGGAAATCTCGAAATATTTTACCGGGGGAAGTTTGGCCAAAATCTTTTTCGGAATGGTAATCTGGTTTTTAGAAGACAACTTGGCCAACATGCCAAGCCTCCTTACTTCTTGGTTTACAGAAATTTTAATATTTTTACCGAAACAAAACAAGGTATCGGGCAAAGGCATTGCCGAACACATCCTAGGAGATAGGCGCTGATTTACGCTTGACAAAGCTCCTTTGGCCTATGAAACTGTGAAAAATGTTTTTTTAAAATAGCCCTTCCTGAGCACGTGTGGCGCAAGGCCCAGGAGCTAGCGTCGAATATAAGATCTAAATGGACGAGTTTCTAAAAGGTTGAAATAATATGAACAAGAAAAATATTTTTGATAATTTTGGCTCCTGGAGGTGGAAAATATGATAAACATTCATGAATCTTTTAAAGATTTTGAAAAATTAATAAAACTTTATGACTTGCATATTATAAAAGAGAAAATATCGCTTTTTGAAAAAAAGTATGGCAAAAATTTCTCGGATTTTGAAAAAGAAGTTTTATCTAAAGAAGACTTTGAAAAATGGGATGATTATTTGGAGTGGAAAGCTTATTTAAAAAGTTTAAAGGATCTAGAGAATTTATCTGAATGAACTTTTTAAACTGTCTTAAAAAGTTTTCTTTTGTACAGAATATAGAGGTAAAGGAAAGATTTTGCCAAACTATGCTATAACTTGTGAGGATATTTTAAAAGAAATTGAACAGATTCTAAAAAGAGAAAGATTACAGTAAATATATGTTAAAACAAGATCGTAAATCCCTTTCGGATGAGTCGTATATAAAAATGTGCTAGATGCCAAATGTAGCCTCATGTGTTAAAATGAGACCACAATCACATTAGGAGAGGTATTATGCAGGTCTCGGTGAGAGAACTTAAAAGCAACCTTTCTCGTTACTTAAGAGAGATCAAACAGGGAAAAATTATTGAAATCACGTGCCACCGCCGTCTAGTGGCTAAACTTTGTCCCGCTGGAGAACAAAAAAATGGTATTGAGGCCCTGATGGTGAATGGACTGGTCACCTGGGATGGTGGTAAACCTAAAGGTGGACGTATCAGACCAAAAATATCTGGTAAGAGTGTCGCCGAACGTGTTCTGGAGGATCGCCGGTGATCCTCTATTTGGACACTTCTGCTTTGGTAAAGCTTTATGTAGAAGAGGGAAATAGCTCTACAGTTGAGCACGCGGTTTCTAAAGCCAAAATTGTAGCCACGCATTTAATTGCTTATGTAGAGGCTCATGCGGCTTTTGCCAGGCTGTGTCGTGAAGGTCTAATTTCCGAAGAAATGTTAGAAAACATCCAGAAAGATTTTGAAAAAGATTGGCCTCACTATATGAAAATTGGCCTTAACCAAAGTCTTTTAGAGCGAGCCAGTGATTTTGCGAAAGCTTTTGCTCTGAAGGCCTATGATAGTGTTCACTTGGCGGCAGCAGATCTTTTATTAAAAAAGGCAAATGAAGAGGTAATCTTTGGTTGTTTTGATAAAAAACTTAATCAGGCGGCTAAAATTATTGGTTTTCCGTTGTTAAGTTAGGAGTAACCAATGCCCCTGAATCCGGTCCAGTTTGGTAAGGATGTTATAGATCAGTAAGGCGTTTGGCTCTAAGTTCCGCTATCCTCAAGTAGTCTTTCGTAAGCTGAAAGGGCCTTTCTCAGAAAGGCTTCTTCAAGTTTGCCGTGGGGAGAGACGGTCTCCAAAATTCTTTTGGGGATTTTAAGCTTCTTTAAGGCAAATCCCCGTTTCTTTTTGAAGAAATACTTGCGTTTGAGGATCTTTTCACCGAGGAGCTTGAGGTCTTCGACGCTGTAGTCAAAGTCTGAAAGACGGAAACATTGGGCCAGGGTCTCGTAATCGTAGACACTTCTTCCGAAGAAGCAACACACCGCCGAGGAAAGGATCTGGCGATAGACCTCTTCTTCAAAAAGCTTTTGGGCCAGGCTCTCCGGGGTGATTTCTTCCGGCGAGAGTTTCTGGTCGTAGCTATAGCCTGCGGAGTCGAGATGGCTGTGCCGTGAGCCAGTAAGGTGGGTTACGTGGGCCCCGTAGCCGGTGTGGTACCCTGGCATTTCGTTGCCGCCAAAGGCCAGGGCAAAGTCTTGGCCGCCGTATTTTTGCGAAGCGTAGTCCACGCCGCTTGCCAGGGCGGCATAGAATTCGTTGGCTTTTTGGGCAAGGAGAGGAAGCATCTTGAGATAGGTTTCCACGTCGCCGAAGCGGGGTTTGAGCCCGAGGGTGTCTTTTTCGCTTACTAGGCCCCGTTCGAAGGCCTCGGTGGCCCAGGCTTGCACGACCCCGGTGCTCATGGCGTCAAGCCCAAGGTTGTCGATGGCATCAAGGAGGCGCAGGATCCCCTCGGCCGAACCGATCCCCAGCATGCTTCCGTTGGCGTAAATGGGTTCGTAGTCGTAGGAGATGAAAGTGGTCTTGTAAAAGTAAGGTTCGTCTTCGTAAGGAGTGCGGAGGGCGGCGAGATGGATACAGGCCATGGGGCAGTGGGCACAGGCCAGTCGACGGCCAAGGAGGTTTTCGGCAAAGTATTCACCGCTTATTTTTTCGGCCTCCTCAAAACGGGTGCTTCTGAGGTTTCTGGTAGGAAGGGCCCCGAGTTTGTTTAAAGGAAGAACGTTTACCGCCGTGCCTATATCGTGATATTTGCGAAGAGAAGGTGCTTCCTGAAGTCTTTTCAGGATTTCGTCGTAGGTTTCCTTGTAGAGCTTGCGGTCGTTAACAGGCAAGGCGCGTTTTCCGACAATGACAATGGCTTTCAGTTTTTTATAACCAAAGGCCGCTCCAAGGCCCAAACGCCCGAAATGGCGATAGGTCTCGGTGACCACGCAGGCGTAGGTGCAGCCGGCCTCTCCCGCCGGGCCGATCCGAAGGATGCTCCGCAGGCCGCTTCCTCCCTCACGCTCCCGGATAAAGCGCCCGGTCTCTGAAACGGTAAGCCCCCAAAGACCGCGGGCATCCCGGAACTTGACCCCTTGGGAATCTATGACCAGATAGACGGGAAAATCGCTCTTTCCCCGGATGACCACCGCGCCATAGCCGGCAAGCCTCAAAGCCAGGGCGCTTCTCCCGCCGGCGTGGCTTTCGCCAAGGAGCTTGTTGTGTGGGGAAAGGAACATGGAAACGGTCTTGGAAGCGATGGGAAAGAGCCCGTTTGCCGGCCCCACGGCAAAGATGATGGGGTTCTTGGGGTCTGCGGGCTCAATCTCCGGAGGACATTCTTCTTCCAAAAGGGCACTGGCCACTCCGGTGCCGCCGATGTTTTGAATGAAAAGTTCCGGACGTTCAGTCACCCAGAAACGTTTGGTGCTTAGGTCAATATAAAGGACCCTTTTCAAGGGATCATTGGCGAGCACTTTGATCCTCCTCTACCGCCAAGACGTTATGGGGACAATACTCGGCACAATAACCACAATGCATACAGATGACCGGTTTTTGCGTCTCTTCGTTCCAGAAGATAGCTTTAAGCGGGCAGGCCTCTACGCAAAACCCGCAACCGATGCACTTCTTAGGCGAAAGGACGACTCCTCCGCCTTTGCGTTTTAAAAGGGCACCGGTGGGGCACACGGAGAGACAGGGAGGATCTTCACAGGCCCTGCAGACGATCACCGTAAGGCCCCGGGAAAGGCCTCCCCTTGAACGCACGTGGATGGCACATTCCGCTATGCCGCCGGTTCCGGTGCGCCGCTGACAGGCGAACATGCAAAGCTGACATCCCACGCAACGATCGGTATCAAGAACTTTGAGTCGGGCCATCTTTCCTCCTCGCGTTTCGCCCTCTCTCAAGATACTACCTTTATGTTGGTGAGAAGAAAAGTTTGGGCAAGGCTTTTTTATCTGATTACTTTTTCCGAGCCCATTCGATAGCCTCGGCTACAGAATCTTCAGAAAGACCAAGCTTTTCATTTCCAAAGCTAGGACAATATCATCGTTACCGGAGATAAAGAAATTTTAAATCTTATCCAATTTGAAGGGATTAAAAATTTGAGTTTGAGAGAATATTTGCAGATTTATTAACAATGCCTATCAAATCTATTTGGGGCACCGCGGGGCACCTCTGGGGCACCACACGAACTCACGATTTCTCTCAATTTCTCCCAAAATCTATACGAGAGAAGGGGTATAAAGAAAGTTCAAATCTTGCCGTCCCGACCATGGGCGCACTCACGGCACGCCAGGACCCGCCTTCAACCTTTAGTCGCAAGCCAGGCTTCCTCCCGGGTAAAGATAGGCCTTCCACATAGCTCGCATTGGGGTAGCGTGAGGCCCCGAGTATAGAAACGGATTTTGTCCCAAAGTTCTTCACCCATGGCTTTCGGATCTGAACTCTTAAAGCGCATTTATGGCCCTCCTGATACTATTTCTCTTTAAAAAGAAAGTTTTTTAAGACGTAGAGCGTTGGTGACCACCGAGACCGAGGAAAGGGCCATGGCTGCGGCTGCGATGGCCGGGCTCAAGCGCCAGCCGAAAAAGGGATAAAACACTCCAGCCGCAAGGGGAATGGCCAGAACATTGTACCCAAAGGCCCAGAAGAGGTTTTGTTTGATTATCCGAAGCGTGGCCCGACAGAGCTTAACAGTCCAGGGGACCAGTCGCAGGTCCGCCCGCATGAGGGCTACATCCGCGGACTCAATGGCAATGTCCGTCCCGGAGGAAAGGGCCACTCCAAGATCAGCCTGAGCCAGGGCCGGAGCGTCGTTTATGCCGTCGCCTACCATCATGACCCGCTGACCCTTCTCCTGTAGCTCACGGATCTTCTGGGCCTTGTCTTCAGGCAAAACTTCAGCCATGAAACCGTCAAGGGTAAGTTCTTTGGCGATGGAGGCCGCCGTGGCCTGGTTGTCCCCAGTGAGCATGAAAACCTTAAGCCCCAGGGCTTTGAGATCATTAATAACTTCTTTGGCCTCGGGCCTTAAGACATCGGCTATGGTGAGAAATCCCACTGCCTTCCCCGCATAGGCCACTAGCACCACCGTTTTTCCGGAGGAAGCTTCCTCTAAGACCTTTTCTTCTAGGGCCTTCGGAACCTCCACCTGTGCCTTCACCCAGTTCGGTTTTCCGACAAGAACGGTCTGACCGTCTATCTCTCCAGAAAGACCTTTGCCTGGGATGGCTGTAAGTCCCTTTACCTCCGGAAGCTCAAGCCCTTCGGCGGCCTTTACGATGGCTTTGGAGAGGGGATGTTCGGAGTGGCACTCAAGGGCCCCCGCAAGTCTCAGAAGATCTTCTTCCGAATACTCCTCCGCCGGAAATACAGCTTTTACCTCGGGTTTTCCGTGGGTGAGGGTACCGGTCTTATCAAGGACACAGACTTCAACCTGGGCGCCCTCTTCAAGGGCAAGGGCGTTCTTTATAAGGATTCCCATTTCCGCGGCCCGGCCCGTGCCCACCATGACCGCCGCCGGGGTGGCGAGCCCCATGGCGCAGGGACAAGCTATCACCAGCACCGAAACGAAGGAAAGCAGGGCGTTGGTAATCTTCGGCTCGGGCCCCACCAGATACCAGACCGCAAGGGTCACAGCCGCTATCACCAGGACCACCGGCACAAAGACGCCAGCCACCCGATCGGCCAGGCGCTGGATCTGAGCCTTGGATCCCTGGGCCTCCTCTACCAGGCGGGCGATGGTGGCAAGCACCGTTTCTCGACCCACCTTTTCCACTCGGAACTTGAAAACCCCGTAAAGGTTGAGGGTGCCCCCGATGACCCTTGCACCCGGGCCTTTTTCCACCGGGAGGCTTTCGCCCGTTAGCATGGACTCATCAATGGCGGTCCGGCCTTCCAGAATAAGGCCATCTGCCGGAAGGCGCTCCCCGGGTCTTACCACTACCACATCGCCAGGAAGAAGGGCCTCGGCTGGAAGCTCCACTTCCCGGTCACCTCGAATGACACGGGCCATGGGAGGGGTGAGGCTCAAGAGTTTGCGGACGGCTTCGCCGGCCCGTCCCCGGGCTCGTGTCTCAAGGTATCGCCCGAGAAGCACAAAGGCGATGATCATGGCCGCGGAATCGTAATAGACATGAAGCGGAAGCCCGGCTGAAAGAAACGGCCCCGGGAAAAAAGTCACCACCACGGAGTAAAAATAGGCCGAAAGGGTTCCCAGAGACACCAGGGTGTTCATGTCCGCGGTGCGGTGCTTAAGCCCCTTTAAAGCCCCCCGCAGAAACTCCCAGCCGGCGTAAAACTCAACCAGGGTGGCCAGAAGAAATAGGAGATAGAAACGGAGTATCAGGGGTATCCGGGACACGAAGGGAAAAAGCTTCTCCATGGAAAGTAAAAAAATAAGAGGCGCAAGGAGCCAGGCCACAAGAAGCCTCTTTTTGAGCTCCGCAAGCCTCGCCTCTTCCGCGCCCGCAGCGATGGTCTGGGTCTCCTCGGAAAGCCCCAGAAACTGATACCCCTCGTCTTCAATAACCTTTCTGAAGTTCGAAATTCCGGTTATCTCCGGATCATAGACGATGCGGGCCCTGCCGGAGGCCAGGTTGATGGAAACCTCCAGAACCCCGGAAAGCTTCCCCAGGGCCTTTTCCAGGCGGGCCACGCAGGCGGCACAGCTCATGCCCCCGATGGCTACCACCGTAGTCTCTTTTCTTGAGACCGCGGGCGCGAGCTCATACCCCTCTTCCTGGATGGCCTTTATCATCTCTTCGGGAGAGATCTTCGCGGGCTCATAGACCACCCGGGCCTTGGCGGCCGCGAAATTTACGGAAGCCTCAATAACCCCAGGAAGACGAGAAAGAACCTTTTCTATGCGGGCCGCACAGGCCGCACAGCTCATCCCGGAGATGGAAAATAGTATCTCCCGCTTGGTGCTCATTAGCCCTTTTCCACGCGGTAGCCGGCCTCCTCGATTACACGGGCGACATCCTCAAGAGTTACACTCTCCGGTTTCTCAAAAGTGGCGGTTCCGCTCTTAAGATCCACCTTTACATCCGTTACTCCCGAGAGTCCGGAGAGGGCCTTGGTTACCCGCATCGCACAGTGCTCGCAGCTCATCCCGGAAATCCTGATGGTAGTTTTGGCCATGATATCCCTCCAAAACAACGCTTTATTATAAATTACCACGCACGGCCCAGACATAGAAATGTCGGCCATGCTTGAGGCCGATGCCGACCGCGCCCTTGGCAAGATACAGGGCCCAGGCCCAGAGGGGATCGTAAAAACTGGTGGTTGAGGACCAGTAGAACTCCCGCACCTCAAGGAAGGGATGATCCCGGAGAAGGGCAGGGGAATGGGTGGAGGCGTCCACCAGGCTCTCAAGCTCGTTGATATTGGGAAGCCGCCAGTCGGAAAATCCGGCAAACCGCTGGCGGTTAAGCTCCCTTACGACCTCAAAGGCCTCCTCCCAAGTGGTAAGTCCCCCGGCAAGATCGGCCCTCCGGGTCCAGTAAAGCCCAGTCAGACAATCAAGCACCGCCTCCCCTTTGACCTCAAACCGGGGGCTCGGCCAGGGGATTCCGGTCCGGAGTTCCCCGTCCTGGCCGGTTCCAGAACAGGGTATGAGCCGGCCTTTAGCGTCAAAACAGGCGGTCTGCCCGGTGGCAAAGAGTTTTCGGTTCTCACCCCTTACCGGCCAGACCAGGCGTTCGTCCTCCTTATGACTGTAGAACATGCGTCCACCGCCGAAGTGAATGTTCCAGGCGTAGCGGGGGTTTATGGCCGCCGTGGTGGAGGTCCAGTACCAGCCGTGAAAGACGTTTTCAAAGGGGTGATCCGGAGGAAGAACCGGATTTTTGGCCTGGAGAAAAACCAGACTGCGAAGCTCCCTGCGGTTAGGAAGTCGCCAGTCAGAAAAGCCCAAAAAACCTCCCCGGTTAAGTTCCTTTACTTTCTTTAGGGCTTCCTCCCAAGGCAGAGGAAACTCAAGGGGGTTGGCGTTTTTCGGCCAGATCAGCCCGCTCAGAAGATCATGAACCAGCTCGCCCTCAACCCTGAACCTTTGGGCCAGGGAGGCCCCTACCCGGAACTCGCCGTCCTGCCCAGTTCCGGGGCAAGGGATCTCCCGCCCCGAGGTGTCGTAACACTTATCCTGGCCGGTTGCGATGATCACACTTTATTCTTCCCAAGAGATCGCACTCACCGGACAGCTGTCTATAGCTTCCTGACAATCGCAGGTATTGCAGGCCTCCTGATTCTTCACATAGGACTTCTCGTTCTCGTCAAGTTCAAAGACCTTGGGACAGACCTCCACACAGGACCCGCAACCGATACAGAGTTCCTGATCTACTACTAATTTGGCCATCGTTTGCCTCCTTAATTTTTATTGTGGATCTACTTTTAGATTAATTCGCAAAAGTTGGTGGATCCTTGACGGAGGTCAAAAATGGGTCTTTCCGATAACCTTTCCCTTATAGCCCCCAGCCCGGGAGATGGCCTCCAGGAGAGCCTCCTCGGAGATCTCATCTTTGGTTACCACCACGGCGATACGATTTTGGAGAGAAGTCTTAATCCATTTTACCCCCTTTACTTTTGAAAGAGACTTTTTAATGGCGATGGGACAGAGCTTGCAAGTCATACCTTCCACATCGATGACCCACACCCTAGTGGCCATGGCCTGAGAAACGAGGATGGCCAGGACTAAAAATACAGTCAAGCCTAAACTTTTCATCTTTAGCCTCCTTTTGGGGTTTATTCGTAAATTTTGGCAATCATCCAAGGATAGACGGTGGCTACAATGAGGAGAATCAGGGCCGCCCATGTAATCACCTTGCTTACCCTGGAGGCCCATCCCGGCTCTTCACAGGCACACCGGAAAACCTGCTTTTTTAGGATCTTCTCTTTAAACCAGTTTCTGAGGTGATAGATGCGATAAAAAGAAAAAGCTATGGCCGCATAGCCTATGAGAAGAAAATAGGGACGGTAAGGTTCTAGTTTGGTCAGAAACTCTAATCCGCTTATCGAGACCCCAAAAACTACAAAAATAGTAGGAACCACGCAACAGGAAGCAGCTAATAAAGAAGCTATCCCTCCCAGCAAACCACTGATCGTGTCTCTCATGATCATCTCCTTTACGATGGTATTTGTTTTAAAACCAAAAATTTAAGCCCAGACCCCAGAAATACCCCGAATGCCAGAGAAGGCGAAAGTTTAGGCGCTTGGTAAGGACGTAGTTCAGAGACAGCTCGCCCTCCCAGAAGTCGCGGCTGTCGTATTCGGCCCGAGCCTCAAACTCAAGACGTGGAAGGAGGGGCAGGCGCTTCTCCATTCCCCAACGGTGTCCGCCATCGGTATCCATCCAAAAGAAGGCCCTGATGGAAACGGGCAGAAGATACTCCGCGCCCACAAGTCCCCTTAATTCCCTGCGGTCGGTCTTCAGGTAATCGGCCCCGACAAAGGCCTTGAAGAACCGGTTAAAGTAACGCTTTACGAAAAAAAGCCACTCCCAGTCCGTTTCGGGAACCCCTTCCCAGCCTACCTCCCAGTTGGCCACCAGATCGTAACGGGTATTTGCAAGTTTGAGATAACCTTCGGTGAGATTGGTGGCCCAAAGGGCCTCGGCCCAGGCATACCAGTGATCTTTATAGAGATAGGGCCTTACGGCCTGAACCTCGGAAGGAGGAGTGTAGCTTTCGTAGTGCACCACCTTGGCCATGCCGCTTTCCAGATGATAAAGGATGTGACAGTGGAAGAACCAGTCTCCCACCTCGCTGGCTGGAAACTCGATAACGGTGGTACTCATCGGGGCTACATCCACCGTGTGTTTCCAGGGGGCATAGGGCCCCTGACCGTTTATGACCCTAAAGAAGTGTCCGTGAAGATGCATGGGATGATGCATCATGGTGCGATTGATGAGCACGAAACGCACGATCTCGCCCTTCCGGATGCGAATGACATCGCTTTCGGAAAGGGGTTTTCCGCCCATAAACCACACATAACGCTCCATGTCTCCGTCTAGAGTAAGGCGGATAACCCGCACGGGTTTTTCGGGGGCAGGGGTGTAGGGCTTTAAGGCCCTGAGTTTGGCGTAAGGAGGCCAGGGCCTTCGGGAATCCATGCCCTCTACCGCAAGTTCCCCGGCGGAGGAAATATCCGGAGCCAGGGGTCTAAAGTCATAGGCGAACCTTTTGCCTTTCCGATCCTTCGGGTCCGCTGGCTGAATCATCGGCTCTTCTGAGGATCTCGTGGGAGATCCCATAGGAGCCTTCATGGCGTGGCCCATCATCCCGGGGCGATCGAACTTCCCGGCCCGAACGTCCTCATTGGACATGCCCATAACATCCTGGGGCTTAAGGGCCAGGAGGCTCTTGAGGGAGACCTTTCCCATGGTGTGATAAAGGTTGGGGGAGGGCATAGCCGGAACAAAGTGTTTTTCTCCCCGGCCAAACCACAAAGAGGCCCATCCGGAGTTGTCCTGGGCCGTGGCCCGGAACTCAAAGGCGCCCACCTCGGGCACCTTTATCAGGACATCGTAGGTCTCGGCGATTACGATGAGAAAACGCTTAAGTTTCACCGGCACTACATCCTGGCCGTCGGCGGATATCACCGTCATGGGACCGCCGGCGTACTCCACATAAAAGTTGGTCCCGGCCGCGGCGTTGATTATGCGGAGCCTGATCGTCTCCCCGGGCTTTACTTTGAGAGAACTTTCCGGTTTTCCGTTTATCAAAAAGTAATCGTAAGCGATATCCGAAAGGTCCATGGGAGGCATCCGAAGAAGCTCCCGCTTGACAAAGTCCTTGAACATTCCGGCTTTGACGGCTCCTACGAGGCTCTGGGCATTACCCTTGGCCAGGGCATACCACTCTCGCCCGGCCTTTAGAGTCCTCAAGACCTCTTTGGGGTCTTCGTAAGTCCAGTCCGAAAGAACAACCACATAGTCTTTGTCTGCCTTGACGCGGGGTTTTTTAGGTTCAATGACGATGGCACCGAAAACCCCGCGCTGTTCCTGGAGATCGGTGTGCGAGTGATACCAGTAGGTACCGGAGTGACGGATGGGGAACTCGTAGGTAAAGGTCTCGCCGGGTTTAATAGGGGGAAAACTCACATAGGGCACGCCGTCCATTCCCGGAGGCACCAAAACACCGTGCCAGTGAATGGAAGTCTCCTCGGTTATTAGATTTTTCACGTGTATTTTGGCCAGATCACCCTCCCGGAAATAAAGGATGGGGCCTGGTACCCGGCCATTTATGGTCATAGCCCTGACCGTACGATCCCCTATAAAAATTTCTTTTTCCTCGATAACCAGGGTGTATTCCACCACCCGGGCGCTAGCGGAAGTAAAGAGGAGAAGAAGGATTATCCAGGACAAGCTCACTCTTTTAATCACGGTCTTGCTCTTAAACCCTTAAGAGTTTGGCGTTGATGGCCACGATAATGGTACTGAGGGACATGAAAAGGGCCCCTATAGCCGGGCTCAAAAGGAGACCGTATTTGTAAAGGACTCCTGCGGCCAGAGGGATAGCAAAGGCGTTGTATCCCGTAGCCCAGATGAGGTTTTGAACCATCTTCCGATAGGTGGCCCGGGAAAGCTCCAAGATGGCCACCACATCCAGGGGATTGCTGCGCACCAGGATCACATCCGCCGTCTCCACAGCCACATCCGTTCCGGCTCCGATGGCGATACCCACATCCGCCTGGGCGAGGGCCGGGGCATCGTTTACCCCGTCTCCGGTCATGGCCACCGTAAACCCCTGGGCCTGGATCTCCTTTACCTTCTTGGCCTTTTCATGAGGGAGGACCTCGGCGATATAGTCGTCAAGCCCGAGTTCTTCGGCCACCCATTTGGCCACCTGCCGGTTGTCCCCGGTGAGCATGAGGCATCTTATGCCCCGGGCCTTAAGTCTGGCCAGGGCTTCCCTGGATTCCTCCCGAATCAGGTCCGCTAGGGCAATGGCCCCACGGAGCTTGCCGTCGATCAAAACGAAGACCACTGTCTTCCCTTGGGAAAAAAGTTTTTCAATTCTCTCGTCCGAAGGGCGGAGGCGTTTTTCCCGCAGGTATCCGGGACTGACCACCATGACCTTCCGGCCCTCAACGCGCCCCACGGCTCCCTTTCCCGGAATGGCCCGAAAATTCTTAACCGCGGGGATCTCTCCTTTCACCGCCGAAACTATTCCTCGGGCAATGGGATGTTCGGAGTTGGTTTCCACGGCGGCCGCAAGGGTTAGGATCTCCTCCGGTTTAAAAGCCTCGTCCAGGCTTACAACATCCGTCACTCCGAATTCGCCTTTGGTGAGGGTTCCGGTCTTATCAAAGATCACGGCGTTTACCAGACGGGCCCTTTCAAAGGCGGCCCGGTTTCTTATGAGAAGACCGCGCTTTGCGGCCAGGGCCGTTGAAACCGCAATCACCAGAGGCACCGCCAGCCCCAGGGCGTGAGGACAGGTAATGACCATGACCGTGACCGTGCGCTCCAGGGCAAAGGCAATATCCTTGCGGAAAAACAGAAACCAGACGACGAAGGTGAGCGAACCCGCGGAAAGGGCTATGATGGTCAACCAAAGGGCGGCCCGGTTGGCCAGATCCTGCGTGCGGGATTTGCTCTCCTGGGCCTCCTTGACTAGTTTTACCACCTGAGAGAGGAAGGATTCGTCGCCGATCCGGCGGATCTCGACCACCAGAGAGCCCTCTCCGTTTATGGCCCCTCCGATGACCTCATCTCCGGCTTTTTTGTAAACCGGCTTGGATTCCCCGGTGAGCATGGCCTCGTTTACCGAACTCTCCCCGGAAACCACCATCCCGTCGGCCGGTATCTTCTCTCCCGGCTTTACCAGCACCCGGTCCCCGGGCCTTAAAGCACTGATGGGGATCTCCTCAGTGGTCCCGTCGGGTAAAAGACGATGGGCCGAGGAGGGCATGAGCTTGGCGAGCTCTTCAAGAGCCCTTGAGGCCCCCATCACGCTTTTCATCTCCAGCCAGTGGCCGAGAAGCATAATGTCTATCAGGGTGGCCAGTTCCCAGAAAAACATCTTTCCCGGGAGACCTAAAACCACGAGGGTGCTATAGCCGTAGGCCACCATGATGGCGAGTGCAATGAGGGTCATCATCCCGGGCCGAAGGCCCTTAAGCTCCTGAATAAAACCTCTAAGGAAGGGGTAGCCCCCGTAAAAAAAGATCCCGGAGGCCAGGAGGAAAAGAAGGTAGGTTTGACCGGGAAAGACAATCTTACCGTAGAACCCGAGGACCTTCTGGATAAGGGGAGAGAGGAGAAGAACCGGAATGGTCAGAAGGAGACAGACCCAAAATCTTCTCCTGAAGTCCGCCACCATGTGGGCATGGTGATCCTCATGCCCACCATGCCCCGAAATATGAGTTTCGTGTCTATGTTCGGAGCGATCGTTACCGCCTTGATGATCGTGCCGAAGGTGATGCTCACCGTGACGGTGGTCGTGCTCGTGAGCGTCGGAGTGAGATTTATGGGATAAGTGAGATTCCATTTTTAATCATGTTTTAATCATGTTTCTTTGAGTCCATATGTCTCATCTTCATCTCCATTTCCATCATCTTTTGATGGAATCTTTGCATCTCTTTAGGATCCATATCTCCCTTTTCCATCATCTCCGCCATCTTTTCCATCTGTTCCGCCATTTCGCGCATCATACTGGCCATTTCTCGCATATCCTTAGGTCCGCATTTCTTGCGCATCATTTTGGACATATGCTCCATCATGTCGCCACATTTCCTCATCATCATTCCATAATCTTTGGAAGATTTGGAATGCATCCTCGGCTTCATCATGTGTTCCTTTTCCGCCCGAACAGCAGAAATAGTCCCTACCCCTAAAACCAAAGCCAAACCCAACAATAATACTTTAGCTCCAATTTTTCTTAACATTTTTTTTATCCTTTCAAAGAATTTTTTTACAGGATATAAATTTAAATGATTTCTGTCAATCTCTTTAGATCTTTAAGGGATTTTAAGGTCAACTCCTGAGATAGGGTGCCCATGCCGCAGGAGGGGGTCAGAAGGGAATGGGATAAAAGATATTCCTCGGAAAGGCCCGTACGGAGGGAGAGCTCTTTTAAAAGATCGCGGAACCTTTCGGCCAGGGATTCCGGTGTTTCTTTCTCCAGATCTTCCGATTTTAGGGTGGGTACCAGCCCCCAGGCCACTAGGCCTCCTTTTTCTAGAAAAGACTTTAATTCTTTGTCATAAGTTATGAACTTTTCGTAAAAACCATAAGCGTCAAAATTAATGATATCCGTGGGGCTGTCGGTGAGGAGGCTCCAGTCGGTGTTTCCGCAGACATGCACCCCGGCAAGGCCCCCTTCCTTGTGAACCTCTGCGATGACCTCGGAGAGAACGGCTAAAACCTCCTCGCGGGAGACCCCCATAAAGGCCGAAGAACCGAAACCGGAGAGGGCCGGCTCATCGAAAAAGATGATCACCGAAGGGGAAAGCTCCTTGAGTTTTCGGACCTGCCAGCGGGCTTTGAGAGCCACTAGTTTTACTACCAGGTCTCTTAGTTCGAGATCATAAAAGACGGCCTTACCATCCGGGGTCTTGAGGCCCACCGCCAGGGTAAAAGGCCCGGTGATCTGGCCCTTTACCGCTGGAAGAGGAGCCTTCTCCGAAGCTTTTTCAATAAGCACAAAAAGACCGGGGGCCTCCGCAGGGGTGAGCTTGAAGCGGGTGTTCTCAAGGTCCTCTCCAGATTCGGTGACCGCCAGATACTCTTCGTAAAACGAAAGCCTTTCGGTCTCAAAATCCGGAACTCCGGGATCAATGATGAGTCTTTCGGGATCAAATCCGGGAAGACCGCTAGAAAACTGGACCAGCATACCTTCCCGGGGATAGGTAGGAAGCTGGGGCCAGCACGGAATCTTTGGTATGTATTCCAGGATCAGCTCCACAGCCTCCTCGTGGCTTTTCAGGGGAAAACTTCCGATAAGGGTAGCCTTGCCTGAAAGCTCAATTACATTTTGGTTGTAGCTCACTGCATACCCCTCCGGTTTCAGGAATAAGAAGTCCAGGCATTTCGGTAGCCCCGGGAGGGATGGGCCCCGGAGCTTTTACGGGCCGGGGAAACCTTTCCCGAAGATAAGCTATAATCGCCCCCGAACCCTGTAAAATCCGGACTCTCGGTGGTTCCTTAATCACCAAAACCGGAACCCCTTTTAAATCGAGCGATCTTAGCAACCCCAAGGCCTTCTCCCGGGGGCAGAGACTAAGATTGGCCTCTGGAATCTTTTTACAGAATTCGAGGACCTCGTGACAATGCGGACATTCAGGAGAATAGATCAGAATAAGACCGGAAGAGGACGGTCTTTCGGGAAAGGCGGAGAAGGCCACCTCTTCCAGAGGAATCAGAGAAATACTGGTGAGGTAAAAGGCGACCACTATTCCTAGAAGGGCTCCCAAAAAACCGACTACGGGATATTTAAAATGCCAAAGAACGGGCAATGCTGATCCTACAACTCCCAGAGCCACCGCGAGACAGAAAGGACACCAGAGATGATAATCAAAAGCCTGTCTTAAAAGAAAGATAGTTTCGGCCGCAAGCCCTGAGGAGGCCAGGAGAAGAAGAAGACCTCCCAACCTCTGGCCCCGTAGAACCAAAATCAGAAGGACGGAAAAGACCGCAAAGTAACCAAGCCCCAGAAGAACCATGCTTCGATGAGAGAGACGGGCAAGCTCACCCACTATAAAACAGCTACTGAGTTCACAAAAGGCTCTGCCCTTGAAATTGAGAAGGGCCTCTACACTCAGACCGAGAGCGAATAAAAGAGCCCATACTACTGAAAATTTCAATAAACCTCTAGAAGTCATTTTGATTTCCCTTGCAAGATTAAAAATTATAAATTAAGAATCCTAAGTTAAAAAGTCCAGAAAAAGGAGGGGGTTATGAAGCTTGATCCTACCAAGATGAAAGATTGGGAGATCGCAGCTGAGTGTGAAAAGAATATGAAGACCGTCTATCAACTTGGAGAGGAGCTCGGTCTTACTAAGGAGGAGCTCCTTCCTTATGGACACTATGTAGCCAAGATCGACTACAAAAAGGTCCTTGAGCGGCTCAAAGATCGTCCGAATGGGAAATACATTGATGTCACCGCCATCACGCCTACCCCTCTGGGTGAGGGTAAATCTACCACCGCCATCGGACTCATTCAGGGATTGGGAAAGCGCGGCAAAAAGGTCATCGGGGCTCTGCGTCAGCCATCCGGAGGCCCCACCTTTAATATTAAAGGTAGTGCCGCCGGAGGAGGACTCGCCCAGATCATTCCACTGGACAAATTCTCTTTAGGGCTTACCGGCGACATCAATGCCGTCATGAATGCCCACAATCTCGCCATGGTGGCTCTTACGGCCCGGATGCAGCACGAGGCCAATTACGACGACGAGACCCTGGCTAAGCGGGGCCTTAAGCGTCTCAACATCGATCCCAAACGGGTAGAGATGGGCTGGGTTATAGACTACTGTGCCCAGGCCCTCCGGCACATCGTAATCGGGCTCGGAGGCAAAAGGGACGGATATCCCATGGAAAGCAAGTTCTGGATCGCGGTGGCCTCCGAGGTCATGGCCATCCTGGCCGTGGCCCGGGACCTCAAAGATCTTCGGGAACGAATTGGAAAGATTGTGGTGGCCTTTGACAAATATGGCAACCCCATCACCACCGAAGACCTCGAGGTGGCCGGAGCTATGACCGCCTGGTTGGTAGAAGCCATCAACCCCAACATGATCCAGACCTTAGAAGGACAGCCGGTCCTGATCCACGCCGGGCCGTTTGCCAATATCGCTATCGGTCAGTCCTCCATCATAGCGGATTACGTAGCCCTCAAGCTTGCGGACTACAACGTCACCGAATCCGGTTTCGCGGCTGATATCGGTTTCGAGAAGTTCTGGAACATCAAGTGTCGGCTCTCAGGACTGACTCCGGACTGCGTAGTGGTAGTGGCCACCATACGGGCCCTCAAGTGCCACGGAGGTGCTCCGATTCCTCCTCCGGGCAAACCTATTCCCAAAGAGTACTTCGAGGAAAACTTGGAATGGGTGGAGAAAGGGTGCGAAAACCTCATGCACTGTGTGAACATCGTAAAGAAGAGCGGCGCCACTCCGGTGGTCTGTATCAACGCCTTCCACACCGACACCAAGGACGAGATCAACCTGGTCAAACGCATCTGTGAGGAACACGGCGTGCGGGCGGCCATCTCCGAACACTGGCTCAAGGGCGGCGAAGGAGCCCTTGAACTGGCGGACGCCGTAGTAGATGCTTGTGAGGAAAAGAGTGAGTTTAAGTTCCTCTACGAACTCGATGAGCCGGTGAAGACCCGTATCGAAAAGATAGCTACCGAGGTCTATGGGGCCGACGGTGTGGTGTATCTCCCCGCCGCGGAAGAGAAAATCAAACTCATCGAAGCCGATCCCGAACTTCGCCAGATGCCCATCTGCATGGTGAAGACCCACCTCTCCCTCTCCGATAATCCCAATCTCAAAGGCGTACCCAAGGGGTGGCAGCTCCGCGTGCGCGACGTGCTGATCTATCGCGGTTCGGGATTTATCGTCCCGGTAGCCGGCGACATCAGCCTCATGCCCGGAACCGGTTCAGACCCGGCTTACCGTCGCATTGATGTAGACGTGGAAACCGGAAAGGTAAAGGGCCTCTTCTAAATGAGGAGAAACGTTCCGGCCGGGGAGAAATTCCTCGGCCGGGCTTTCAAACCTTCAGTAAGGTACCCGAAAATTTTACAAAAGTATCATTAGTTACGATCACAATCAGATTGGCATGTATCTTGCTAACGTTAGTGTCTTTCGAAAGGACACAAGGAGGTAAAGTATGGCGGCCAAAATCATAAGCGGCAAAGAAATCTCCAAAGAAATCCGGGAAGAGCTTAAAAAAGAGGTCCAGGAACTCAAGGAAAAACATGGTGTTACTCCGGGGTTGGTAACCATCTTGGTAGGCAACAATCCGGCTTCGGTCTCCTATGTGACGGCCAAGCAAAAGGCCGCGCACGATCTAGGTTTTTATTCCGTTCAGGACAATCAACCTGAAGATATTAGTGAAGAGGCCCTACTGGATCTCATCAAAAAATACAACGAGGATCCTAAGATCCACGGTATTCTGGTGCAGCTTCCACTTCCTAAGCACATCGACGAGCGCAAGGTCATCTATGCCATCGATCCTCGAAAGGACGTAGACGGTTTCCATCCGGTAAATGTAGGTAAGATGGTGATCGGCGAGCCTTGCTTTTTGCCCTGCACTCCGCACGGCATATTGGTCATGCTCGAGCGGGCTGGAGTGGAAGTGGATGGAGCCGAGGTGGTGGTCGTTGGTCGGAGCAACATCGTGGGCAAACCGGTTGCCAACCTGCTTCTTCAGAAGCGGAAACCGGTAGGCAATGCCACGGTCACGGTCTGTCATACCGGAACGCGAGACATGGCCTTTCATACTCGGAGGGCCGACATCCTGATCGTGGCGGCGGGGCGCCCTAAGGTCGTTACAGCGGACATGGTTAAAGAAGGGGTGGTGGTGATTGACGTCGGAGTAAATCGTATAGGAACCACTCCGGAAGGCAAGGCCATCCTCTGTGGAGACGTGGATTTTGAGAGTGTCAAGGAGAAGGCCGCGGCCATTACCCCGGTTCCCGGTGGGGTAGGCCCCATGACCATCACCATGCTCATGAAAAATACCGTGGAGGCAGCCAAGCTCTGGGCAGGACTTCCCTGTGAGGTGGCTTAGGTATAAATTTCAAAATTGAAATCAATCTAAAGTTAGGAGGATTTTAATGGATCCCAGGGCAAGAATGAAGGGTAAGAGGACGCCTAAAGTCCAGAACAAGACGGCTCAGGTTATTTACGAAAGTCTGGGCGAGGAAATTCTTACGGCTCCGGCTCGAGTGGAACGCCGAGGGACCACGCCCTGTCTCTTTGGTAAAGGGGGTACCTGTTGTCGGGTCTGTAACATGGGCCCATGTCAGGTGGTGGAGGGCGTGGAAGAACTTAAAGGCGTCTGCGGAGCTAGTGCGGCTACGGTAGTGGCCCGGAACTTCGGACGTATGGTGGCCAGCGGTGGCTCAGCTCACTCGGATCATGGCCGGCAGGTGGCTATTGATTTTTATGAAACCGTTCATGGTGAGACGCCTTTTGAGGTCAAAGACAAACGCAAGTTGCGGGTGGTAGCTCAGGCTCTGGGAGTCGATCCCAATCAGGAAGAACCGGAACTTCTGAAACAGATAGCTGAGGTTGCTTTGAGGGTTTTTAACCAGCAGGAAGGTGAAATCCCCTTTATACGTCGGGCACCGGAGAAGAGGCAGGCCCTCTGGCGTGAGCTGGGGGTGGTGCCTCGGGGGGTAGATCGCGAGGTGGTAGAACTTCTCCACCGGACTACCATTGGTGTGGATCAAGACTACCGGAATATCCTTATGGCCTGTGCCCGCACGGCTCTGGCCGATGGCTGGGGCGGCTCTATGATCGCCACCGAGCTCCAAGACTTACTATTTGGCAATCCTGGGCCTATCAAGGCCAAAGTCAACATCGGCCTAAGCGTCATTAGGGAAGACATGGTGAACGTGGCCGTGCACGGGCACGAACCAGTTCTGGCCGAGGCTCTGGCCATGGCGGCTAGCGATCCCGAGATCGTGGAAGAGGCCAAGAAAGTTGGGGCGAAAGGCGTAAATCTCGCCGGTATCTGTTGCACTGGGAACGAGATCCTCATGCGACGCGGTATTCCGGTAGCCGGAAGCTTTTTACAGCAGGAAGCGGCCATTGCTACCGGGGCTCTTGAGGCCGTAGTGGTGGATGTCCAGTGTATCATGCAGAACGTGGTCGAGATCGCCAAACACTTCCACACCGCGGTCATCACCACCAATCCTCGGGCCAAGATGGAAGGTGGTATTCACTTGGAATTCGACGCCCGCAAGGCCCTTGATTGCGCCAAGGCCATCCTGCGGGAGGCCATCGCTAGATTTCCGAAGCGGGATAAATCTAAGGTCAATATTCCGGATCATACCGTGGATGTGGTGGTGGGCTTCAGTCACGAGACTATCCTTTATATGTTAGGGGGACGTTTCCGGGCTTCCTACAAGCCTTTAAACGAGAACATCATCAACGGTAAAATCCTCGGTGTGGCAGCCATCGTAGGTTGCGACAACTATAGGGTAACCGAAGAAATCCAGGTTGAACTGGCCAAGGAACTCATCGCCAACAATGTGCTGGTGCTCACCACCGGTTGCGCGGCTACTGGGCTTGGACGGGCCGGTTTATTGCGGCCTGAGGCCGCGGAATTAGCCGGAGACAGCCTCAGAGAGGTGCTTGAGGCCGTAGGCTGTCCTCCAGTGCTTCACATGGGCTCTTGCGTGGACAACAGCCGTATTTTGGTGGCGGCCAGCGAAATGGTCCACACCGGTGGCCTGGGAGAAGACGTAAATGAACTTCCGGTGGTGGGGTGTGCGCCTCAGTGGATGAGCGAAAAGGCCATTACCATCGGTCAGTATTTCGTGGCTTCCGGGGCTACCGTGGTCTTCGGTCCGGATTTTCCGACCCTACAGAGCCAAGTGGCTACGGACTTTCTCTTCCATGAGATGGAGAAGATCTTCGGAGCCGCCTGGCGAGTGGCCAGAACCGCGGAAGAATTTGCCTCCATTATGATCGATCATATCAAAAACAAGCGCAAGGCCCTGGGTATCGACAAACCCAAACCCAGAGTGCTCTTCGATATGGCCATGCGTCGGGCCCTTGAGAGCCCGAAGGTCACCAGTCCTTTCCACGGACTGGGCTGTTTTGGACCACTTAGTCTAAAGGTGAATCCGGAAGAAGAAAAGGCGGCTTAAAAATCATGGAAGGAGGCTCTTAATGGCCAAGAAATCGGGAAAAGTACTCGTGGTGGGGGGAGGTATCGCCGGGATCCAGACGGCCTTGGATCTCGCAGAGCTTGGCTATTACGTCTATCTAGTGGAGAAAAAGGCCACCATCGGGGGGGTAATGGCCAAGCTGGATAAGACCTTCCCCACCAACGACTGTAGTATCTGAATACTGGCGCCCAAAATGGTGGAGGCCGGTCGGTCTCCCAATATCGAAATCCTCACTCTGGCGGAGGTAGAAAGTCTTTCCGGAAAACCGGGAAAGTTTAAAGCAAAGGTCAAAATTCGCCCTCGCTACATCGATCCAGATAAATGCACGGCTTGTGGTCAGTGTATGCAATACTGTCCGCGTGAGGCGGTGGACGAATACAACGAACGTCTAGATTTTACTCGGGCGGCTCGCATCGACTTTCCCCAGGCCGTGCCCACGGCCTATTACATCGACGAGGACCGTTGTCTCCAGCTCAACCACGAAACTTGTATGATCTGCACTAACGTCTGCGGTCCCAAGGCCATCGACTTCAATCAGGAACCAGAGATCCGGGAGCTTGAAGTTGGAGCGGTGGTGCTCTGTCCGGGCTTCGGGAACGTTCCAGAAGAGGCCCTTACGAAATATGGTTACGGAATCTATCCCGACGTTATGACCAGTCTTGAAATCGAACGTCTCATGTGTGTTTCCGGCCCCACGGAAGGCGAAATCATACGACCTTCGGACTTTTCTCATCCCCGAAAGATCGCCTTTCTCCAGTGCGTAGGCTCAAGGGACGTTTCTTGTGGCCGTCCTTTCTGTTCCTCGGTCTGCTGTATGTACGCCATGAAAGAGGCCTCCATGCTAAAAGAACATGCCCCGGAGGCCGAAATCGCTCTCTTTTTCATGGACGTGCGCACCCAAGGCAAAGGCTTCGACGCCGCCTTTGAGCGGGCGGTAGACAAATACGGGTTCCGCGTGATCAAGGCCAGGGTGCCCAAGGTAGAACAGGTGGACGGGCGTCTGGCCTTGAACTATGTCACCGAAGAGGGCACGGTTCACCGGGAACTTTTCGATCTGGTGGTGCTCTCGGTAGGTCTTTCAGCCCCGGAAGGTGCTGAAGAGTTGGCCAAAAAGTTCGGAATTGAGCTCAATCCCTTCGGTTTTGCCAAAACCGAAGTCAAAGACCCGCTCACTGCCAAATCCGGCATATATGTGGCTGGTGCCTTCCATGGACCTAAGGACATTCCAGAAAGCGTCATGCAGGCCAGCGGTGCAGCGGCCAAGGTCTCGGAATTGCTAGCTGAGGCCCGGGGCCAGGACATGGTCGAAAAGGAGTTCCCGCCCGAGGATCAAGAACTCCTTGAGATGCCGGTGAGGGTGGGAGTCTTCGTGTGTCACTGTGGGGTAAACATTGCTGGAGTGGTGGACGTTGAGGCCGTAAGAGACTACGCCAAGTCCCTTCCTGGGGTGGTCTATGCCGAAAACGTACTCTATTCCTGCGCTCAGGACTCTCTTGAAAAACTCAAGGAGAAAATCAAGGAACACAAACTAAACCGATTGGTGATTGCGGCCTGCAGTCCACGCACCCATGAACCCCTATTTCAGGAGACGCTGCGGGAGGCCGGGCTCAACCTGGCTTTGGTGGAAATGGCCAACATCCGAGACCAATGTTCCTGGGTGCACGCCGACGACCCTGAGAAAGCCACTCAGAAGGCTAAGGACCAAGTACGCATGGCGGTGGCCAAGGCTCGGAGATTGAAGCCACTTGAACTCCAGAAGGTCAAGGTTACGCCTTCGGCACTGGTCATCGGTGGAGGGGCTGCTGGTATGGCAGCCGCCCTTTCCATCGCGGATCAGGGCTATGAGGTACATCTTGTTGAAAAGGAGGCTGAGCTTGGAGGTCACTTGCGCCGGGTGAAATTTCTTGCTGAAGGCGAGAACCCGCAGAAGATCCTAAAGGATCTCATCACACGGGTGGAAAAACACGAAAATATTCGAGTTTACAAATCGGCTTCGGTGGAAAATATCTCGGGTTATGTCGGAAACTTTACCTCTACTATTAAGGTCAAAGAGGGCTCAAAAGTCATAAACCACGGAGTGGTGGTGGTAGCCACCGGAGCTAAAGAACATAAACCTAGTGGATATCTTTACGGAAAGAACCGCAAGATACTCACGCAGCTTGAACTTGAGGAGAAGCTTTCGCGCGGCAAGCGTGGTTTGGGAAAGACCCGCCGGGTAGTCATGATCCAGTGTGCTGGTTCGCGGGGGGAGGAGTTGCCCCACTGTAGCAAGCTCTGTTGTCAACAAGCGGTCAAAAACGCCCTGCGTATCAAAGAGCTCTCCCCGGAGACGGAGGTTTTCATCTTCTATCGTGATATGCGAACTTACGGTTTTTATGAGGAACTTTACCGCAAAGCCCGCAACCAGGGGGTGATCTTCCTCCGCTATGAGCCTACTCAGCGGCCCGAAGTGCTAAAGAAAGGACGAGGGATCGTGGTTCGGGGCTATGACGCCCTTCTGGGGGAAGAGATCGAGATTCCTGCGGACCTAGTGGTGCTTTCGGTAGGCGTGGCTCCAGACAAAGAGAACCCCATCGCTCAGATCCTCAAGACCCCGATGACCGACGAGGGTTTCCTCATGGAGGCCCACGTAAAACTCCGTCCGGTGGAAGTAGCCGTAGATGGAGTTTACATCTGTGGTCTGGCCCACGGGCCCAAGCCCTTGGAGGAGACCCTGGCCCAGGCCAAGGCTGCGGCTGGCAAGGCGGTAATCCCGTTGGCCAAGGGGTTCGTAGAGGTTCCGCCGATCGTCTCTCGGGTAGAAGAAAAGAAGTGTATCGGTTGTGGTATCTGCGCTTCCCTTTGTCCTTATAACGCCATTGAGATGGTCAAAAAGGAGAAACGCCGCAAGGCCCAAGTGATCGCAGCGGCCTGTAAGGGCTGTGGTGTCTGCGGTTCACACTGTCCGGTCTTCGCCATTACTCTGGGCGGCTTTACCGACGAAGCCATACTGGAACAGATCCAGGCCTTTGGACTTCCAGAGGCCGAAGAATCCAAAGAGGCTGAATTGGAAAAAGAAGCGGCTTAAGGAGGGGTTAGGATGCAATTTGAACCCAGGATTTTAAGTTTTCTTTGCAACTGGTGTTGTTATGCAGCAGCGGATTCGGCGGGAGTGGCCCGGTTCAGTTACCCTCCGAACAACCGGGTCATCCGGATTATGTGTACTGGCAGGATGGATCCCCAGTTCGTAGTAGAGGCCTTTTATGTTCGTGCTGACGGCGTTTTCGTAGGCGGGTGACACTTGGGAGAGTGCCATTACCAGTCTGGTAATTACGAAGCTCTAGTCATGGCGGAGACCGTAAGGCGAATCTTGGATACAGTGGGTATCAACCGGGAGCGTTTTACTATCGACTGGGCCTCCGCGGCGGAAGGCCCCCGTTTCGTAAAGCTTTTGACTGAATTCACTGAAAAAATAAAGACTATGGGCCCTCTGGGCGAGGCCGAGGGCTTGGATTGGGAAACCCTCAAGTTCCGGCTTGAAGCCGCTCGCAATCTCTGTAAAAATATGCAATTTCGAGCCCAGTACGGTAATCTGGCCAAAGAGATAAAGAAGTTGGGAGACTATAGTCCGGAGAACATCTCCCAGGCGATAGAAAAGAAACTGGTGCCCCAGATAAGGAAGAGAATCTTCGAGGCCGAGCTCAAGGAACTTATAGCTCAGGGTCCCCAGGCGGTGGAAGTCCTCAGGGAGAAGACCGGGGCTACGGAAGAAGAAATCGGGGCCATTCTTGAAACCCTGAAAAAGAAGGAGAAAAAGTGATGGAACTTACGGTAGAAAAAAACTGGGTTTCCGAGGTCAAGAGTCTTCCCGAGACTTTGGCTCAGTGTTTTCGGTGTGGGGCTTGCTCGGGAATCTGTCCAGTAAAGCGCATCCGTAAAGACTTCGATCCTCGTGTGATTGTCCATGCCACCATCTTAGGGATAAAAGACAAGCTCTTTGGTACGCCTATCCTTTGGCACTGCTCTCAGTGTCAGAGCTGTGTGCCGGTGTGCCCCATGGAGGTAAAGCCGGCTGAGGTTATCAAAGCCCTGAGGGACTATGCCCTTAAAGAAGGCCTGGCCAGCGAGGAGACCCTCTTTGAGGCCGGAAGATTGGCCAGGGTCAATCCTAAAAAGTGCATTGTATGTCTCACCTGTGTGCGGGTGTGCCCCTTCGGGGCGCCAAGCATCAAAGACGAAGGTTATGCGGTTATCGATCCGGCCAAGTGTCACGCCTGCGGTATTTGTGTGCAAGAATGTCCGGCCCGGGCCATAGAGCTTCATCCCGCGGCCGAATTTGCCACTTACAAATGGGGGGTTTAGTAAGCGATGGCCGATATCAAGATTGGAATCCTCTGTTGTCATTACACCAATACCTCGGACGAGGAAGACTTTAAGGGTCTGCCCGCGGACGTGATCATGAAACGTTTCCCCTGCTCCGGCCACATTGAAGTGGCGGATATCCTCAAGACCTTTGAGGAAGGAGCCGAGGCCGTGTTGGTGGCCGGCTGCGAGAAGGACAGTTGCCACAATATTTCGGGAAGCGTGCGGGCGGAAAAGCGGGTCCTAGGAGCCCGGAAAATTTTGGAAGAAATTGGCCTTTCTGGCGAAAGAGTCAGAATGGCCTTTGTACCCCGATTGGATTCGGGAACATTTATGACCGAAGTAAAATCCCTATTCGAGATTGCTTTAAATTTGAAGTCTAAGTCCAAAGGAGATGGGCAAAAATGATAATTGCAGAAAGAAAACCCATTCCCAAGGTGTTAAAGGCTATCGAGCCTTATGACAAAGTGCTGGTGTTAGGGTGTCGGGGCTGCGTGGCCATTTGTTCGGCCGGAGGCGACCGGGAGGTCGAGACCATAGCTGCGGCCTTGAGGCTGGCCAGAAAGCTTTCCGGAAGGCCGCTTGAGACCGGAGAGGCCACGCTCATTCGGCAGTGCGATCCAGAGTATCTGGCCGTGCTTCCAGAGATGGCCAAAGATTACCAGGCCGTGGTGTCTTTGGCCTGTGGGGTAGGGGTCAATTTGATTGCGGATCTTTATCCTGAGATTCGGGTTTATCCGGGCGTGGATACCTCTTTTTACGGGGCCAACTCGGCCTTAGGAGAATGGCAAGAAAAATGTCGGGGTTGTGGAGACTGTATCCTGGATATCACAGGTGGCCTCTGTCCCATCGCCCGGTGTGCCAAAAATCTTTTGAATGGACCCTGCGGGGGGTCCCAAGGCGGACGTTGTGAGATCCGTCCAGAGGTCCCCTGTGTGTGGCACCAGATCTACGAGAGGCTTTCTTCCCGGGGCGAGCTTGAGCGGTTGCTCAACTTCTTCCCGGCCAAGGACTGGCGTCCGGCCGGACATGGAGGTCCCCGGGAGAGGATAAGAGAAGACCTGCGTATGGGATAAAAACGGGTAGAAAAGGAGGGGAAGGGTGGAGCCTAGAAGCCATCTTCAAAAAGTTCTTTCCGAAGGGCACTTCGCCGTTACCGCAGAGATCGGCCCTCCCAAGAGTGCTGATGGAGAGGTCGTAAGAAAGAAGGCCCGGATTCTCAAAGGTTACGTGGACGCGGCCAACATCACCGACTGTCAGACGGCTATTGTCCGGATGTCCTCCATTGCTTCGGCGGTGTTGGTGATGGCTGAAGGGGTAGAGCCGGTCATCCAGATGACTTGCCGCGACCGGAACCGGATCGGTATCCAGGCCGATCTCCTAGGGGCGGCGGCCCTGGGGGTAAAGAATCTCCTTTGTATCACCGGTGACCACCAGAAGTTCGGGAATCATCCCGAGGCCAAAGGGGTCTTCGATCTGGACTCCATCCAACTTACGGCCATGGTGCGCCAGATGAGGGACGAGGGTAAGTTCCTCTGCGGGGAAGAACTCACTGGTGCCCGGCCAGAATTTTTTATCGGGGCGGTGGAGAATCCCTTTGCCGATCCTTTTGAATTCAGGGTAAAGCGGCTGGAAAAAAAGGTCAAAGCCGGAGCGGAATTCATCCAGACCCAGATTATCTACAACGTAGAGCGTTTCAAGAAGTTTATGGAGATGGCCCGAGATTTAGGGCTCACGGAGAAGGTCTATATCCTGGCCGGGATCACGCCTCCCAAGTCCTTCGGTATGGCCCGTTACATGAAGTATTTTGTGCCGGGCTTGGACGTACCAGACGAGATCCTCAAGCGCATGAAAGAGGCCAAGGACAAACGGGAGGAAGGTATCAACATTGCGGTAGACATCATTCAACAGGTACGCGAGATCCCGGGCGTGGCCGGCGTACACATCATGGCCATCGAATGGGAAGAGGCCGTCCCTGAGATCGTAAAACGGGCCGGGCTCCATCCGAGACCGCTTGAGGCTGAGGTCAAGCCGGCCATTGCAGTAGAAGTCGAACGTCCTGAAAAGATTGAAGTGGTGGCCCCACCCAAAGAGGAGGAAGAAGTGGCCGAAGGGCCGCCTAAGATAGAGATCCCCGTAGAGGCCGTCAAAGAGGTCTTTTCCTCGGTGCGTTCAAGCATCGAGTCCCTGCGTGAAGGTATCAATCTCCTTCATGACAGTTTGGCCAGGCTTGAGCGTGCTCTCCTTGGTGGAGAGGTGGTCCCGGCGGAGGTGCCGCAGGTAGAGGTCAAGGTGGAAGAGAAACCGGTGGTAGAGGAAAAACCTGCGGAAGAAGAGAAACCGGCGGTGGAAGAGAAGCCGGTAGAGGAGATCAAGAAAGAAGTCAAACCAGAAGAAGAGAAGCCGGAAGAAAAACCGACTGAAGAAGAGCCCGAGGCCAAACCGATTGCAGAAGAACCCAAGGCTGCAGAACCTAAGCCGGAAGAGAAGCCGGCGGTGGAAGAGAAGCCGGCGGCTCCAGCTGGGCCTCCGCCTGAAGGTGTGGAACTTGGTGGCTTTATAGGTGAGTACCGTCCGCTTTCCGAACGAGCGGCGGGGCTCCCCGAGGATCTCTATAAAGATCCGGGTACGGCTTTCATACGGGAGGTAGAGATCGGTAAGGGCGAAAAGGCCTTCAAGGTTGGTGGTACCAACGTGCTCCCCTTCCAGCTCTTTGAAGGCGAGATGAAAAACCAGCCTCGCATTGCCATGGAGGTCCTAGACGTAAAGCCTGAAAACTGGCCGGAGAGCCTGGCCAAATATTTCGAGGACGTCTTTGACGATCCTGCGGCCTGGGCCAAAAAGTGCGTGGAGACCTACGGAGCCGAGGCCGTATGTGTATATCTCATGGGTACAGACCCCAACTATCTGGACTTGGATGCCAAGCATGCCCGGGAAGTAGTAGAGAAGGTCGTCAAGGCCGTGGACGTGCCCATCGTGGTCTGGGGTGCTGGACATGCGGAGAAAGACGTGGAGGTTTTGAGGGAAGTGGCCGAGATCCTTGGAGATCGTGGAGCAGTCATTGGTCCGGTGGAGGAGGCCAATCATCGTACCTTGGGGGCCACGGCCATGGGTTACGGGCTCCCGGTAGTGGCGACGAGCCCTATCGACGTGAACCTAGCCAAGCAGTTGAACATCCTCCTTGAGAATATTGGAGTGTCACTCGACAAGATCCTGATGGACCCTTCCATCGGAGCCCTAGGTTACGGTCTGGAGTACACCTACTCGGTGATGGAACGTATTAGGCTTGCGGCCCTTTACGCCCAGGACGAAAAGCTCCAGGTGCCTTTTGTCTGTAACGTGGGGCGCGAAGTCTGGAAGACCAAAGAAGTGGGGCTTCCCACCGACGAGATACTGGGCGACCAGGAGGTTCGCGGCGTCCTCATGGAGGCCATTACCTCGGTGGCTTTGGCGCTGGCCGGAGGCGATCTTTTTATCATGCGTCATCCCAAAGCCATTGAGCTAACAAAGACGATTATAAGCGCTCTTATGCAAGAAAATTAAAGGAGGTTGCGAGCTATGTCCAAGATCATTGCTAGCGCGGCCATTCGTGGGGCTCATAAGATTGTGGAACGGGCCCAAGAAAAATATGAGGAGGCCGTGAAGAAATTCGGAAAGGATACCGAGGTCGCTTTCCCGAACACGGCCTATTATCTGCCCATCATTTATGCCATGTTGGGTTATCCGGTAAAAAAGCTCGGAGATTGCGGAGAAGTTCTGGAAGAGGCCAAGCGCCTGCTGCCTCCGGTGCCCACAGACGAGCTCTGGACCCCTTATCTGGGGCCGGCGCTCGATGCCGGTATGGCTACTTTCTTTGCGGAAGAGATCATTGAGGCCATCCGCTATCTGGAGGATCCCAATTTCTACACCAAAACTGAGGAGCCAGTTAATGGAAACATTTGGCTTGGAGCGGCCGACGACGTGATCTTTCGTAAACGTGGAGTGGAATTTGTGGATGGCACGGCTCCAGGGTTTGCAGCCATTCTCGGCGCTCCGCCGAACAAAGAAATTGCCGTCAAGATCGCCCAGGAGCTCCAGGAAAAGAACCTCTACGTCTTCATGCATTCAGACACCAACGGGGTGCGTATGGCCGAACAGCTTAAAGAGGCTGGGGTTCAGCTCGGCTGGCCCACCCGTTTGGTTCCCTTCGGTCCGGACACCACCTCGGTGGTCTTCGCTATCGGCTTTGCCTGCCGGGTAGCTATGGCCTTTGGTGGTATCAAACCCGGAGACTACATGGGTAACCTCCTTTATAACAAAGACCGAACCTTTGCCTTCGCCATAACTTTCGGTCCGGTTTCCGACGAATGGTACGCCAATGGAGCCGGGGCCATCAACTGGGGCTTCCCGGTGATCTCCGACTGGGACATCCCTGAGATCAAGCCCTTTGGGGTGTGTACTTACGAACACGTGGTCTCCAAGGTGCCCCACGAAGAGATCGTGGACCGAGCCATTGAAGTCCGAGGGCTCAAGGTCACCACGGTGAAGCTCGACATCCCGGTAGCCTATGCCCCGGCTTTTGAAGGGGAAAGGGTCCGTAAGGACGATCTCTATCTGGAGTGCGGTGGTGGAAGGACTCCGGCAGTTGAACTCCTGATCTCCAAGCCCCTTGAGGAAGTGGAAGACGGAAAGATCGAGGTCATAGGCCCTGAAATAAACGAGGTGGAAAAGCTTGGCATAAAAGGACCTCCCTATCGTTTACCCTTTGCAGTAGTGGTGGAAGTAGCTGGAGCTAACATGCAGGAGGACTTCGAGGCTATTCTTGAGCGGCAATTCCATCACCTCATCAACTACGCCCAGGGTATCATGCACGTAGGGCAACGTAATATCATGTGGCTGCGGATCAGTAAGGCTGCTGTAGAAAAAGGATTCCTCTTCAAGCACATCGGGGAGATCCTTTACGCCAAGATGCGCCAAGAGTTCGGCGCCATCGTGGACAAGTGCCAGGTGACCATCTATACCGAAGAAGAGAAGGTCAAGGAGATCCTGGAGCTGGCCAAGGAGGTCTATACCCGGCGTGACGAACGGATAGCCGGTATGACTGACGAGACCGTAGACGTGTACTATTCCTGCACTCTGTGTCAAAGCTTTGCACCCAGCCACGTGTGCGTAATCACGCCGGAACGGATCGGTATGTGCGGGGCCTACAACTGGCTCGACGGCAAGGCCTGCTACGAGATCAATCCCACTGGTCCCAACCAGCCTATTGAAAAAGGTGAGGTTATTGACGAGAAGCTAGGACAGTTCTCCGGTATAAACGAGTTCGTGAAGAAGGCCTCCAGAGGGAAGGTAGAAAGGGTGAGCCTTTACAGTATCATGGTAGACCCCATGACGGCCTGCGGATGTTTCGAGTGTATTGCAGCCATGTTGCCCTCGGTAAACGGCATCATGATCGTAAACCGTGATTATCTTGGCATGACTCCCTCGGGCATGAAGTTTTCTACCATGGCCGGTATGGTGGGTGGCGGTCAGGTGACCCCCGGTTTCATGGGGGTCTCTAAGCACTATATCACCTCTCGGAAATTTCTTATTGCCGAAGGGGGGCTTAAACGGGTGGTCTGGATGCCCAAGATGCTCAAAGAAGAACTTAAAGACAAGCTCAAGCAGCGGGCCGAAGAGCTGGGGATCCCCGATCTCATCGACAAGATTGCAGACGAGACTGTGGCCTCTACGGAACAAGAAGTCAAGGAATGGGTGGAAAAGGTCAAACACCCGGTTCTAGAGATGGAACCCTTGATGTAAGGGAGGAGAGCAATGGGACTTACCGGTATCCAGATAATGCAAAAACTTCCCAAGACCAATTGTGGGGACTGTGGGTTTCCCACCTGTCTGGCTTTTGCCATGAAGGTGGCTGCCGGACAGGCGGAGATTGACAAGTGTCCGCACGTGGACCCGGCGGTGAAGGAGGAGATTGCGGAGGCCTCCGCTCCGCCCATAAGGACGGTAGTCCTCGGAAGTGGGGAGCACCAGGTCAAACTCGGCGGCGAGACCGTACTCTTCCGCCACGAAAAGCGTTTCGAGAATCCTACTGCCATTGGAGTGCGTATCGCTACTGATATGGACGCCGGCGAGGTGGATCGTAGGGTGGAGGCCTTCAAAAAATTTCGGTGGGAACGGGTAGGGGTCATGCTTGTCCCCCAGATGGTGGCCGTGGAGGACACCGGAGCCGGAAAGGAGGCCTTTGTCAACCTGGTGAAAAAGGTACGGGAGGAGGCCCCGGAAGCCGTATTGGTTCTAATGAGCGGGGATAAAGAGGCCCTTTCGGCGGCCTGTGAGCTCTGCGGAGAGCACAAGCCGCTTCTCTACGCCGCTACACTCGACAACTTCAAGGAGATGGGGGAGCTAGCCAAGGAAAAGAAGGTGCCCCTTGCGGTTAAGGGCGAGAGCCTGTCGGAAACGGCCAGGATCTCCGAGGAACTCATCAAGATGGGCTTAAAGGACCTGGTGCTTGATACCGGGGCTAAAAGCGTACGGGAATTATATGAAGACCAGATCATCCTCCGGCGGGCGGCTATCAAGAAGCGCTTCAAGCCCTTCGGATTCCCATCTATTACCTTTCCGTACCGTTATACCGACAACTTCTTGGCCGAAGCCATGCTAGCTTCGGTCCTCATTCCCAAGTACGCCGGGGCGGTCATCCTCTCGGATTTCCGGGGGGACGTGCTCTTTCCGCTTTTCGTGGAACGAATGAACATCTTTACCGATCCGCAGAAGCCACTGGTAGTTCAGGAAGGTATCTATCCCATCAATGGTCCGGACGAAAACTCTCCGGTTCTGATCACCTGTAATTTTGCACTGACCTACTTTATCGTCTCGGGAGAGATCGAGGGGAGCCGGGTACCCTCTTGGCTTCTCATCAAAGATACGGAAGGACTTTCGGTGCTTACGGCCTGGGCGGCCGGAAAGTTCGGGGCCGATACCATCGCGGAGTTCGTCAAGAAGTCCGGAATCGCCGACAAAGTTAAACACCGTAAACTGGTCATTCCAGGATATCTGGCCTCCATTAAGGGCGAGCTTGAAGACGAACTTTCGGACTGGGAAATCATAATTGGTCCTCGAGAAGCAAGCAGCCTTCCGGCCTTTCTAAAAGAATGGAAGGCAGCTTAAAATTTGAGGAGGGGAAAGGCCGGGGTTTGAGGGGGATATAAAATAATAATCTTTAGGAGGGAAATCATGAGTCAGCAGGTAATCTGCATTGCCGAAAGTATTAACATCATGTCCAAAAGGGTAGGACCGGCCATGAAGGAAAGGAATCCTGAGCCTATCAAGGAAATGGCTCGGGAGGAAGCTGAAAGGGGGGCCGATTATCTGGACCTTAACATCGGTCCAGCCAAGAAGGACGGAGCCGAGCTTGCCCCTTGGATCGTAAAGGTGGTGGAAGAAACCGTAGACGTGCCTATTTCCCTTGATACCACTAACCCTGAAGCCATGATTGCGGGGCTCAAGGCCTCGAAAGATCCTTCCCGGTGTCTCATGAACTCCATTTCCGCTCAGCCTGAGCGGATGGAAAAACTCATTCCGGTGGCTGCGGAGCTCGGGTGCGAAGTGGTGGCCCTTCTCTGGGGTCCGGAGGGCATGCCGCGGGACGCCAATGAACGGGCAGCCATGGCGGTGGACCTCATCATGAAACTCAACGAGGCCGGAATTCCTAACGAGAAGATCTGGGTAGATCCTATTGCCACCCCTATTACTTTGGGAGCGGATCAGCTGATGGCGGGATTTGAGTTCCTGGCTATGCTTCAGGACATTGCTCCCGGAGCCAAGAGCACGGTGGGACTTTCGAACGTTTCGAACGGCGTGGCCACCCACCTAAGACCTTATCTCAATCGGGTATATCTGATGATGCTTATGAAATACAACATTTATTCCGCCATCGTAGACGTTTACGATCAGGAGTTGGTAGAAATCGCCAAAGGTAAACATCCGGACTGGGTAAAACTGGTGCACGACATTATGGACGGAGACGAACCCGATCCCAAGAGTCTTTCGCCGAAAGAACTTGAAATTTACAAAACCACTAGGGTGCTTCTAGGTAAGACTATTTTCTCCGAATCTTGGCTTGAACTTTAAGCCTAATTAAAAGAGCTTTTCAAGGGGTCCCTTCCAGGAGGAGGGGGCCTCTGTGTCTTGATAAGACCACTATTTCCGGAGATGCGATATGGAAATGTGGATCAACGAGACTAAGGTAAAGATTAAGGCGGGCCAGACTATTCTTGAGGTCGCTAAGGAGGCAGGTATCAAGATACCTACCCTCTGTTTTCTCCCCGGAGCGGAAGAACCGTCGGTGCCCTGTGGGCTATGCGTAGTAGAGGTAGAGGGTAGGGGGTTAGTGCGAGCCTGTTCTACACTGGCTGAGCCTGACATGAAAGTGTTTACGGACACGGAAGAGGTCAAGAAGGTCCGCAAACAAAAACTTGAAAGTCTGGTAGCTAACCACTATGGAGACTGTAAGGCCCCCTGTGGACAGCCCTGTCCCGGAGGGCTCAACATACAAGGCTACATCTCTTTCATTGCGCGAGGAGAATACGCCTCGGCCCTGAGTTTAATCAAGGAGCGTCTTCCTCTTCCGGCAACGGTGGGCCGAGTTTGCCCTCGGTTCTGCGAACCGCGTTGTCGAAGGGCTGTAGTAGATATGCCGGTAGCCATAAACGATCTCAAGCGCTTCGTAGCGGACTGGGGCCTGGCTCATGGAGAGCTCAAGCCGGAGATCAAGCCCCCCACCGGCAAACGTGTGGCGGTGGTAGGGGCCGGTCCGGCCGGACTCTCGGCAGCCTATTATCTCCGGCTAAACGGCCACGAGGTAACCATCTTCGAGGCCAGGGAGGAGCCGGGCGGCATGCCCCGCTGGGCTATTCCGGAGTTCAAGCTCCCAAAAGATGTTCTGCGCAAGGAGATCGAAAGTATTCTCTCCGTCGGGATCGAACTCAAGACCGGCAAGGCCTGGGGGCGAGACTTTAATCTTAAGGACCTTTTTGAGGAAGGTTTCGAGGCTGTTTTCCTGGCCATAGGCTCTCCTAAAGAACGGTTTCATGATGTTCCGGGAGAAAAGGAAGCGGTCTCTGGCCTTGAAATTCTTTATAAGCTAAATAGCGGTGAGCGGCCCGAGGTTGGTAAGCGAGTACTTGTTATGGGAGGGGGCTACACCGCGGTGGATGTGGCTCGCAGCCTGCTACGCCTCGGGGCGGAGGTTACCCTTCTTTATCCTCGCTCTCGAATGGAAATGCCCGCACCTCAGCGGGAGATCCGCGAGGCCGAAAAGGAAGGGGTCAAGCTCTTTCTCATGGCCCTTCCTTTGAAAATAGAAAAAGCGGGCGACACCTATAAGGTCCTCATCGCCCGCACTGTACTCTCGGAGCCTGACCAGAACAAAGCACGAAAGATCGTACCCCTAGAGGGTTCGGAAGAAACCCACGAGTTTGATCTCGTGGTGAGGGCCTGGGGTGAAGAGCCCGATCCGGAGTTCAAGAACTTCGGTGAACTCGAGGCCCAGCTGGCTACTACTCCTGGGGGCCAGATCAAAGTCTCTTCCGGCACGCAGGCCACCAACCTCGAAGGGGTCTGGGCCGGTGGCGACTTCGCTTCCGGTCCCAAGACCGTGATTCAGGCCGTAGCGGCTGGCAGACGAGCGGCAGAAAACATCCACCGTTATCTCATGGGCCTTGAGAAGAAGGGTTCGACAGTCAGTGCCAAGTTCGACTTTAACCGCGGCCGGCGACCGGAGGAAATGGATCTAGATTTTTATCGCGATTTTCCAACGGTTCCCAGGGAAACTCCCTCCGAACGACCGGTAGCTGAAAGGGTAGGGCAGTTTGAGGAGGTAGTGCTCGGTCTTACCGAGGAACAGGCCCGCCGGGAAGCCGAGCGGTGCCTCAAATGCGGCTGCCTCGGATTTCATAAGTGTACTTTCAGGGAGGTCCTCATAGCCGAAAACGTGGCGGCTACTAAAGGCCGCAAGAGGGCCAAGTATAAGATCGACTCCGATCACCCCTTTATCGAGGTAGATTCCAATAAGTGCATCGGTTGTTACCGATGCGTACGAAGTTGTCTTTACGAGGGGCTTGAACTCAAGATCTACGCCCAGGGTACACCGGAGGAGGAGATCCATTTCTCTTTTACAGAAAACTGCGTCTCCTGTGGTTCCTGTGTGGACGCCTGTCCCACTGGGGCTCTAACAAGAAAGGACTCGACGGTACCCTTTGCCAAGGGTGAAGTTCGAGAAATTAGAACGGTGTGCGCCTACTGTGGAACGGGTTGCAATATCTTGGCCCGGGTAAAGAATGGAAGTATTCTTGAGGTTACCGGAGAGAATATTCCACCTAATTATGGAGATCTTTGCGTAAAAGGTCGTTTTGGATATGTCTTTTATCGCCATCCAGAACGCCTTAAAAAACCACTCTTACGGGAATCCCGTTCTCAAGACTTTAAAGAAGCATCTTGGGAGGAGGCTTTCGACTTTGTAGCTGAAAGGCTTCAAAAGATAAAAGAAACCTATGGGCCTCAGGCCATAGGGGTTTTATGTTCGGCCAGAACCACTAATGAGGAGACTTTTGTAGCCCAAAAGTTTGCCCGTGCCGTTATAGGGACCAATAATGTCGATAACCCAGCCCGTGTCTGACACGGGCCTTCGGTCGCGGGTCTCGCGGCCACCTTCGGATCGGGAGCAGCTACTGGACCTTTCGACGAAGTAGAACGCACAGAGCTTCTCATTCTCTGGGGAGCTAATACCACCGAAGCTCATCCGATAGTAGGGGCCAAAATTTTGAGGGCCCTCGAACGGGGTCTTAAGTTAGTGGTGGTAGACCCCCGTAAAACGGAACTAGCCGCCAGAGCCGACATCTGGCTTCCGTTACGTCCGGGTACCAACGTACCCTTGGCCAACGGAATCGCACACGTAATTATTCGAGAAGGGTTATACAACCGGGAATTTATTGAACAACATACCGAAAATTTTGAAGCTTATGCCCAGTACATCCTTGCTGAATGGCCCCTGGAACGCGTAGAAAGAATCACCGGGATACGTCGAGAATACATCGAACAGATAGCCAGATTATACGCCCGTGCCGAAAGGGCTTTGATTTTTTGGGGCCTGGGAGTAACGGAACACCGAAGCGGAAGTAACGCCGTCATGGCGCTTGCGGATTTGGCCTTGCTTTGCGGGCATATAGGCAGACCCGGAACAGGAGCCATGCCCCTAAGGGGCCAAAACAATGTTCAGGGGGCCTGCGACATGGGGGGCCTCCCCTATGTCCTTCCGGGTTACCAGAAACTTGACGATCCCTTAACCCGAAAGAAATTTGAAGAAATATGGGGGCGTCCTTTACCAGAGGCACCGGGCCTTACGGAGACCATGATGTACCAAGAGGCCCTAGCCGGAAGATTTAAAGCCCTCTATGTAGTGGGCTACGACGTAGCCATGACGCATGGTAACCTCAATAAAGTTCATCGAGCCCTTGAAGAATTAGAACTCTTAGTGGTTCATGATATTTTCTGGCCCAAAACAGCAGATTTTGCTCATGTAGTCTTTCCAGTGGCCTGTCTGTTTGAAAAGGATGGTACCACGGACAATGGAGAAAGAAGGGTTCAGCGTATAAGAAAACTGGTTGATCCTCCAGAGGGCGTCCTTACTGACTGGCAAATTATTGCTGAAATTTCTAAACGTCTGGGCTATGAAATGTCTTATCAGACAGTAGAAGACATCTTTGAGGAGATGCGGAGACTCATGCCTACTTTTCAGGGTCTTACTTACGCGAGGCTGGAAGAAAAAGGCTTATGTTGGCCAGTACCAGATGAAAATCATGCCGGAACGGAATTGATGTTTACTGACGGTTTCCCGAGACCAGGTGGTAAAGCTTCTTTTGCCCTACCAAAATACTGGGTTCCCGAAGAAGAACCTACTTATGATTATCCTTTTGTTTTGATTACCGGCCGCCGGCTTTACCATTACAATTGTGGTTCTATGACCAGAAGAGTACCAGGACTTATGGAGTGGCTCCCAGAAGAGTTGGTTGAAATCAATCCCAAAGACGCTCGAAAACTAAAAATAAGAGAAAGAGACAAAATAAAAGTAATTACCCGAAGAGGAGAAGTTATAGCCAGAGCTCACATTACCAATCGGGTAAATCCTGGGACCATTTTTATGGATTTCCATTTTCTAGAACCCTTAACCAATCTTTTGACCAGTCCGGGTATAGATGTAAAGGTTCATACTCCAGAATACAAGGTAGCTGCTGCTAGAATAGAATTGGTAGATTAGATTTCTCCTAGAGCTCTAGAGCTGTGGAACGTCCTCATAGCTGCGTTTCATGGCAAAATAAGCCTTGAGAGGTAAAACCTCTAAATACATAAAGTCTGATAAGAGATATTATGTAAAATAAAATGCGAGCCATTTATGGACTGGTAGCCTTAGCAGTCTTGCTTATATCTGGGGTTGGTCTCCGAGCCGGTTGTCCTTTTTTGAAGACTTGGTTTTATCTCTTTGCCTGGTGGAGTTACATCCTCTTTGCCGACTGGCTGGTTTTAAAACTTCGAGGAAGCTCGCGGTTGACTTCTAATATTCGTGAATTCGCAAAGCTTTCCCTTTGGTCCGTATTCTTCTGGCTGGTCTTCGAGTGGTTCAACCTCTTTCTTAAGAATTGGACCTATCTTAACGTACCATCGAATATTTTTGTTAGATGGTTTGGCTACGCCCTGGCTTTTGCTACGGTGCTTCCGGGTATCTTTGAGACCTATGATCTTTTAGAGGTCTTCGTAAAAGGTCAGTTTAGAGTAAGAGCATTAAAAAATACCGTAAAATACTTTCCATGGCTGACGGTTATCGGCATCCTTTGTCTTGTTCTTCCGCTGACCTACCCAAAGTATTTCTTTCCACTGGTGTGGGCTTGGGCTTTCCTCCTACTGGAACCGGTAAACTATCTTCTCGACCGCGAGCGTTCCCTGCTTTACGACCTTGAATGCGGCTCCTTTAGACGCCCTGCCCTCCTTCTTTTATCTGGATTGATTTGTGGATTTTTGTGGGAGTTCTGGAATTTCTGGGCCGGTACCAAATGGATTTACACCCTACCTTGGGCCTGGCTCATGGAAGTAAAACTCTTCGAGATGCCCCTTCCTGGCTATCTAGGCTTTCCGCCTTTCGCCCTGGAATGCTGGTCCATGTGGATCTTTGTCTTCAGCCTTACCCGAAACCGTTCTCCCTGGACTACTGGTATCCTCATCCTCGCCTTCTACATCTTCATGTTCCACCAGATAGACTTTCATACCGTCTTGAGTTTCAAGCCTTAAATTGAGGGATACATTTCCCTTTCTTATTCGGTTTTAGGTGGAACGGGCAAGGGAGGTGGAGTGGGTAGGGTTTTCTCAGGCTGAGGTTTTACCACCGGAGGAGCCTTTTCCATAATGGAGGCCTTATTTTTCTGGGCCGAAAGATAGGTTAAAAGTAGGGAATTGGCAAAAAACAGTACGGCCAAAAGGGCCGTAACTTTGTTCAGAAAAGTCCCAGGACCGGCACCTCCAAAGATAGCCTGGCTACCGGTAAAAACTGCTCCCACCTCGGATCCTTTGCCCACATTCACAAGCACAATAGCGATCAGAGAGATAGCTAGAATAACCTGTACTACCACTAATACCGTAAACATATTAGTCCCTCCTCAGGGAACCTTCCGTCTTCAACATGTGGAGTTTGATTGTAATAAAATTCTGAAGTCCTGTAAACCTCAAAGAAAAGAAAGAAAAAATCTAAAACTCTAAAACACACTCGCCAGAACGGAAGTCAAAAGGGAACCGGGATAGATTCCAATAGTTATCACGCCTAGGGCCGAAAGCCCAAGGGCCAGCCAAATATAAGGCGAAGGAGCTAACTTAATTTCCCTTTCCGGCTCTCGCATGTACATGAGCATGACGATTCGGAGATAGGGATAAGCCGCAATCACACTGGCCAGCACGGCCAATATCGCTATAATCGGGTACCCGGCATGCACTACCGAACGGAAGAGATAAAACTTACCGATAAAACCGGCTGTGGGAGGTATACCGGTCAAGGAAAACATGAAAAGTAACATAAGAAAAGCTGGAACGGGATAAAGCTTAGCTAAGCCCTGATAATCAAAAATGCTCTCTCCTACTCGGCCTTCCCTCTGCATGAGCACCACCGTGGCAAAGGCCCCGATATTCATGAAGGCGTAGATCAGAAGATAAAGCATGGAGGCCGAAAGGCCCTCTTTGGTTCCAGAGACTATTCCCAGAAGGATATAGCCGGCGTGAGCCACCGAAGAATAAGCCAGCATGCGTTTGATATTGGTCTGAACCACCGCCAGGATATTCCCCACAAACATGGTCAGCACCGCAAAGGGAATCAGAAGTTTCACCCAATAGGCGTAGGCCGGGTAAAAGGCCAAGAGAAAAATACGCCCCAGGGCCGCAAAACCGGCGGCCTTGGCCGCCACGGACATGAAGGCCGTAACCGGCGTGGGGGCCCCCTCGTAAGCATCCGGAGCCCACATGTGAAAGGGCACCATGGCCACCTTAAAGCCAAAGGCTACTATGAAAAAGAGAATTCCTGTAAGGACAGCCTTATCGGAGGTAAGCCAACCAGCAAGTTCAGAGAGAACTATCTTCCCGGTCTTTCCATACAAGACGGCCAATCCCATAACTAGAAAGGCAGAAGCCAGCGACCCGAGAAGGAAATATTTAAGACTTCCCTCTATGGAGCGTGGATCCCCTGCCGCCATGGCCACCAGTACATAGATGGAAAGACTCATGAGCTCGAGACCCAAATAAATCACCAAAAGATCCGTTCCCGAGGCCATGAGCATCATGCCGCAGACCGCAAAGAAGAGAAGGCCGTAATACTCACCGAAATGAAAGCCTTCCCTTTTCGCATACCCTGGAGAAATCAGGATGGTAAGGAAAAGCACCAGAAGAAAAATGGTCTTGAAGAAAAAACCGTAATGGTCGGAAAGGTAAGAAGCCCCAAAATGGAGATCCAAGCTTTCCCGGGCAAGGAGCCAGGCCACTACGGTGCCCACTAGGGCCATCCAGAAAAAGAAGGCCTTTTCACGAACCGCCCGATCCAGAAGCACCATCACCGAAGCCACAATCACCAGAAAAATCTCTGGCATGAGAGCTTTCAAATTAAGAAGGGAGAACGGCATAGAGCCCCTCCTTTAGAAGTTGAGTTATGGAGGTTACCGATCCGGCCTGATGGATATGCTGAAGGAGATCATTTACAGACTGATGCATAAAAGAGAGGAAAGGTTTCGGATAAACACCAATCCAGAGAATCAAAATGAACATGGGCAAAAGGGCCACCAGCTCCCGGAGTTTCATGCCAGGAAGACCAACGATGTTGGGATTAATCTTCTGGCAAAAGACCCGCTGATAAAGCCAGAGCATATAACAGGCTCCAATAATAACTCCCAGCGCCGCAAAGACAGCGGCCCATTTTTTGGCCGTAAAGGTTCCCAAAAGAATCAGGAACTCGCCCACAAAACCGTTCGTTCCAGGAAGACCAATGGAGGCCATAGTAAAAACCAAGAAGAAGGCCGCATAAACTGGCATAACCGAGGCCAGCCCCCCGTAATAAGAAATCTCTCGGCTGTGGGTACGATCATAAACAATCCCTACGCACATAAAAAGGGCCCCGGTAACTACTCCGTGATTGATCATTTGGAGGATGGCCCCTTCTACTCCGTTGGCAGTCAAAGAAAAGATACCCAAGGTCACAAACCCCATGTGGCTTACAGAACTATAAGCGATAAGCCTCTTGAGGTCGCTCTGGGCCAAACAGGCAAGCCCTCCATAAATGATGGCAATAATAGAGAGTACTAACATGGGTACTGAAAGGGCCACAGTGGCCTTCGGGAAGAAGGCCAGAGAAAACCTGAGGAATCCGTAAGCCCCCATCTTAATGAGGATGCCAGCCAGAATCACCGAACCCGCCGTGGGAGCTTCAGTATGGGCGTCAGGAAGCCAAGTGTGGACTGGCCACATGGGCACCTTGACGGCAAAAGCCGCAAAAAAAGCCAGGAAAAGAAGTATCTGAAGCCCATATGGAAAGCCAGCCTCCATGAGGCGTGGAATCTCAAAAGTTCCGGTCTTGAGGTAGATCACAATGATACCGATGAGCATAAGAACCGAACCAAGGAGGGTATAGAGAAAGAACTTGATGGTAGCGTAAAGCCTTCGGGGGCCGCCCCAGATTCCAATGATGAGGTACATAGGTATGAGCATGGCTTCCCAGAAAATGTAGAAAAGAAACAGATCCAGGGAACAAAAGACTCCGATCATGGCCGCCGAAGTCAGGAGCAAGGAAATGTAAAACTCCTTGACCTTCTTCGTTATGGATTCCCAAGAGATGAGAATACAAAGAATGGTGATCAAGGCTGAGAGAAGAATGAAAAGCACACTTATACCGTCAACTCCCAAGAAGTACTGCACTCCGAAGGCCTTAATCCAGGGATGCTTTTCTACGAACTGGAAACCAGAAAAGTGGCGGTCAAACTGAAACCACAGAGGAAGACTTGCCACAAAGTCCGCCAGGGCCACTGCCAAGGCCACTATTTTAATAAGCGTCTCGGCCCTCCGGGGAACGAACAAGAGAAGCAGGGAGCCAGCTACCGGAAGCCAGATAATAAATGAAAGCAGAGGAAATTCTGCGAAATTTAGCTGCCACGCCATAGTCCCCACCCCGTTTTAAAAGTAGTAATGAAAGAGGATAAATAAAGCTACCACACCAAAGGCCATAATAAGGGCATAGTGCTGTACCACTCCGGACTGAAACCTTCTGAGTCCACCACCTACTACCCTGACCGTAGCTGGAAGACCGTTAACCGTATTCTCGATCACAAAAGTATCCACGATAAGCCCCACGAAGATGTTCGCCACCCACAAAGTCGGTTTAACGATCAGATAAAGATAAATCTCATCCCAGTACCATTTGCGGAAAAGATAGCGATAAACCAGAGGAAGTTTACGCGGCACAAGGGTTTGAAGGACGGGTTTCTTGACATAGACCAGCCAAGCCAGGAAAATCCCTAAGAGACCGGCAGCCACCGAAAGTCCCATAAGACCGAACTCCAAGGTCTTTTCCGCGTGTTCAAAGCCTTCCGGCACGTGGAACTCAGGATGGCCAAGAACGGGGGCCATAAAGTGGGCAAAGTGATTTCCTCCACCAAGGATCTCTGGGATACCGATCCAGCCCGCAGCCACGGCTCCAATGGCAATGAGCATGAGAGGCACGGTCATTACTTTGGGAGACTCATGAGGTTCTTTACCGTGAAGGACTTCCCGACCTCTAAATTCCCCGTAAAAGGTCATAAAGACCACCCGAAAGGAATAGAAGGCCGTAAGGAAAGCCACGAAAGTACCCACTGCCCAGACAAATTTGCCCCATGGATATTGGGAAAAGAAGGCCGAAGCTAGGATTTCATCCTTACTAAAGAATCCCGCCAATCCCGGGATACCGGCAATGGAAAGGGAAGCGATCAGAAAAGTCCAATAAGTGATAGGCATATACTTTTTAAGGCCACCCATATAGCGCATGTCGTTCGGATCCGGAGCATGGTGCATAGCATGGATCACACTCCCAGCACCAAGAAAGAGAAGGGCTTTGAAATAGGCATGAGTGAAGAGGTGGAACATACCCGCAGCAAAGGCCCCTACCCCACAGGCCATAAACATATAGCCCAACTGGGAAAGAGTGGAGAAAGCAATCACCCGCTTAATGTCGAACTGAGTAGGAGCAATGGTTGCGGCCATGAAACAGGTAAAGGTTCCGGCGGCGGCCACCACCGCCATAGCTACTGGGGAAAGTTCGAAGATCTGATGACAACGGGCCACCATGAAGACCCCGGCAGTTACCATGGTAGCGGCGTGGATCAAGGCCGAAACCGGCGTGGGACCCTCCATGGCGTCAGGCAACCACACGTGAAGCGGAAATTGTGCACTTTTACCCACCGCCCCGCAGAAAAGAAGCAGGGCTATAAGGGTCGCCACGGCTACCTCGTGACCAAAAATATTTAGAGTCTCGTGAGCTATTTCATGCACCCGTGAAAAGACATCTTGATAGTAAAGGCTCCCGAAGAAAACGAAGACTAGAAAGACCCCGAGCGCAAATCCGAAGTCTCCAAAACGGTTGACAATGAAAGCCTTTTTGGCAGCATCCGCGGCACTTTTCTTTTCATACCAGAATCCAATCAAGAGATAAGAGCAAAGGCCCACGGCCTCCCAGCCAAAAAAGAGCTGGAGGAAATTGTTGGCTGAAACCAGCATGAGCATAGAAAAGGTAAAAAGGGAGATATAGGCGAAAAATCGATAATAACCAGGATCTCCGGCCATATAACCGATGGAGTAAACATGAATAAGAAAAGATAAGGAACAAACCATAGCCAGCATCATCACCGAGAGGGGATCGATCTGAAATCCCACACCCACCTTGATCCCAGCCGCTGCCACCCAAGTAAAAAGATCGAAGTTCGCCCAGGTTCCGTGAATGACGTCCCACAGGGCCTTAAGAGAAATCAGGAAGGAGCCAAAGACCGCCAGACACGGCAGCCAGTGGGCCTTATCCCGGATAAACCAGCGACCAAAGACCAGAGTGATCACCGAGGCCAGAAACGGTAATCCCGGAATCCAGGCCACATAGTGCATAGCATCGCTTACGTATTTAGCGGTTTCGGCATGCATGGCCCCTACCCCTTAAGCGTCCTTACTTCATCCATGTGAACTTCGCGGAAACGTTTATAAAGAAGAACCACCAAGGAAAGTCCGATAGCCGCCTCCGCGGCTGCGACCGCCATTACAAAAAAGACCAGAATATGGCCCGTCACATCTTGCATGCGGGTCCCCAGGGCCGCAAGAACCGTGTTGGCGGCGTTTAGCATAATTTCTATGGAAAGGAGCATCACGATTACATTGCGGCGGGCCAGGAACCCAAAAAGCCCTACCGCAAAAAGCGCAAGACCAAGCCAGAGGTACCAGCTCAAAGGAATCATAGCTCTCCCTCCCGAAGCCTTCTTACAAGCACTACCGCTCCCAGAACGGCTACTAAGAGAAGCACGCCCGCAATCTCAAAGGCCAAGATATGCTCCCTGAAGAGATGTTCTCCGAGAATTTGGGTATGACCCACTTTAAGAATAGCCCCCGGAGAAAGGCTACCCACGGTCTTGGCCGGCACAAACCCTACCAGCCCAGCCACGGCCAAGATGAGCATAGAAAGAACCGCGATAAAGGCCAAAGGATAGGACCCTAAAAACTTTGGAAGCCTTATCTCCTCCCGCAGGTTTATGAGATAGACCACAAATAGAAATAGCACTAGGACTGCGCCAGCGTAGACAATGATTTGAATGGCCGCCAAAAACTCGGCTTGAAGGGTGAGAAAAAGTACAGACTGGTGCAGAAAAAGGACCAGAAGCCATAGGACCGAGCGCACCACATTTCTTGAAAAGATAGCAAAGAGGGCCGAAAGTAGAATGGCGAGTGCGAGATATCCAAAAAGGACTTTCTCCATGGTCTAAACCCCCTCGGCCTTCCTCTTGGGAGCCGGAAGCATCTTCTCCGGTATGCCTCGCGGCCTCCAGAAAGGATTGAAATAAGGCCTCTTCTGGGTCACGATAAATTCATCCCAATTCTTCAGGAGTCTCTCACGATCAAAATAAAGATCTTCCCGCGTATAACCCACATATTCATAAAATTCTGTAAGAACAATAGCATTTACCGGACAAACTTCTTCACAATAACCACAATAAACACAACGAAGGGCCTCAATCTCGTATTTGGTAACCACCCTCCTCTTGGTCTCAGGATCTCTTTCGGTCTCGATGTAAATACACTGGGAGGGACAGACCTTGGCACACCGCATACACCCGATACAACGATCTCTTCCAGTTTCGGGATCCCTAACCAGGGCGTGGCGCCCCCGGAAACCCGGGGCCACCGGTTTACGTTCCTCCGGATACTGGACCGTGACCGGACGGCTAAAAAGTTTCTTAAGGGTAAGGGCCAAACCCTTGGCAATTTCTGTTAAAAAGATTGTTTTAGTAAGACTCATCCTTCGTCTCCCTACACTAAGACCTTAATGAGCCCTGTGATCACAATATTAAGCAAAGCCAGCGGGATAAGGATCTTCCAGCCTAACCCCATAAGTTGATCATAACGATAACGGGGCAAGGTGGCTCGCACCCAGATGTAGAAGAAAATAAGGGCGTAGAGCTTTACCAGAAACCAGAAAAACGGGATACCAGGGATCTCAAAAGGCCCGGCCCAGCCTCCAAGAAAACAGGTCACCGCCAGGGCGCTCATAACCACCATGCCGAAGTATTCGGCAAGATAAAACAGACCGAACCGGATACCGCTATATTCTACGAAATAACCGGCCACCAACTCAGATTCGGCCTCCGGCAGATCAAAAGGCGTACGGTTAGTCTCCGCAATGGCCGAAACCATGAATACGAAAAAGCCTATGATCTGCGGAATAGCGTAAATCTTAAATGGACTGGCCACTTGGGCCTTTACGATCTCGGAAAGATTCATAGAACCGGCCATAAGCATCACTCCCACAAGGGAAAGAGCCATGGCCACCTCATAACTTATGACCTGAGCCGAGGCTCGAAGGCCACCTAGAAAGGCATACCGAGAGTTAGAAGCCCATCCAGAAAGGATGATTCCGTAAGAGGAAAGGGAACTCATGGCGAGAATAACTAGAAGCCCTACATTGACATTAGCCAGAGCAAACTTCTCCCATACTGGAATAACCGCCAAGCTGGTAGCCCCGGCCACCAAACTGATGAAAGGCGCCAGATAAAAGAGGGACTTATCCGCCCCGGAAGGGACAATATCCTCTTTGGCTACCAATTTGACCACATCCGCAATAGGCTGAAGAAGCCCTCGAGGGCCAACCCGATTCGGCCCCAGACGCTGTTGCATATGCCCGATGATCTTTCGCTCAGCGTAGGTGGTATAAGCCACATGAAGAAGGGCCACTACCAGAAGCACTAAGGCTTCAAGAATCAAGATCAGCCAGGGTGTCGCCATCTTTAAAACGGCCTCCATGCCCTCCTCCTACCGATCACATTCCCCAAGAACCACATCTAAGGTACCGATCACAGCAATTAAGTCCGCCACCATATGACCCTTTATCAGTTCCGGAATACTCGAAATATGCACAAAGGAAGGAGCCCGCACCCTTACCCTCCAGGGCTTGCCGGAACCGTCGCTCACGATGTAATAACCAAGTTCCCCTTTAGGAGCCTCAATGGACACATACACCTCCCCCTCGGGCACCACCGGTACCTCCGCCCCCTTCACAAGGAAGCCCTTTTTGGGATGAGGTACGGCCTGAGGAGTCTTTTTCTTCTCCGGCATAAGGAGATCCGGGGCCTCTTCTGCCACTACCGGCTCCCCTTCGGTCTCGGATAGTTTATCCAAACACTGTCGGATGATCCGATTGGCCTGGCGGAGCTCCTCCATCCGTACTCGGTACCGGTCGTAGGTATCGCCGATCTTTCCCACCGGAACCTCAAATTCCACCTCGTCGTAGGCGTCATAAGGTTTGAATTTCCTGACATCATAAGGCACACCGGATCCCCTGAGAGAAGGCCCGGTAAGCCCTAAGTTGACAGCTTTTTCGGCTGAAATAACCGCTATACCCTTGGTTCTTTTTAGCCAAATACGGTTGACATCGATCAGGGTCTCGTAATCCAGGATCCGGGAAGGAAACTCCTCCGTAAATTTGTAAAGCTCATCAATTATCTCAGAAGTAAAATCCAGCCTTACTCCCCCTACCCTAGGATAACTCACCGTAAGACGGGCCCCGCAGATCTTTTCATAGATGTCAAGTAACCATTCACGATCCCGGAAACAGTAAAGGAAGACCGTCATGGCCCCGATATCGAGGGCGTGGGTAGCAAGCCACAGGAGATGACTTGAAATACGGGCCATTTCACAGACAATGGTGCGCAGAAGCCTAGCCCGCCTTGGGACCTCTAGCCCGAGAAGCTTCTCCACCGCCAGGCAATAGCCCACATTATTGGCCGCTGAGGAGATGTAATCCAGGCGATCCGTAAGGATCATCGCCTGGGTATAGGTCATGTTTTCGGAAAGTTTCTCTACTCCTCGGTGGAGATATCCGATCCGAGGGTCGCATTTTACGACGTTCTCACCATCAAGCTCGAGATACAGGCGAAGGACGCCGTGAGTGGAGGGGTGTTGAGGCCCCATATTAACCACAAAAGGTTCTTCCCACTCCGGATGGCCGCATTGTTTTTGTACTACTTCTACCGTAGGTGCCATACCCTACCCCTCCCTGACCTTACGGTCTCCCCATTCATAACGGCATAATTCCCTAGCCTTCGCCCGGACTTTGTCATATTCCGGCCATTCTTCTTCTGGCTGTAAAGCATAGTCCTTTCGGAGAGGATAACCCTTCCAGTCTTCGGGCATGAGGATCCGTCTGAGATCCGGATGTCCCTTAAACCGGATGCCAAACATGTCGTAACACTCTCGCTCAAACCAGTTGGCCACCTGCCAGATCTTGGTCACCGAGGGCACCCAAGGATCCTTCTCCGGAACCGGAACTTTTACCCGCAGAAATTCGCGTTTACCTATAGAATAGAGGTTATAGACCACCTCGAAACGCTCGGGCTTTTTACCCTTTCCCTTCCAACCCAGGTAATCTACCCCACCCAGGTCAGCCAGATGATCAAAACCCAGCTCATCATGAAGGAACTTCATAACCTCTAGGAGGTAATTACGATCTACATATACCATAGCTTGTCCGCAAGACGTCTCTTCTCCCAGAACCGCCTGCGGGAAACGCTCTTTAAGTTTGTCTAAGGCCTCCATAAGCTTCCCCTATCGCCAGAATCCCCAGTGTCCGGCCTCGCGCCGGATCTTCTCCTGAAGCTTCATAAGACCATATATGAGAGCCTCGGGCCTCGGAGGACAGCCCGGGATATAGACGTCTACCGGCAGAAACTCATCGCAGCCCTGAACGGTGGAATAAGTCCTAAAGACCCCCCCGGAACAAGCACAGCTCCCCATAGCAATCACATAGCGGGGCTCAGGCATCTGATCATATACCCTCCTTACTATAGGGGCCATCTTCTTAGTAACCGTTCCGGCCACGATCAAGACGTCCGCTTGTCTGGGCGAGGCCCGAAAGATAATCCCAAAACGGTCAAGATCGTGGTGACTGGCCCCAGTAGCCATCATCTCGATAGCGCAGCAGGCCAACCCGAAGGTCATGGGCCAGAGAGAACCGGTTCGAGCCCAGTTGATAAGCTTGTCTACAGGCGTGATAAAAGCCGGCGTTCCCGGAATGTGCCTTATATCCGGAGCCACTTCTACCGTTTCCTTTTCTACTCCCATCTGAAAGCCCCCCTGATCCAGGCGTAAAAGTAAGCCACCAGAAGCAAAGCGATAAAGATTACCATTTCGATGTAGGCCAGAGCCCCGATCTTTCCGAAGGAAACCGCCCAAGGATAGAGGAAAACCGCTTCCACATCAAAGACTACAAAAAGGATAGCAATAGCATAAAATTTGACCGAAAAGGGATGACGAGGTTCTCCTGAAGGCGGAAGACCGCATTCATATCTCTCGAGCTTTTCAGGATAGGGCCTCTTTAAGCCCAAAATCTGATTCACAATGATCATGGAAAGCCCAATCACAAAAACTAAGATCGCCAAGATGAGAATAGGCAGATATTTACTGGCTAGCCCCAGCTCCCCCACCCTTGCCCTCCTTTTTGGGAGCAGTCTTTTTCTTCACTGCCTTTTTGGCTGGAGGTTTGACTTCCTTCACTGCTAGGGCCTCGTTCGGACAGGCCGAAACGCAGTAAGGCTTTTCCCCTCCGGCCACCCGATCTTTACAGAGATCACATTTGTTTATCTTCCCTGTATGAGGATTAAACCTCGGCACTCCCCACGGACAAGCATAAACACAATTCACACAGCCTACGCAAAGATCGCTTATCACGACAACCACTTCATTTTCACGGCGCATAGCTCCGGTAGGACAGACCTCCGCACATTGAGGCCGCTTGCACTGCATACAGGAAAAATAGGCAAAAGCCTTTCCGACCTTAAGAATTTGACAGTTGGCTACCCCTTCGTGGGTCTCGGCACAGGCCGAAATACAAGAAAAACAACCATCACATTTTTCATAATTATGTTCTACTGTGTACGGCATGGCCTTATTTATGCCTAAAACCGAAAATAAAGTCAAGCGTAAAGTTTTTTGATTGCTCAGCCTTGTGGGAAAAAATTCCTCTTTTAGTGGGAATTTTCTCCCCGGAAGTTTAAAGTTCTTCTGTTCTTAATAAGATCTCTATCTCCCCCCAGGGGAGGTTTTGAATAAGCCGACAAAATTCTCGGAACGAAAGTTCAAGAAGAGCCAGAAATAAAGCTAATTTTTCCAGTTTTCCACTTAAATTCTCGGCCATCTCTCCATACGTAGTCTTTTTCTTGTTCTCCAGTTCCTTCACAACTATAGTGAGCATTTTTTTGAATAGGGGTTCCAGGCGTTTCACTTCCACTACCGGAGGGTTTAATCTCTCCAAAGTTCTTAAAAGGGCCGTTATCAAGGCGCTCAAATCAACTTCAAGGTCCGGATCAGGAGGAGATAGACCCGGGGCACAAAAAACATCCCGTCCCAAGACCTCTAAATTCTCAAGCACTTTCCCGATACCAACCATATTTTTGGCTTCCTCTGGGGGCCTAGAATCCTCAGAGGCCTCTTCCGGAGGAGGATCTTCCCTAGGAAGAAGAAGTTTACTTTTGAGATAGATTAGGTAGGAAGTCAGGCGCAGATATTCTCCGGCCTTTTCCAGATTCTCGGGAAGCAAAGCCTCGAGGTGGGTGAGATAGGCCCTCGAAAGAGAAGCCAGATCAAAACCTAAAATCTCAGAGGGGCTACTCTTTATCTCTCGCCAGATATTTTCGTAAACTTCAGGGAGGTTTTCGGTCACCATATCTCTTAAATAAACCTAAATCAATTGACTTAAGTCAATTTCGGTCGTAGTTTCTTATGATAAGAGAAGTTTCCAAAATTTTAAAGAGGAGGGATGGGTATGGCCCGATTAAAGGGATGGAGAATTGGATTTTTGGGATTTTTTGGGTTTTTATTCGTATTTTTTTGTCAGTTTCAACGGTTCAGGCCAGGCCTTCCAAGTGTGAAGAATGTCACCAAAAGGTTACCCCTGGCATAGTCAAGGATTTCAACCGTTCTAAAATGGCTAAGAAACTTACCTGTGCCACCTGCCATGGCAAGTCTCACATGAGCGAAAACGATACGGACAAGGCCAAATTGCCCACTATCGAGACCTGTAAGCGCTGTCATGCCAAGCAAGCCAAACAGTATATGTCCGGCAAGCACTTTCTGGGCTGGATAGCCATGAACGCTATGCCCACCACTCACATGCAGCCCAGTCCGGTAAACAAGGGACGCAAAGGTTGCGGTGGATGCCACTCTTTGGGAGCTACCAAGGAAGCCAAAAAAGATCCTTATTATCCCAAGTACGCTATGGACTGTCAGAACTGCCACACCCGGCACGCCTTCTCGGTGGAGGAGGCCCGGGAACCCGAGGCCTGCATGACCTGCCACATGGGGTTTGACCATCCACAGTGGGAGATGTGGTCTACCTCCAAGCACGGGGCGGCCTACGTGATCGACCGGCTGCTCGGGCGTCCCATTGAAGATCGTCGTGGGCCCCGTTGCCAGACCTGTCACATGCCAAACGGCGACCACCGGGTGATGACCGCCTGGGGATTCCTCGGCCTCCGGGTTCCCGAGGACGACAAGGAGTGGTGGAACTACCGGGTGACCATCCTCAAGGGACTCCATGTGCTCACTCCGGACGGCAAGTTCACCGAGCGGCTGGATGTAGTGAAGGCTGGGAAGGTAGTCCGTCTCACCAAGGAGGAATGGCAGGCCGAAAGGGATCGCATGATAAAGGTCTGCACGCAGTGTCACAACATCAACTTCGTTAAGGAGCAGCTCCAGCAGGCCGACATGATGCTCAAGGAGGCGGACAAGATCTTTGCCGAGGCCATCGAGATCGTGGCCGATCTGGCCCGGGATGGCATTATTAAACATGACGACGGCAATCCCTATCCTGATCTCCTGAGGTTCTATGAAACCCCTTACGAGATCGAGCAGAAGCTCTACCTCATGTTCATGGAATACCGCATGAGGACCTTCCAGGGGGCCTTTCACATGAACCCGGATTATTCCCACTGGTATGGCTGGGCGGAGATGAAAAAGACTCTGGTCGAGATAAAAGAGCTGGCCAAGGAGATGAGGGAGAAGGCCGGGAAATAAACGGATAAATAACTTAGATAGAAATGTTCAGGGCGGGCTTTTAGCCCGCCCTTTTTGATTTTAAAATTTTGAATTCTAAGCTTGGTACAGTTCAGAAGACCCAATTGTCCATCAAGAAAGAGCCTGTCCAAATTGTTAAACAAGTCCTTAATGAGTATTGCATAACTTACGAAATTACCGAAAAATTATAAAAAATACGAGGCCACGGAGCCGGGTCTGGGCTGAAGGATTTATTTCATCCCCAGCAAGGGAATGCGCCCCTATCCCGATAGGGAAATTCCGAAAGATGGGGTTACTTTTTTGAGGCCGCGAGGTGCACTTTTTTGAAGCAACGGTTCATGATCACCGTAAGGCCACCGCGCCGGGCGATCTCGGCAGCCTCCTCACTCACGATGCCTTCTTGAAGCCAGAGAACTTTAGCCCCTATTTTCACGGCCTCTTCGGCTATAGGGGGCACCTGGTCGGCCCGGCGAAAGACGATCACCACCTCCGGGCGCTCACTCTCCGGGATATCCGAAAGTGAGGGGTAGCAGGTCCGGTCCAAGATCTCGGTCTGGCCGGGGTTCACAGGCACAACCTCGAAACCCTGCTCCAGGAGATACTTCATGACCTGGTGGCTGGGTCTTTCCGGCTTGGGGCTTGCACCCACAATGGCCAGGCGCCGGTAAGTCTTAACAATCTTCAGCGCCTCCGGCTCAATGTGAGAATAGTCTGGAAGCTCGCAGGCTTGAGACATTCCTAACCTCCATACCTCACGATCCGGGCAAAGGTTTCGGGATCAAGCGAGGCTCCGCCCACCAGGGCCCCGTCCACATCGGACTGGGCCATGAGCTCGGCAATGTTTTCCGGTTTGACGCTTCCGCCGTAAAGGATGCGGGTCTTTTCCGCAAAATCTTTCCCGAAGAGTTCACCAAGGAGCCCCCTCACATACCTGTGGGCCTCTTCGGCCTGCTCCGGAGTAGCGGTCTTGCCGGTCCCAATGGCCCAAACCGGCTCATAGGCGATCACCAGAACCTTGAGGTCGTCAGCCGAAAAGCCGGAAAGAGCTTCCCGGACCTGCCTTTCAAGAACCTCAAAGGTCTTTCCGGCCTCTCTCTCCTCCAGGGTCTCTCCGATGCAAAGAATGGGTCTAAGGCCTGCCGAAAGCACCCCCTCTAGTCTTCGCCTTATCATCTCGTCTGTTTCCCCGAAGATGTGCCGCCTTTCTGAATGCCCTAGGATAACATACTGCACTCCGCACTCTTTGAGCATTGCCGGAGAGATCTCCCCGGTGAAGGCCCCAGATTCCGCCCAGTGGGCGTTCTGGGCCCCGAGTTTAATATTGGTCCCAGAGATCTCCTGCCCTGCAGCGTAAAGGGCCGTAAAGGGTGGAGCGATCATGATCTCCCGGTCGGTTATCCCTGAGACCAGTTCCCTAAAGCGGCGGATGTAGTCCAGAGTTTCAGCCACGGTTTTATGCATCTTCCAGTTTCCGGCAATGAGCGGCTTGCGCATAAATCCTCCCTTACGCCTCCAATCTTTTTACACGGTAAGTTTAGCAAGAAGTTGTGATTAGTCCACCATCAAAAATTTATGATCCCTAAGGCCTTTCTCAGGCTCACCAGGGCGTCGCCGATGGTGATCTGGCCGTCAGGCTGAGGCGTTCCGTCCGCCCCAAGCGGCGCCACATCCGCATGACACCGGTCCTCCTCACTCGGCGTCTCAAGCCCCAGGGCGAACCTTAAGGTCACCAGGGCGTCGCCGATATTCACCTGTCCGTCCCGTGACCCTAGTGGAGCCACATCTCCGTCGGGGGTACATTCTAGCCCGTTTTTGCACTCACCGGTATAGGCCACATTTACTCCTGCAAGATGGGCCTCGCAAGCGTTGGCATAGGTGCGCCCATCGCATCCGCAAACCGGATCATATACTTGTATACAGGCCTCTGGAAAAGGAACACATATTCCTGAACCACCACAACCGTCCTTCCGCCAGCAGAATTCCCCTGTTCTGCAATCCTGATTCAGAAAACAACCTGAACTTACTTTTATGGTAACTATCGCCGATTTGTCTACCGCGTTTTCCTCATCCCTGACCTCACAATAGGCTGCATATTCTCCGGCTTCGTAATAAACATGAGTAAAATTCCCGCTTTCGTTTTCCTCCACCTCTCCATCCCCGAAATACACCGCATATCTTTCTATCCTTCCATCCTCATCTCTAGCCCTGCATCCAAACTTTACCTCAAGCGGGAGTTTACCTTCTGTAGGTTTAACCGAAAATTCCAAAATCTCCGGAGGCCGGTTTACTGACTTCACCATAAGGTTAATAGGAGAGGAATAATCACTCCAGGCCCCTTTATCATCCTTTACCTTGCACTTCGCAGTATAATTGCCAGGAAATATATATGTATAAGTAGAAATTTCTTCCCCAGATCGGATGATCGTTCCGTTTCCAGTATCAATAGCATATTCCACTACTCGTCCATCTGGATCGTGTGCTCTGCAGGTAAAAATAACCGTAAGCGGGGCCGAACCAGAAGCAGGTTCTGCGCTAAAGGAATCGATCACCGGTGGTTGATTGGGAGGTAAAAACTCTCTGGTCATAGCCACATAGGGAGCAGTTCGTCGGATGGTCTCCGCATTGCGTGTCTGTAAATCCCCGATGGGAACATTATCTAAGATCTGGTATTTTGTAGAGATATGGTCAATAATTCGATTGTCAGAAAAATATGGTATAGTCGGAGAACAATAAGACATGATCGTACCGTATCCGTCTCCGCAATATCCATAACTGAAATCATAAACAGTCTGACCAGTAGCATGTTCTCTATCATGGTTACATCCCAGGTTGTGCCCAACCTCATGTATCAGAGTTGTCTGGTCACAATAATAAATACCGGTGCTTCCCACCTCTACCAAGGCTCTAAATAGTTTCTTCCGGTAGTACTCGAGATAAGGGGAAGTAAAAATGTCTTCAGTATCGGGGATAAAGGCCATTCCACAACTCTCGTCCGAAGAGGTAAATTTCCTAAAAAGAACCGCTACATCAGCGCCAGTCTCTTCAAGCCATTGAGGAAGAGCCGCAAATTCCTCCGTACCTTCGAACATTTTGCCCAGTACCGCTTCCATATCTTCATCTTCCGAGGTCTCAACCTTCCTGTAACCCACCGGTCTTAGAGAGACGTTGGTTTCACTATTTTCTAGAACTACGTTGGCAAAGTCAAAGAGGTTCTCAAGAACGGCTACCACTCCGTCCTTTCCGTGTTCGTCCTCAAGCCCCGGCGTATAGAGAGCGAGAACGTCTATGACTACCGATGATCCCCCGGAGGCCAGAACTGGAAGCCCCCCTTTTAACCTCGACTTCGAAACTGGCTTTGCATCCGTTTCCGGCCCTTTGGAGGGCGTCGGTCTTTCCGGTGGGGGGGGAGGAACCGCCGGCCGGTCGGGGAGCCGCTGTAAGCCAGTAGTCTCCACCAGTACACCGAAATTTTCTGTATCTATGGGTTTGATTCGAAAACTGCGTCTCCCTAACCGTAAAGTTCCGGCGAGCCTTCCTTTTACCACCGTGAGCACTATCGTTCCGCCGCGGTACTCACCTTCTACAATTCTCCCAATCCATTTGGCACTGTCTCCTTTGATCTTTACTCGCCTAGTAACCGCATAAAAACTCTGGCCTCTGATTTCAAATCTGACAGGATCTCCAGAATGAATGGTTTTTAAAAGTTCAATATTTATTTTTACCAGAGTTGACCCCGTTCCTACTTTATCTCTAATATTCTTAGGCATAGAAGAAAATGGAAGCGTAATAAGAAGAGGAGTGTCTTCACTCCAGACGGGAGTCTGAAGGCAAACCAAACTAACTAGACCAAACAAAACCCATCTGCATAAAATCCTGCTCATCAACATAGAACCCCTCTCATCATACAAGACTTCTTAACTAATCGAGACCTTTGCAAAATCAGATTGACAATTTTATTTCTCATAATAAACTCACTTAAAAACTAAAGGAGTTGAGCATGTATAAGAAACAGCATACTCAACTCACTTTCGGGGAAAATATTCTTTACCAAAACCTCCCGGATGACCTCCTCCTAGAACTCGACCGCCTCATCAACTGGAAACCCTTCGAACGCATTCTCTCCAAACTCCATCCCTCCTCCGTAGGACGCCCAGCCTACGATCCCCTCCTCATGCTCAAAATCCTCATCATCCAGCAAATCTACGGTCACTCCGACCCCGAAATGGAAATCATGCTCTACGGCAACCTCTTCTACCGCCGCTTCCTCGGCCTTTCCGCTACCGATCCCGTTCCCGACCACTCCACCATCCCCCGCTTCCGTAAAGATCTTAAGTCCATGAACCTCTACAGAACCTGCTTCAAAGAACTCAAACGCCAGCTTGCCGAAAAGGGTTACGAGCTTAAGTGCGGCAAAATCACTGACGCCCGTCTGGTCAAAGCCGCCCGAAACCCCGGAAAAGGAGACTCTGATGCCGCCTTTGCCAAAAAGGGAAACCAAACCATCTACGGCTACAAAGACCACATCGCCGTGGACCCTAAACATGAATTCGTGACCGAATTCGTTTGCACCCCGGCCAATGTCCACGACTCCCAGGTGATCGATGAGCTCCTTTCCGGTGATGAGACCGCCATCTTTGCCGACAAGGCCTACGACTCCAGGGCTCTCAAAAGGTGGTGTCGGGAAAAGGGCGTTTACTATGGGGTCCTGGCTAAAGGAACCAGAAACCGCAAGATAAGCTCCTCCCAGAAAAAGAGGAATCGGAAGCTTGGAGCTGTAAGGCGGAAGGTGGAGAAGGTCTTCGGTATCTTTAGCCTTCATCTTAATCGGGCAAAAGCCAGGTATGTGGGCCTTGCGGCCAATGAGATCCATCTTTTCCTTACGGTCTTCACCTACAATCTCCTCAGGCTCTGGTGGCACCTGCGAAGGAAAAGAAGCGTCGTAGCAGTTTGACGTCACGGAAGAAGGAGGAGAAATGTGCCTGAAATAAGGAAAGAAGGGAAAAAGAGGCCCACAGAGGCTTCCGAAAAGCCAATCAGAGTAAAAATCCGGGGTATTTTCTATATCGGCAAGACGAAAATTTGATGTCATGCTCATCTTAAACAGACAACATGGCCTAAATTTCAGAATTTTTCAAAGGTCTCTAATCGTCCTCGTCTTCTCTTCCCTTTTCGTTTCCTTCTTTTTTATATCCATGGGGACCGGACCCATCTGGTATGGAGGTATGGCATACCAGACACGACCCGCTACCTAAAGGTTTGGCCTTTCCTTGAAGATTAATGACCTGCTCATTATCACGGTCGAGTTTGGAAGGCCACCAGGCATGGGGAGAATAATGACAAGTGGCACAATAAATACCGTGATGCCCCTTAGCATTGCGGTATAAAGTCGTCCCTGTATCGATCTCCTGCCCCCGGTGACAATCAGCACACTTCGGCTCCTCCAGCCAAGGCCTACGTCCGTTACGGAGACTTTCAGCCATTTCTACAAGTGTTCCGTGACACTTTTCGCAATCCTGCATGCCCTCAAGCTCCGTCCGCAAACACTTTGTCACCGGTCCGGGATGACAGTCGTAACAACCAGGCTGAGGATTCACCTGAGCGTGTTTGCCATGCATAGCCAAGGAAAGATTGGGAAGCCCCGGAATTCCGGAAATTCCAGCTTCCTTAAACACCGGATCTTCATGACAATTTTGACAGAGAACAGGCCGGTTATTGAAAAGATCAGTGCCCTCCGGGACTGTCCACCCTTCTGTGTAAATCCCATTATAGCCTATCCTCAAATAAAATTGAGAGCTGGGCGTAAATTGAAGGCCAATCCTTAATAGGGCGGCGCCATTTCCTCTCAAGCTCCATGGCCGCCATGTATAGACACTTAAGCAGAGACTCCTCTGTCGGAAAAACCCTCCTGCCCGCTGTTGCCTTCCGAAATTTGCTGTTTACGCTCTCTATGATGTTCGTGGTATACATTACCCGCCTTATTTCAACCGGATACCTCAAAAACGTCGTTAAAGCCTCCCAATTCGCCTCCCAGCTCTTTACCACATGGGGATACTTTTCGCCCCATTTGGCCGAAAAATCTTCAAATTCTCTTTCGGCTACCTCAAGTGTAGGGGCCCCGTAAACCTTCTTGAGATCTCTGGCCAGCTCCCTTTTGTCTTTCCAGGAAACATATCTCAAAGAATTCCTGATCTGGTGTACCACACACCTCTGAATATCCGCCTTCGGAAAGGTTGCCTCTATAGCTTTATCTAACCCTGTTAACCCATCCACGCTGAAAATGAAGACATCTCTTACCCCCCGAGCCTTAAGATCATTGAGCACTCCTAGCCAAAATCGGCTAGACTCTGTCCCGTCTATCCAAAAGCCCAAAATTTCCTTGTAGCCTTCAAGATCTATACTTATAACTACATAGATGGCTTTCTTCCTTACTTGGCCATCCTCTCGGATGTTGTAGAAAATGCAATCGATCCAAAGTAGAAAATATTTTTCTTTGAGTGGACGGGCTTGCCATTCCTTGATCTTGGGCAGAATCCGGTCTGTGATATTGGAAATCAGAGAAGGGCTTACGTCAAAACCATACATATCAGAAAGAATCTCCTGGATATCTCGGGTACTCATACCCTTGGCATAAAGGGCTGTTATCTGATTTTCTATCTCATCAAGCATGGTTTGACGCTTCCTGATAAGTTGGGGCTCAAATTCCCCTTTCCGGTCTCTGGGAACTAGGAGCTCAATAGGGCCACAGGTGGTTTTCACGCTCTTGGGAGTGTAGCCGTTCCGATAATTGTCCGAATCAGAGCGCTCGTACTTCTTGTAGCCTAAGAACTCTTCCAGTTCGGCTTCCAGAACCTCTCCCAGGAATTCTCGAGTAAACTCTTTGATGGTGGCTTGTACTTCCTGTGGCTTAGTGGCCTTCTGAATTTTGCTCATGGTGTCCACCCTCCTTTTTGTGATTTGGTCATTTTACAATTTCCACAATTGGGTGGACACTCCCTGCCCTCCTCTTCGTCGTGTTTAAGAAGAATATTTCTCATAGTATCCGCACCGCCACTCCTTTCATGACATTTCTCACAGTGCATCTCATGAGACACCGGTACCACCGTCCTGGTGGTGGCCAGTACTTCTCCCGTAGCCTCATCCTTTACTACTACCTCTACTAGCGGATAAGGATTGAAATTCCCATTATTGTCAAAAGGCGTTACCGGCAGCCCTTCCGCTAAGAAACGATCCCCCCGGAGCTCCATGACGCCCTGAAGGGTCTTTCCCGTAAGTCCGGTACATAACTGAACATCCATCCAAAAAAATTTCTTAACATAGTCCCAAAAATTAGTTCCCCGACAAGAGGTGTTCTCCAAGAGACGATACTCCACCCAAATTCCCTGGGTAACTATCTCCGGATGTTCCCCTTTTCTTATGACCTGAGCTATCAGGGTGTTGAAAGGAGGGAGAATGGACAGTTGAGAATAATCCTGATTGATACAATGCATACCCGGATCGTTATAGGCGATCACCACATACTCTCCGGCCTTACTACCACCTTCACCTCCGCCGTTTCCTCCGTTATCGGTGTTTCCTCCGTTCCAACTCACCAATCCCAGGGCCTTCCTCAATATCACCAACGCATCGCCGATGGTAATCTTGCCGTCCGGTTGCGGCTGGCCGTTTGCTCTGAGGGGGGCCACATCCGCATGGCACCGGTCCTCCTCACTTGGCGTCTCAAGCCCCAGGGCAAAACGCAGAGCCACCAGGGCGTCTCCGATATTGACCTCCCCGTCGCGGTTCCCCAGCGGAGCCACGTCACCATCGAGCGTGCAAATTTCTCCTTCTCGAAATTCATAAGCTCCAAGATCTACGCCCTGGTCCTGAGGTCTAGAAATCCCTTCCAGATCCCTTTCCGGAATCCTTCCCTCTATAGCGCCCACGGGTAACCCTCTATCTATGGCGGGACTTCCTTCCTGAAGATGGGCGTCGAGGCGATTGATATCTTCTTCCTCTCGCAAGAGAGGATCTTCCTGAATATTGTGGGATCCGATCTCCATCTGTATATCCGCTCTATAGATAAGATTATAGTCAATGGTTTCAGCCCGGGTACGGCCCTCTGGATCTCCGTCTCCGATAAGATCGGGCCAGTCTTCCCGGCCCGTGACGGTGACATTCCGATAACCGAAAAAGATATTGTTGAAGAGATGGAGGCGCTCCGAACCGTTACACGGTGGTGCCTCGGGAAAATCGTGGGTATGACAATAGACTTCTATCAGGGCCCACCCTTCGGAGACTACGGTGGTATTGATGATATAACTCTGATCCCCGGGATTCATGGAAACGGAGATGGCCGCTCCTCCGGCCCGGCAGGCGTCTCCACTGGCCACATCTCCCATCTCTTGAGCAAAATCTTTATTGGTAAAATAGTTACAGTTACTGATAGCTATAGAATTAACTATATACACCGGACCTCCCACCTTGAGCTGATTACCGGCGTTCCCGTAAGCCTGAACCCGACGGAGGGTGATGAAACTATCCGGATGGTTCACTCCCACGTAAAGAAGGTCCAGCCCGTCGGAGGTATTGTAGCGAAAGAGGCTGTCTTCGAAAATCCAGGTTCCTCCTGATCGGGCTACTCCTACTCCATCTCCGTAACCCCCATGGGACTGCGCCCAGCAATGTTCGAGCCTCTCCTCGGGATAGGTCTCCACGCAACCGTTCCATTCCACAATGAAATTTTTGAAATACAATTGCCCCTGATTAGAAGAGGGGGCACCGTCCAGGTCGCCGTTCCATCCTGACCAGCCGTTTCCCGCGATCCTTACCCTCTCCACCTGCCAGTTTTCAAGACGCCCGGCTTTTATTCCGTCTGCTCCCAGACCATGGATATTCAAGTCCCTCAAAGTCACGTTGGAGGAATCTGAAGCGTAAATACCAGCGTAAGCCCAGTCGCCAAAAGGAGAATTTTCATACTCGCAGGCCACCGAAGAATGGCCACCGTTGTGAAAGTAGGCACAACTTTCATGGTCTGTAATCTCCAGACAGGCTATTTCTACGTTGGAAGACCCCCGCAGATTAAGTATCTGCCAGACCCTTCCCGTCCCCCACAATTCCGGAGGATTGGTGCAGCCCGAATCCCAGCCGTAGCCTACGATTCTGGTGGGATGTTCCGCATCCGGCCCTGAGGGTACCGGAGGAAGAGCGCAGTCGTAAGCAAACTCCGGATAACACCAGCCCTCGGTGTTCGGCGCCTTGTAACCGATCACATAGCTTCCTGCGTGAATGACCAGGGTATCCCCTCCCCGAATCCTCCAGCGGGCCTCGCCGTTTTCGATCTTGAGGGCCCAGAAGGGATGAGACCAGGCACAGGGCTGTCCTTTGCCCTCTCCCGGATAAGGAGCATCCACCAGCCCGGTGCACTGTTCCGCGGTCCCTCCGTCCGGACGAACGTAGTAAGTAGCCGCCTGTAACCCATCCAGGTTTAAAAAAAGGAGAGCCATCAGGCCAAGAACCACTCCAAGCATTTCTCCCCCTTTTTGATCCCCACCGGGCGGGCTATCCCGCCCGGTCCTTTTAAAAGTTCACTAACCTTAAAGCCTTCCTCAAAATCACCAGGGCATCGCCGATGGTGATCCGGCCATCGGGATGGGGTTTCCCATCCTCCCCTAGAGGAGCCACGTCCGCATGGCACTTATCCTCATCGCTTGGTGTCTCAAGCCCTAAAGCAAACCGCAGGGCCACCAGGGCGTCTCCGATATTGACCTGACCATCACGGTTCCCCAGCGGAGCTACGTCGCCGTCAGGAGTGCAGGTAGCTTTTCTTCTGGCAAGCACAAAGACCGGATCAATCTCTCCGTTCTGGTCGCAGCACAGAGTGACCCTCAAGGTATGTTCGTTTAGCTGTTCATAGGACACTTCCCGCCAATCGGGAAGCTTATAAAGATGGAATTCTCCGGTTATTTCCCTCTCTACAGTTACCTCGAAATCGTAACATTGTCCGGGATTTCCGGTGGCGGTAACAATAAAGGCCTCGGATTCTTGAAGATCCACTTCCGGAGGTGCCTCTTGTAAATCTACGGTCGGATCGTTTACGGGATTAGATATAACCCGTGACTCCTGAACTTGAACCTCTGAAGGGGCTTTAATCCCGGTAACCACGATATAATTCTCTCTGCGAACCTCATCCCGATAAAGCTCGTCGGCGGTATCATAAGAAGTTCCGTTATAGACCCTGAGGACCACGGAATAGACTCCCGGTGATAGGTAATCACAGGTGGGTTCCCACACCTGGGTAGGATTATGTAAGATTTCGAAGTTTCCGTCTCCGTCACAATCCAGATCGTAATGCCATTCGTAACTTTCCCCAGGACAAGTTCTCCAAGAAGTGTTTGTTAGATCAAAAAAGACTTCTAGCGGTGCCGGCCCGGAGGTGAAGAGAGCGGTAATCTGCGCCTCCGTTGGTCCACAGACCGCTAATTCTTGGGGCAGAGAGGCTTCCACTTCATTGCCCACCGCATCGCGCACCCGCAGCCGGGGACGATATATTCCCGAACGAGTGTAAGTATATGGATACTCTCGAATCTGGCCAGGAAGGACGCTTTCCTCGTACTGTCCATCTCCATCGAAATCCAACATATACGTATAAGGTGGAACTCCGCCGGAAACACTTATCTCAAAGAACACCTCAAAAGGAGCTTCCCCTTGATAAACATTTCCCAGAATATCCAGAGTGGCATTCAACGAAGAAACCGGAGGTCCGATTTCAAAAAGCCCATAGTGAGTCAGGATCACATAAGTTCCCGCACCAGAAGGAAATATCCTTAACCCTTCCTCTTCCCGGTCGGGACGGCCGAAAATCTCCTCCCAGAGAAGGGTTCCATTGGCGTCAGTTCGAATAATCCATACATCTCTATCATTCACAAAATCAAGAGTCCCCACGAAGAGAAAGCCTCCGTCTGCGGTTTGAATACCATCGTTAATCCATCCTTCATGTGCCTGTCTGGTTCCGTTATCATGAGCATGTATCTCGTATCTCTGGGTTCTCAAAACCCTACCGGTCTCCAGGTCGAATTCCAGAAATACCGGCTGAATATCACTAGAGCCCAAGCGACCATCATGAAAACCTCCAACAGCTACTACTGTATCTCCGAGTTTGTAAGCCCAGGTAAGAAAATTCCCGTAGTATCCGCTTCCCAAATTATCCTGTTGCCACAGGACCTCACCGTTCTCGTCTACCATCATGGCCAGAGCCCAGGATTGAGAGTTAAAGGCGCGCCAGAAGGGAGGATCTGACACACCTTTACAGCCCACCAAAAAGAGTTTCTTTTCTCCGTTATCTTCCAAGGGAAGTAGATAGTAAAAAGCGGATTTTCGATCCATTTCGTAAGTGTAATTGCCAACCTCTTCCCCCTGAAGATTCAGGTGGATGAGCCAGGGTCTGGCATTACCACCCTGAGCTAAAGACTCCGTGATTCCTCCGATGAGATATCCTTCATCACCTATTTCTTCAATCTTCAATCCTGCTTCTCTATTATCTCCGCCCAGAAGCTTCTCCCATACCACTTGAGCCCGGTCATCTATCTTAAGAACCCATATATCGTGGTCCCCCAACCTCATAGGGGTTCCCAGAATTACATATCCACCGTCCGGAGCCTTTATAATGTCCCGCCCAAAGCTGGCATACCAACCTGTAGTCGGCACATCCAGACTTTCAGGATACAAGCGGATAAGCCCCCAAAGACTTCCATCCTCCCGATAGACAGGATTGCCGTACCGATCAATCTTAGCTACGCACAATCTAGAGCTGTTTGGTTCGGTTCTACTTCCCGTAAGCACCCAGCCTCCATCCTCGTCCGGTATCATGGCGCGAAGGACATCGCAGTAGAAATTTCTTCCGTCATAAGTTCGCTCCCAACGGAGCGCCATAGGGCTTATTTTGACTTCCCGGCTAAAGGTATCTTCCAGACTTTCGTTATCGGTGACGGTGAGCGTTACCGTGTAATTCCCCGGTACCGTAAAACGATGTTTTACCCGTACTCCTTCCGCCGTGTTCCCGTCTCCAAAATCCCAGAGATAAGATACGATCTGACCATCGGGATCATAAGAGTCACCCGCGGAAAAGGTAACCTCTTCATCCACGATCGGCTGATCCGGAGTATAAGAAAACCTGGCCATAGGATAAATCGGATTGTAATCTCCACGCAGTTTGATTACCCAGGCTTTGGTTCCTACCTGATCGCCCGAAAAGCCACTAACTTCTCCCAGCACAAGGTAATGGCCGTCGTGGGTTTTTATAATATCCTTTCCTTTCTCAATCTTTCCCCCGTCGTAAATCAGCTCCCACACTTTTTCCCCATTACCGCTTATTTTAAGAAGCCACAAATCTTTATTGGCCCATGTTCCCACTACCAGAAACCCTCCGTCTTCCGTTTCCACGATGCCGGCTCCAAAACTTCTGGTCTCGTTTTCTCCGAAGGTCTTTTCCCACAAGATCCGGCCCGAGGAGTCTAAACGAGCAACCACGAGAGCCAGTTTCCCGTTTAAGGTCTCCTTGACTCCCACCGCGGCATAACCGCCTGTGGAAACAGAAATGATTTGATAATACGAGGCATTGCCTGCAGTTTGAGCCGTAGAGAAATCATCGTTTAATATGTGTATTCGTTCCTCTGTAGCTATTATCAGTCTATTTTGAGAGAGAAGAAAGTCTTTGGCGGGAGCCCCAAAATTTCTCAAAAGCTGAAAATCTCCCCGAGGTCCACCTTGATTATCTTTTTCTATAAAAGTGAGTAAACCTTCAGATGCAGGATTCAGACCCCCGGTTGAAAAGCCCCCTATTAGGTAATAACCGTTAAAAATTTCGATAACTTTTGTGCCCCAGGTGTGCAGGTCTCCTTGTTTGAAAGACTTTTCCCAGATCTTTTCTCCGGCCGGATCGGTCTTAAGAAACCAGAGGGCCGCCTCTCTCAGATTATCTCCTACCAGGAGATAACCCGATCCATCACTAGCGGGAGTTACAAAATAAAAGCAATTCCCTCTTTCATTCATATTCACATAATTAAAATCCTCAGGTTCATAACTTCTTATAAAGACCAAATTTCCGTTTTCGTTAATTTTAGCTAAAACCCCCCGGGTACCCGTGCTAACAAAGCCTACATCAAAACCAGTTATCAAATAGTAATAGTTTCCATTTTCAAAGCTCTCAGCCAGTTTCTCGGGATAAAAGCCCCTAAATGAAGATACCCCTTCTGGTACAGGTGGAGAATCAAGGAGTATTCCCCACAAACTACCCGGCGGAGAGAGGTAAAATTCCCTTTCGGTCTGTGCGAAAATATCTATAGGACGAAAATAGAACAAAAACCAGAAGATTAAAAAAATAAGTATAAATTGGAAATTTTTACCCATTTTTACACCTCCTATAATGAATTAGGTTATATCTCCTTCATTTAAGGGTAACTATTTTTCTACTAATTAGTAACTATTTCCCTTAATAAGGTCCATTTCTTTCAAGGGTCGAACGAAGGCTCGACTGGAGACCAGAAAGAAAGGGGTTACCAGCAGGGAAGGCGCCAGGCGTCGAGGTCGAGTCTCTTCTTCATGAAAGAGAATCCCACCTGGTTGGCGCGTGCGCAGAAGTCAGCAGGATCAAGTTCGTACTCCACTCCAAAGACTGCCTTCCCATTATTCACAAACGGTAAAAGCTTTTCGCACTCATTATAGGAAAAACACTCTTCATTAAGAGCCCAGTCGAAATAGGATTCCAGATCTGGTATCTGATCGAGATCGTTCTTGAGACCTACCGATAGACCTCTACGATGAGCTTCCTCAGCCAGCCAGCGATTATAGAGCAATTGATCCTCATAGGTGAGAGGGAAACCACTATCGTTCTGATAAGCGTCCACGTTGTCCGGTTCCACTCCGTCGCATCCCTTCTCCACCGCCAGATCTAAACGGGCTTTCATAATAGGGCCCAGCAGGTCAAGCCGCCTTATGTCGAGCCACCGTTCATCCGGCCAATCTTTTAAAGGTTTACCTAAAACCTCCTCCGAAAATTTGGAAGCGTCTGGACGCCATGGCTCATAAGTTCCGGCACTAAAATAACATATCACTTTCCGTCCCCGGCGATGGAGTTCCTGTATCACTTCCACCGGGGTTCCAAAAAGATCCACATCAAACATTTCTGCCTCTACCGAAGTATCTATCTCGCCGGTTAGTTGCCATTGCCATGTGGTTCCCGGAGCCGGTTTCCAGATCTCTTTTCCGGAACCGAAATCTATCAGGCCCAAAGCCTTTCGCAGAATCACCAGAGCATCACCGATGATGATTTGACCATCCGGATTCGGCTGCTGGTTTTTTCCCAGCGGGGCTACATCGGCGTGACACCGATCCTCCTCCGTCACTATCTCAAGCCCTAGGGCGAAGCGCAGGGCTAACACGGCGTCACCAATATTTACCTGTCCGTCTCGTGATCCCTGTGGAGCCACATCGCCGTCGGGGATACATTCTGGCCCGTTTTTACACTCTCCAGCATAGGCCACATTTACTCCTGCCAGATGGGCCTCACAGGCATTGGCATAAGTTCGTCCATCGCACCCACAAACCGGATCATATACTTGAATACAGACTTCTGGAAGAGGAACACACGTTCCTGAACCACCACAACCCTCCTTCCGCCAGCAGAATTCACCTTTTTTACAATCCTGATTAGAAAAACAACCTGGGTATATTTCTTTACATCGCCCGGGAGTTAAAAGAAAACCCAAAATGACTAAACCACACAGAACAAGATTAGATAGGATCTGAGCAAAAATTCTATAACTATACGGTCCAGTCCTGATCCCCATTCACCAATCAGATTATTTTGTATTTTTACCAGTTAACCAGTCCCAGAGCCTTTCTCAAGATTACCACCGCATCGCCAATGGTAATTTTACCGTCAGGCTGTGGCTTACCATCCTGTCCAAGCGGAGCCACATCCGCATGGCACAAATCCTCATCCGAGGGCCTCTCAAGCCCCAGGGCGAACCGTAAGGCTACCAGGGCATCCCCGATGTTCACCTGACCATCACGGTTACCCAGCGGGGCTACGTCACCGTCAGGGGTGCACGTCCTTTTATATAAGGCTTTTACCACCGGCAATCTTACCCCTAAATATTGATCTACAGGGGTAAAATCGTAGTATTTTTGAACAAAATCAGTTCTCAGGTGAAGCAAGGCGTACTTATCAGCATTATGAATGGAATAACAAAAAAAGCCTTCCTCTAACTCACCAATGGGTTGCGCCACCGTAATACGGAAACTGGAGTCTTCAGGAGGCGGCGGAAGATACCACTCTGCTGGCCCTGTTATAGGTTCAACGGTAATAAAAGACGTAAATGGCCTGAAATCAAAACATATTTTTTCTTGGTAAACAAAAATCTCTGGAATAGGAGAAAAATTATTTATTTCTTGGTAAAGCATGGCTTCAGGAGAAAAATCCCAATTATTTATTTCCGCAGAGTAAATAACCGAGGCGCCGTTGTACTGGGTAAGATTCAAAAGGTAGGAAGTTTCTGGCTCAAAGACCAGAAGGAAATCTCGTCCGGCTTCAGACAAGAGAGGGAGTCCACCCGTTGAGTCTTTCACCTGTCGCACAAAGAGTCGGATTGATTTTAGATCGTTATTTTTAAATTCCTTGAGACTAAATGATTGCTGACTGTGAACCCGTATTTTGCGGGTGGGATGGGCTGATCCATTTACATAAACTAGGACGAAATAGTCGCCAGACCCCTGTAGGCTGAACTCTAAGTTCTCCCTCTCCAATAGTTTCAATTCGGGAGGGTTGAAAGAAGGAATATTTTCATTAGTCCAGATAAAAAGTTTCTGCCATAGTTCGTCGTTATTATAGCCGAAAATCTGTGGAAAAACTTCTTCATGGGTTTGATAGGCAAGCAGGTTCCAGTACTGAACGATTTTATCTTGCGGCTCTTTCACCCAAAAGATGGGGAAAATAATACCATTTAGGGAAGTGGACATGGTATAACATTCAGTAGCCGCTCCTCCACAACGGTAAAATATCTCATCGGATCTCAGGTGTATAAAGTTTTCCAGCACACGGCTTGCCTCAAAAACCTCTTTAGCTGTGGCGTGGCGGGAATCTTGAGAATAGCCGTAACCAGGGTTTCCAGCAAAAGTTACGACCAACCCTTCATTCCGCCACATAGGTATGATTTCATTTTCACCTCCAAAGGCCCGCGATAAATTGAGTATATGATCAAGAGCATGGGCTAATTCGTGTAAAAGTGTGTCCGCTGACGCGATGCCTGAAGAAATAGCTCCCAAAAGATGCCAAAAAGGTACTCCTGTTATATAACTTGCTAGCATCACGTTATTAGAACAATTATAATAATTGTCGTCGGAATTTCCGGATTCCAAATTACACAACTCTCTGGCAAAATTTATGTCAGTTGAATAATAATAGACAGCAATATTGGGAGCCCAATCCTTTTCAAATCCCCAGTATTTGAAGTACCCGGTATCTTTGGCTCTTTGAGAGTATTTTAAAAGCCTCTCCGCATAGGGTTTTATAAAAGACTTACTTTTTGGCCAGTAAACCACAAAGTTTTCACTAAAGAGACTGGATATTTCCGTAGTTGGTGGGCCAACCACAACTACTGATTCAAAACATTCTTTCTCGTCTTCACTACAGACCTTGGGATAGTAAATGCCTGAACTACGGTATGAGTGATAGAATTCGCTTACTCTTGAATCAGTTTCAGTAAGACGGCTATCGAATTCTCCATCACCTTCAAAATCGAGTTTCAACTCGGGACAGAAATCGAAACACCAGATTTTAAAACGCATCTTTGCTCCTTGAAGAACGATACCCGGTTGTGGTTCAAATCTTTCAAGTTTAAAGGAACCTTCTCTAACAAAACGAATAAAGGGTCTCGGAACAAGACCAGAATTGTCGACACCTCCATAAGGATGATCTTCTCCCCACTCTAAACGCCACAACCATCTATCTCTTGAAACCATCCAGAATCCATCTTTTGGCCAGACGGGAGAATCTGCTATTACGGCCTGGCGATAGCCTTCGGCTTCCTGAAAATCGATTTTCAAATAAAAAAGCTTCTTTTGATCCAATTTGGGAACAGGAACCCTAAGCCATCCCGGCCCTTGGGATAAGGCTTCACCAACTTTTGTTTTAGATATGATTTCACTACCATTGATGGAAATCTCGTAGACCAAAAGTTTCGTTCCCGGAGCGTTCACAAGAACTTCAATGGCTACGGTGTTTTCGGGTGCTTCCACAACGATACCGGTGGTATCGCCCCATTCGGAAAGAGCAAAAGATCTTAAGGGCGGTATTGAGGTGGCATAAAACGGATAAAATACTTCTTGAGCGGCAACAGTTTGACACAAAACAAACAAAGAGAGAAATAAAAGAAAAGCTACCATGTTATCAACCCCAATGCCTTCCGTAAAATTACTAGAGCGTCACCGATAGTTATCTGTCCATCCGGTGCCGGTACACCGTTTTCAATAGGAGCCACGTCCGCATGGCACTTATCCTCATCGCTTGGTGTCTCAAGCCCTAAAGCAAACCGCAGGGCCACCAGGGCGTCCCCAATGTTCACCTGACCGTCACGGTTCCCCAACGGGGCCACGTCGCCGTCGGGGGTGCAGTTCCCCCAACCGGGCCAAATGGCGGTATCTGTTTCGCTTATACGGAGGCGGAGCGTACGACCATCAGAAAGCTCGAAAGAAACCGTCTCTCCCAGTGTTCCATTTAGAGAAATTTTCAAAGTGTTTAAATCTATAAAATCCGCCGAAACAGAAACTCCTGAAGGATACCTATACCGATAACTTCTGATAAGATCGGTGCCATTGGCCGGCACAAAATAAAAAGCATATGTCTGCCCTGAGCGTACCGGCAATTCTATATCGAAAGCATCAATCCTATAATAAGGAAATTCGAGACTACGAGTGTAAAATTCCCAGGAAAAATCTTTTGTCTCTCCGTCTATGTTAAAAATAGCTTCTACGGTATATTTCTCTCCCCATTCGAGTCTACTTTGAGGAAAAAGGGCAAATTCAAAAGCGGAAAATCTCCTGTTTGGATCAGAGGCTTCATCCATTAACAAAGTAGAAACCAAATTTCCCGCAGAATCATAAAGGTTAAAGCTGAACATTTGTACGGTATTTACTTTGTAAGGATTGAATTGTACGGAAATCGGATATCCGCTTACGCTTCGATCCGGCAAAGGATCAGGAAACTCTTCATAGAAGACCGGAGGAACGGTGTCTCCGGGAGGAGGCCATCTCACCACGAGAGGGTTATCGGTAGCCACGATTGAAGGATCTTTTCTGGTGCCCAAATCGTAAACATAATAAACGGTTCCTCTATCATCAATAGCTTTTCCGAAACCTATTTCGTCAAAGTAAAAAGATAAAAAACCAAAGCGATGGTATATGGCCGAAAAGAGATCGTCTATGGATTCCTGAAAATTTTCCTCCCCCCAGGATAAATTTTCCCCGATTGCTTTATAGTTATAGCCTGCGGCCGCAGCTCGATCGGCCGGAGTCACACCGGTAAAATAAGGAAGCCCGGGAGTTTCAGTGTGCCCTATGTCCTGGTTGGTGGCTATGTAGCGGGCATGAGACTCGGCAGCCTGCGTCAGGGCCTGATTTTCAGAAAAAGGAATCATACCCACCGAAGATCTCAAGGCGTTGAGATATTGGAGATAACTTCCATAAGCCTGGCGAGTAACACGAGAGGGTCCGTGAAAGAGCGGCCTTTGAAAAATTCTTTCTCGCCAACTCTCAACCCCCGCAAGGTCTCCGGAAAAACCGTGCTCCGGAAGGAAAGCCGCCCCCCATAAAATCAGTGCAAACCAAAAAACCTTACATAATTTGGGCCAGAGAGACTTTTTCATTTTTATACACCAGCCATATATTTGAGTTAGAACGATCCAAAATAAGTTTCAAAGGGGCAGGTACCTTTTTTGGATACAAAATTACGGGCCTGGAGATTACCAGGGATCTCAAATTGGGCCTCAATTTTTCCTTTTCCTTATATGCTACCAGCACCTTTCGATTGTTTTCCAAAATCAAAACCTTGAGATCTCTAGCCACCAGTTCTCGAAAGAGCGGGCTATCGAAAATAAGAACCTTTTCTTTACGCACATAAAAATCCTTAGCCTCGAGATGTACGGTGAAGTTCCCTATATAAAACACAAAATGGACATCACGGAGATATTTTCCCGCCGAAGCAAAGCGCGAAAGGGAGTTAGCAGGGGAAACCGACGATTTTTCTGTTGTTTTAAGGTGAAGCAGATACCATCCTATTACACCAAAGAAAACACCACCCAGAAATAAAATTATTACAAATTTCTGTTTAAAAGTTATGGTCCTATCTCCGGAAGGAATTTTAATGTTTTGCTATCATAGCCAGAAACAGAAGTGAAGCTAAAATCGAGATAGAATCTATTTCGAGCGTCGCTTCTAACAAGAGAATTGTAAACCCCGGGATACATAATCTCGACTCCGTAAGGTTCTATAGCAACCCAAGTATTTACGGAACTCCAGAGTCCCATTCCTCCTTCATAAGCATCACAGGAAAATTCATAGTATCTACCACAATTTAGATTTACCTCATAAAAAAATCCCGGAGCATGGGCCATAAAATCCACCCCGAAGGAGCCGTTTTCGCTGGCCAACCGCGGATTTGATACGTAAACAAAGAAATCACCGCTTGCGTTTCGTGCGATCTTGACCACGATGCCGTTTTGGTTGTAAAAAATCGGCACTGCACCCCAATCCGTAGCGTTTCCGTCTATCGCTATGTCAGCTTCTGGTATAACGTAGGTCTCAAGGGGCTCATCCCAGTCTATCATTTCCACTCCGGATCGGAAAAGCTCTATTCTAGTCCGATTGGCATAATCCATAAAAACATCTCCAAAAAGAAGAGCCCTAGGCGTGATTTGACCGCTTACAAGATCGTAAACCGTGGCGTTTCCGGTAGAAGTTGCGTATTCTAAATAAATATCGAATTTTCTTTTGGGGTAATAGTAACCGTCGCCACCGTCCACATAATGCAGGGTCTCGTTGGCGGCTACGATCCAGGCCAATTCGGCTGAAGGATCACTGAAGGCGGTCTCAAGACTCGCAAGCACCCTTGTCGCGGCCTGGGCTATGACCACCGAGGCTGGATCATCCAGGTTAAAGGCATGGTTCTGTCTGGCCCTGAGCGCCTCTTCCGAAAGCGTCGCAAATTCGTTCACTATTTCCTCAAAAGTTTGTCTAGCCTGCGAAAAGGCCTGCTTGAATTCTTCAAGTTTGGACGGGTCTCTATAGGTTAGGAGTTGGGTATTGTTCATAAAAAATGTATATAGGGTTTCGTTGGAAGTTCCGTTAAAGGAAGTGCCATTCAGGGTTCCGTTTGCTACCAGAAGGAGATCCCTTATATCCGTGCCGTTCACCAACCAGTTGTTAGCGCTTATATCCAGGGATTCGATATAAAGGCAGACGGCCTTCCAGAACTTAGCCAGAAATCGCATGATTTTAACATCCAGCGCATCAAAATACACCGTAGTCCCGTCGGGAAAGGTAAGACTGGCCAGATTACCAGCCGCCCGGGTTCCGGAAGCGGCAAGGACCTGCGAAAACTCGGCATCGGCCTGATCCAGCCTGGAAATCACATCCACCATCACGGTAAGGATTTCTCCGGCATAGTCTGGAGCCGTGAGAAGATTATAGAGAATGTTAGCGGAAGAAGCATTGACGGTATCCAGGTCTACCTTGAGAACCTGGTTGAAGAAATCCCGATGATCGTTATACACCGTAAAAAGCAGGCCTGCTCCTTTCAGGATACGAGCCTCAGAGGTGTTCGGAACGGCATTAAACATATCCAGCAATTGTGTGTAATTTCCTTCCGAGGGATTTTCCAGGAAATCAATCAAGGCCTCCTTTAGATCTTCTACCGTTGCGGCATTCCAGCTTACGAGCTGAAGGGCCTTGCGCAGGATCACAAGCGCATCCCCGATGGTAATCTTCCCATCGGGATTCGGCATACCGTCCGCCCCGAGAGGGGCTACATCCGCATGACATGTATCCTCCTGGGTGGGCGCCTCAAGTCCTAAAGCAAAACGCAGAGTAACCAGGGCGTCACCTATATTCACCTTTCCATCGCGATTCCCCAGCGGAGCCACGTCGCCGTCGGGCGTGCAGAGCGCCAATCCAATGGCCCCAAACATTCCCCACCAGGCGAAAAGGATCAAAAGGAACTTTACAAGCCATCCTTTCATTATTTCCCCCCACTTACTAAAGCTTTCTAAAATCAGCTACCAGGCAGGAATAACTCCCACCGGGCAGCCAAATCGCTTACCAGTTGACAAGTCCCAGGGCCTTACGCAGGATCACCAGGGCGTCGCCGATGGTGATCCTTCCGTCCGGCTGCGGCGTGCCGTCCGGCCCGAGCGGGGCCGCGTCCGCATGGCACTTATCCTCCTCGCTCGGGGTCTCAAGCCCCAGGGCGAACCGCAAGGTCACCAAGGCGTCGCCTATGTTGACCTTCCCATCACGCGCCCCCAGCGGAGCCACATCGCCATCGGGCGTGCACACCGGCACATATAGACTCTTAATCACGGGTAATCTGATAGCCAAATACTGGTCTACTGGAGAAAAACCGTAATATTCTTGTACAAAATTCGCTTTCATATGAAAAAGAGCATATTTGTTTCTATCATAGCCAGAATAGCAAATCACACCTTTCTGTAACTCATCTGTAAAATTAGCTACCTCGATATGAAAATTGGAATCTTCTGGAGGCGGAGGCAAATACCATTCCGCGGGATCACTCATTGCCTCCACGGAAATGTAAGGCAAGAAGGGGCGAAAATCAAAACATATCCTTTCTTGCCGGACTAGCATCTCCGGAATCACAGGAAAATTGTTTAATACTTGATAAAGCATAGATTCAGGAGAAAACTCCCAAGACCTAAGCCACGAAGAATAGATGACCGAGCCGCCGTTGTACTGGCTGAGATGTAGGAGATGCGAAGTTTCCGGCTCAAAAACTAATAAAAAATCCCTCCCGGCTTCTGAGAGCAGCGGAAGTCCACTTGTGGAATCCTTCACCTGGCGTACGAAGAGTCTGAGAGACTTAAGGCTTGTGCTTTTAAACTCTTTAAGACTGAACGGTTGCCCGCTCAACACCCTTAACTTCCCAGTGGGAAAGGCCGAACCATTTATGTAGACTAGTACGAAGTACTCGCCTGACCCATTCAGCTTAAATTCTAGATTTTCGGAATCCACTACTTTAAGCTCCGGGGGAGTAAAGATAGGAATGTCCTCCTCGGCCCACACCAAAATCTTTTGCCAAAGGTCGTCGTCCGTGACACCAAAAATTTCAGGAAAGACCTCCTCGTGCTTCCGATATGCCAAGGCCTTCCAGTATTCAACTATCTTTTCTTGTGGTGTATTTGCCCAAAAAATCGGAAAAACTACACTATTCATTGAAGAGGACATGACATAACACTCAGTGGTTGCTCCTCCACAACTGTACAAAAGTTCGTTCGATCTTAGATGAATAAAATTTTCCGGAATTTTGCCCGAGGTTATAGCTTCTCTGGCCGTAGCATGCCTGGAATTGCGCGAGTGACCATAGTAAGGATTCCGAGAGAAGGTTATCACCAGGCCTTCATGCCGCCACATAGGAATAATCTCATAGTCACTCCCTAGAGCCCGCGAAAGGTTTAACACATGATCAAAAGTGTGAGCAGATTCATGCGTAAATACATCCACAGCAGCTATGTGAGAAGAAAGGCCACCAATAATGTGCCAAAACACCGTTCCTTCTACATAAGTAGCAACGGTAACTTCATTGGAACACGCAAAAACATCTTCTTCTGGAATGTTTCCCGAAAGAAAACGACATAAATCTTGGGCAAATTCTATATCCGCTGAATAGTAATAAACCGTTAGGGCCGGGCCCCAATCTTTTTCAAATCCCCAATAAGCGAAATAGCCCGTGTCTTTGGCCCGCTGAAGATATTTAAGGAGCCGTTCCGCATAGGGCCTTAGGAAAGCCTTGCTTTTCGGCCAGTAAACCACAAAGTTCTCGCTAAAGAGCTCGTCTACCTCCGTCCCAGTCGGCCCCACTACTACCACCGACTCGAAACACTCACTACCGTCCCCTAAGCAGAGCTTCGGATAATATATTCCTGGATTCTCGTAACCGTAGTAGAAATCTGTCACGTCGGAGTTTGTCCTGTTCAAGATAAAGTCGAAGATTCCGTCGCCTTCCAGATCCAGCTTAAGGGCCGGGCAGGCTCCAAAACACCACACTTTGAAGCGCACCTTAGCCCCCTGAAGCACCACGCCCGGCTGAGGCTCAAACCTCTTTAAACGGAAGTTACCCTCTCTTACGAATCGCAAATAAGGCCTGGGAACCAAGCCTGTATTATCCACCCCTCCATAAGGGTGGTCTTCTCCCCAATCCAGACGCCACAGCCAGCGGTCCTGAGAAACCATCCAGAAACTGTCTTTCGGCCAGACGGGAGCGTCCGCTATCACAGCCCTGCTGTAACCTTCGGCTTCTTGGAAATTGATCTTTAAATAAAAAAGTTTCTTTTGATTCGTTTTAGGAATAGGAACTCTGAGCCATCCAGGGCCTTGGGATAGCGCCTCGCCAATTTTCGTTTTCGACGTAATTTCATCGCCATTGACAGAAATCTCGTAGACCAAAAGTTTCGTCCCGGGAGCGTTCACAAGAAGATCAATAGCTACCGTATCTTCGGGAGCCTCCACGACGATACCAGTGGTATCGCCCCATTCGGCAAGAGCAAAAGACCTTAAAGGAGGCAAAGAGGTAGTATAAAGTGGATAAAATACTTCTTGAGCGAAACCGGCTTGCCACAAAATAAACATATACAAGATAAACAACAAAATAAAAGTTGCCTTTTCATGACAAACTTTAAGCAAGGAACGGCAACGGTCAATATCAACTTTCATCCTACATTACACAGGTCGAAAATACACTCAATGTCTCCTTCAAAACTCAATTACATTCCGAAACGATCAAATGAGGCCGACAGCCTACCGAACGTCCGTCGAGATCAAAACAAGAAGAATGTACCTGAAAATCAGAAGCAGAAAGAACGCTGTCCCCTTCTCCCTTCAATCGAAAGACCATTTTCACCAGAGAAGCGCCGTTGGACGGAAGCCCCGAGGCGTTCATTACGCCCACCTTCACCTTCCGCCCCAGATCGTTGAATCCCAACATGGTCTGCGGATAATCTCCCGCCAGGCGCACTCCAAATCCAGCGTCAAACTCTACTCTATCCTGGGGATACTCCACACTCAAATCCACGCCCCCAATGAAGGCCTCACTTTCCACCCCCACTTCCACGGTACACCGGAGCACCTTAGGAGAAACTCCCTCTCGGGCCTCCTCCGCCTCAAATTCCTCCGCATTGCCTTCTTCCATCGAATTCCCCCTTTCTTCCGGGATAGATGATCGCAAAGAAGACGAAGAGTTCCGCCCTTCTTCTCCAGCCCACCGGGTTTCGGATGCAGATGCAGAAACACCCCCTTCTGAAACCGCGCCTTTCCCCCAAGAACTTTCCCCTGCGGAGTTTTCCCCCCAGGACCGTTTATTTCCATAGGCATCCACATAATAGACCCCACCACGGGATTTCGCGGCCTCTTTCCTTCCGAAACTTTGCCTTGCCATCGCCGGCCCCCCAGCTCTCCTGGAGGAAAAATCACCGGACGTACTCTGTTTCCCTGAAGCCCCTTCCTCCCCAGCCGGAGGGCCGCCTCCACAGGCTACCAGGATTAACAACAACGCGAGATAAAAAGGTAATATCTTCTTCATTGATACCCCCAACTTACCAATCCTAAAGCCTTACGCAGAATCACCAGGGCATCTCCGATGGTGATCTTTCCGTCGGGATTCGGCCTTCCGTCCGCGCCAAGCGGAGCCACGTCCGCATGACACCGGTCCTCCTCCGTCGGCGTCTCAAGCCCGAGGGCAAACCGTAGGGTTACCAGGGCATCGCCAATGTTCACCCACCCGTCACGGTTACCCAGCGGGGCCACATCGCCGTCGGGGGTACAGCTTATCACATTGACCCGACAGGTCCCATTTTCCACCTTTATTGGCACCGCCGTGCCGGTCAAATCGTAACCCTGGATCGAAGAGATATTTATCGTCACCTCCCCTGTCACATCCAAACCGGGCTCCAAAGTAACTTTTAAAACCTCTCCCTTTCCGGAAAAACCGCTAGCCTTAATCAGCCCCACCCGATAACTACCAAGATTGCTATTGTTGGTCTGCACCGTAGCCCCTTGTGCCAGACCTACGGCCGTAACCCCCTTTGCACTTAAACCCGCATCAAAACCCAGGCTTAGATCCAACCCGCCTAGGGTAAGGTTTTTGGTGTCTATCTCGAACACTATGTCAAACATCTTCCTCGCATTTACTTCTTTTGAACAAATCATAGTTACTTCTATAGGATTCGTATCCACATAAACCTTGGCTCCTAGTCCACAACCGGAAAAAGTATTACCTTCGAGATTGGCAAATTCTACCTGTGGAATCTCCAGATCAACCACCGTTTGAGCTACGGATATAGGATTCACCCGGAAAATCAGACGCAAGATTTCGCCCGAACCCGAAATACCGGTAGCCGAGATAATTCCAATCCTTACCACACTTCCATTGTCGTAGGGAGTAATAAGTCCACCCTGAAGGATTCTTGCACCTTCTACTCGATCAAAACTCAACACCGCAGGATTATATGTAACGGTAAAACTTATTCCTCCGATGGTAGTCGAAGTTCCATTCAGGATCACAGGAACAACTACTTCAGATCCAGGGTGTCCATAAACGTTTTGAAGTATCAGAGTATCCACACCATTTTCACAGGAAGGAGATTGGGGACTAGCATGACAGCTACCGTTATACCAGTAACCACCTGCCCTTACGCAATCCGCTTCCGTAGTGCACAGATTCAAGTGTTGAGCATCACAACTCGGTTCTTGATTAGTTGTCGCAACCTCAATCACTAAAGGATTTGAAATTGCCGTAGCACCTTTATCATCTTTGGCCACACAACGCGCTTTATAAGTTCCAGCCTTGTCATAGATATGGGTAACTCTTCCATCATAATCGGTCACATTATTCCCGTCTCCGAACTGAAAGGTATATTCCACTATGCGACCGTCGGGGTCGTGAGCTGTGCAGACAAACTCTACAGACAATGGCGCCTCTACAGAAGTCGGATTAGCGCTAAATAAGTCTATCACCGGCGGCTGATTCTGTGTTTGGATAGGCTCAAACCGCGCCGTGCAACTCTTCGAGTCATCCATCACCAGAGGACATATTCTATCGTTCCCGCATTCCGCACAATCACCTTCCCAGCCGGCAAAACTATATCCCTCATCAGGTATAGCTTTAAGCGTTACCTTTGTCCCACTATCATAATCTGTATAACACTCCCCTCCACAATCTATCTTCCCGCCTCCACCCTCTACACTAACACTAAGCCGATACCTATCTCTCTCAAAGATCACCTCTATTATGTGGTTGTCTTTAACGTCTCTAAACGGGTAACTCGTCATCGCACCCTTCGAGACCCCATCTACCACTACATCCTTAACATGATACCCCTTGTCAGGCTCTATCGTAAAAATCTGGCTTCCACCACACTCCACAGTTACATTCCCAGAAGGACTTATACTCCCACCAACTCCTGCCTTGGCCTCTATCGTGTACTCATTTAACCCAAAATTCACCACCACACTACAATTGCCTGTCACCTGTCCCGTCGTAAAAATGTTCCCACTTAATGTCCCACCACACGTGCTATCCACTCCCTCCACGTGATAACACGCATCAGGTGTCACCGTAAATCTTGCCACGCCCCCATGCGTAACCTTCTGACTCAATGGCTCTACCGTTCCCTTCCCATTTCCTACTCTCGCCGTTACCATATACTTCTTAAGCTCAAACTGCGCCGAGCAACTTTTCGCACCATCCATCACCACAGAACAGGTGGCGTTGCTACCACATCCCGCACAGTCTCCTCCCCAACCAGTGAAGATTGAATCAATATTCGGAAAAGCAGTAAGCCTTACAGTTATTCCTCTGTCGAAACTAGCACTACAAGTACTTCCGCAGTTTATGCCAGAAGGTGAACTTGTTATTGTTCCGGAGCCAGTCCTGCTTACACTCAGGGTATATCTTGTAACTTGGGGGATTGCTAAAGCTGTGCTTCCACCGGATACATTGCCTGCGTTATCTATTGCACACAGTCTGTAGTAATATGTTCTACCATTTGTTAAACCGGTATGCGTATACGATGTTGCTATTGGTGAAGATAGAGTCAATCTTGTTCCCGAAGTGCATCCTGAGCTAGGATAACCGGATGTGCTATAGACCAACTTAAACTCTTTTAAACCACTTCTACTATCACTTACAGACGACCAACTCAGAGTAACACGAGCATCCCCTCCAGTAGCGGTAAGAGATGGATTTGAAGGTGGGGTCGTGTCTAAGATTATACAATCATGATACCAGCTAGAAATATTACCTTCAGAATCTCTAAATTTAACATACACACATTTGTTTCCATCTCCACTAGGTAAACTCCACATTTTCGTATTAGAAAAATTTTTCCAATCATATGGATAACAGGTTGTTTGTGAATTTTTAATACACACTTGTATCTGATCAATAGGTGTATAGTCATCGTAAACATTAAGGTTCAACACAACTGAAGTCGATTTTGTATACAGTGCACCATTTTCTATTAAAATACTTCCTGTAGGTGGCTTTGTTACTATCTTAAAAGAGTAGCTATTAACCTCCCATCCTTGTTGGTCTATAGTAGTACTATTTTGAGGATAATTTTTATAATGACACCAAAAATCGTCAACACTAGTCATTGTAGATCTTACATAAAACTTAAAGTTACCTGGAGATAATTTGGAAGTATCAACAAGTAAAGTCACCGTTTTTGTTGTTCCCGATTTCCATTGTCCTCCAAATTCAATCATAGGATACCTAGCAGTCATTGAATTACAACTACTATTGTAAATTGTATCTCCAGGGAGTTTTTTATATACATTTAGTCCTCCACTGTTTTGAATAGAAATTGCGGAAAGATCCTTTAGATAAGGAAATGAAATAGTTATAGAGCCATAAATTGCGTCACTACCCTTATTATTCGCATTTATATTAATTTTAACTAAATTTCCTTTTATTACAGAAGTAGGGTATGTAATATTAGTAATTATTGGCCTTGGAGGATTTCCAAAAATCAAATTTTCAAATTTGTATTCATTTAAAAACTGAACTACTTCAGCATCAGATAAATGTAAATCTTCATTACATAGTACTTTAGAACTTTCCCAATAAATTTGAGCTAACACTGAAGGATTTCTTTTTAAAATCTTAGAAGTTATATAAATATATTCTGGAAAAAGCTTTTCCCGATCCCAAAAAAAAATTCCTCCAATATAACTACCGTTACCATATATTATATCTTTTACACCACTCCAATCACAATATGAATTATATGCCAAATTGCAATCATATCTATCAAGAAGAACTAAATATTCATGCATATTTTTGCCAACATTATCGAAAAGACTTGACAACGATTTTCTCCACAATCTATACGAAGTATTGTGTAGTTGATTTACCAATTCCCACAAAGAATTATATAAATGTACTAATTTTGCCAAATAAAATGCCGCGTCTGTTTGACACATAAAGGCCTGAGCATAAGAAATTGCAAATTTCATAAGTATAGGCATATTTTGATTCATAATAGCCGTAGCTGAATTTAAAGCATCAACAACATCCCAAGCAGTTGCTAATACGGGACTAAAGACTGCTATAGAATCCGGTAAAATATTGAGATACTGTTTCCAAATTATTTCTCCTGCTACTGCAGCTACATTTTTAGAAAGATTAGTTAATTTTCTATCTATAATAGTCTTTATTGCTGCAATTTGACTACCTATATCATGATGTATGTAAAGCAACGCATAAATTATTCTATTTTGAGGACTTTTTTCATTTTTTATAACATAGAATACTTCCCAATAAATTATCTTTTCTTTCGTTATCAATTTACGATACTTATATTCTATTGTAATTATTAAATACAACTTCTTAGGCAGATCTACAACAGAAAATGACAAAATTTGTGAAAAATTTATAAAAAATTTATTAGCTTCTGAAGCTGAATAAGACAATCTAGGAATTATATCTCTACCGTTTTTATCTTTTATATAAAAGTAAACTGTGCCACTTTCAGGGGGAATTATTTTATAAAATCTTTTTAAAGAATTACCGTTATATATAACCAATCCATTAGACTCTACAGGATAAACATAACTACTAATAGATAAAGACGATGGCTCATATAAGTATGATATCAATGTCCAGGGTTCTATTGGAGATTGTAAAGTTATAGAAAAAGCAGTACTAATTATTACATTCAAAACGAAAAAACTTAAAACAACTATTTTAGAAAAACTACATATCTTTAAACTTTTTATCATATCTTGCCCCCTCCCCTTAATCGTATCTTGCCCCCCCTATTCACACCCTAGCACCGTCAGTCTTGCCCTACACCTAACTGCATGGCCGTCGAGGTCGAAGTAGGTGGCGGAAGCACCGAAATCGTTTGCGGTAAGGGTGGTTCTGCCTTCGTCTTTCACCACAAAGGCCAGGTGCACCAGCGGAGAGCCATTAGCGGGATGACCCGGAGCGTTCATAAGTCCTACCTCGCAGTAGAACTTTTGGCCCCCCAAAATAGCGGGGGGCTTTGCGCCCCCCGCCGATTAGATTACTGACAGGTAAATTCCACTATCTGTGCCGGACAAGCAAAAGTATTCCCGGAAAGATCCGAACAGGTAGCATTACCATCAGGAATAATTGCAAGCTCGCTCTCCTGAGGCTCACTACACAATCCCTGATTCTGAGGAGTTGAGAAGGTAAGCTTAAGCACCGCTGAGCCGTCCGCAGGAAATCCACCGGCTGAAATGAGCCCAATCTTCACATGGGTTCCATTATCATTGGGAACCACCAGTCCTCCCTGAGCCGCTCCAATAGCTACCACATTATCAAATCCAAGCGCAGTCTCTGGATAGTCCACGGTCACATCCACTCCTCCAATCGTACCATTGGCCGTAACCCCGAGCTTCAGTGTGCAGGTGTAAGCCTTGGGCTGAGTCACCCCGACCGAGGTCTGGCCGGACACACCATCCACCGTCACCCGCACCGTGGAATTCTGACTGCCGGCGGTAAGCGTCACCGCAGCCACCCCTACCTTATCTACATCGTTCCAGCCGATGGGAATGCTCACCTGGCTCAACACTCCATCACCCTGAGTCACCTCAAAAGCCGCATCTCCTATGGCATCCTTGTTAGTGCAGGAATCGAAATCAGCAAGGTGAATGGTGGCCTTGATGGTGGAGTTGCCCCCGGCGCACACGGTAGCAGGCTCGGCCCGCACATCAATTCCCGTAACCGTGCACGGATCCTGAGCCACCTGAATGGCAACCTCGTTGGAAGTTTTGCCCTCAGAGGTGGCCTTCACCTTGACCTCACCCGGAGCGTTAACCGTGAGCGTGGTGCTAGCCTTACCGGTGGCATCGGTCTGAGCCGTAGGCGGATTCACGTACCCATCACCGCTCACTACCTCAAAGGTCACCTCTTTGCCCGAAAGATCGCCGCACTGCTCGGCATTAACCACCTGCACCTGAGCCATAAGTTGTGTGCTGTCTCCGGCCGTAAGAGAGGTTTTATTGGCGCTAAGCGTCACCCCCGTAACCGTACACGGATGTTCCGCCACCTGAATAGTAACCTCGTTGGAAGTCTTGCCCTCAGAGGTGGCCTTCACCTTGATCTCCCCCGGAGCATTGGCCGTAAGGGTGGTGCTGGCATTACCACTAGCATCCGTCACCGTCGTGGCCGGGTTCACCGTCCCATCTCCGCTCACCACCTCAAAGGTCACCTGCTTTCCGGAAAGATCAGCACAGATATCCGGATTGACTACTTCTACTTGGGCCGTGAGATTGGCACTCTCGCCCGCCACGACCGAAATAGGGGTGGCGTTAAGGCTTACCGCCTTAACCGCACACGGATCAGGGGCCACGTAAGACATAGCAACCCTACGATGTATTCCAGTGCAGGGATCCTCCACCAAAGCTACTAATTTAGCCATACCGGCTCCCTGAACTTCCAGTGGCGCTACCGCATATCCATCAGTATCAATATCTACTTCTATCTCCTTCTTTCCACCTGTGAAAGTAACCTGGCCTTTCACAATCTTAAATGTCACCTTTCCGGAAGGAGTGCCATTTCCGGAAAGCGGAGCTACCATGGCTTTCACTTTCCATTGATTAGTAGTTTGATCAAAATATATCCCAGCCATTGAAATCTCATCCACACTATCAGCATTGCAAACCTTAATCAGCACGGGATTGGAGGTCCGGTTATCACTAGTTACAGCCGTAATCCTGAACACACTTCCCGCCGGAGCACTTCCGGCACATACTTGAGCGGAAGCTTCAGTAAGCGTATTACCCTGAACAGGATTGGGATTTATAGCAAGGGTGCCATTGGTGGCATTCCCTACAGGCATAGCGTCAAAAGCAATCTCACTTATCTGAGGCCCCTCTCCACATCCTATTACACCCGCGATTTTTGCCGTAAGTTTGCTACACACCTGTCCATCGGAAGAAATAATTATCCTATCTCCCGAAAGACCTACAGCATAAGAACAATAATTCTGAAGTGTAGAGCCGATCTGATCCAAAATATTTGTATAATTACCTGAAATGGGGTTTCCGTTTACTTGCCCATCCATAACACCATCTTGGAGGTCCTGAAGAAGAGCTACAAACCCCTGCAACAACTTCTCCCACAGTGAAAGGAAATCCGTCTGAATCTGAAGGAGACGGCTTATGGCATCCGCCAGAACTCTATTATAAGGCGGCTCGTAATCCCTTATGCTAAAATGGTGCTCCGTAAAAAGTTTTTTGATATATTCTTCTCTTTCGCTACCGAATTCCTCTCGAGCCCGTTCTCGGACGTGGTACACCAGTGTCCTTACGGGCTCAAATTCCGGATCGTTTTCAATTTGCGTAAAATTGTCACTATGTTTTTCCACTAGAGCACTGGTATCCACAGTAAGAAAGGCATAATATAGGGCACCTGAAATAATATCTGCCCCTTTGTGAACTACATTTCCATCTTCGTCCATAATAAACCCTTGGAGAGGAGGAGCCGCCAGAGTATCATTTCCGACCTGCATGGTACCGTTCTCACTCTTCAATGTAAGCCGAGTACAATTAGCTACCTCCACAGGATTTAGCTTGAACTGAAAATTTCCCTCCCCATCCGTTTGTCCGAGCTTCTTCAATTTCTTTCCGTCACACAGGAGCCACACAGTAGCGTTAGCCACCGGGTCCTTACTCACACTTCCAACGACCGTGGCTCCAGAGGTGGTACCGGAAGTCTCCTCTCCGCCACCACCTCCACCACCTCCACAGGCCACAAGCAGCAAAGGAAGCACAAATACCCATAACCACAAACCCAACCTTCTCCAACTCATAGCTTTACCCCCTTCTATTTGTTTTTTAGAAATTTTTTTTCGTAGCTTTTCAAATCTCGCTTTTACAATTACCTTTAATTTGTTTGTTAAGTACTGGTATCATCATGAAACCAATCCCAGGGCCATGCGCAGGATCACCAGGGCGTCGCCGATGGTGATCTTGCCATCCGGCTGGGGTGTTCCGTCCGCCGCAAGCGGGGCCACATCCGCGTGGCATTTGTCTTCCTCCGAAGGTGTCTCAAGCCCCAAGGCAAACCGCAGGGTCACCAGAGCGTCACCGATATTCACCTTTCCGTCCCGGGCACCCAGCGGGGCCACGTCCCCGTCCGGCGTGCAGAGAGGAGGAACGGGCACGGTGAAGTTCCACCGCTCGGACTGAACCGCCCCACCCTTCCCATCCGAAGCCTCCACATACCAGTAATAAGTAGTTCCATTCTCAAGATCGGCGATGGTGCAGGTGGTCTGCGTTATACCTATACATCCCACAACTGGATGAAAACTCTCCTCCCCCTGTCTGGCAAGAAAAACGGTATATCTTACGGTGTCGTTTTCACTATCCAAAGAAGCCTGCCAGGAAAGGGTTACCGGGGCCGGGGTCTCACTTCCGGACTCAGGTGATATTAATGCCGGTGCGGAAGGGGGAGTATTGTCCTCAAAGGAGATCACTCCACCGTCGGTGGCGGCATACCACCGAGAGCCTATCTTCACCAGGTCGTAAAGAGTGTAGAGATCATTTATAAAATATTGAAATCTCGTCCAGGTCTTTCCCCCGTCTTTGGACTGGTAAAGGCCGTTGTCGGTGCGAGCGAAAAATCGAGAAGGATCTTCAGGATCAGGATATACCTTGTACACCTCCTGCACCCCAGCAAGACTTACTTTCTGAAAAGAACCAGTGTCCTGGTAATATATATAAAGACCATTTCGGGTGGAAACGAAGGCCTTACCGGAGAAGAGCTGAATATCGTTTATATCCTTTATTCCGGTGTCTCGCCAGGTGCTACCGTTGTCGGAGGAAACAAAAAGATGTTTTTCATAATTCACACTGCTTACGGCATAAATTGTTCCCCGTTCCATGTCATAAGCCACCTCACTTACACTTCCGTCCGTTGGCCCGGATATGAACCCCCAAGTCTCCCCTCCGTCAGTGCTCATATAAATGCCATATCCCTGCCCCCCATCCCAGGAAGAAAGGTAACCCGCAACCCATATCTCAAGAGGATGATTTTTAGGATCCGGAAAATAATAGTCGTAAAGGGAGCCTTTCCATATCACCGAACAGTTATCGAAATCGAGAGAACACCGACTGAAATGGGTGTACTCCGTCTCGTAATAAGCGTAATCTCCCACCACGGTAAAAGTTTTGAAATCCTCATAAGGCCTTGCGGGTTCTTTAAAAAGTTCCCACCTTTTTTTCTTAAACGAGTACTTATAAATTCCCTTTCTATCAATATCAATTGTAGCCCAAAGGTCGCCAGAGGAATCCTTTTCTAAAAATTTAAGACTATATCCGGTGGCCACTCCATACTTTTGCCATGTATTTCCGCCATCGGTGGAAATTTCGAGATAGCCGTTCCTTCCGAGCCAGATAGTCTCTCCCCGTACCGCCACGGAATAAACCGCCTCCGGGGCGATAAAGCTCCAGGTTTGGCCCTGATCGTCCGAACGATAAAGACCTCCACTGGTGGCCAGCCAGATATGCCCCTGGGAATCAATAACCGCATCGTTTACATAATCCGAAAGACCGAGCTCCCGAAAACTTCCCCCGGTGTCCGTAGAGATGTAGCCCTTTCCCCCACCTATTACCAGAACTGGATTTCCGTTTCTCGCGGCGGAGATTTTTATTCCATCATACCAATCCTTGGGAAGCCCGGTTCCCACCTTCTCCCAGGAGAGCCCTCCGTCATCGGAACGATATAAACCCTCAGCTTCTATATAAACATAAACTCGGTTATCATAGAAAGGAGAAAACCAAATATTTGAATAGTAATTTGAAATATTTAACACCTTTAAAAAATTTTTCCCTTCATCTTGTGAAAAATAAATTGCATCTCCTTCCAACCCAACTAAAATTTGAGATCCTTGAGCCTGAATGTCATAAATGTTTCCTTTAAATGTAAAAAGATCATACCAATTTCGACCTCCATCTCCAGAAATCATTAAAATGCCATAATTACTACTATATAACCGATAAGGATCCTCCTGATCTACGGCAAGCGGAAGTCTTGTGGAGACCCGCACAAAATGGCGACCGCCGTCGCGGCTCTGGTAAAGTACACCACCACAAATCACGTAAAGGAACGTACCGTTGGAGGATTCCGGAAGCAGGATTTCTACCCGGCCACAGGAGGTAACGACCAGGTCCTCACTTGGTCCCAGATGCTCCACCCCTTCCACCATTGCCATAAGAGGCGTAGACCAAATAAACAAGAGAAGGAAAGTCAAAAACATCCTCAACTTTCCTCCTTCCCCCCGTACATTTACAATTCTTCTACAATCCTTATCCTTCCCTTGTCAAGTAGTTTTCTTTACCATGTGTTATTGCAAAGCGATTTTGTCACCCTTAACTGCAAAGCCAAAATGTCACCCCCTCCCGGTAAAACCATAGGCTCGAATCCTCATCAAGGAGATCGGACCTATGGGAAATTGTCCAAAGGAGGGGTGGTAAAGTGGTCCCCATCTTTTGGACAGGTCAACCCACAAATTGAGGTGCATTAGCTCAGACTTAATCTGACAGGTAGGCCTTCCCAAAGGGGGTGGTCTAGGCTACCCTCCAGAGAGAGCTCCACTCAAAACTCAAAATAAGGAGGAATAGCCATGACCACCCAAGAGAAGCTTATCAAGAACAAGCTAGGTTTGCTAGAGTTAGCGGCGTATTTAAAGAATGTTTCCGAGGCTTGCCGGGTGATGGGTTTCAGCCGAGACACCTTCTACCGGATCAAGAAGGCTTACGAGGAAGGCGGAATAGAGGCCCTTTACGAAAAGAGCCGCCGGAAACCGAATTTCAAGAACCGGGTTTCAGAAGAGGTAGAGCGGGCGGTGGTGGAACTGGCTTTGGAGGATCCTTCCTTGGGCCAGAAGAGGGTAAGCGACGAATTGAGGAAGCGAGGGATATTTGTATCTCCGGCCGGGGTAAGGAGCATCTGGCTTAGGCACGGGCTGGAGCGTTTTGAGAAGAGGCTCAGGGCGTTGGATGAGAGGGTAGCGCGGACGAGAGAGGTAGCTTTTGCGAAGCTTTACACCAGCAAACATCCTAGCAACAGTGCGGATTTACTGAACGATCGGGTGATACCGTTTTTTGAGGAGCATGGACTCTCGGTATTGAGGATATTAACAGATCGGGGGACGGAATTTTGCGGACGTATTGACCGGCACGAATACGAGCTCTTTTTGGCTTTGAACGACATAGAGCACACCAAAACCAAAGCCAAGAACCCTCAGACCAATGGAATATGCGAACGGTTCCACCTGACGATCAAAGAGGAGTTTTACTCCATAGCGTTGAGGCGGAAGCTTTACCGAAGCTTAGAGGAGCCGCAGGAGGATTTGGATTTGTGGATAGAGAAATACAATAGTCAGAGGCCACACCAGGGGAAGTACTGTGAAGGCAAGACGCCGATGGAGACGTTTTTGGGAAATGTGCCCTTGGCAAAGGAAAAGATGCATTCTAATGTAGAGGTTGATTTTGGGCTCTGACCGAGTCTGACAGGTGGAGACTCTGGAGGGGCCAACTGTCAGATCAAGTCTAAACTTTTACACTTGATACCTTTCATGGATTGACTGGCTCCAATGCAAATCCCAAAAGCCGCCATTCTCCATCCTCTTTATAAAAAGTCCCCTCCAAAAGAACATCGACACTGTTGATGCCAGGATAAATCGCCTGTAGGCGGATCGCACCGTTTGCAAGCCGTTTCGATGGAAGGAGTTTCGGAGTTTGTGCAAAAATCTCTTTCCACTTCAAATGCGCGTGGAAGATCCCATGGAAGCCATGTTTGAGGGCTTTCCAGTCAGTGCGGTCTCTCCAGCTATGCACACTGTGTTCGTAGAGAGGATTCAGATCTTTCTTCTCTATCGACGCGAGCATCCAGTCAGCCAAACGAGTAATCAGCTGTTTTTGAAGAGCCTCATCAGGCGCTTCAGCAGGTTGGACGCTTCTTTCCAGTTTTGAGACATCTCCAATTGTGTATCGTTTACGCATCACCGGTTTGCCGTCTAGACGGAAGACTACTTCGAAAATTCCGTCCGGCCAATCTCTCGGCAAGTGTATATTTCCAACTATGGTTCCTTTTTTCTCTCTTCCGGCATATCGTATGATTCCCTCTTTTTTATAGATACTCTTGTCACGATTGATACCGTCATTGACAACTATCCATTCAAGTGAATAGGGAGTACCCTCTTCAAGATTTTTGTAGGGGATAATCACGAAAATATTGTGCTGTGAGTTCGGAAAATGGTCCCCCACACCGATCGGGGTAATAGTTCCATCACTATTTTCTTTCACTTCTTTTGCAAGGTATATTTCTGAAATACCGGATATATGGTGTATACTCTCTTTCTCAGTTTTTCCATACTTATTGGAATAAAGCGTAAATTCCTTTCTTGACAGGAGTCTTCCGTTTGAATATAGCTCCAGAGTATAGCGGCCTGCTGGCAACTGTAAATCACGATTATTGTAGTAAACGTGCAGTAGTTTTGTATAAGGATCTATAAACAGCTCTACTTCACCTAGGTTAGTATTCGGCTTAGGAAGCGCATCGATACTGACCCAGCGAACGACAATAGAGTCATTCTCTCCCACGCCCTTGAGGTGGATGAGAGCATGAATGACTGGAGTATCAACAGGGAAGCGATCGGTGATTGCACCAAGCTCCACCCTCTGTTCTTCAGGATACTCTATGGCAACATCAGAAAACTCTATAGAGCTGACCTCATAAGCATAAGCGTTCGCCAGAGTGAACAGTATCAAAAAGAACAATATGGATACTTTTTTCATCTGAAAGCTCCTTTCTTCATGAGATGGTTAGTTTTTACACTTCATCAGTCATCCCGTTATCTTCTGCCGATCGTGAAGTATTTTTCAATCACCTTTTTTCCGTTAACAGTAAAGATTAGATGGTATTCACCGTGAGGGAAAGCCCCATCTTCTGGGGAAATTTCTGCGGAAAAAATACCTTCTCTATCTGGAAGTTTTCCATCATCCCTATCAAAAAGCAGTTCCTCTTTTTGACTCCCGAAAGGCCGCCAATACCATTTTACCCCAATCCGATCCGTTGGCTGAGCTCCATTGTAATAGATAAAGAGGTAAAACGGTGAATTGCCATCGGGAAGATGGTCGGTCACCGTATTGGGATCGGGTTCGCCCGTCGGGAGCTTACGAGTAGCGATAAGCACATTAGTGATGATCGTTCCCTCCCCTCTTACCGAAGAGTGCCCATCAGAACCAACACCTGGTCCCTGGGAAATATGGTGTGGGCTATTGCCGTTGAGCATATCGACAGTATCTATCAAAACCGTCCCTGAACCTGCGCCTACAAGGCTTTTCGGACGCACACTCCACTCGATCCAATCGACCTGAATCTCATGTCCAGTATACCATCCGTAAGGATGCATAATGAAGCGGATGAATGGAGTTCTCAGAGGTGCCGCTTTGGCTGTAACTTCTTGGCCGTTAATCCGATAGCGCACCGTTGCTGTTTCCGGATCATAAACAATCTCCTCGACAAACCATTGATCCCATATAGGCTGTAGGACACCATAGTTTCCAAGTTGCCTCCAGTTGGCTCCAGACAGGACAAAACCATGTTTAGCTGGGACATACTGGCGAACTCCTGGTTTTTCATAAACATAATTGTAATAGGTCACCTGAAAGAGTCCTGTCCCAAACGCTGAAAGCCATGCTGCTCTCTTTTTGGGCATTCGAACATCTGAACCATCTGTCTGGTAGAACCAGATACCTCCCTCGAAATAGTTGTTGGCATAGTGAGCTTTAACTCTTCTACGGAGAACAAAAACTTCGCCTTCTTTCAAGGGAATTGGTTTCGATGCTACGAAGGGACTCTGATCTGTTCGGTTACAGAGCAGATCGAGTATTCCATTGTAGACCAAACTTGCACCATTCAGACGCCGAAGGGTTTTCCACTCATAGGTTTCCCAATTGATGGGATTGAACCTGTAAAAGTCGTCTCTGAAATTTCGTGTAGGTTTGTCTCCGTGCCCTATGAAGTTTTCCCCTCCGTCTGCAGTGTTATAGACATTTGTGGCATAAACGCTATTCGCCCAAAAACCACCACATATCTCATTCGGGTTGCCCGAGCACTTCATATTACAGTTATTCGCCGGGCCGAATAGACCATAGTCATTGTCACAGAAACACTGAGAACCGTATTGAACGCCGGCATATCTATATCCAGAGCTCCTGCAAATGGAGATACACTTCTCCACACTCATGTCACTGGCAGAAACAATTTTTTTATCTAAGTCTCGTCCCTGGGTCCCATATGGATCACCCTGATCCTTGAAACATCCTATATAGTTGTCCTTGATGCTTCTAGACCGAGACTCTGTTACAGCGTGAGATACGTGTGTTCTTCGTTTCACTCCAGATATACAGCATTTGTTTCTAACTGGGTTGGGCACAGCATTTTTAAGCCAGCACTTGGCGTAAGCCCCCTGAATCGTATACGGCTTTACATAGGTCCAGGCCTTACATTCTGGGTCCTTATCACAAGCATCCTGACAAAGTTTATAGTCTGGATAAGGCAGATTGAAGTTTTTATAGTCTAGACCCGGCCTGTCTATATTATCCTCGACCCCATCGCCATAATGAATCTTCGGCACATTGAGACCTACCACATTGTAGATGCTGTTTGCCCAATTTCCTCCACAGATTTGATTTTTATCTCCTGTGCAGTTCATATTACAGTTTGTAGCCGGTCCATATTTTCCGTAGCTGTTTCCACAGAAGCATTGGCTGCTGTATTGCACACCTGCATATCTATACCCCCTTCTTGCACATTCCCTCATACATAAATCAGGTGTCATCTTATCGCTTCCAAACCCAAAAGCAGCCAAATCTCGGCCATTGAGACCATATGGATCGCCTTGGTCTTTGAAGCAGCCTAAATAGGTGTAGTTGTTTTTTGGTTCGTAAGAGTTGCTGTTTTGGTTATTATTGAGGAAATTTTCTCCATTTTCTGCTGTATTGTAGATGACTTCATTGTTGTTATCGATTTGATCCATTGCTTTTTTGATAATCAAGAGTTTCTTTTTTAGTATGAAGTCTGCAAGCGGCATCACTTTTGCTATTTTCCATCTATTGGACTGTTTTTGTAATAGAAATACTAAGTTATTATCCTCGTTAAAGCTTCTTTTGCTAAATCTATCGTAGATTGTTACATTTACATGCACTTCCACTATTGCTTTATCCCCAAATGCTTGCGTCTTTTTGATTTTGACGCTGTTAACCCTTTGATCAACTGCTGCAAATATTAATTTGTAAAGCCTGAGACGTTCTGGGGTTGGATTGTATAGAAGTTGTTCTATACCTGAGAGATTCTTATTCTGGACAAGATGGAAATAATCGCTAATTATGCTAGAATGGGCGCTGATGGGGATTAATAAAACAGCTAAAAATGCAATAAATATTTTTTTCATTTCTATTCTCCCTCTTTCCAAACTTTTACAGAAATGTAACGTAAATACCTATCCTTATAACCATCATTATCCGTAACAATGACGATGATTGGTAAGAGATCTATATCTTGATAAGCTCTTGCTATTTTTCCGTACCTAACATACGCATTATAGATTGTTGCCAGGTTTGCGTACACAGCCTTTAATGCCTCCAATTGAAGTGTTTGCCCTAAAGAAATGTACTTATTGCTAATGATGTTGTTTAATGCATCACCTAACAGTGCACCGCCAACCGCTCCGTCCAAAGTGTTTATATAGGATGGACTGTTGTGTGCCTGTTTAATGAGATTCGCATAGTCTTTTATGCCATATTTAACTGTAAGGGCGTCGATTAGCTTTTTAAATTCATCGCTTGCAGTGTATTTTATATAGGGTAGAGCGCCATTTTGAGCTAAAGGTACAAATACACTCCCTAAAACCTTTAAGTTTGTGATCATGAGTTCTTTCCAAAGCTGTGGTTGATTATTCAAATCAAAGCCAAGTTTTTTGGGGCTGAAGAAGAAATCAAACTCTTTACCGTCGAATTGTCGAATGAGGGTATTGTACCGTACACCGCTACTCTTACTTCTGAATCGACCCCAGCCGCGGATTAGAATTCTAAAATGGTTACTATCTATGTCGTCTATGAATACCCTTGATGGTTTGCTTTGCCATAGCTGTTCCTCCACGCCTCCTGGAAGCAAAACCTTCGTTATGTGAGGTCTTGGTGATAAAAAAGTGATTTTTAGAGTTCCGACCTTTTCTTTTTCACCATTTTCAAGTGAGTATATGTTGTATCTTGAAACTATGGGAAATAGCCTTTTGTCGTCTGAGCGGTTAACCAGGTTTACATCTACCTTTGGCGATGTAACGGTAAATGTTGCGATACCGTTTGAGTCTGTGGTTATGTATTTTGATTCGTATGAGGATTTTGCATAGTTTATTTTCCTACCGTTATGCAAAAGTGGCAGATTGTCTTTTGAGATATAAAATTTTTTATTTTTTATTATACCTTTTTCGCTAATCAGCCTTACTTTCACTATTTGAATTCTGCCATTTGCAGCAAGTTTTTTAGAAAGGATTTGTGCAGTGATATGTGAAACTGGTTTTTTGAGGTGCAAATCTTCGTTGTATTTTACCGTTTTGTTTCCGTTGGGGTTGATGAGTAGATCAAATTTAAAATATCCATTTGCGTCACTTTTTGTTGTGAATTTTTCACCTAAAATTGTAAGCGTTACAACGGTAAAGGGTAGCACTTTATTTTTGGTATCGTAAACCGTTCCCCAAACAATGAGTCTTTTCGTTGTATCTATATTTATCTCTCTTTCGTTGTAGCCTTTTAAATACCCCTTCTTGGTTGCGCTTATCTTATAAACCGCTGTACGGCTTGTTTTTTTGTTAGGTTTCGGCAAATGGTTTCGAGATCCTGCATTGCCCGAAACTCCTCCTCCCGGTAGCACCACTTCTTTTACCGCGTGATAATAACTTATACCGGGCCAAGCAGCATAAGGTCCGCCTATCACATGAGTTAGAGTTACATGTATCCTAGCCTCTTTGCCGGCGTATTGAAGAGGTATATACCCTTGAAAAGGCTTTTCTACCCTTGCAGGTGCCCTTTTCTCCCATTCGCCCAGACCACCGTAGATACGCCATACTGGACCGGGACGCAGGGCAATAGAAGCTATTCCTACGGAGGTAATATTAATTCCCTCCTTTTCCTCCTTAGTGAGGCACTTGCCCGCAATCTGAGGACAACCTGCTGCTATGTTGTAGTACTGCGGCAGTTTGGGATACTTAGCATTTGGCCCTTTCTTAATTTCTGCAACAATATCAACCATATCCTTTTCTGGAATTGGTGTGTTAAGCCCCGAACCTACCACAGTTCCTTTGACAAGGAATCCTTTTTGAGTTTGCTCTATTTGAAGACCTTTTAGTTCTACTGAAACCCCGGCAGAGGCCACTGTAGAAATAATAGTAGCCAAAAAGAAAAAAAATAGAAGCACTACGCCCCTATTGACCGAAAATTTCATACATCCTCCTCTCTATCACTCTATTCCCTCTGTCTAGACTCATTGAACCGCCCCGGATTTTTCGGAGACCTTCTTTTGTGAGTCAGGCAGCCTTCCTGAGACCCTCATAGTACCTTTCCTCACACTCCACCGGTGGCACATAACCCAAGGGTCCCATTAACCTGGCATGGTTGTACCACCATACCCAGTTCAACGTCTCATATTCCACCTGGCCTATTCCTTCTGGACCTCAAAAAAACCAACCGAACCGCCCTTTCCCGAACCTCTTTTGAAAATCTTTTCGCTCTGTCCATGTCTTATCTTCCCACACTTTTTACTCTCCGACAATCCCAGGACGGTTCAGAGAGTTCAGAGAGAGGTGATAAGTCTCCCGAAGCAAATTAAGCTTTTCGAGTCGTAAGGCGTTCTTGGTATTTTTGGGCCAGGTCTGCCAGGGTAACTTGGGAAAGGGTCTCTTTGATAAGCTCTGTTAGGCGGTCCCATACCTCGCGGGTGGGACAGATTTCATTAAACTCGCATACCTCGGGATAGGCTACACAGGGGGTAACCTCGTCTTCTCTCTCCAAAGTGGAAACCACTTCCCAGACCGTAATCTCTTCTGGCCCAAGGAAGGATCCTCCAAAGCCAGTTCCACCACCGCCCGCTCTACCTCTTCTGAAACCCGGTTCTTGAAATTCGGTTTCCGGCGGCTCTTTTCGTAAAGGGCCTCTATTCCGCCTTCCTCGTAAGCCTTCTTGATCCGGTAGAAGGTGTCTCGGCTGAAACCCATCACCCGGCAAGCCTCGGAAACATTCTTTAAATACGCCGCTAACTCTAGCAAACCTAGCTTGTTCTTGATAAGCTTCTCTTGGGTGGTCATGGCTATTCCTCCTTATTTTGAGTTTTGAGTGGAGCTCTCTCTGGAGGGTAGCCTAGACCACCCCCTTTGGGAAGGCCTACCTGTCAGATTAAGTCTGAGCTAATGCACCTCAAGGATCATCAGGGTATCACTGATAGTAATATTCCCATTATTTCCTTTAGGATTCGGACTCTAGTCCCCGAGAGTGCCCCAAGTATTCATCTCTACACCGCGCTACCCGCGCTTCCCTAAAGCTGGCTCCAAAAGATGTAGTAGCAAGAATCTATCCTGCAGAGACCATAAACAGCTTTCCTTCCGTGACCAAAGCAAAATTGTATCTACGGAAGGTTGAATTACCATTTCCCGAAACCCTCGGGTCGCACCTCAAGGCGCCGCCAGCCCTCGACCTCAAGGGCACGAGGATCAAGTACTTCCCCTTCAAATTTTACTATGTCCCCTTCAGCATTCCGCCAGTATTCCCGAGCATCATCCTCAAGATGGAATACCTCCCCCGTCTCTGGATCGCGGGCGTAGGTGTAGTCGGAAAGGATGTTGGTGTAGGCCCGAGCCATCTCCTCCTGAAATACTTCCTCTGCCTTAATGGTTCCCCGGTGAAGCCTGCTGATGTAATCATGAGTTTTGCGAAATTCGTTCCATATCCACCGGCGATGGGCCATTTCTTTACGCATTTCTTCGGTCATGACTTTCATCTGACGCCTTTCCCATTCGGGATTAACTTCTATACTTCTGATTACTCCTTCCGCAAGCGATCTCGTCTTTTCAGACTCACCCCACCATATCCCTAACATCCCTGTGTAACCTACCGATAAAGTAGCCGTAGACATATTAACAACCTGCATCCTTGTTTCTCCCAGGACACCTTCTCCAGAAAAATTACGGCCAGAAAAATAAAAATGCCTTACCCACAAACCAATAATAGGAGAAGGTATACTTTGCCTTAACAACCTTTCAAACCAAACCACATCCTTTCCGACTTCTACATTTATAGGTATTTCGAACCCCCAAAATCCTAAATAAAGCGAAATCGCTTCCTCAGGAGATAAGATAAAAGATGACCAAGGTCTCTCCCCTTGGCCAGGGACAAAAACTTTAGCCATTCCTATAGGCATCTGAAAAAACATGCTCTGGAAACTCTGTGTCCATACCCGGAAATAACAAGCTCCCCCTTCTCTACCCTTTACGCAAAAACAGGGTATTTCTCCGTAAGTTCCCATGGTATTCATATTTTCAAGACGCCACCCCTCCGGAACATCCACGTAATAGGCCGGAATACCAAAAACCACGCTTTGTACAGGCTGACTCCGAAAAGGACGAAATGGGGGTTGGATTTTAAGGGAAGAAGCCACTTGAAAGAGGTCTTTCAGCGAGCCTCCCGAAGGAGGAACCGCCACCATGGCCAGGGTATAGTGACATCCCCGGCGAACAAACATCGCGGCGCGTACGGGGGAGGACCACCTTTCGGTCAGAATTCCGGCGTAAGTGTATTCCGCGTCAAAGTAGGGAGAAAAGGACGCATAAGTAGCCTCGCATATAGCCATTACCGAATTTTTATCAATTTTACGATAAAAAATTTTTGAAGTTGGCAAAGAAATCGAAAATACTTTTATAAAATAACCGGGATCCCAAGATTTAGGGTTTTTAAGCATGAAAATAGAAAGTCCACCCAGACCACCTTCGTTTTTTATGAGAATTCGTCCTTGTCCGGAAGGCACTCGCAAATAGTATCCGGGAGGTAAATCCACCTCCACTCCGTGAAGAGAGTCCTTGAACACTTTTCCAAAACCACAAACACTAGGAGGTAAAATTCCCAAAACCCAAAAAAAGATCAAAAGGGACGCCCCCCTCATCAGTTCATCCCCTTTCAAAAAATCAATCACCTCTAGATCCTTTCTTAATATCACCAGGCTGAAGACTCCCATCCTCCCCTAAGAGAGCCATATCTGCATGGCACTTATCCTCGTCCGTCAACATCTCAAGCCCCAAGACGAACCATAGGATTACCAGAGCATCGTCAAGATTTACTTTTTCCCAGTTCCTTAAAAGAGCGACATTTCCATCATAAAGGCATTTTGTTTACATACTCCTTTTTATTCCGAAAGCGAGAGCTATCCAGACATTGCTGTAAATATGCCCGTCACAGCCACAAAGCAGATCATAAAGTTGAATGTAGACTTTAGGACTAGGTACACAATATCTCGGCTTCCACGCAGCTCGTTCTAAATTTACAAAATCTGCTGGAGCCACAATCCTGGCTATTCTAATCCCCCCTTTCTGACGGAACAAAAAGAGACCAACACCACACATATATCCCAGAATCAAATATAGCCACCTTATCTTACAAAATTTATCTTCCATAATAACCAATAATCTCAACTTTTTAGAGACCTTTGCAAAATCAGATTGACAATTTTATTTCTCATAATAAACTCACTTAAAAACTAAAGGAGTTGAGCATGTATAAGAAACAGCATACTCAACTCACTTTCGGGGAAAATATTCTTTACCAAAACCTCCCGGATGACCTCCTCCTAGAACTCGACCGCCTCATCAACTGGAAACCCTTCGAACGCATTCTCTCCAAACTCCATCCCTCCTCCGTAGGACGCCCAGCCTACGATCCCCTCCTCATGCTCAAAATCCTCATCATCCAGCAAATCTACGGTCACTCCGACCCCGAAATGGAAATCATGCTCTACGGCAACCTCTTCTACCGCCGCTTCCTCGGCCTTTCCGCTACCGATCCCGTTCCCGACCACTCCACCATCCCC